>WQZB01000004.1 GCA_009780955.1 Polyangiaceae bacterium | reverse complement strand
TTATTCCGCCTGAAAGCCATCCATAAAGAGCTTTCAGGCGGTTTTGCTTTTTGTATGCGCACCACTTTTGATGACTTTGCTCATGGATGCACGCTGCGCGTCTCGATGGGATCGTGATGGTCAGAAGCACCCAACCAAACGCATCGATGCGCGCAGCTGGCTGGTAAACATGCCCTTGGGCGGTTTCCCTTTTTTGTCCTACCCACATCCTCCTCGGGTTTGAGCCACTATCGCGACTGCACCATCGAAGCTTGCGAACCAGCCCCCGAGGGGGTCACGCGAATCGCAATCTTCAGCGCATCCAAGCCCCCCCGCACGAGCGGCACCCCGATCCGCAATGTGTATTTCCCTGGGGACAGCGGGCCTGCCATTGCACGAGGAAAGCCAGGCCTTTCCCACCCATTTGCTTTTTCAGGCGCCCACTTCGTCTTGGCGGCATCCCACGAAATTTTGATCTTGCCTGATGCTCCGCCTGCAAGCGTCACGCGCCATGCCTTCTCGGGGACTGACGCAGATGGGCCCGTCCCTTTTGGCCACGCAGGAGTTTTGCCCGCAGGCACGTCGGCCCTGTGCCCTTTCGCGTCAAGTGCCTCTACTTCGAAGTGTGGAAAGCGGTTGCCAGAAAAGTAGAGAGGCAAAGGCTCGCTCGATTTGTTGCGGAATGTAACCGTGAGGTCCATGCGCCCGCCCTGCACAACCGCCAGAGTGCTTGCCGCGACGGTTACTTCGAGCTTGTCGCGCAGGCTCGACGGAAGTTCCGTGCTTGCGGGCATCGGCACCTCACAGTTACGGAGCGTTTCGTCGAGCGCGACGAAATCGCCGCCGACGCATGGCGACGCCTTCCGCGGCCCCGGCGTTCCGCTATTCGGCGTGGTGACGGAAGCGTCGCCTTCTTCGGTGGCGCGGCGCTCCACGTTTGGCACGGTCCCGATGGGTGTCATGTCGATCGGTTTGCGCGCCGCTGGCGGCTCGCACGCAGAGCAGGCAAAGGCAACAATCGCGAGAACCACAGGCGACGCTGTGCCTCGCGAGCGGCTCGAGGGTGTGAATGACCGCGGAGGCATTTGACTCAATCCTTCTTCCAACCGCGCTTTTTCGTCCAGGTTTTTCGTTAGGCGCAGTAGAAGTTTCGAGCACGATTCGTACCGACGATGCGTAACGAAACGTGACTTTCCGGCATCATATGAGAAGAGAAAGGATTGTCATTCAAATGCGGAGCTTTGGTTTCTTTCGCGTGTCCACGACCGGCGTGGGCGCGGCCGTGCACACGACGGGAGGCAACGGCCAACAGTCGATCCGGCGCGGGCTTGCGGTGTTGAGTGCACTTGCCGTCGGTTCCGTGGCCGTGTCCGCATTTGCCCAACAGCATCCCGGCACTCGTCCGGGCGCCGTACCTGCTCGTCCGAGGCCGCCGAATGCCGCGCCAACGGCTCCAACTGCCGTCGCCGCCGCTGGCTCGTCGCCAACGCTCGCTGTGCCTGCCAATGGCCAGCCTGCCGCTCCCGGATCTGACTCCTTCGACGCGGCCGGCGTATCGAAGGTTGGCGATCTTATGGCGCCCGTGCAGGGAGGTATTACGGCCGATCAGGTTGGGCAGCGCGCCATGCAAACAAGCTACGCGGCAAAGGCTTCTGAGCAGGCGATTGCAGGCGCCTCCGCGCGGTCGCAAGCAGCGTGGACAAACTTTCTGCCACGCATTGGTTTCACCGGTCGTTACACGCGCCTCTCCAACTTCGTTCCGCCAAGCCTTACCGGGGGAGCGTCTGGTTCGTTCGTCGCAACGAACGAACCAAGTGGCACTACGAATCCAGGCGCCACGTATGCTCTCGGCTTCGACACGCTGACCTTCCCGCTCGTGCTCGACAACTGGCTTGCTCAGGCAACGATCGCAGTTCCGATCAGCGACTACTTTTTTCGCATTGGCCAGGGCTACAGCGCCGCGACGCATTCGGAAGAAGCCGCGCGTTTCGATCTCATCGGCGCGCGCGCTAAGTCGTATGCCGATGGCAAAATCGCTTACTACACGTGGCTGCGCGCTCGCGGCGCCGTTGTCGTCGCGGCGCAAACACTGGCTGTTGCTCGCGCGCATTTGAAAGACGCGCAGAACCAGTTCACGGTTGGCAATGCGTCGAAGGCCGACGTGCTCCGCGCCGAGACAACCGTTGCGTCGTCCGAGCTTTTTCTCGAACGTGCGAAGAGCAACGTTGTGCAGACCGAGCGCCAGGTTCGCGTTGCCATCCACGCGAAGGACGAGGAAATGCTTGCGCCGAGCGATACCATCGACGGTGCCATGTCGCCGGTGACTGGCAACATCAAGCAGCTCGTTGCCGAGGGTATGTCGAAGCGCCCTGAAATCAAAAGTATCGACAAGAATGCCGACGCCGCGCGCAAACAGGCTTCCGTGCAGAATGCAGGTAAATATCCGGTGGTCTCAGGCTTCGGCGATGTGACGTACGCGAATCCAAACTCGCGTCGCTTTCCGCAGTCGAACGAGTGGTTTCCAACGTGGTCCCTTGGCGCGCAAGTTACCTGGTCGCCGAACGACATGCTCATCGCAAGCCCACAAGCGGCCGACGCCGAAGCGCGCGCCAACCAGCTTGAAGCGCAGAAGGGCACGATGCGCGACGGCATCGAGATCGAGATCGTTCAAGCCTACCAAGGCGTTGTCGAAGCCGACACGGCCATCGAGACAACCGAGCGCCAGCTTGCGAGCGCCGTCGAAAGCTATCGCGTCGCGCGCGAACTATTCAACAACGGCCGCGGCACCGGCACGACAGTCATCGATGCCGAACAGGCCCTCGCGCAGACTCGTCTCGATCACCTCAACGCCCGTGTCGATGCACGCGTGGCACGTGTGCGCCTAGATCATGCGCTAGGGCGCGACGTTCGTTAGGGGCCCCCACAAGGGGTGCTCCTACAACCAACAACGCATATTCGTAGGGGCTTATGGCCATACGCCCCTACACGCAACCGCCAAACAAAACGTATCAAAACGCATGTTCGTAGGGGCACCCCTTGTGGGGGCCCTTTTCGGTCCTACGGTAGCGAGACGGGCGAGGTGAGATAGGCTGTGACAGCGTTTTTGAATTGATCGCCGTCCGTGGTTACGTCCGTCTGATTTGCTGCGCCAGTGCCAAAGACTACGCCGAAGCCTCCTGCGGCAACGAACTCGTCTGGGTGCGTGAAGATGTAGTGCACGCGGTTGTCGCGATAATGACTGGCGCTACCACCGGATGTCGTGCTTGGTACACCAAGCGGCGTTTGCCACCAGAGAAGGGGCAGCCCGGTGCCGTCGTGGATTGCCTTTGCCCAGGCAAGATGTTCGGCAAAATTCGGGCTTTTCGCATTGGTTTCGTCCCAATAAAAAGTCCCCGAACGCTGGCAATTTGGATCTTTGCCCGCTTCGAAACAGCCGGCGTCACGATCGAGCGTTTCGATCGTCATGAAATCAGACTGGCCGGCGCCAAGGGCAACAAGGTACTTGGCAATGGCTACGGGATCGCTTGCGCCATTCGAATTCGAGTAGGCACCAAAGGTTGACGCATGGAGACCAATTTTGGTATTCGGCGCAAGCGTACGCCCAAGTCGAATCATGCATTGTGCCATGCCTGATACGTTATCAGGCAAATCGGTGCACTCCGGCACGAGGGATGTGACAACAGCCGAAACCTTCGATGGATCATTGCCTTTCGTCTGCTGGGCGGTTCCCCAAAAATCCGGCTCGAGATGGACGATCGCGGGGGAGCCGAACTCGCCGAGACGCTGGAACAGCGTACGCACGCCGCTCCAATATTTGGTCATAAAGCTTGCATCGGTGATGCTTGAGAGGTCGTTGTCTTCACCGTTTGCTGCCACCTGGTAAAGCGTGAACATGGGCACCACGCCGTTCGCCTTTGCCGCGTTTGCGTGCGATGTGACATACCCCCCATTAGGGCTCCAGCTTATCCAATTTAGGTTAGATAAATACATGTAGTGGATATCGAGTTTCGGCCCAAGAGTGTATGCGTGGACTTTGTCTGCACTCAAGTTGCCGTTGTCGTCGTCGTTGCCGAGCCCAACGGCGAAGCGATTCTCAAGCCCCAGCTGATTGGCGAGCACTGCTGCTGACGTTGTGCCCAAGGTGTCGGGAAGCGGACCCGTATTGCCCCCGCCTGACTGGCCTCCGTCTGATTGGCCTCCGTTTGACTGGCCGCCTGACTGGCCTCCGTCTGATTGGCCTCCGTTTGACTGACCGCCTGATTGGCCCCCGTCCATCTGGCTTTGCGAGGAACTGCTGTTCCCCTGATTCATGTTGGCTGCTGATGTGCCCTGCATGCTGGACAACGGCTCGTCAGGCGGGGTTGCCACTTGGCACGCGGCCGCAAATGCGAAAATTAAGAAAGTTACACCCAAGGCGTAACTTGAAAAAGTGCCCCGACGTTTCATTCCGCTCCCACGGTACGCAAGGGACGCCTCCAAGCCAAGATCTAAATGGTAGACAAAGATGCGACGTTTTCGCAGCGTTTTGTCATGCGCGTTCGAGGATGGCTTGGAGCGCTGGAGGCAGCTGACCATACGCTTCTGCCGCAGCGAGCAGTCCTGCGTTCGACGACAGGCGCGTCAAGAACTCTTTCGCGAAAGGCGTTCCAGACAAGCCGTGTACGCGTGTGACGAGTCGAGGCACGCCGCGTAAAATGGCATCTTTCGCAGTATCGATTTGCCCAACGTCGAAGCATGCATCATGCAACGCAAGGTACACCGGGGCTTCGTTGAGCAAGCTTGGCGAACCGCGCTCGAGCAGGCCTGCTGCTTCGGTCGCGAGCTCCATCGCGCGTTCTGGCTCACCGCATCGCCGCTCGGCTTCGGCCCAAAGCCCTAGTGCCACAGGCAGTACGTCGAGCATCTTCGTTGTGCGGTAGCCGCCAGCTGCCGTTTTGAGGAGCGTGCGCGCCAACTCAGCGCAATTATCCCCGCCGCGGCTTCCACTTTCCGGCGCACGAGCGAGCTGCCAGCTGTCGTCTCGAAGAAGCTCCGCACCTCGGTAATAGAGCACGCCAAGCGTTACGCGGTCGTGAGGGACCCAACCACCGGACACCGCAGCGTCCGCGAACGCGCGTGTCTCGGCAAGCAGCGTGTCAATCGCTGGATCCGAGCCGAACGTCGCTGCCCAGCAAAGCAAGTTCATCTGCCCATGGCGCACTGTGCCCGGCGAACCAACGGCTTGGGCGAGCGCGATGCCGTCTTCGATCGCGCCTCGCGCTTCTTCTTTTGCACCCATGGTAGTGAGCGCAAAGCCAACGTTGATCGTCAGCGTTGCTTCGCTCGTTTTTAGGCCGGCCTCGGCTGCTGCGCGCGCCGCGCTTCGACGCGCCTCGAGCGCCGCGCCAACGTCGCCGCGTGCCTGGCGAACGACTGCGAGCGTTTGCCATGCATCCACTGCAGCGCCAGGAATCCCTTGTGTGCGCGACAAGTCGAGCAGCGCGTCGGCCCATTCCGCTGCTTTGCTAAGCTCGCCGGCAAAGGCGTAGCGAGCCGCGAGCGCCGCGGCGCTGCGGGCCTCTTCGTCGAACAGGCATGCCTTTTTCGCGCGCGCGATGACCTCCTCGAGGCCCGAGCTCGTGTCAGGACCGCCGCCGCATGCATCTTCGTAGCGAACGCGCGCGCCCATGGCGCGGACCTCGCTTGCATCGTCGTAAATCGCCTCTTGCATCGCGCGCACGGCCGTATCGCGCTCGCCTGCGCGGGCATCGAGACGCGACCACGCCTCGTCGAGAAGCTGTGCGCGCGCGAAACTCGTCGCCTTGTCTTCGGCGAACGCGAGCGACTTTTCGGCGAGCTTCACGGCGTCGCCAAGTGCGTTCGCGGCGAGCGCTCGCCGCGCTGCCTTTTCAAGGTGATTCGCAGCGTCCGCAGCCTCGCCACCGAGTTCGAGGTGCCGCGCCACGATGGCGTCGTCTTCGCCCATTTTCGCGAGCCAATGGCCTGCATGCGCGTGCAAGTCTCGGAGCTCTTCGTCGCCCAGCGATGCGTACGCTACGTCGCGGGTCAGGGCGTGCTTGAAGGCCCACTCGCGCGTGCCGAAAAACCGCGATTCTGCTTGCTCGACGAGCAACTCGGCGCTCGTCAGCGCGCGCATCATCGCAGGCACGTTTGTGACGCCGAGTGAGCCGATTCCCGCGTCCCACACCTGCATCCCGAAGACACTGAGCTTCATGGCGGCGTCGCGCGCGTCTTCGTCGAGAGCGTCGAGCGACGCTTGAATGGCTGCCTCGATGGTTGGAGCGCTCGTGGCGTCGCGCCCTTGCTGCGCGAGGCGCGCCAGCTCTTCGGCAAACAGGGGAGAGCCGGCCGCTTGCGCGGAAATGGATTCGACGAGATGCTCTCCCTGCTCGCCTTGCGCTTTGTCACCGAGAATGGCCGTGGCAATCGCGCGCAGTGTGCGACGCGCTAGCGGTCGCAGCTCGATGCGCACGTGATCGCGACCCGAAAAACGTGTCGGATCATCGCGAAAAAGTGTAGGCCGTGCTGTCGCCAAAACGAAAATGGAGCGCCCTGCCGCGCGCCCGAGCAAGTGATCGATCCACGCAAGGCTTTCAACGTCTGCCCACTGCGCATCTTCCACTGAGATGACCAGCGGCGCCTGCTCGGCCGCGCGAAGTGCCATGTCGGTGAGCGCCATCCAGATTGCGTCGCGGGCGGCCCGTGCGTCTACCGCTCCGAGCAGTGGCTGATTTGCCATGAGCCTTGCAACGAGCTCCCGCGTTCCCTGACCAATCACCTTGATGTGGGCCAAGACGGCGTCGATGGCTGCGATGGCATCGCCGAGATGGGCGCCTTTGGCCACGCCTGCAAGGGCGCGCGCAATGTCGGCCATGATGCCGAGCGCGTGACTTTTTGCGAACGACTCGGCACGCACCACCGCGATGCGGGCGGATGACGCGTGCGAGCTGATGCTCGCAATGGCTTCGCTTCGAAGTCTTGTTTTACCGATGCCGGGCGGGCCGCTGATCGTGACGACAATGGGTGTTCTGTCTTCTTGGCATCGCTCGTACGCGCTAACAATCTGGCTCAGATCGGCTTCGCGCCCGACGAACGGCGAGCCGCCTGCGCCCTCTTTTTTGGCTGTGGTTTTTGCTCCAACCACCGCGGTGCCGTCGAGGCGGACGGAGATCTCGTAGCGGCCGCGCACAAGCTCGCTCGTCGTTGTATCGGCGAGAACCTGACCCCTCGCAGCATCGCGTGCGAGCGCCGCCGCGCGGTCGACAACCTCACCGGTTGGACGCGTTCGGTCGATGCGCGAGCGCCCCGTGGCAACGCCAACGCTGCATCCCGCGCGACAAAGACGCAGACCCAAATCGAGTGCGCGAGTCGCCTCGTCGCCCAAGGCCTTTTTGACTCCGAGGTGCGCGACGATCGCGTCGCCGCCAAGCTCGGTTGCCTCGGCGCCGCGCGCACGAAGGTGTGCAAGAAGACGCGCGCGTGGATGGCCCTTGGGGACATGCGTGGCAAGGATGGATGTGACGAGTCTCGAACCCCCAGGTTTGACCGTTGAGATGGAGATTGCCCCGAAGCTCGTTGGTGCAAGATCGGGCGATTGCGTAAGCGTGTTGGCCGATGCAGAGGCAAGTTGCTCTGCGATGGCGCGAAGACGGAGCGCGACATCGGCCGCGCGCGTAGGCCTGTCGTCCGGGTGCATGGCGAGCATTGCGCTCAGGAGCTCGTCGAGCAAAATGGGCGCGTCGGGGAAGATTTCCATCAGGCGCGGCGCTGGCGTCGTCACCAGGCGCGCAAGAATGGCGATGGGCGTTGGCCCCACGTGCGGAGGCCGGCCAGCAATCATTTCGAAGAGCGTTGCACCGAGGCCGTAGATGTCGGCGCGCGCGTCGACTTCGGCATCGCCGCGTGCCTGCTCGGGCGCCATATACGCGGGCGTGCCGATGATGGCTCCGGTGCGTGTGAGACGCGCGTCTTCGGCCGAAGCAACGCCGAAGTCGACGAGCTTGGCCAAAAGCGTTGCATGCGACGATGCTGCTGCTGCCGAGGTGGGCGCGAGCGTGGCCGCGTTGCCTTTGCCAGTCGTGTCGTTGCCAATGCCGTCAATGAGGATCACGTTCGACGGTTTGATGTCGCGATGCACGATGCCAACGCCGTGCGCGTAGGCAAGAGCATCAGCGACCTGCGCCCCAATATCGACAGCCTGAGCAAGAGTGAGTGGCGCACGCTTTTGCCGATGGGCCACGTCTTCGCCTTCGAGCCACTCCATCGCGATGTAGGGATGCCCATCTTCCAGCAACCCGAACGCGACGACCCGCACAATCCCCGGGTGGGTCAGCCCGGCGAGCACGCGGCCTTCGCGACCGAAGCGCGCCTCTTCGCTCGCGTCGACGCCGGGAATCGCGATGACCTTGAGCGCCACCGGCAGTGCCGTCACCTTGTCGTGTGCATGATACACAATGCCCACGCCACCGCGCCCGACCTCGCGGTCGATGACGAAACGGCCTGCAACAAGGCCATGGAACGCGGCCACCGACACGCGGCGAGACTACCGGAAGCAAAGCGCTGGCGCACGCCTCAAAAAAGCTCGTCCGTCCGCTTGCGATCGAGACCAGCGAGAAAGATCTCGTAGCTCGATGCGCGCGCGGCTTCGGGCTTCATCGTGCGGCTGTCGCGAAAAACCTTTTTCATCTCCGCTTTTGCGTTCTGAAAGTCTTCGCCCATAAAAATTTTTCCGACGAATGCGCCGCCAGGCAATAGTAGCTTTTCAGCGACCGATAGGGCTCGGGTGAAAAGCTCGTAGCTCCGTGTTTGATCGCCGAGCCGGTTGCCCGTTGTGCTCGGGGCCATGTCCGACAAAACGACATGGTACGGCGCGAACGTCGCAAGCGCGTCGCTCTCCAAAGCGAGCGCGTCGCCATGAAGAAAAACCACATGTGCGGGAAGCGGCACCTCGATCAGGGTCTGATCGATTGCCAGCACGTGTCCTTTCGCGCCAACCTTTTGGGCAACGTAGAGCGTCCAGCTGCCTGGTGCCGCGCCGAGATCGAGCACGCGCATCGCCGGCTTGAGCAGCCGGAGTCGCTTGTCGATTTCTTCGAGCTTGAAAACACTGCGCGCAGGATACCCTCGGCTTTTGGCCTCGCGGGTATAATGGTCTGCCACTTTGTAGGGATTGCGCGTGTGCTTCGCCATCTGTTGCGCAACGCGTTCAACGCGGATGCTGCTGCTTTTTGCCGAAAAGGTTCTCTCGTTCTTCGTCGGTGGGGGGGCCCTTGCGGGTCTTGTCGGCGAGCACCGCAAGACCTCGCTGGACGGCCGGGCGCGCGCCAACGAGGTCGAACCACCGCTTGATGTTCGGGAAGTCTTTGCCAACATCGACACCGCGCGCTTCGAGGTTGCGCAGCCAAGGGAACGTTGCAATGTCACAGACGGAGTACTCGTCGCCGGCGAGGTATGCGGCTGCGGCAAGCCGCTTGTCGAGAACACCAAGCAAGCGCCGAACTTCGTTCGAATATCGCTCGATGGCGTACGGGTGCTTCTCTTGTGCGTAGAAAAGGAAGTGACCCTGTTGGCCGAACATGGGTCCAATTCCCGCCATCTGGAACATCAGCCACTGAATCGCCAAGGCGCGCGCTCGCGGCGATTTGGGCAAAAGCCCGCCGGTTTTTTCGGCAAGGTAAAGAAGAATGGCACCCGATTCAAACAAGGGCATCTCGCCTCCAGGACCGTCCGTATCGACGATTGCAGGAATGCGATGGTTTGGCGTGATGGCGAGAAATTCGGGCTTGAACTGGTCGCCCGCACCAATGTTCACCGGTACAACTTCGTACGGCACCCCGAGCTCTTCGAGCGCAATGTGCACCTTGTGACCATTCGGTGTGGGCCAGGTGTAAAGGCGAATCATTGAGCTTACGATACTCGCGCCGCCTCGTTCCGAGATCGCGAAAATTAAACCGGCTGAAACCCTTGCGTGCCAAAAGGCCCTATTGCGATGAGGCATCCGCGCGCAGCGTCCCAATGAAGCGCCGTGACACGAATCGATTCGTCGTCATCCATCTCGGCGATGATGCGCGCAATACCGTCCGGCAAGATGCGCACGAGAAGCACGCGCGACAGCTGCTCTATCGCGACGACTGCGCTGCCGCCTGGAACGATGGCTGCCGCCGTGACGCCGCCGGTTTCTTCGAGACGCCGCCATGTTGCGTCGCGCGGGTTTTTCTCGTCGCCCGGCTCGCACGATGCAGCGAGCGAATCGCTTTCGTAGGCCGCGCCATTGCACAGCGTTTCGGCAAATGGCATGCGCGCCCAGGCGCGATCGTCCCAGCGAAGCTCTTCGTTGTCGGCAACGATGACCCGATCGAATAGGATATCATTCGAGATTTCGTCGCCGTCGTCGGCATCGAGCGCTGGAAGATCTTCTTCGCGCAGCTCGTCGTCTTCGGCAAGCGGCCCCTCTTCGCCCCCGTCGGTGACGAGGGACGGTTCGCTCGCACAAGCAACGTCGTCGTTGCCCGCGGCTTTATCCGCATCGGATTCGTCGTCGTCGATGAGGCTTTCTTCCGGACCCAAAGCGAGATCAAAGGCGCCCACGTCTAGCGTTTGTGAGCAGTCGGTGTCATCGAGCCAACCGCCTTCGTCGCCGTCGACAGCGAAATCGATCGGACCATCGGCCGTGGCATCGTCGAATGCGTCGGCCGCGCTTGAGGGGCTTGCGGGATCGTCAATCTCGCCCGCTATCTCGTTCTCTTCTTCGCTGTCGAGTGGGGCACCGTCGAGTGGGGGCAGGTCGAGATCATCATCGTCATCGTGCGACGAGCCACGTGTCGGCACCTTTGCTGTTGGCCTCGTCGCAGGTCGATCCATCGCTTCGCACGGTACCAGGGGCCGCTCGGCCGTCCAGATCTCCGGTGCTTGCGCTTTGCTTTTGCTCGCGGGCTTACCTACGCGCCCATTCATCCCCTCGCTTGTCGCGGGGTAAAAAACGAACCGGTCGACGCCACAGTGTCCAGGTACTAGAGGATCCGCACATCTCGTGCATCTGCTTGTTCTTTCTCGAAATGCGGGCCTTTACTCTACGAGTCGTCTCGTTCTTGCCGCACGTGCGCGCGATCACCACGTTATCGTGGCCGATCCGCTCGACATACAAATTGTTATCTCGCGCGGTCGCCCCGCCATGTTCGTGGGCGATCGCTTGCTGCCGCCGGTCGACATGGTTGTGCCGCGCATTGGCGCGTCGATCACGAATTACGGGCTCGCCGTGGTGCGGCAGTTCGACATGATGGGCGTGCCCGTTCTCAACAACGCCATTGCTATTGCCCGCTCGCGCGACAAGCTCCGCTCGATGCAGCTTCTCACCAAGAAAGACATCGACGTTCCCAAAACCGTGTGTGCGAGAACTCCCGACTCGGTCGATGCCGCGCTCACATTCGTTGGGGGCACGCCCGCCATTGTGAAGCTTCAGCAGGGCACTCAAGGCATCGGAACCATGATCGCCGAAACGCCGCAAGCGGTGACGTCGCTTCTTGAAACGCTTTGGGCCATGGGCCAAGACATCATTTTGCAAGAGTACATCGCCGAGTCGAAAGGACGTGACTACCGCGCCATCGTCGTAGGCGGACGGGTGATCGCAGCCATGCGGCGTCAGGCGAAGAAAGGCGAGTTTCGCTCGAACTTGCACCGCGGTGGGCTTGGCGTGAGCGTCGAGCTGCCGAATCGCTATCGGCATGCGGCCATTGCCGCGGTGAAAGTGATGGGTCTCGAGGTTGCCGGTGTCGACATCCTCGAAGGAAGCGACGGCCCGAAAATCCTCGAGATCAACAGTTCCCCCGGGCTCGAGGGCATTGAGCGCACCAGCGGGCTCGACGTTGCCGGTGCCATCGTTGCCCACGCCGAGCGCTTTCTTGCGCGCCGCCGAAAGCGCCGAAAGCGCCGCTCGCAACGCGACCGCGACAGCGTTGTCGAGGCCGAACAGCGTGCGACGCGCCTTCGTCACGAGCGCAGCGAGCCCAACAAGGATGGCGGCAAAAGCAGTCGCGAAGTCGCCCCGCCACGACGTTTGCGCACGGGCGGATGAAAAAAGCCATGCTGCACATCGAACGCCAAGGCAATGTCGTAGTTTGGACGATTGACCGACCGGCCGCAAAAAACGCGCTCGATCACAAAACGATCGCCGCGCTCGCCCAAGCCATCGAAGAAGCAAACCGCGACGTGACCGTGCGTGCCGCCGTGCTTACGGGCGCCGGGCAAGTGTTCGTGTCTGGCGGAGATTTGCGCGAGCTTCGCGAGAAGAATTCGCACGAAGAAGCAGAGCGCTTCAGCGATCTTGGCTGGCATCTTTGCCACGCGATCACACGTCTTCCTTTTCCTGTTCTCTGCGCGTTGCCGGGCCCTGCCATTGGCGGCGGTGCCGAGCTCGCCATGGCGTGCGATATGCGCATTGCGGCTGTGCGTGCAACGATCTCGTTCAAGCAAGTACGCATGGGCGTGACAACGGCATGGGGAACGGCCGCGCGCCTGCTTGCAAGTGTCTCGGTGGGCACTGCCGCACGTTTGCTTTACGCCGGCCACGAGCTCACGGCCGAGCAAGCCAAAGTCCTTGGCCTCGTCGACGAAGTGACCGATGACGATCACGCGCTCGAAGTTGCCATGGCATGGGCCGCTGACGTGGCGCTTGGATCACCCTCGGCCATCGCCGAGATGAAGCGCCTCGTGCGTGCCGCCGCGACAGGTGCTGACGACGTTCGCGCACTCGAACGCCAACTCTTCGCAACCACCTGGAGCGGAGCCGATCACAGCGAGGCCGTCGAAGCGTTTTTCGAGCGACGTCAAGCGCGTTGGCTCGATCGCTAGCTAAAGCTAAATGGAAACAGTGTATGATCTTTGCTTTTCGCTCCGCTTTGATTTTTTGCGCGGCAGCGGGCTTTGCGATGGCCTGCGAAGTTGGCTGCAAGTCGCATCGTTCCGACCAACGAGAAGGCTCGGCATCCACCGATGCATCCGCAGACTCGACAGAAGCAAAAAACGCGAAGGAAGCGATCGCCGACGCCCCTGAGCAAGCCACGCCACAAGTTACGCCGCCGGTCGCGCCACAAATCACGTCGGAAGGGCTTGAAGGTGCACTTTACACGAAAGAAGTGCAGGCGGCTTTCCGCGTTGCTGGTTGTGGTGGCGACGACGCATTCATTCCGCCGAATATCGACAAGGAGATTGTCGACGCGCACTGCGCGGCTCTCGAGGCAGACTACGCCGAGTTCAAGAAAGATTGGCTCGACGTTGCCATGCCATTCATCGAGAAAATTCGACCGCCGAGCACTCCGAGCGTAGTGGTTTATCCTTTTGGTGGCGGAGATCTGGTGGGCGCGCTTGCCACCTATCCCAACGCGAACGAGATCACGACCATCTCGCTCGAGATCGCCGGCGATGTGCGCGGCATTCTCAAGGTGGACTCGACGCGACTTTCACGCGAACTTGCCAAGCTGCGCGATCACCTCGGCAAGCTTTTCTTGAAAGCGCACAGCCGAACGCTCAACCTCGATATCGAATCACACGGTGCGATTCCGGGCGAAATTGCCTTTCCAATGGCCGCTCTCGCCCTTCACGGCGCTGTGCCCGTGACGCTGCGCTATTTTACAATCGACGACGACGGCGCATTTCATTGGCTGACGGACGACGAAATTGAGCAAGCCGTGAAAGCAGGAAAGTCTGGGCGCGCAGGACCCTTTGCGAACGCCGAAATTCGCTTCAAAGAGCCGAATGATGCAAACGTTCGAGTGCTGCGCCATATCGCTTTCGATTTATCGAACAAAAATGTGACGAAAAAGCCATTCTTCCTCAATTATCTAAACAAGCACACGGAAGTATCCGCCATGACCAAAGCAGCGAGCCACCTGCTTTGGGACGATGAAAATTTCTCCATTTTGCGCGATTGGCTCATGACGCACACGAGCTGGATGATATCCGACACCACGGGCGTGCCGCCGCGCATCGCAAAGAAATATGGCTTCGTGCAAGATGTCTACGGCCAATTCGAGTGGCCCGAGCCGTTCGGCACCGTGAACAACCACGACGCGGCCGACTTTCGCGATCTGTTCAAGGGCAGCGATCCGTTGCCGTTTCGCTACGGCTATCCGGACAACAACGGGCACGGGCATATCGTCATAACGCGTAAGCCTTAGCACTACTGCCGGGAACTCCCCGGCAGTAGTGCTAACGAAGTCGCGGGAGCGACTTCGCGGAGGGGTGAATTGCCCGCTTTTGCGGGCAAGAGGGGGCGCCAGGCCCCCTCGAGATAAGTCTAACATTACTGCTTTCCGCGAAGCGGAAACGCGTAGCCCGGAACGAAGTTCCGGCAGTAGTGTTAGAAGGACATCCCGCTGTCGTTTTGCGAGCCGCCGTCACTGCTCGCATCACTGGACGCGTCGTTGCCGCCATTTTCGGTGGATGCATCGCTGCCACCGTCGCTGCTGCCACCATCACCGGTGGATGCATCACTGCCTGAATCGGTCGCTGCGTCGCTGCCACCGTCACTGCTGCCACCATCACCGGTGGATGCATCACTGCCTGAATCGGTCGCTGCGTCGCTGCCACCGTCACTGCTGCCACCATCACCGGTGGATGCATCACTACCCGCATCGGTGCCTGCATCTTCGTCGAGTCTGCACGCACCGGGGCCGACGTCACCATCGAGGAAGGCGCTGAGGGCGGCCACCAGGTCGGCCACCTGCTCCTGCGTCAATTCGTCTGTGCCTACGGGTGGTGCGACGAGCCCATCGATCAATTCGTCCACCTGCTCGAGTACCCCCGCGATGTCGCTGTCATCGGCGCCTGCAGCGATGCTTAGCTTCACCGCGATTTCGAGTTGCTCCAGAAGGAGGAGGCCATTGTCGTCGGGATCCTGCGAGAGGATTTGCCGGAGCTGGCCCTTTGGATACTTCGTTGATCCCAACGTCAATGAGTTCACTGGCCACGCGTCAGGGTTTTCCAGCCAGTAATTCACGGACTGAGCGCAGTTGCCGTGAAAGGGGTTGGATCTACACTGGCCTGGGCCAACGGCGCCGGTGTTGAAGTCGTTGATGGAGGCCACGAGGGCTGCCGTCGTCGTTTGGGGCAACGAGTCGCCGCCAACGGGTGGCGGGCTGAGCGTCCCAATGAGTGCGTCTGCCTCTGTCAGCAGTGGCGAGACGACGCTGTCGTCAGCGCCGTCGGCGATGCTCAGTTTCGCAGTGGTTTCCGCCTGCACCAACTCGACGAGGCCATTGTCGTCAACCGGTTCCGCGAGGATTTGCAGAAGCTGACTTTGATCGTAGTCGACGCTACCCAGCGTTACCGTCGTGACGGGCCACGCGTCCGGATCGTTCTGCCAATAATCCATTGTTTGGGTGCAGTTCGGGTATGCCGCTGCGGGTTGCAACGGATTCGAAGAATTCCCACCAGACCCGCATGCGACAGCGGTTGCCATCGCGCACGCGCCCAACATGCCAAGCGATCTCCAATGTCTCATAGTCTCTTCTCCAAAAAAGAGTTCTCGTTCGTCGAGAACCACGGAATCGGAGCATTCACGACACGTGCCGGAGCCACGGCGCGGCGATCACTCGCGGGGCGCATTGTCGTTACAGCGGAGAGCAAGGGATTCGAAACCAACCGAACACGGTACGAAATCGTCACCTTTCGATGGGCGAAAATTAGCAGCATTGCCAGAGAAAACAGCCTCCGATTGTGTTGAGCCGATCGAGCAACGATCACCTTCCGCCGCGACGGTTTTGGCCGAATCTCAACCATCAAAACCGGAACCGATCGACGTCGAAGCAGGTCTTGTAAGGGCGCTTGAAGGAGGCGCTGCCGCTCAGCGGTGGGATGTCGTCGCGCAGCTCGCCAAGGAGCTCGAAGCGCGCCGGTTGGCGAGCGCCGGCAACGTCGTAGCTCTCGATCGGGCGCGACTCGCGAAGTGATCCGGCGTCGCGGGCGCGGCCTCCGCGGAGACCTCGCACGCGGCGTCGGAGCCGCGCGAAGGAGAAGCATCATGCACACGTACATCATCAACGTAAACGGTGAGCAGTCTGTCAAACACGCAGAAGATATTGATGAAGCCGTGCGACAGTGGGCGGACATCAATTCGGATATCAAAAGCGTTGAAGATCTCTTTTCGGCGTTCGACCATGTGACAATTACGAAGCAACCGGTGAAAGGCAATGAGGGGACGAGCTGTGGCGATGAATGCAGCGTACGCGGTCTGCTTTTGAACCTTCATCGGCAGATGTACGAACTTTGGGCTCTCGCCGTCGATGCGGTATGCAATAAGGAATATGCCCTTGCCTCGGGAATCGACGATAAATCCCGCGGGCGTGCCAAGAAATCGGCGCACAAGTCACTGCGCAAGGCCCACTTATGGATAGGCGATGCGATGCATACGCTCGCTCTTTTGGCGAGTAACATCGAGAAAGAATCCGGCATCAAGCTCGCTCCACCGCACCGCGAAGCCGTGGAGTTTTCGCTGTGAGAGCGCCTTGCGTTACGTCCGCTGCACGCAAGCACGAACGTCAAAGCTGATTGCGCCAGTACCCCGGCTCTCGCCTCTCGTGGTACACGGCGACCACGTGCGATTCGCCTTCCACCGTCAAGGCAAACGCGACGACGTAGGGCCAGCTCCGCACGAGAGCTCGCCGCGCTCGCGCGTCGTTGGGATGCTCGGGGAACGCGAAGGGTGACGCGTCGATGCGCCCGAACACGCGGTACGCGGCAAACAAGAAGCGCGCGCCGAGACCTTCGCCGCGATCTTCGTACCAGCGCATGATCGCGCGGAGTTCGTCTTCGGCGGCGGGATGAAGGATCACGCCGTGCGCCGTCGACGGGCGGCGTACTCGCGAAGCTCGGCGTCGAGGTCGGCCATCGCCTCGCGCCAGGGACGGCCTTTTACACTCCCCACAAGCACATCATCGATGCGTTTGCGCACCTCGGCCATGTACGCCTTCGCGTCTTCAAAGGAGCCTTCGGGCTCGCCTGCGGTGTCGAGTTCGAATGAGTCGACGAGTGCTGACATGACGCGGCTGCGGTCCTCTTCGGACAGCTCAAGTACGTCGTGGATCACTTCATTGGCGGTCTTGGCCATGTGCGAAGGGTAGCACCTGGACATGTTCACCGTTAGTCAATGCCTTCAATCGGCGTGTGTCGCGCGAATGATTTCGCGCGCGACATATCGTTGATCACGACGGCGGCCCGTGACCTCGACAAGGATCCCGGCGTCGACGAGCTTCTGCAAGTTCGACGACGCCGAAGCGACCGTGACGTTGAGAAGCTTCGCCGCCGCGTTGATAGAAATCGACGGCCGCTCGAAGAGCGCGTCGACGAGCTTGAGCAGGAGAGCACTCGAACGCGCTGCTGCGAGCTTCGCGTGGTAGTCACGCCGGAGCGAAAGTAGGGCTTCGGCGCGCGTGATAGCTGCGTTTGCTGATTGGGCGACGGCCTCGAGGAAAAATCGGATCCATGCGAGGTAATCTCCCGTCTGGCTTACGCGGAGCATGAGGTCGGCGTAAGTCGCGCGTTCGTGCTCGAGGTACGGGCTCATGTAGAGCGATGGCCGGTCGAGCCTCTCGTACGCGCAAAGAATGAGCGGGATCAGGATGCGCCCCACGCGTCCGTTGCCGTCGCGGAATGGGTGGATCGTCTCGAACTGGTAGTGAATCAGTGCGAGGCGAACGAGGTGGGGCAAGCTGTCAGCCTGCGCGTCGGGGTTGATGTAGCGTTCGAGCTCGCGGAGGCATCTGTCGAGCGCGCTTGCTGGCGGCGGAACAAATCGCGCTTCGTGGATGTCGCGCGTCGCACCGATGAAATTCTGCACCGTCCGGATCTCGCCGGGGCGCTCCTCGTTGCCGCGCACACCGCGCATGAGGATCGCGTGCAGCTCTTTGATCAAGCGCACGCAAACCGGAAGCTCTGAGAGCCGCTGGAAGCCGTGCTCCAGAGCGAGCATGTAGTTGAGGACTTCTTGCGTCTCCGACGCTTGCCGATCGGTGGCAACTTCTTCTTCGCCTTCTAGCAAGACGAGCTGCTCGGGAGTCGTAACGGTTCCCTCGATGCGACTCGACGCGATTGCTTCGCGCCGCATGAGCGGGCGGATGATGAGGGGCAGGTTGACATGTGGCCCCATCGCGCGCAGCGTCCCTGTGAGCTGACCAAGAGCCCGCTCCGCCGTCGTCAGAAAGCGCAACGATGCCGTGTCAAGAGAAATCGTCTCAGGCGCAGGATCAGGGACGAACGCCAGCGCTCCACGCTCGGTAAGAACGAGCTTTCCTGGAGAATTCTTAGTAAAATTGGTCTGTTGCACGATAGTTTAGAGAACTTGCGAAGCGGGAAAGTTAGTTTAGCAAACGGCCCAAAACTAAAATAGCGTGCATCGACGCTGTTGTCGCGTTCGTGCTTGAGCGGTTGGGACCACTTCTTGGGTTACCTGTACACGGGTTCGAGCTTGCGGATTTTGTTGTTCCCGAAATCGGCAACGTAGATCGCGCCGCTTGGACTCCCGCGATGCTGGTGGGTGCGAAGAAGGTGGCCATGTTGGCTGGACCATCGGCAGCACCCTGCACACTGTTGGTCGCATTTGCAGCTACCTAACTTATTGAATGCGAGACTTCGACTCGCTTGTTTTCCCTGCGAGTGCCGCAGCGTTGCGCTGCGCTTGCTGCAGCATATTTATCACAAGGAACACCACCGTCTTTGCTTGGCGACCATCTTGGACCTGGTAGGTAGCCTCGAAGCCAATGGGGCGGGAGTCATCGTGTGGAAAGTCGTTGCCCATGTGTAGGCAGGTAAAATCCGGTGGCGCACTCGATTTCCCGATTTCGCGCATGGTGGCCAAGACGTCTTGTGGCCTGTCGACGTAGGAATAGACAACAAGAAAGAAGAGTTTGCACTGGCTATACCCAAACAGTTTTTGGAAGTGGCTGGTCAGGTCCTTTCTCACCGTCCCCGTCGATGGATTTGATTTGCATATCGCGGCCTCGATGACGGCAAGGTCATAGCTGTCCTTGTGCTTCAATACCAGATCTCGCTCTCCTGGATTCCCCTTCGCCGAGTATCCTCCCCTCGACTGATCCGATACTGACCAGCCGAGATGTCGAACGCGGGCGTCGAGAATCTGCAAGAGAACGGACGTAACATCGTCCTCGGGCCGCAGCATTGGAACGAGGGCGGTCAGGCCGGCTGCGGCCGAGCGAATCTCATTCGTCACATGCTCCTCCTCCGTCCGATCGAAGACACGGGCCTGATCGTTTGGCGCCATTTGTTGGAGTCGAAAGAGAGCACTTTGGACTGTTACAACACGATTGTCGTCGGATACGCCAAGCGGACGGACCCGGGCCGGGGCACTGCCCTCCAGATGTTTGCGCGCTGCCTTGAGCACGATCGATTCTTTATGGGCGTCTTCCGCTCTATCGAGGATAGCGTATGCCTCATCCGCTCGCCCCATACGATCCAACGCCACCGCCCCATACGCTGCAACCGCCTCCCGCTCACCGTATGCATTGGCATGCTGAAGAATGTCGTATGCCTCGCGGGGCTTTCCCATTGCGAGAAGCAAGAGTGCTTTGTTGGACTCGTGGATCGCGTGGTCGTCGTTCCCAACGTTGAGCGCGCTCTTCAACGCACGATCGGCCGTTTCCATGACTGATCTCGCGGCGGGGAAATCGGCAATGTCTAGCGTCCTGAACATATCGTCGCCGAGTAAGCGCGCGAGGTACGCAGCGAACTGGTTGACGACGTATGCAGCGTTCTCGGGATGACGACGCGCCAAGTTGGCGAATAGATCCTCTGCGGTCGATGCGGAACCGCTGGGATTCGAGAGTTCGGCAAGGCCCTTGAAGAAGTCGATTGTATCTTGCGCCGCTGTGACCTGTGTATCTCGCAGTCCTTCCGGGACAGTCATCTTCGCAATTCGCGAGAAGTTCTTTTGCAACAGTGCAAGGCGAAGCTCGAACCGAAGACGCACCTCCGCACGATCCGCCACGCGACCAAGAGTTTCCTGGTCACGTTCGACGTTCATGTACTTGATAGCAGTCGGAATAACGCTTGCTTCGATGGCGCCCGCGTTGAGTAGCTCGTCGATCCTTCCCTGTATCTCGGGCAATGAATGGATCACGGCAGCATCATTCGGCCCCAGCGCGCCTATTCGCGCGCTCACTTTCTGTCGCATCGCGGGTGGGGCACGTTGAAGTAGGCGTGCCATGGCCATCGGCTCGTCGATAAGCATCAGAGCTTCCTCGATTTCGCCACGACTGGTGGCGTCGTGGAGTCGCCTACACGCGGCGGCGACATCATCGACGAGCTGTGGTTCGACGTGTGAAACGACATAGGCTTCAAACCAGGCGGTGAAGGCACTAACTCGCGCTTTCTCCGTGTGATCGTTAGAGCCAGAGCGAATCGCCGACGCTAATGCTTTGATGAGATCGTCTGGGGGAGAACCGTCCCATGCGGCGACAGCGCGTGACAAGACCCGAATATGTGCTCGAAGCGCACGAGCGATCTCGTAGCGCACCGCGTACTCGTTCTTGTCCTTCTCCTTCGGCTTCTCAAGTCGTTCGCGCACATCGAACGGAGCAAGGAACGTATTCCACGCGTTCGAACGCCTGGCGGCAAGGACGAGTGACGCGGCTTGGGCAGGAGTGAGTGCGATGTAGTCCGGAATGATGGCTTCCGGGCGGAATGTTGCAACATACACGACCACTGCCTTGTCTGAATCAATGGCTTCGGTGAGCGACGCGAACGTGGCAACGTCGAGAGCCGCGGTGAAACGTGGTGTGCCGAGTCCGTCCGACTCTCGGAAAGAGAGTGCGGCCAGCATTTCTTCAAGCTGTTGTCTCGACAGCGTCAGAAGCTCATTGCGCACGACCTCGAACATGCGCTCGCTTATCCTCCGAGGACGGCGCGACCACGCCATATCGTCGGCTCGAACTCGATCGTGCATCCAAACCAAGAGTGCAGCCAGTTCCTTGATCGGAACGTTTTCATTGCGAAGGTGCTGCGTAGCGATAGCCATCGCATCGGCGAACGCGCGATCACGAGCCTCTTCGTTCTCGGCTTCCTGCAAGGCGCGCGACCATGATCCCACCGATTGCGCGGTCCAGTTTGCAACAATAAGGCAGGCCAATGGGCACGTCGCTGGGTGGAGAAGCAGATCTGCGAGGAACAATGGCTGCTTCCGGATACGCTCGACGAGCAACACGAGCAGCGTGGGTCGCTCGGAGACGAGGTCTAGAAACTCCGCAGCAGACGGTTCGCCCAACAGTTGGTCGTGCGCGGCCAGATCTTCACAGAGCATAACCATCAGTGCCCACGTATCCCCGCAGTATCCAAGCGCCCGAGCCCCGTAGTCCCAGTACTTGCTGTTCACCCAGAGGTATCGCTCGACGAGCGTTGCGGGGATTTCGGGGGATTGCCAATCTCTGCCTCGCTCGCGATTGACTCGCGCGTCGATCAGCGCCTTCTCGCGATCCCATTTTACGAGCCCCGGATCGTGACGAAGCACGTCGATGGCTGCGCGTCGCCATGCGCGAGCGTCGTCTTTGGTCCACCACGTGGTCGGTGACATTATTGGGCAACCAAGCAGTGTCCAGCGATCCATCCACTGTCGAAGTGCTTCCTTATCGCTGAGACTCTTGCTTCGTCGCTCCCAAAGCCGGGCAGCGATCCAGTCGGGCGACGGTGCTGAAACCACGTTCTGAGGCTTCTTCGCGAGTTGTACGGCGAACTCCTGCACCGCTTGCGAGAGGTCGCTCACGCTGTCGAATTCGAACTTGGTCTCGCGGAGGAGAGCGTTAAGAATGGTTTGGAATCCAGTGCGAATGGGTTCAATTTGCTGGTTGGCAGAAAAGCGTGTGTTCGGGTCACTCACAACACGCCCCCATGTCACTCCGAACCAGCCTTCGTTGATCAAGCTGTCGAACGTCGGACTTTCGGGATGGGTCGTACGGTGGGCTTCGTATGCCGCCCGAACATCGTTTTCGTTATCGCCACGGTGAATGTGAACGCGAACCAGGAGTTCCAGAAGTTCGACGTCGGTAACGTAACTCGTCGGGGTACGCCTGAACGCCGGGGATTGGAGTGCGGGACGCAATGCGCGTCCAAGGCGATCGCGAAGAACCCGCCGCGCCTCGTCGCGCGAGTGCGAGAAGCTCTTGAACCGACCCATAAACAACGAGTTTACCGTGAAGAAGGCCCGCGGCGCCGTCGCATGCCAGTGTGAGTCTGCGAAACCTGTCCTAGAGAGCTTTGAACTGGTTTGCAAGTCGCACAAGCAGTTGATTTCACGTCGAATTCTGATGCATTTGAACGAACTGAATCGACTCGAGAGCGCCCATCTGTGCGAATTCCCGCCGACGTTGGGCTAAGCGAATTGCGAGATACACACGCTGCCGCCGCCCCTCTCGAAGAGGCGCTCATGCTCGCCGCGAAGGCCGGTCGATTCGACGTCGTAAGCCAGCTCGCTCGCGAGCTCGAAGCGCGTCGGCTCGAGCGTGCCCGGAACGTCGTGGCTCTCGAAGGGCGACAGCGGAAGCGGTAGTCTCAAAAGCGAGCGGCCGGCATCCCTGGCGTGGGACCCAGCCGCGACAGGAGGCGCATCTCCCGTGACGAAAATCGTAGCGCAGAAGTGTAGATCGGACGAGGAAGATCAGCGTGCAAGACGCGAGCGGCTGCGTAAGCTGCGTCAAACGGCGTACCATGAATCGTGGTTGGGGCCGCGCATTCGCGTAGCTCGTCGAGACACAACAGCCGAAGACCCAAAGACGAGCGCGTACAAGCAGCGCATTCGGGACCTTGTAGCGGCTGGAGACCTCGAAGAGGCTAAGACGGTATACGAGGAATGGTGGGATCGAATTGAAAATACGTATCAATCTTGCGTAGTGACAGACGAAGACCTCGGAGCATACGTGGAAGATATGCGGAATGTTGAGCGTCGAATGCTGAACAAGACCGCGGGGTGGAAGCCATGGCCGGCGCAAGTGCTCGTCATGCTTCCCAAGCCAGAGGAGGATCTGTCATCTACCGAGGTTGATAAATGCAAGGAGAGGATCTTCAGGCTCGGCGTTGAACTTGTGAAGCAGTTAGACGCGTTTCGAAGGGAGTTGGAAAAACTCGATGAACTCGAACCCACCAACCCTTCGCAGTCGAAAGGGGAGAGGCTCGTATTTGCAGACCAGGACGGGAACCCTATCAATTCTTCGCGAGCGAGCACCGTGAAGGGAACATTTGAGAACGCGTCTCAGACTATTGCAATGCACGCGCATTTTGCGCGGGAGGATATCGAGGGGAAGGGGGTTATCCCCATGGGAGACCACGAGCGCCGACAGGGTGGCCTTGCAGGGGTAGTGACCGATTGGAAGAGCATGCTCACCGCTCTTGGCCGCCGGCCCGACCGCGCACGTGCACGCGTGGCGAGGGAGTATGCAGAGGGCTGGCCGAATCCCATTACGAGAGAGATGCAGATGCCAACATGGATACCAACGGAGCGCGATCTTGCTCTGCTCTCGATCTGCTACGGGTGTGAAGATTTCCCAGACGGCTGGGAAGGTATGTCGAACTCCGAACTCATCGGAGAAGAAAAGCGCGCTATGCGCCACTACCTAAAAAGAATCAAAAAGGCCGATAAAAAACCGTAAAGAAGTCGGGGTGGACTTCTTCACGGTTTCGCTCATGAACCGCGAGCGCAAATTGTGTGCATGCACTACGAACCAAGCGCTCTCTCCGAAGCCGAACGCTACCGCCTTACCACCCTCATCGAACAGCATGGACTGCATGGGGCCGCGCGCCAGATAGGTATGTCACGTACAGCGCTTGCGTCGTGCATGCTTGGTACTGCACGCGAGGTCTCGCTCATCGCGTTACGCACGCGGCTCCGCGAGAAGGGGCTGTAATCCATGGCGACCGAGGCGCGTCTCAGCTCGCTCGAGACCAATCTCGTAGCGCTCATCGACGAGCGCATCGCGCGTGCGTTCGAGCAGCGCAATGCGCCGACGCTCTACTCGACGGAGCGACCCGAAACGTGGCCACCAAAGTGTCGTTCGCGTCGGGCAGCTCGCGATCGGATCCGCGCCGTGCCTGAACATATGCGTGAGGGTTCTGGTCCGGCGACTGTCTGGCGCGTCAACGTCGAGGCATATCGTGCGCATTACATGCATCGGCGCGCGCCGATCGTGCAGCTCCCGCCGACCGAGACCGATGAGATCCTTGCCGAGCGGGCGCTCGCTGCCGCTGGTCTGCGATCAACACGGAGGTCTGCATGATCTCCGAGACTGAGAGGTTTCTACCGAAAATAAACGCGCTCATCGCACGTGCGCTGGATACCCGTGGCACAACGGAAGAGGAGCGTCGAACATCGGCAATTGCTGCGTGTCACCTGATCGTAAAAAGCGGTCTGCTGAACGCCTCGACGCTTACCCCTCGACGCGTTTGTGTCGAGCCAAAAGAGCCACAACGACAAATCATTCTGTCGAGGTTCGATGGATCCTGCCGCGACTGTCGTGCCCCGTTTTCTGCCGGGGCGCAGATCGCCTGGGCAAAGGGTAGAGGGGCCGTCTGCCTTCAATGCCATTCCGGAAAACGGAGGGCGGCAGCATGAGCGTCGCTCGGGAACAACGGCACACGAAGAAGAATCCGTGCCCGATTTGCGGCGGTAGCGATGGAGATCGGCGCGGGCAAGGGAAGCGCTGTCACGGCTTCATCAGCGACGACGGCGAATATGTGCATTGCTCACGCGAAGAACTTGCTGGAGGAATCGAGCAGGGCAATGACAGATGCTTCGCCCATAAAATGCACGGGCCATGCAAGTGCGGTCAGACGCATAACGCCGACGAGGCCCGCACCGACGACGACTTCGAGGCCGTCTATGACTATCGCAACGAGCTCGGAACCGTCGTCTTTCAGGTCGTACGCAAGTTTGGGAAACGTTTCATTCAGCGTCGGCCGAACGGAGTTGGAGGCTGGATCTACAAGCTCGAAGGCATATCGCGTGTGCTCTACAAACTTCCGGAGCTTCTCAACGACGACAGCGATCGTCCCGTCTACATCGCCGAAGGCGAAAAGGACGTCGACACGCTCACTCGACTTGGGCACACGGCCACATGCAATCCGGAAGGCGCTGGAAAATGGCATTACGTGGCCGAGCAGGCACGCGAAGTTCTTGCTGGTCGCGAAGTCATCATCATTGCCGATGCTGACAAACCGGGACGAAAGCATGCTGAAGATGTTCGCCAATCGCTTGAAGGCGTTGCTGCATCGGTTCGTGTTGTCGAAGCCCCAGCCCTTCACAAGGACGTCACCGAACTGCTCGAATCGGGAGGGACGCTCGACCAACTGACTGAAAACATTTCCGGTGAGACCGAGCCGGAAATCGAGCGCGCGAAGGCTGCTAACGACTCGAGTCGTCCAGCGCACAAGCGAACGAATCGCTCTCATCGTTATGAGAAGAAGAACAACGAAATCAAGCTCGGGGCCGACATACATCGCGTCGTCGACGAGTGCTCGACCGTGCTTCTTCGGTGCTTCGAACTCTTCGTTCGATCTGGCGAACTCGTGAGGGTTGTGCGGGACGGCGCACCACCGCTGGGCGTTAGGCGTCCACCGGGTGCACCGACGATCCGACCGGTAGCGCCGGCAACGCTGCTTGAGTTGCTCACACGTGAAACTACTTTCGTGAAGTTCGACAAACGCGAATCGAAATGGGTGCCGTCTACACCGAACCCGGCAACGATCGCCGCTCTCGCAGCTCGCTGCGCATGGGACGGGATGCGTCCACTACGCGGAGTGCTCGAAGCCCCCGCACTTCGGCCGGACGGAAGCATCATCCAAACGCGCGGCTACGATCCAGAGACTGGCTACCTCTTCGAACCGAGTGAGAACTTTCCAATCGTCCCGGATCGTCCTTCAAAGGCTGACGCGATCGCCGCGCGCGATGAGCTACTCGATGTCGTGTGTGACTTCCCGTTTGCGACGGATGCGCATCGTGCTGCGTGGTTGGCATTCGTGCTCACGCTCTTTGCTCGTCCAGCAATTGATGGTTGCATCCCGTTCATCGCAGTCGACGCCACGGCACCAGGAACAGGTAAGGGTCGGCTCGTAGACGTTACCTGCCGTATCGCAACAGGGCGCGACGCAACCAAGGCGCCACTTCCAGAGAGCGATGAAGAATTCCGTAAGCGCATCACGGCGCTGCTCCTCGAGGGCGAGCGCTTGGTCGTCATCGACAACGTTGCGGACACCATCTCCATGCCATCGTTCGACGCAGTCCTAACCGCAACGTCGTGGCGAGATCGAATGCTCGGCAAGAACGCCAGCGTCGCACTCGACAACCTCACGCTTTGGGCCGCCACCGGAAACAACCTCGTCATCGGCGGCGATCTCGGGCGACGCACATTGCACATTCGCCTTGAATCTCGCGTCGAAGATCCGGAGGCTCGGACCGGCTGGAAACACAACCCGCTGCTTTCGTGGGTATCAACCGAGCGGCCTCGGCTCGTTCGTGCCGCACTGACGATCTTGCGCGCTCACGCCGTTGCCGGACGCCCGACCGAGGGAGTGAAGCCATGGGGCTCGTTCGAGTCGTGGTCGGCCGTTGTCGCGTCTGCCGTGGCCTTCGTCGACATGCCCAATCCGCAATCGACGCGCGAGGGGCTTTCGAGTAGTGCGGACACGAAGAAGATTGCCATTCGCGGTCTCGTGGACGGGTGGGCTAGGCTCTCGAGTGGAACGCCAAAGGGCATCACTGCAAAAGAAGTAATCGAGCGCCTGTACACGCCCGAACGCCTACGAGGGCATGCCGACCCTGATGGTTTCGATGACATGCGTGAAGCCATCGAGACGCTCGTGCCAACCAAGCCTGGAATGCCACCCAATCACGGCAAGCTCGGTGCTCAACTGCGGTCCATCAGACGGCAGATCATTGGTGGACGCCTGATAGATGGTGCCCCGGACCGCAATGGCGTCATGCGCTGGTCGGTACGGACTGCGGGGGATGCTGGGCATGCGGGGGATGTCCCAACTC
This sequence comes from Polyangiaceae bacterium, assembly GCA_009780955.1. Lineage (GTDB taxonomy): Bacteria > Myxococcota_A > Polyangia > Polyangiales > Polyangiaceae > Labilithrix. Next base: position 89,544 of record WQZB01000004.1, on the reverse strand, counting down.
CGGAATCGAGAAATGGCAGTGACAAATTTAGGTATACGGAAGGAAACATCCCCTGCAACCCCGGCATCCCCCGCACTAGCGAGCAAGGTCATGCGTTTTGCTGATATCGGACTGGAAGGGGTGGAATGATTCCATAAGTTCTGTCGTGATTTCGGGTAGCACAAATCATTACAAACAGTATGGGGGAGTTTCAGGCCGCGAGGTCTGCCGCGCGCACGCGTGGATCCTCCGGATATATGGAAAACGGGACAGGAACAGCAAAAATGAGTCTTGCGATTCAAAAATTATCTCACCTAATCAAAAAATATGGTGCGTCGGAAATAGATTGTCAGGTCCAAGCCCTGGAAGGAAGTACTCAAGGCAATATATCCCGTACTGAAAAAACACCCCGAAGTGGCGGGTGAAATTCACGACGCATTGGCGGCGCTCGAGGATCCGACAGCGTACTAACCGACGCCGAAGCGACGCGCGAAAACAGATATTCGCCTGACCGGGGTTATCTGGTCGTTGCGCGAGGGGGACGCGCGAGCGAAATTCGAAGAGGGGGAACGAAAATGATTGATGCTTATCCGACCATTCAACGATGCGAGGCACCGGGCGGCAGCGAACACCGCGACGCCCGCCGAAGTGCTCGCACACCTGGTTTTCTACAAGAAAACTTTCGACGCGACATGGAACGCGAAGCCCGCGCCGACGTTCAAGCCCGGCGCGGATACGTCGGCCGAGGGCGTGGCGCTTACGAAAGCAATCGCTGCGGCCGTGCCGCAAACGGCTTTCTTGGCGTGGGCGGCGGCAAACCCAACGTAGTCTGTCAGATCTTCGGCGGTGGGGTGGCGCGCTGAACGAGTGAGAGACCGGCGAACTGGCTTCGTCAGGAAGGTGCCGCGGTCGTCGAATCCACCCTCATGGCGAAGGTGAACTGATGCACGGAAACATTTACGAATCTGGTAATGGGAAATACGCATGGCTGCAAAAAAGAAGGCGGCAGCGAAGAAGCGCATGGGCCGCCCACCCCGCGCCGGAGTTCTGTCTTCGCACGCAATCACAGTTCGATTCACTCGCGAAGAGCACGAGCAAATCGTTGTCGCTGCAAATAAATCTTACAAGACGATTGCTGCGTGGCTTCGAGACCTGGCACTCGCTGCATCAAAAAGTTGTTGACAAACTTCGAGGTGCGGATAGCCTCATGGTCATAAAAGTGGCCTCGCGACGTTGGAGCGTCCGAGGCCATGGCCAACCCCAATAACCCTGGAGTCGACTCGTGAACCATAACACGACGAAGAAAAGACACGCGCCATCACCGCAAGCGAGCACGGAGGTGGCGCATGGGTAGGCCCGCAACAGGTTCACCGCGCTGGAACGAACGGGTCGGCGGATGGGAGGCCAGGCTCTCTCTGCCAAACGGCGAGAGAACGACCGTCCCAATCCCAGACGTGCCGAAGTGCACGATGACTCCAATGGGCACGCCGTCGTCATGTTCGTGCGCTTCGTGCGCGCAGGCGCGACGCGTGGCCAAGATCGTGAGCGACAAAGCACGAGGCTCCGGCATGGTGCCGGAGGATATGGAGGAAACGGCAAACGAATGGTTCGCGCGATACATCGCTCGCGCGAAAGAGAGCGGGCAAACGGACACGGTCACGAAGCACTCGCGGTGGGACAAATGGGTCTCACCTCGCATCGGGTCAAAGGCGATGGTCTCGATTACGCGCGATGACATCGAGGACATCCGCGACGCGCTCGATGTGTCGATCCTCGCTTGGACGAAGCACGGGCGCGCCGAAGATCGCGTGAGCGGCAAAACGGCGATGAACGTCTGGAGCTGCATCACGAGCTCCTTCAAGGCGGCAGCAGCCAGCAAGCACCGTGATCTGCGCATTCTCGATGGCAGGTCGAACCCGTGTGTCGGCGTCGAACCACCTGGGGATCGCAACACACGCAAGGTTCGCCGCAAGCCGTTTATCTACCCGAAGGAGGCGGCGGCCGTGCTCGCCTGCGAAGGCATCGCTCTGGAGTGGCGGGAGATTTATGCAATTGCGTTCTACACGTATCTCCGTCCCGGTGAGCTCCGCGTGTTGCTTTGGTCGGACGTCGATCTAGATGCCAGCCTCATCCTCGTGACGAAGGCGTGGGACTATGAGCGAGAGACAGTCAAGCCGCCAAAGACGCGCAATGGTGTCCGGCGCGTTCCGATCGAATCGGCACTCCGTCCGCTGCTCGTGCGTATGCGCGAAGGTAAACGCGCCAACGAGCTCGTCGTTCCGGCGATGTCGACGGTGCCGGAGAATACGCTCGCGGAGATCTTCCGGATGGATCTCACCACTGCGCGAGTGACGCGTAACGAGCTGCACCATGACACGCTCACGCACGTGCAAGCGAACTTCCGTTCGTGCCGCGACTCGGGTCTCACCTGGCTGGCGATGACCGGTCTCGGCATGGACAAGATCTCTCGCCGCGCAGGCCACGACACGATCCAAACGACGATGGGCTACGTGAAACAGGCCGAAGACCTCATTGGCGATCTTGGTGTGCCGTTCGGACCACTTCCGGAAGAACTCCTAACCATTCCCAGTTCTGGCAGGGTTTTGGCGTTTTGGCCTGGCTACCGCAATGATTCCGCAGCGTTGCAGCGGAGAGCAAGGGATTCGAACCCCTGGTACCCTCACGGGTACACCTGATTTCGAATCAGGCACCTTCGGCCACTCGGTCAGCTCTCCGCTGCGCAGGCTCGTTGATTGTCGGCTTTTTGTCAAGCGCGGATGGCATGCCCACCGCACGTCGCCATCCGTTCGTCGCGATTTGATTTTGATATTGTGGGAATGTGACTACGTCGTTCGCTCCGTTGCCGGTCGAGACGCACCCGATACCACTTGTTGCATGCGAGGATCTTAGGGTCGATGTCAGCGGCGTTCCGTCGTGCGACGGCCTCACGCTCCGTTCCACCCGCGAGCGTCTGCTGATGCTCGGGGCACCGCGCGCGCTTTTTCTCGCGACGATTGGGCTTTTGCCAATTGCGCGAGGAACGCTTTCCATCTGTGGCGTGCCAGCCCAACATGCCGCTTTGAAACATGTCGTTGCGGGCGCTTCCAGCAGCTCGCCGCTGCCGCCAAACTGGACGGTTGTGCAATACATTGAATGGAGCGCCCGCATCGCTGGCCACTCGTCCTCGGAAGCACGCATCATGGCAAAGGGTGCCATGGAATGCTTGCAACTTGCACCGTTATCGAAGTCTCGTTTGGGCGGGCTTGTCCCCCACGCGCGCCGTGCCACCGTGATTGCGGCGGCCATGGCAACGGGCGCGCGCGTGCTCGCGCTCGAAGATCCTGTCGGGGATCTGCCCGAGGAAATCGCCGTGGCGTGGGCTTCTACGCTTGCCAAGGCGCTCGAAGGCCACTCTTGGATTGTTTTTTCGCCGCACATGCCGCTCACTTCTCCGCTCACTCTCGCGGCGGAAGAAGCGCTGATTGTCTCCGCCAGCAGCACTCTGGTGCAAGGCCCGCCGTCCCATGTGGCCCTGGCCGAAGGGCGTTTCGTTGCGCGCATGCATGGGGCGCTCGACTCGCTCGCACCTCGCTTGGCTGCTCGCGGCATCGCGATGTTCGTTGCCGGTGCACACGTCGTGGTCGATCTCGGTGGGCGCAGCACGTTCGAGCTGCTTGCTCTGTGTAGCGAGTCCGGCGTCGTAGTCGTCGAGCTGCGCCCGCTCTCGTCTGCGCTTCGTTTCTGCTATCGTCCGCAGAATGTCGGATCATGACGATGCAGAGCTCGCTTCGAAGCAGTCCGAGCCGCTTGCCCGTCACTCGTTCGGTGGCGGTCGACTTGGAACCTACACCATTCTCGGCGCCGCATCGGGCACGCTCCCATTGCCATGGGTGCCCAGCGCCATTGTCCGGCGCGTTCGAGGCGCGCTGGTGTACGATCTTGCTTCACGCCACGGTTTGTCGCTAACGCGAGAGGCTCGTTCGCTTCTCATCGAGGCAGGCGGTGAGGAAGGTTGGCGTGGCCTGCTTTCGCAAGGTGTCGCGTTCGCCATGACGAAAGTGCTTGGCCGCTTGGGCCCGCTCGCCATCATACCGCCGGTGCGCTCGGCTCTCGGCACGTTCGTGCTCGGTCACCTGTTCGCGCGCTACCTCGAAATGGCGCGTGCATCGCGCTCTGTCAGTATCGACGCCGCCGAAGCGCAGCGCATTCGCCGCGCGATCGATCAAGCGCTGATTCGTGCGCTCACAACCGAGGCCCGACCCTTGCGACAAGACAGTCCCTTTGCTGCCGCCGACACGCGCGACCCAACCACGCAAATCGTCGACGGCATTCTCCTCTCCGTCGCGGGTGTACCTAACTGGCTCGTGCGCAGGCTCGAAGCCGCGTTCGACGAAGTTTTGCCGAGCATGCGTGTATGATTCAACCTCGTGGCAACGAATGCTCTGATCCTCGTCGGGCTCTTTGCAAAGCCCGCCGCGTAGTCATCAAGATCGGATCGAGCATGCTTGCACGCGATCCAAAAGCGTACGAGCGGCTCGCTCGTGCCGTAAGCGCGCTTCGTGCCGATGGGAGACAGATTGTGATCGTGTCGAGCGGCGCCATTGCCCTTGGCACCAAGAAGCTCGGTTACCGTGCGCGGCCCAAAGAAATGTCCCGCCTGCAAGCGGCTGCGGCTGCGGGGCAAAGCCTGCTCATGCGTGCCTACGAAGAGGCTTTTGGTTGCGTGTCTATTGCTGTTGCGCAGGTTTTGCTTACGCACGCCGATCTGGCGGATCGAAATCGCGCGAACAACGCGCGTGGTGCGCTTTCGGCGCTCGTCGACGCTGGTTGCGTGCCGATTCTGAACGAGAACGACTCGGTTGCAGTCGATGAGATCAAGTTCGGTGACAACGACGAGCTGTCGGCCATGGTTGTGCCGCTCGTTGAAGCGGACGCTCTCGTTCTGCTTTCCGATGTTGAAGGTTTGCTCGACGCGAGCGGCGTGCGTGTTCCCCTCGTTTCCAACGTTGTGACCGAGGCATTGCCTTTGGTGCGCGCGAAAAAAGGCGATTTGGGCACGGGTGGCATGGCGAGCAAAATCGAAGCAGCCCGTCGTGCAACGCTTGCCGGTGTACACGTTGTCATTGCCGATGCTCGGCGCGACGACGTTCTGGCTCGCATTTTTTCTGGCGAAAGCGAAGGAACCTTGTTTGCGGCGGCGGTTCGGCGCTTGACCGCAAAAAAGCATTGGATCGCATTCACGCTGCGCCCGCGCGGCGATGTGTGGCTCGACGCGGGTGCTGCTGCTGCGGTTCGCACGAGCGGAAAAAGCGTGCTTTCCGTCGGCGTGCTGGGCGTTCGAGGAGATTTTCGCCAAGGCGATTCCGTCCGCGTGCTCAATGCTGCGGGCACCGAGCTTGGTCGCGGCCTCGCGCGATACGCCGCAACCGACGCCGTGCTCCTTGCGGGCCGCAAAGGCTCTGGCGACGACGCGATTCTCGTGCATCGCGACGAGCTGGTGGTTTGGTAGGCAATCTATCGCGATTGTTCCGCGTTATTGATCTCTGAGTTCCCGGCGCACGACCATTTTTTGCATATCGAATTCGATAAAGCGAAATAGGCCAGCCCCGGGACGAGGAGGCCTCTTGGCATCGTCTTCGTGATGGATCATGAATTCAATGATATGCTGATCCGACTCTTTTGAGTTGATGCAAATTTTATATTTGCTCTCCTTCCAGGGGTATTTTTGGCTCAAATATTCTTTGATGATTTTTTCGGCCTTTACGATGTCGTCAAGGGTATGCGTGGTATTCTCCTTGATGTACTCTTGGGTTGCGCGAGCGCATTCTTGATTCAAATATTCTTTGATGATTTTTTCGGCCTTTACGATGTCGTCAGGGGTACGCGTGGTATTCTCCTTGATGGGCTCTTGGGTTGCATGGTCGCAAGTGTCGAAACTAACGTTAGGATGAGTGTTCGATGAAATGGCACGGACATCCGTGCGGGGAGGAGGCTCGTGGGATGGTGTACATCCCGTCATGTGACAGAACGACCCCAGAAACATAATGATGATTGAAAAATCTTTGATGGCCATAAGCTGGGCCTTTCGCGCAATTCACGTGTTTATCAATTCGCTGGGATAGAGACTGGCGGAATGTTGTACATTCCGTCATGCGTCAGAACGACCCCAGGGATGTGATAAATAAACGATCCCATGCTTTTGCCATCGCGCGTCGCACGGTAGGACTCGCTGCCCATACCGGCGGCGTGTTGCCTGGAACGGGTTTCATGGCTGCGGCTGCTGTTGTTTTTCTGGCGGTTTGGGCGGGACGTGCCTCTTTTGCGCCGGTCACCTGCTGATTGGCGGGGTGATTGGGTGCATTCGCTGGTTGATGGTTCGTGAGGTTCCTAATCACCTCGTCCGAGTATGGAGGAGGATCAGGTAGCTCTGACACGTCGCGCATTGGTCTTGGAGGCGCTGATGGTTTGGCGGTGGAACCGTTGGGATTGGTTGTTGAGGTTTGTGTCGATGTCGGCGGACTGTATTGGATAGCGCGAGACGCGCCATCGTTTGTTGCTCTTTGGACCATACAGACCCGGTCGACCATTTTTCCGGAATGTTTCTTCAACCAGAAAGAAATCAAAAAAATCGACATGCACCCCGGAAAGCGCCGCGCCTACAGCATGGTGCCAGTGCGATTGGGCTAGGGCGTGTCCTCAATTTCTCCCGTCGCTCCGCAATCGAATCCGTTATGGCAATAAAATTTCATCAAATCTAGGGCGCAGAAAGATGAAGCGGGCTCCTCTTCGCGAAAGAAGGGCGCCCCGCACGGATGGCAATCAGCGATGAAAAGCCAGGGGCAAAAGATCGGCAAGTTCGACCACCGTGCCGGTTTCGTCATTGAGATTCACGAGAACGATAGGCATGTTCGAAGTGAACTCGGCGAACACTTGACGACAAATTCCGCATGGCGAGGCGCCGTCTGACGTTGCCACGGCAGCCGCGACGGGCTCGCGCTCGCCGGCGGCAATCATTTGCATAATAGCGCCTCGTTCCGCGCAAATCGTAGCTCCATAGGTTGCATTCTCGACGTTGCAGCCAGCAAAAACAGCACCGCTTTTCGTCATGATGGCAGCGCCAACGCGGTATTTCGAAAATGGCGCATAGGCATGCTCACGCACGCCTATCGCCTTTTGCAAAAGTATATCAAGCTCGCTTTCGATTTGACGCGATTTCATCGTTGGCGGCTCCGGTGCGGTCCTCAAAGCCGGAAGAGGCTGTTCCGGTCCGCCCCTCGCCGCCGCCTCGAACTCGCGTCAACCTGAAAGCGGTCTAGCCCAGACGACGTGGTTTTCATGTTTGCGCCACGGCGAGGATGAAACCGCGCACGAGGCGCTCGAGATCGGCTTGCCGCGCATTGGCAATTTGTTCGACGTGCTCGTGACTGAGTTCGCCTTGGCCCATGCCTGCCGCCATGTTCGTAATGCACGACAGCGCAAGGGCGCGCGTGCGCATGTGGCGAAGCGCGATCACTTCAGGCACGGTGCTCATGCCAACAGCCTGCGCCCCAAGCGCGCGAAGCATTCGAATCTCGGCGGGCGTTTCGAACGAAGGGCCCGGCATGGCTGCGTAAACGCCCTGCCTCGTTGCAATGCCTTCGCGCCGCGCAACCTCACCGAGCATGCCGCGCAAATCTCGGTCGTAGGCGTTCGTCATGTCGGGGAAGCGTGTGCCAAGCGCTTCTTCGTTTGGACCGGTGAGCGGGTGAGTGGGCATAAAGTTTAGGTGATCGGTCACAATCATGAGATCGCCCGCAGACCAAGTTGCCTCGATCCCGCCAGCGGCGTTCGTGATGAGCACGCAGTCGACGCCAAGGCGCGCCATCGTGCGCACGCCATGCACAACCTGCCACATTGGGTAGCCTTCGTAGGCGTGCGCGCGGCCTTGCATGCATACTACATTCACATGGTCAATCGTGCCAAAGCATAGGTTGCCTGCATGACCAACCACCGTGGACGCAGGCATATGGGGAATCGTGGCGTAGGGCAGCTTGACGAGATGCCCAAGTGTGTCTGCGAACGCGCCAAGACCGCTGCCAAGCACCACGCCCACACGCGGCTGCATGTTCACCTTGGCGCGGATGGCGGCAACGGTTTCGTCAAGCCGCGAATCGATTCCAGATGCTTCGGCCGTGCCCATAACTCGATCAGGGTTTCTTTGTGGTGATTGCAAGCTTTTTCACAAGTGCATCGCAAACAAGTGGCGGCGCATAGCGGGTTACGTCTCCGCCGTGGCTTGCGATTTCGCGCACGAGCGAGGCGCTCAGAAACCCATGCTTCGTCCGGCTTGGCAAAAATATTGTGTCGATTTCAGGTCGGATATCGGCATTGGCATGAGCGATTTGAAGCTCGTATTCGAAGTCTGTGGTGACGCGCAGCCCACGCACAATCATGCTCGCTTTCTTCTCTGCGCAGTATTCGATGAGCAGCCCATCGAAGGCTTCGACCGTGATGTTCGGCAGGTGGCGAACCACTTGCTCGATGAGTTCTATCCGCTCGGTGGCCGAAAAAAGCGGGTGCTTGGTCGGGTGCACGCCAATCGCAACGATGATGTTTTCGAACAAGGTTGCAGCGCGTTCGATGATGTCCAGGTGGCCGAAGGTGACCGGGTCGAAGCTCCCTGGGTAAATGGCAAGTGCGCGGCTCACTTGGCAGCCCCTTTATTCTCGTTTTTGGGCTCGACCGGCCCCGGCCCCGTCTGCATCATCGGATCGAGCTCGAGCCACATCGCTCGGCCCGCATCGCCAAGCGTGACGCGGAACGCCGCAAGGAAGGATGCTCCCACGATGCCGCCAACGTCTACGTCGAAGTTCGATTTGTATTCTGCAAGCGATACCCCCTGCATGGCTGGCACTTGCGGCAGGTCGAGCGGTCCGAGTTTGAAGTACGGGAGCAAGCCTATTTTCCACGGCTGCGGCGCGCCTGGTTCGGTGCGAAAGGCCGCAAGATCGGCGGTCGACCGCTTGAGCACCTGATCGTCGAGCGCGAGCGGATAGAACGCCGACGAGTCGACGAAAAGCGGCGTCTGCCCGTCCTCTTTGTTCGAAACGGCTGCGCGCACCATCATGCCGCCGCCGCGTACGTAAAAGAGCGGCACGCGCGTCGCGTTCGGAGGTGGTGCAGGCTCACTTTTGCGCACGACGAACTGCGAGCCGCGCCTATCGAATGTAACATGCATGTTGCGAAGGGCGTTGACGCCGATCAAAGCTTTGATTGGCGCGCCGAGCTGCCGCGACAGGTTCGACAGATCGTAAGTCAGTGCCGGCACGTCTTTGACTTCGAGCTTGTCGCCAAACCGCAAGTTTACCCACGCGGGTTCTTTGCGTGTCGACGAGTCGATCATCAGTTCGCCCATGGCTGTTGCAACGAGTGCAAGAATGCGCTCGCCTTGCAGCTCGCAAGGGACGACGAGCGCCGGGCCAGCTTGTGGCATCTCGACGGACGCGACGAGCCCGCCTTCAATCGCGAACGGATGGCGACCTTGCCCGCGTCTGGCGAGCCCCGCAACGTCACGTGCCCACGTATCTTTCACCGCTGGATCGCGCAGCATGTCTTCGAGATCGTCAGCTGCGCGCTCGATGTCGCCGGAGTACCACAGCGCCCGCCCGCGGATCCCCTTGGCTTCGCTGCTTGGCAGGTTCTCGGTCAGCTTGATGGCCGCAGCATAATCGAGCTTGGCGAGCGCGATGCGAGCCGCGGTGACGCGAGCCTCTGGATCTTGCGGGGCAGCCTTGAGCGCGCCCTCGGCCGCTGACGCAGCGTCGTCGATGTCGCCGCTTTTGTAGCTTTGCTTGGCTCGACTGAGCCACTTGTCGGCGAGCGGCGTGCGGCCAGAGGTGTTCGCCTCGGAGCCGCACGAGGCCGATGCGACGCCAACAAGGCCGAGAAGAACGAAAGCCATCGGGAAGACACGGCGCACTTACTTGCTCCTAAGATTCGGGCTTGAGAAATTCGATTCGCAGGATACGGTCGGCACGAAGCTCGCGGCGACCGCGCCCGGGGAGCTGATAGCCGATCACCCGTGGGGGGTCGAGCCCCGTACGGATTTCGACGAGAACCATCGTCATCGGCTCGGCCGGACGTGCGTTGGGACGCCAAACTACGGTGACGGGCTCTCCCCGGGCAATTGCATGATTGCATTCTGCAATTATCTGATCGCGTGCCCGACGCTCTGCAACGCGAACCTGCCACGCGTCGCGTGGGGTCTTGGGCTGGAGTACTTGCACGCAGCGCTCCCACACGGCACGCAGCGCGGCTACGTCGGCATCGGCCCGGTGTGCGCGCGCGCTGTCGATGCCGAAATGTGCACGCAGGGCGCCCAGCGAGTGGCGTGGCAGATCAAAGGCGCGTCGCGACAAATTCAGCGTGTCGATATAGAACGGAATGCGAAAGCCTTTGCCCGCTCTGGCGATTTCGGCTCGGAGGAATGCGACATCCCAAAATGCACCGTGTGCAATCAGCACGGCACCGCCCAGCAGGCTTGTCACTTCGATGGTGAGATTGGCAAACGTTGGGGCAAAGGCCAATGCCTCGGCAGTGATTCCGTGAATGTGTTCACTGCCAACGATGGCCGACGATTGCGCTGGCGCAATCGTGTCCTCGTCGTGCTCGTTGTGCCCATCCTGAGCGAGCTCGGATGAACTTGGGGCGACCGCGCGAAGCTCTTGCCCCGTAGCAGGTTTATCTGGCGCAAGGTTTTCTGGCCGTACGAGCGTGTGTAGTCGTCCTTCGATGTAAGTTCCCCGCACACGTTCGATGCACAGTTCAACAATCCTATCGCGCGCGGGATCCAGCCCGGTCATCTCGAGGTCGACAAACGCGAGCGGCGCCTCAGCAAGAGGCAGGTCCCATGGGGGACCATGAGCGGGAGTACGAGGTGTGCGATCGGATGGCAACGAAGTCAGGCCGGCCTTTCAGCCACTTTGCTTTCTTGGGCTGGGCGCGCAAGCATAGTCAAAGTACCTGTGGCACGGATCCTCTTGGTCGATGACAGCGCAAGTGCGCGCGCTCTTCTCGGCATTCGACTGCGGCAGCAAGAACACGATGTCGAAGAAGTTGCACTTGCTTCGGTAGCCGCGGAAATGGTGCTCGCCGAGCCTCCCGACGCGGTCGTCACCGATTTGTGGATGCCAGGCCTTTCGGGGTTGCAGCTTTGTCGTCTCGTTCGCGCTGAGCCTGCAACGGCGCACGTGCCGGTCGTGCTGCTCACGGCGTCGGACGATCGGCGCGCGCGCTTTTGGGCACGGCATGCAGGTGCTTCGGCCTACGTCACGAAAACCGAGATCAACCTGCTCATCGACGTGCTCGACGATCTCACGGCATCGCCGTCCTCGCGTCCAACGCCCGCCGCGTACCCGCAAGTTGTCACGCGCGGCAATGTGCAAGAACGTCTTTCGCAGTTACTCGATGCATCGCTTTTCGAGACCACGATCGCCGGTGAGGTTCGCGCGCTCGCGCAGAAGGCCGAGCAACTCGACCGGCTCTTTGCCGATCTCGCGGCTCTTGCCTCTGACGTAGCGTGCTACCGCTGGCTTGCTTTGGCGACGGAAACAGCGCCTCGGGGGCATGCCACCGACGGACCGCGGATTTTCATCCACACACATCCTGGCTTGAGAGAGATCGCCGTTCGTGAGGCGCGCGATGCGTTCGATGTTCCATCTCCGCCTGAGCGCCGCAAGGTCGATGACGGCGACGCGCTGGTGTTTGCCGACAAGCGTGCAGCCATGGCCGAGTGGTCGGCCCCGCCAATCCTCCTGCCGGTGCGCTTTGGCTCGAGCGCCATGGGGCAACTTGCGCTCGCCCCGAGTCGGCGCGGCGCTTCGCACGACGATCGCCGCCTGCTTGCATTGCTCGCAAGCGAGCTCGGTGGACCTTTGCGCATGGCTGCACTCGTTGCCGAGGCGCAAAGGCTCGCGTCCACCGACACGCTCACGGGCCTGTTCAACCGCCGTGCGTTTGTCGAGCGCCTCGACAAGGTGCGGGCCATGAGCGCCAAAGATCTCGTTCCAATAAGCTTTCTTTTGCTCGATATCGATCATTTCAAGAAAGTCAACGACACGCTTGGTCACGAAGCTGGCGATGCCGTTTTGCAGGGCGTTGCGCGCGTGCTCGTGAGTATGGCGCGAAAGAGTGATTTCGTCGCGCGTTGGGGCGGCGAAGAATTTGTGATCGCTCTCACGCAAACCGCCGAAGCGGGCGCGCGCGTTGCCGCCGAACGCGTGCGCCGAGCCATTGCCGAGACAAGGTTCCCTCTGCCCTCCGGGCAATCTCACAGGGCAAGTGCATCCATCGGTCTTGTGAGTGTCGACGGTCCAGGCTGGAATCTCGGCGATCTACTCGGCCGCGCCGACAAAGCCATGTATAATGCAAAGAATCGCGGCCGCAACCGGGTGGAGACGGCCTGACCGCTTTCGATTTGGCGCGATCTCTTCGTTGGCGGCTGCGGTCCGGTCCTCTGACGGAGCCGTGCGACGGCGTGTGCGTGTGCTATACAAGCACACGCACCAAAGCCAGAGAGGCTGTTCCGGTCCGGTCCTCGCCGCCGCCTCGACCTCGCGCCAACTTGAAAGCGGTCTATCCAAGCCAGATTTCGCCGCGATCGCCGTCGATCGTAATGACGTCACCTGTTTTCAGGACAAGGTCGGCTTCTTCGAACGTCGAGTCGCCCCAAACCGTCAGGCTATTGGTCACGTAATCGACACGAAGGCCTACGCAGTCGCCGATGCACGGCTTGCCAAGGCTTCGCGCTACGATGGCTGCATCGCCCGTGAGGCCGCCGCGCGTCGTGACAATACCTACCGCCGCTTGCATGCCGGGCACATCTTCTGACGTCGTCTCGATTCGAACGAGGATGACGCTTGCCCCTTTCGAGGCGCGTGAAACTGCGTCATCCGAGTGGAAAACAATCTCGCCTGTGGCTCTTCCAGGGCTTGCACCCATTCCCCTTGCGATAAGCTTGTTCGGTTCCATCGCTGCCTCGATTTGGTTGGCTACGCCGTTACGTTGACTCGACTTCGTTGCGCGCCGATGATTCGCACGATTCGTCCGCCAGGTCGCCTTCATGATCTCGTGCAGGCTCTTGTGCGTCGCTGTCCGCAGTCGCGTTGGCGTTGGCGGCGGCTTTGGAGCGGAGATCGTTGAGTGAGCTACCACACTTGCATTTTTTCGGAACGGCGCTTTTGAAGTACACGCGCTCGCAGCGTGGGCACACGCGGCCGTCGGGCTCGTAGGAGATTGTTTTGCCCGTCGCAGAGCAACGCTTGCCTACGATCTGGAGAGGTTCGAGGTCGATTGGCGTTCCCGCATGCGGCGACGATGCAGGCAGCTGCTCGCGCACCTTGTTGGGGATGTCGACGCACTTTGGAATGCGCGCCTCGCCCTCGGCGATGATGTATGGAATGGCCTCTGCGTGGTCTTTGAGAGGTACCTTGAACGTGAGTGGCACGCCCGACTCGTCTTTGCCGGTGATGCCTAACGCGCGCGTGCCCGGCTCCCACACGATGGCATCGATGCCCCACCACGGCATGCGCCGAACCTCGCCTTGCTCAATGCCAATTCCTGCGTCGCCCACGCGCAGGCGCGGCTCGCTGCTCGTTGCAAACCAGATCGAGATGGCCGTCAGCACGGCGCCTCCCGTAATAAGGTACTGCGGAACGGCTTTGAGCTTTTCGCTCGTTTCGAAGCCGTGGCCATAGACGGTGCTCCACGTTCCCGCGCCAAGAGCTGCTGCGCCAAGCGCGCCAGTCGATCGGACAAGCCAAGGACTTGCTCCACTTTGCGGAACGAAGCGACGTTCCTGTCGCTTCAAGTTTTTCTTTTTCTTTTCGCCGCTCATCTCATGCCACAAGCTGGAAGGCGAGACACTCTAGCACGGCTTCCGACAGGCCCGCTTTTTTGGTTTGCCTGGTTTGCCTGGTTTGTGCTGGTTCATTTCGATAGAACCGCCAAAGCCTCTTTGAGCAGATCGGGCAGACCGAGCTCGCCCACTTTCGCGCCAAGCTGCAACGTGGCGCGGTCAACTTCGGCCTGGCGGTAGCCCATGTTGATGAGCGCGCGCGAAAGTAGATCGCTCGGGTTCATTGGCGCGCTCGATGCCGCCTGGGTTGGTGTGAAATAGGTTCGCGGACCTGCTGTTGGAACAATCGGCAGCTTGCCATTTAGTTCGAGCAAAAGGCGTTCTGCGGTTTTCTTTCCAATGCCTGGAATGCTTGTCAGCTTGCGAAGCTCTTTGCGTGCAATGGCTTGTCCGAGATCGGGTGCAGGCAGCGCCGAAAGAACCGCAATGGCGGTTTTCGGCCCGACGCTGCTGATGCCAATGAGCATTCGAAACGCCAGCCTATCTGTGTCACTCGCGAAGCCGAAGAGCGAAAAGGTATCTTGCCTGACGTGCGTGTGAACAAAAAGCGTCACGCGCCCGTCTTCATCCGCATTGCCTGGCTTGTCTGGCTTGCCTGCTTGATTCGCTTGCGCGCGCTCTATCGTGCCGAGCGGCACGGTTACTTCGTAGCCGACGCCGTGGACGTCAAGCACGATCGCCCCCTCGTCTTCATGAGTCACGCGCCCCGTCAGACGACCAATCATTGGTTCGGCTATGCTACGTCAACTTGAAACCGGTCGAAAGGATGCGGCTGCGAGCATGCATAGCACCGGTGTCACGACCACGTGGTAGCGATCTTCGCCAAAGAAAATCGCGTGGGCAAGGGCGGTTGTGGTGAGCAAAGCGACAGGCATGAGCAGCGCCGGCGCAGGCTTTGGCCGCCCTGGTATGGGCAGCCACGGCAGCACACACGTCACCAAAACCATTGGCCAGAACGTTGGCGTCGTGGAGGCGAACGACGCGTACGCGAGTGCCACCACGGCGGCCGCCAATGTAGTTTGTACGATTCGCGCGATTCGCGTGCGTCGATCGATGCCTTGGCCGCTTGACTTTCGCCACGGCCACGGCCACGGCCACGCGACGCCGACGAACGCAAGAGGCGCGATGGCCAGAAGCATGCGGTGCACGAAGGTCAATATCTCGCGGCCAAGAACGCGACGCGGCTCCGGCCACGCCGAGGGTCGTGCTTCATGCAAGTACTCGACTGCGAACGACTCGTGGTCGAACGTGTACGAAAGCTTGGCGGGCATGAGCCCGAGCCAGCGCCGGGGCGCTTGGCGGATGTGCGAAAGCCCGTAATGCAGCCAGCAGCGATCTTGCTGGACTTGCCCGGTCACCTCGCTGCAGCCGTCCGACGAGCGTAGTGTTTCGAAGCGGCCAGTGGCACGCGGAAAGGCGCCGATGGCAAGGTTCCATCCTGCGTTGGTGCTGACCAGGGCGCAGCCATCCATCACGGCGCAGTTGCGCACGGTCCATGGGAGCACCGTGGCGAGCGCGATGCCCGACGCCGCGCCAGCTGCAACGAGACGCGCACGCCACGTTGTCGTGCCGCTCGCCGTAAGCGCCAAAAACGGCGCGCAGAGAAGCGCCTGTGGGCGAACGAGCGCCGCGACGCCGAGCACGATACCACCGGCCAAAGGGCCCCGAAGTAGTAGAACCCATCGCTTGCGAGAGGGTTCGACGATGCCGTCACCGAGCCCGCTTCGTTTCACGCGAAGTGCCGCGTAGAACGCGGCGAGCACGAGCAAGGCAGAGAGCGGCTCGGTCATGACGAGCGCGCTGTAAAGAACGAGCCCGGGATTGAGGGATACGAGCGCGCCTGCGATGCGAGCGCGCACGGGCGAGAGCGCCTCGCGAGCGAGGAGAAAGGTGACAACAGCAAGGAGCGCTCCGGCAATGGCGTTGGCAAGGTGCGTGGCCAATGGCGTTGCGCCCAGGAACTTGTAAAATGCACTCAAATATGCGCTGTAGCCAACTGGGTAATGGCACCATGGATGCCAAGTAGCCGCGCCATTGACGAGCCGGCTGTCGCTGTATCCAAAGCCAGCGGCAATGCGCTTGGCTCCGAAGTCGTAGTATTGACCGTCCCACACGGGCTCGGCCGCGAGCGTGAAGGCCGCGGCCAAACGCAAGGCGAGCGCAAAAACGAACAGCCCCGCCGCAAACGTGGCGTCGGCCGTCCATGCCGACAGCCAGCGCACGCCTCGTGTAGCGACGTGAATCATCAGGGCTAAACGTTCTTCTCGCGCATCCGCCGTAGGTAGGTACGCTGCACTTGGACCGGATCGAGCCGCAGGTACTTCGCCAGCTCGGTGATGAAGCCGCGCACGTAGACCACGGCGGGAAGGCTGGCATACGATTCTTCTTCGAGCGCGACCAAATGCGGCTTGGAGATTTTCGTGCGCGAGCTGATTTCGGACAGTTCAAGTCCTTGCGACTCGCGCACCTTGCGTAGAAGCTGGCCGGAGAATTCCGTGTCCGGACCAATTTCGCGTGTGAGTTCGGCTTGAAGCATAAGTTGCTCGGCAGCGAGCGCCGGGCGAACGATGTTGTTCGGCATGGGCGGCGCGTCGGCCTCGGGGAACGTGGACAAGTCGTAGGCGCGTCGGCGCACCGGATCGAGCAGCGTGTCGTACGCTTCTTCGATGCGTAGTTGTGCGGTGTCTAGATCCTTGTCGTCGAGCAGCGACGTGGTTGCCAGGCCGCCGGTCGAGTACACCTCGCGTTGTCGCTTGAATGCACGGCGAATTTCTTCGTCGTTCGACGAGCGGCCAATGCCAAGCACCGTGTAGTGGTCTGGCGAGCTTGGCAGCGTGGAAGCGCCAAGCAAGGGCTCTGGGGTGGGGGTATGTTCTTGCTTTGCTGATGTGAGTGCGACGACGCGTCTGGCAAGGCGTTCGATGTTGCGTGCAGCCTTTGACGTTGGGCTCTCGATGAGCAGCGGTCTTCGCCTTCGCACCGCGAGCCACACCGAGTCGTCGTGCTCGATCCATCCAAGCTCCGCGAGATCGACGCCATAGTGTTGGCGGCAGAGCGCGCTCATCCACCCACTGAGCTCGAGATCGGTGCGCACGCGAGTTTGATTCACCGCGAGGTAAAGGTGCATGCGGTGAGCTTCGGCCCAAGCGATCTCGGCAAGCGGGCGATCGGTTCTGCCGAGGGCGCGAATGAGTTCGAGTGGCGAGGGCAGGTGGCCGATTTCTTTCAGGGCACGATCGACGAGGGAGAGCCGGAAGCGATCGCTTACCAGAGCGCGACGCACACGCCGACGGTAGGCTGCACGCACGAAGCGGTAGGTTGCCTCAATGGCCGGCGGTTCGGGTACGGTCACGCAGATTGCGAGATCGGCACCCAGCATGACGTCGAGTGCGAGGTTGGATTGGCCGGGGCCGACGTCGACCACGACGTAGTCGGTGGACAAGGCGCGAAGCCCGGCGAGAAAGCGCGTTTTGCGGCCGGCGCGGAGCTGCAGCGGTGGATCGATCGCGTCATGCGGGCCGGGCAGGATCGACAGCCCAGGCACGCTCGTTGAAACCAGCGCTTTGACGAGGTCGTCAGGCGGTCCATCGATGGTTGGTGGGTGGGTACGCGCACGGAGACCGAACTGCGTGTGAAGGTTGGCACCCGTTGGATCGCAGTCGACGAGCGCGACGCTTTTCCCGAGCTGTGCGACGTACACGGCAAGGTTCTGCGCAATGAGGCTTTTGCCAACACCACCGCGGCCGCCACCCACCGCAAGCAGCCGCCGCGATCCCCGTGTACTTTGCAAATATTCGAGTTCGATCGACGAGGGTGGCAGGTTGCCCATCGCGGGTGCGCACTACCTAACACGCCGAACACGATTGCTACCGGAGCTTGTGTTACACTCCGCCCAATCGCATGCTTACAAAAGCGATAACTATCGGTATTTTGGGGATTTTTTCGCTGTCTTGGTCGACATGCGGCAAGTCGAATCCTGACGATGCAACCTCGAAAGAAAAACCCGCCGACAAGCCGACCGGATCGGACGTCGTCATCGAAGGCATCGATACAAGCATGCTCACCCCGCGCGAGAAAAAAGAGTGGGGCACTTATGTCTCCGAATTCCTTTCGCCATGCCAGAACGTTCCGGTGCCCATCGCGCAGTGTGTTCAGGAAAAGCGCGCGTGCTCGAAGTGCCTTCCGGCCGCGAAGTTCGTGCTTCGCGGCGTCAAAGACGGAATGAATCGCGAGCAGATAGAGAAGGCCTACAAAAATCGCTTCGATGCCGACAAAATCAAAGACGTTCCAATCGACGGCTCGCCGGTGAAAGGGCCTGACAGCGCGCCCATTACCATCGTCGAGTTCGCCGACTTCGAGTGCCCCGTTTGTGCCGTTGTCGCGCCGAGGATCGACGAGCTCGTCGAGCAACGCAGAAACGAGGTTCGGCTCGTTTACAAATTCTATCCGCTATCCATGCACGCGCATGCCGATATTGCGGCGCGCGCGGCAATCGCGGCTTGGAAGCAGGGTAAGTTCTGGGAGATGCATCATGCACTCTATGCAAACGCAAAAAGCCTCGAGCAAACCGACCTCGACTTGTACGCCAAGGAGCTTGGTCTAGACATTTCGCGCTTCCATGCCGACATGCAGTCTAAGGAAACTACCGATCGCATTGCCCGAGACAAAAAGCTTGGCGACGACGTCAACATCGGTGGAACCCCAACGTTTTTTATTAACGGTCGCTTGTTCGACGCGAAACCCACGAAACCGGAAATGAACGACTGGATCTCGCTCGAGCTGTCGATGATGAATGGTTCGGCGGATGGTTCGGCACACGCCAATCCGCGTGCCGGCGAGGCGGGGGTGAAGAAGTGACAGAAGGCGAGGGAAGGGCCGTCACGCGTTCGGCGCGATCGGACAACGATGGCTGCGGGTGCTTTCCAACGGGGCGCCACTACCCCGGCATTGCACACCTCATCAAAACGCATGTGCGTGGCCTCGTTATTTCGATCGCACCCGAGACGCCATGGCAGGAAATCGACATCGCCCTGCTCGACGTCGAAACAACGGGTCGCGACGCGCTGGTCGATCGCGTTGTCGAGGTTGGCATCGTGGTGGGGCGCGGCGGTGTGGTCCTTCGCAGGAACAATTGGCTCATAAACCCAGGCATCCCAATTCCGGCGGAAGTCTCGGCAATTCACCACATCACCACCGAAATGGTCGATCGTTGCCCGCGGTTCGAAGAGGTGGCAATCGAAATCGCCGAGGCGCTGAAGGGCACCATTCCCGCTGCATACAACGCGCCGTTCGACCGGGCTTTCATGATGAGCGAATTTTCGCGCGCGCAGATCGACACGTCGAGCATCGGCGCCCTTGCCCACGACGTCGAATGGCTCGATCCGCTCATTTGGGCGCGCGATATCCAATCCAGCGAAAAATCCCGCGCCTTGAGCGATGTGGCAACCCGCCTTGGCATCGTCATCGAGAACGCACACCGAGCCGAAGACGACGCGGAAGCCGCTCTCAGGGTCATGTTTGCGCTCGGGCGTGATCCGCGCGTTCCTCGCGCTTACGGGGCGCTCGTTCAAGAGCAGCGGCGGCTTGCGCAGGCGCAAGCGGCTGCCCGCCGAACGTGGAGATCGTAGACCGCTTTCGATTTGACGCGATTTCATCGTTGGCGGCTGCGGTGCGGTCCTCAAAGCCAGAAGAGGCTGTTCCGGTCCGCTCCTCGCCGCCGCCTTGAACTCGCGTCAACTTGAAAGCGGTCAAGTACAGTTCGGCAGGTTCATTTTCCTGCGTGACGGCGTGTAGAACTTCTCGCTAGTATTGCGTCTCTCATAGGAGGCCACCTCGATGACGGAAAAGGTCGATATCAAACTGAAAGATTCGTTGTACGAGGCGCCCGTTGTTATCGGGACCGAGAACGAACGAGCCATCGACATCTCGAACATGCGGGCGAAGACCGGGTTGGTCACACTCGACCCGGCGTTCATGAACACCGCATCAACCAAAAGCGCCATCACTTTCCTCGATGGCGAGAAAGGCATTCTTCGTTATCGCGGAATTCCAATCGAGCAGCTTGCGGAAAAATCAACGTTCGTTGAAACGGCTTATCTCCTCATTTATGGTGAGCTTCCAACGCAGCCCGAGCTCGATCACTTTTCGCATCTTCTCGCGAATCACTGTCTCATCCACGAAGATATGAAACATTTCTTCGACGGCTTTCCGTCGACCGCGCATCCCATGGCCGTTCTTTCGGCAATGGTCTGCTCGCTTTCCACGTATTATCCGGAACTGCACGACCTAGACGACAAAGAGGCAACGGACATCACCTTTGCTCGCCTCATCTCGAAGGTGCGCACGATTTCGGCGTATGCCTATAAGAAGTCCATCGGGCAGCCCTTCGTTTATCCGCTGAACAGTCTGAAATACTGCGGTAATTTCCTCAATATGATGTTCTCGGTTCCTTTGGAGCCGTACCACATCGATCCCGAAATTGAGGCGGCCCTAAACCTTCTCTTCATTCTTCACGCCGACCACGAGCAGAACTGCTCCACGTCGACGGTGCGCCTCGTGGGCAGCTCGCGAACGAATCTTTTCGCGGCGATTGCTGCGGGTATTCTCGCGCTCTGGGGGCCGCTGCATGGCGGCGCAAACCAGGAAGTCATCGAGATGCTCGAAGCCATTCAAGCCGATGGAGGCAACGTCAAGAAGTTCGTCGAGGCGGCGAAAGACAAGAATTCGACCTTCCGTCTCATGGGCTTTGGTCACCGCGTTTACAAAAACTTCGACCCCCGCGCGAAGATCATTAAAGAAACCGCCGACAAGATCCTCGTGAAGCTCGGAGTGAAAGATCCGGCCCTCGATATCGCCAAAGAGCTCGAGGAAACCGCTCTTCGAGACAGCTATTTCGCCGAGCGCCGGCTGTACCCGAATGTCGACTTTTACTCGGGCATCATCTACCGCGCTCTCGGTTTCCCAACGAACATGTTCACGGCGCTCTTTGCCATTGGACGCCTCCCAGGCTGGATCGCCCAGTGGAAGGAAATGATGGAAGACAAAACCACGAAGATTGGGCGCCCGCGTCAAATCTATACGGGTCTACCCGAGCGCCCGTACGTTCCCATGGAAAACCGCAAGAAGAAGTAAAACGCATATTTGTAGAGGCGTAGGGGCGCGATGAATCGCGCCCCTACAGCCGCAAAACGCATATTCGTAGGGGCGTATGGCCATATGCCCCTACAACCAAATGCCGAATCGGTTCGCAATCCAGTCGCCGGCGAACAGAAGCTCCAGGCACGCAAGAATCAGAAATGGCCCGAAAGGGATCCGCGTGCGGTTGGGTGCGTTTTCCCCTTCCTCGGTCAGCGGATCTTCTTGGAGCTCGCGCTGTGCTTCTTCATCACCTTCGGCAGCGGCTTTCTTGAGCGCCTCGATGTCTTCGAGCACGGCAGGAGGAAGCTTGGTTTCAACGCCGAAGACGTGGAGCATGAGTGCGTAGGCAGCGGCTTGCATTGCGCCAGCAAAAATCACGAAAAGTGCGCCTTGCCAGTCGAACCACGCGCCCGCAAGAGCGATAAGTTTGGCGTCGCCAAGCCCCATGCCTGTGCGCCCCAAGAGCTTTTTGTAGAGGAAAATGAATGGAAGCCACACGGCGAGGAAACCGACGATTGTGCCTGTGATCGACGCGCTCGTGGGCATGTCGCGCAGATGGGATGTGGCGATACCAAGGACGATTCCCGAGATCGTGATCGAATCGGGTAAAAACATGTATTCTGCATCTATGAATGCCGCGGCCACGAGCCCAAGGCAAAGCGCGAAGTTGGCGCCGTAAATTGCCATGGCTCGCGCTACCGATACAGATTCAGGCAAGCGCAGAATGATCACGGTCCAGATCGCGCACGAGAGCGCGCCGCCAATGAGCTCGATCAGCGGATAGCGCGGGCTGATTTTCGCGCCGCAACAGCGCGCTCTGCCGCGGAGCACGACGTAAGACAGAACGGGGATGTTGTCGTAACCAGAGATGGGCTTGCCGCAACTCGGGCAATGCGATGCCGGGCGCACGATGCTCATGCTGCGCGGGACGCGGTAGATGACTACGTTGAGGAAACTGCCCCAGATGAGCCCAAACGCAATGACCGCGGTGTACAAGAACCAGCCAGGCACAAATGCGAGCAAGTCCGTCAGTGTCATGTCGGCCGATCCAAACGAACACCAACACGAACACTAAAGCCTGGTAAGTTGCAAGATCCCTATTTGCCCTGACGTTGTCTCATGCTTCTGCCCATCAATGCCCAGCACCCTGAGCCTCGCAAGATACGCCGCGCCGTTGAAGCGCTTTTGGCCGGCGAGGTCATTGGTTACCCAACCGACACGATGTACGGCCTTGGTTGTGACATCGCGAACAAGAAAGCACTCGATCGCCTTTACCAGATCAAGGGCATGAACCGTTCGCAGCAGCTCGCCTTCATTTGTCCCGACCTGTCGGAAATCGCCAAGTATGCCATTGTCGACAACCAAACTTACCGCGTCTTGCGCCGCTTTCTGCCAGGTCCCTACTGCTTCATCCTTCAGGCAACACGCGAAGTGCCGCGGCTCGTTCAAACCAAGCGCAAGGCTGTTGGCATTCGCATCCCCAACCACGAAGTCATTCGCGCTGTCGCGCGCGAGCTCGGTCGCCCCGTAATCTCGACGACGGCGCAGCGATCAGGCGCCGAACCGCACGTCGATCCATCCGAAATCGACGCCGACTTCCATGGCCTTGGTCTCGTCA
Source organism: Polyangiaceae bacterium (assembly GCA_009780955.1). Taxonomy (GTDB): domain Bacteria; phylum Myxococcota_A; class Polyangia; order Polyangiales; family Polyangiaceae; genus Labilithrix. The sequence goes on along the minus strand of WQZB01000004.1, from coordinate 66,916 downwards.
TCGACGCAGGGGTAGGCGGAGTCGTTCCAACCACAGTGGTCGATCTCACCGTGCAACCCCCGGTCGTCGTGCGTGAGGGTGCTGGCCCCGTCGAGTCGTTGACCGATGACGCACCGCGATCGCTGCGCGGCATGCAGCAGTCGATGAGGGAGCTCAAAGAAAACTGGGCGGATTAGGGCGTGTCTCCATGGGGCGGCCACGGTGGGCCGCCCCTACGAATATGCGTTTGCGTGTAGGGGCGTAGGCCATACGCCCCTACGGATATGCGTTTTGTTGGTTGTAGGGGCAGACCCCCGTGTCTGCCCACCGTTCTAGGCAAGTAGCACGCGGAGATCGCCGCCAACGCTCGAAGCTTCGGCGATTGCTGTATGATGCACTTTTTTTGCCCACTGCACGGCGCGTTCGACTGCACTCGGTTCGGTGTCTGTGGTGGCATGCACGGCGAGATAACCGGCGATGAGTGACGCGAGCACGCAGCCTCCGCCGTGGGTCGCGGGCACGGCAAGCCTTGGTGCCGATAGCTCGATCGCATGGCTTTGGGTGACGAAGATGTCGACCGCTTGGTCGCCGGGGAGATGTCCTCCTTTGAGGAGTACAGCTCGCGCTCCGCGCGCGAGCAGCACCTTCGCCGCCTCGTGTCCCTCGTCGAGGCACGTGACGCGCCGCCCACTCAGCACCTCGGCCTCTGGCACGTTTACGGTTATGAGCGTTGCGCGTGGCATGAGCGTCTCGCGCATCACGGAGACGCCGCGCTCGTCGAGCAAACGACCGCGCCCGCGCGTTGGCATCATGACGGTGTCGACAACGACGGGGATTGTTGGATAGGCCGCGATAAAGTTACCCACCGCATGCGCGTTTTCGTGGCTTCCAAGCGCCCCGATCTTGATGGCTCGCACGCTTTGGTGCTTCAGTACTTCTGTGCACGCGGCGATGAGTTCTGCCTCCGATACAGCCTTTGCGCTTTGCATACCGGAGGTCGATTGCACGGTCAGAAGCGAGCACGCGGCGCACGCAAAGCCGCCGGCGCGGGCGATGGCACGGGCATCGGCGAGGATGCCCGCTCCTCCACCTGGATCGAGCCCGCCGATGGCAAGCACGCATGCAACGAGACTCGCATCATGTCGATTGGCGCTTTGGGGAGCCATGCAGCGCCAAGTATGCTGCAAGTTGGCGCCGTTACCTCATGCGGAATTCATCGTGATGGCCGTTGCGCGAGGCCTCTTGCGGGGTACCCCAAGGCTTTGAAATCTGCGCAAGGGTCTCGGCAAGTTCGCGCAAGCGCGAACCCGCGAGAAGCCAGCGTTCTTTCTTTGCGGCAATGGCCAGATCGCCAAGCGAGAGAATGCCGACGAGCTGGCCTTTGGTGTCGACGACCGGCAGGCGCCTGACGCGTGCATGTCGCATGAGTTCTTCTGCTTCGCTGATGTTGTCGTCGGGGCTGACGCGCACGGGCTTGTGCGCCATGGCTTGAGCGACGAGCAGCTCGTGTAGCGGACGGCCGTTCAGCAGTGCAGCCATGCACACGTCACGATCGGTGACGATGCCAATCACGCGTTCTTCATCGTCGACAACAGGGACGCAGCCGCAATCGTTGTCCCACATGAGTTGAGCCGCTCGCGCAAGACTCTCGTCCGGATGGCAAGGCTTCACCTCACGTGTCATCACGTCGTCGACCTTCATTGTCTCCTCCACCGGTCTACCGGGCGCGTGTGCGCGCGTAATGAATTCGATCCGAATGACGTGCCCGTCAATACGACATGATGCTGCACGCAACTCGTCGCGCTTTCTCTGTCCGCGGGGTCTCGAGCCGAGCGGTCAGCCATGCACGCTTGCCATGCGTGTAACGACAGCCATGATTTCTTCGTCGGTCATGATGCGATTCTGTGCTTTGGCAACTTTGAGGATCTCGGCAACGAGGCTATCGTTTTTTGGAATGCTTCGCTGCGCAAGCCAATAGTTTACGTTGGACGCGCCACTCATGAATCCAATGCAAATCTCCTGCATGCGGCCGATCATCGATGCGGGCACTCCACTGTAAACGCGGTCAACAAGCCAGCTATCGTGCTTATGAATCGATTTGATGATCGCCGCGGCGTGCACACCGGTGGCGGTGCGAAAGGCATCTCGACCGACGAGCGGATAGTTGATTGGGATATCCCAATGGAGTGCTTTTGCGATGCATAGGCAATATTCACGAAGCCTGGTGAGCGGTTGATGCTCGAGTTGCCCTAAGAGCTTGAGGTTCAGCAGCAGAAGCTCCATCGGTACATTGCCGACGCGCTCTCCGATGCCAAGGCCTGTTGCGTGGACCCGATCGGCGCCGCATTCAAATGCCCGGATGGCGTTCTCCAGGGCAAGCCCGCGGTCGTTGTGGCCGTGCCAGTCGATGCCGACGTCGGTGCGCCCCATGCCCTCGATGACGTTTTTCGTGAACTGGATCAAGTTGCGCACGCCGTCGGGTGTGGCATGCCCGACAGTGTCGGAAAGGCAGATGCGTGCTGCGCCGTGGTCGAGCGCCGTGCGAAAGAGCGTGGTGAGCGCTTCGGGGCGCGATCGTGTGGTGTCTTCCGTAACGTAGACGACTGGAAGACCTGCTTTCACGGCAATGTCGATGGCGTCGGTGCTGCGCTTGGCGATCAAGTCAATATCCCAGTTTTCGGCGTATTGGCGTATTGGGCTCGAGCCGATGAACGCGTAGACTTCGACTTCGACTCCGGTTCGCTGCGACAGCTCGATCATTGGGGTGATGTCCGGCACGACCGTGCGACCCGCGCACGAAAGGCGGATGGTGAGTTTGCAGTCAGCGACTTCTTTGCAAAGCCGTAGTGCATGATCGAACGCGCGCGTGCTCGACCCAGGCAAGCCAACGTTGGCAAGGTGAATGCCGACGTCGTTCATCAAGTGCAATAGTTCGATTTTCGAGTCGATGTCTGGATCGACGACCGACGGATTTTGCAGGCCATCGCGAAGTGTTTCATCGGCGAAGGAAGCATTGCCTGGCAAAATTTGCTTTTTGCGATTGACTTCGTTCCAGTCAAAAATGAGACGCGCTGCGCGATCGCGATCAGTAACGAAATCCGTAACGAAATCAGGCATGTTGCTCAGTGTGCCGAATCGGATGATTCCGAATCCACGTCGTCGCGATCATCGCTGACTTCGCTGCTTTTCGATGGCGCTTTGGAAACGACCACCATGGCTGCACGAACGAGCTTGTCGCCCTGAAGGTAGCCGGATCGAACTTCGGCGACCACGGTTCCTTCGGGGTGATCGCCCGATTCGATCAGCTGAATGGCATCGTGCACAGCAGGATCGAAAGGTTGGCCAACCGATTGTACCCTTGTGATTCCGATTCGCCCAAGTGTGTCGGTGAGCTGGCGGACGATCAAGTTGAGGCCGTCGGTAACGGCTTGCACGTCGGTTGCGTGCTGCGCGCTCTGAATGGCTCGTTCGAGGTTGTCGAAAACGGGCAAGACGTCTTTGAGAAGATCTTCGCGGCCGCCTTTTCGCGCGTCATCGATTTCGCGTCGCGCGCGTTTGCGGAAATTGTCGAAGTCGGCGGCCGAGCGCATCCACTGATCTTTCATGCGGGCGGCTTCGGCTCTGGCCTCGACAAGTTCGTCGGGCACCTTCGCCGATTCGGTTTCGGCTTCGTCATCGCATTCGTCGTATTCGTCGCGCTCGTCACGCTCGCCGGCGCTTGCCGAGCTGATTGGATCGGATTCGTCGTGGTTCTGTTCGTTAGTTCCGGGCACGTCGCCGACTATAGCCGAAGTTTCTTGGCATGTGGCGTGGTCACGCGCGGTCAGCTTGCGAGACCAAAGCTGGCGAGGGCGAGGCTGGCGATCGCGGGATGGGAGGGCTAAACGACGTGTCAATGGCGCAGTCCGAGCTCAATCCACCGCAAGCCGAGGCAGTTGCCTACGTTCATGGTCCGTTGCTTGTGTTCGCAGGCGCTGGCAGTGGGAAAACGCGCGTCATTACGTATCGAATCGCAAACCTCGTTGCGAACGAAGGTGTGATGCCTTGGCGGATCCTCGCGGTCACCTTCACGAACAAGGCCGCCGGCGAAATGCGCGCGCGTCTCGAGGAAATGCTCGGCAGTGTGGCGCGCGATTTGTGGGTTGGCACTTTCCACGCAACATGCGCGAAATTTCTCCGGCTGTATCCAGAAGCGACGAGTCGAAGCAAAAACTTTGTCATTTACGATTCGAGCGATCAAAAAGCTGTCATCACGCGCGCCTTGCGTGATCTCGGGTTGGACGACCGGAGTTATCCGCCCAAGCAAGTGCTCGCTCGCATCCACAAATTGAAGCAAGAGGGACGTGGGCCGCACGATCCAAGCCTCGATAAAGAGAGGGACAAGCCGTTCAAAGACGCCTATGCGCGCTACGAGCTTGCGCTGCAAGCAGCCAACGCGTTCGATTTCGAAGATCTCATCGTGGGCGTGGTGCGCATTCTCGAGGCCAGCGCCGATGGTGGCGATTCTACCGACGCATTGCGCGCGAAAGAAGCGCTTGAAAGCAAATTCGATTTTGTTCTCGTCGACGAATTTCAAGACACCAACGCAATTCAATATCGGCTTTTGAAACGGCTCACGAGCACCACGCGAAACTTGTGCGTGGTAGGCGACGACGACCAAAGTATTTACCGGTGGCGTGGCGCCGACGTGCGCAACATTCGCGGCTTTCGACGCGACTACCCGGATGCGAAAGTCATCAAGCTCGAACAGAACTACCGCTCGACGAAACGCATCGTCGCCTCGGCGCTCGCGGTGATCGCGCCATCGCGGACGCGCGAGCCGAAAGAGCTCTGGACGAGCAACGTCGACGGCTCGCCCATTCGCGTCATTGCAGCGGCCGACGAGCGCGACGAAGCGGCGTGCGTGGTGCGCGCCATCCGCGATGCAGCCGACGCCGGTATTGCCCGGCGCGAGATTGCCGTTTTCTATCGCGTGCACGCCCAGTCGCGTGTTCTCGAAGAGGCGCTGCGCTCGGTCAACATTCCTTATCAAATCATTGGCGGTGCGAAGTTCTACGAGCGCGCGGAAGTCAAAGATATAATTGCTTATTTGCGAGTGCTCGTGAATCCGAAAAGCGATGTCGACATGATGCGCATCATCAACACGCCGGCGCGCGGCATTGGAGCTACGACCGTCGAGCGCATCGCAGCGGTTGCATCGATGCGTCATGCATCAATCTTCGAGGCTCTCGCAAATCTCGAGCATCTCGAGGGTCTTTCTGTCGGCACGGCGCCGAGGAAGCGCCTCGGACAATTCCGCGAGCTAATCAACGGCCTTATCGCAGAGAGCACGGGCCTGGCGCCCGCGGAAGTGCTTCGCATGGTGCTTGAGAAAAGCGGCTATCGATCTGCGCTCAAAGACGAGAACACCGCCGAAGCCGACGCAAGGCTCGAAAACCTCGCCGAGCTCGAAGGCTCGATGCACGACTACGCAGTCGAGGCCGAAGCGCGCGGCGAAGAGCCAACTCTGGAAGGATTTCTCGAGCGCGTCACGCTGCAAAGCGACACCGATTCCATGAGCGAAGCCTCCAAGGTAACGCTCATGACCGTGCACAGCGCCAAAGGCCTTGAATATAGGCTTGTCCTGTTAACAGGAATGGAAGAAAGCATTTTCCCTTACCGCCGTCAGGAGCCGCTAGGCCACGAGGAAATGGATGAAGAAAGGCGCCTTGCTTACGTTGCCGTGACGCGTGCTCGCGAGCATCTCGTTGTAACCCACGCGAAAGCGCGGCAAATCTTCGGCACGACGCGTCTCGAAGTGCCAAGCCGCTTTCTTGGTGATTTTCCGGCCCACTGCATCGAGCAACACGAAACGCCGGCCGCGCGTGGGCTGCGCGAAGGAGGACGATGGATCGATCGCAGTATCAATCATGATTTTGTTCGCGATTGGACCCGTGCGCCAAAGGCGGCGGCGCCTGCTGTGCACGATGCGCATGATCCGGGCGACCGCTACATCGAGATCGATGCCGAAGCTTCCCAGCCATACGATGACGTCGAGTCGCCTGCTCGCGGCACGAACGTGCTGCACCCGAAGTTCGGGCGCGGCGAAGTGCTGAATGTCGTTCATGCGAGCGAGCCAGCGGTCGTCGCGTTTTTCCCTGGGTGGGGTGAGAAGAAGGTGCTTGTCAAATTCTTGAAACGTGCCTAGCGGCAGCGATTCATACCAAGCCGAAATCGTAGGTATCGAGCAAGTCAGCGAGCTTATCGGCGTTAGCGTCGAGCCGGGTGCGTGATTTTACGCGCAAAAGTGATTTGGCGCGATCGAAAATGGCCACGCTCACCCGCGATGGATCGTGGCGCGCGCGGTACGCAATGCCGTCTGGTTTTTGCGGGTGGCGATAAAAAGCGAGCGACCAGCGATGCGCGAGTGCGTAATCGGTGCCGGAAGTCAACTCCGCGTCAGCACCTACTCGGGCTAACCCCGAAGCGCGTAAATCAACGAAGCGAAGAGGGCGGCGCACGCGGATTTCAGCGAGCGCGCGTGCCGCGAGCTCGGTGGCATCGACGAACCGCACACCGGTTGCGTGCCCAAAGGTTTCAATGAATGCACAATACATATCGCGACCTGCGTAGAGGACGCCGAATTCTTTGCTTGGTGCATCGAAGCGGTAAGTGCCTGCTTTGCCGAAGTAGAGCGCGGCGCGGTGAGCACGGTGGATGCGGTAGAACGTTCCGCGCAAGCGCACGAGCGGAAGCTTGCGGCGTGCGAAATCGGCGGGTGGATTGGGATGGTTTGTCACGCGGTGCCGTGCTCGCCAAACGCTTTCGCGGCGGAAAGAACGGAAGCTGTGCTCTTTTTCCGAAGCAGATCGATTGGGCGCTTGCCCCCAAGGTGGTGCGAGCCCGATAAAAAGAAGCGCATTTGCGCTAGCGCGGGCGCGTTGCGAAGGGCTGTGAGCACGTCTTCGAGACCGGCAAGCGTTGCGCCCGCCGCAAATTGCCACGCAGGGTAGCGGAAGCCGCGGCGTCCGATTTCAACGCCGATTAGCTTGCGGGCTTCGCGGCGCTTGTTGACTGCCTGGCGCGTGATGCCGAGCAGCTCGGCGACCTCGGCAGCGCTCAGCGTGCCGCCCTCGGCCCCGAAAAGCTCGTCGCGCGCACGAAGCCCGCGAAGCTTTGCAGGAGCGAGCGGATCAATGGCTTGCAGAAGCCCGATTGACGCCGGTTTGAGCAACCCCGAGACCAAGGCTTCGAGGTTCGTTGAACTCGCGGCTGCGTCGCGCAGCTCGCTGGGTTGCATGCGCTTCGCGACGTCGAGAATGGCCGTGAAGCTGCGCTGAACGAAAGATCCACGCACGGGATCCTGCGTCATGGTTGCGAACTCATTCGTAGACTTTTCAGCAGCGGCGGAGTGCATCATGAACCTTTACCCAAGTTACCGTAAGATCGCAGAGCAACTTCGTCAACCTTCGTCAATCTACGCTGGGTTTACCGGGCAAGATCGCGCACCTCGATGGGACCTTTGCTCGTCACCATCCGCCGCACGAGCGTGTTGGCTACCGCGTCGTTGGGCGAAAATGGTCGAAGATCCTCGAGCGCGAGCGACAGAACCTCGCGCTCTGCGCACGCCGCGACAGCAATGGCGCGCACGCGAAGAAGCGAAGCCGTAGCCGCGGTGAGATCCGCATTGTGCTCTGTCAGGTGCACAAGGCGCTCGCGACTCGGGCGAAGTTTGTCGAGTGCACGGCTTCGATCGATCGCAGCGCGCGGCTCGATCTCGAAACGCGAGATCAAACCCACCGGCACCAGATGTCGTGCGAGCGCGCGATCCCAACGCGGGTCGAACGTTAGAAGCAGCGGGCGAGACGACGCGATTTCGGAGAGCGATCTCTCGTCGGGAAACAGGCCGAGCGCCAGATTGCGGTAGAGCGGGGTTAGCTTTGGTTCGGCTGCAAGCGCATGTGAAGCGCGACGCGAGCGCACGTTGGTCGTTGGTACGACCAACAAGTCCGGGCGAAGCTCGCCAGTGGCGCGCGACGCTGTGAGACGGCGCAACGTGCAAGAATCTGAGACGAGCAAAACCGAGCTTGGCGCAAGAGGTCCCCACACGAGCTCGTTCCACGTCGCCTCGGCGCGCGGCATTCGAGCCTTACGACGAGCCGCGGATTCGTCAGCGGCGCGAGCAGGCAAAACGAGGACGAGCAGCACTGCTAGGGCGCCGCTCGTCCGTGCAAACGGAATGCGGGCGCGTGCGATGTACATAACGCCACTTGCCAAAGCGATGGCCGCCAAGACATTGACGGCAACGAGCGCAGCGAGAACCGGGGCAAGCGTGTGTGCGGACGACGGGGCCACGAGCACGCAAAGCAGCCCAACGACAATGACGCTAACGAGGGATATGAGACTACGCCGCGCCAGAGGGCTCGATGCTGCGATGACCACGCCAATCGCGGCTGCAATGACGAGCACCGTGCTGGCCTCCGAGCTCACCAGCGATGCGAACGCCTCGCGTGCAGACGGCCCAGACGAAGTCCCGTGCTCGGGTAGTGCGCCGCCAAAGGCCGAGGGAAGAAGGCTCATTTCTGGATCGCGACGCGACAGCGCGAAACCAAACCCGAGCGGCGCAAGGCCGAGCGCGAAAGTTACGAGCACGCGAACGATTGCGCGCCTGTCGAACCGCGCGATCCACGGTGCGCACGCAGCAGCCACGGAAGCGAAGACGAGTGGTTCGTAGCTTGCGGAAAGGCCCAAAAGTAGGGCCATGAATTGTGTATGATGCACATGGTCACGCGGATCGTCCTTGGCCGGTGAGACGTGTGCATGGCGCATTGACATGTTCGTGGCGAGGGCCAGCAAAACCAGAAGCGCCCCAACGACCGATCCTCCTGGTGCGCTGCCCTCGGTTTGCCAGGTTGAGCCAAGCGTTGTTGCAAGCACCATGGCCGCCGCAACGCTTGACCCGAGCTTGCTCGAGCCTTGGGTCACCTTGGCAACGGCAGCGCGCGCTACCTCGCAGCTTGCAGCTGTGGCGAGCCCGGTGACGACAGCGCTTGCAAGTCCTGCCCGCAGTGCGCGCGTGCCCACTGGCAGCAGCATGGCGATCGAAGAGACAAACGTGTCAAGTGCGCGAAAAGGCCCAGTGTAGCCGAGCCCGACCACACGGATCACTGCCTCGTCGTGGGAAGCGGGCGCGACAGACCTGGCGCCGTGCGCTGCGTACGCCGCCGCCGCGAGCGCCGAGCCAGCGAGGAGAAGTTTGTCAAAACGAGTTCTATTCCCCATTGGCGCTGCTATATCCCGAAACCCTCATGGCCCGCTTCATCGACGAGCTCAAACGCACTCACCGTTGTAACGATCTTCGTGCCGCAGACGAAGGCAAGGAAACTGTTCTCTTTGGTTGGGTTGCAAGTTACCGTGACCACGGCGGATGCGTTTTCGTTGACCTTCGCGACCGCGATGGCATCACGCAAATCGTTTTCGACCCCAATCTGTCCGGTCATGCCGCGCAGCCAAAGGAATCGTACGAGCGCGCCAGGGCCCTTCGCAGCGAATGGGTGATTGGTGTGCGCGGCAAGGTTGTAAGCCGAGGTGCCAACAAAAATCCGCGACTCGATACGGGCGAGATCGAGGTTCACGCGATTGAGCTCGTCATTTTCAACAAAAGCGACACCCCACCTTTTGAAATCACCGACGCCGTGGATACCGGCGAAGAAAAGCGCCTTCAATACCGTTACCTCGATTTGCGGCGCGCACCGCTGCAAAAAACGCTGCGTATTCGCCACAAGATCAACCAAGCCGTTCGAAGCTACTTCGATGCGCAAGGCTTTCTCGAACTCGAAACACCGTTCATGGTGAAATACACACCAGGAGGCGCGCGAAACTTCCTTGTGCCAAGTCGCATGAGCGCCGGCAAGTTCTACGCGCTTGCCGAAAGCCCGCAGCTTTTCAAGCAGCTTTATATGGTGGCGGGTTTCGACCGATATTTTCAAATCGTCAAATGCTTCCGCGACGAGGCTTTGCGCCTCGATCGCCAACCGGAGTTTACGCAGATTGACGTGGAGATGTCCTTCATCAACCAAGACGATGTGTTCAAGGTGATGGAGGGGCTTATTTTCAAGATTTGGAAAGAGGTTCTTGGCATTGATTTGAAGCAAAAATATCCAAGTGGGCGTTTTTTGCAGATGCCTTTCGAAGAATCGATGGCAAAATATGGCAACGACAAGCCCGATATGCGCTTCGAAATGCTGCACACCGACATTACCAAAATTGTCGTGAAGCATGGCGGTGCGAACGTTGCACTTTTTTCGCCGATTGCCGACAAATTCAAGAGCGGCGAATACCGCGCCGATCTGCCCGCGGAAATCATCAAAGCCATGCGCGTTCCAGCCCAGTTCGCGAGCAAGCTATCGCGTGCCGAGCTCGACAAGCTCGAAGATTTCGTCAAAGGCATGGGCTCCAAAGGCCTTGCGCGCGCAAAAATCGACGAGGCAGGTCAATGGGCGCAGTCTCCGCTCGGAAAAACCGTGGCTCCGGAAGCGCGCGAAGAAATAAACCATGCCGTCGGCGCGAAAACGGGAGATTTGGTTTTCTTTCAATTTGGAAAAGAATCAACCGTCCAAACCGTCATGGCGAATCTTCGCGTTCACCTTGCAAAGAAGCTGGGCCTCATTCCCGAAAGCGGCCATGGAGGCAACTTCGAGTTTCTTTGGGTTACCAACCCTCCCTTGTTCGAATACGACGACGAGGCGAAAGCATGGGTAGCCGCCCACCATGCGTTCACGCGCCCGCACGATGAATGCATCGATTGGCTCGAAAAAGATCCGGGCAAGGTCCTTTGCTACCGCTACGATCTGGTGCTCAATGGTTTCGAGATTGGCGGAGGCTCGATTCGCCTGCACGATCCAAATATTCAAGCGAAAGTTTTTCGCGCGCTAGGCATCTCCGACGAACAGGCGCGCGAGAAATTCGGCTTCTTGCTCGACGCTTTGCGTTTCGGCGCGCCACCGCACGGCGGCATTGCGCTTGGTATGGACCGCTTGTCGATGCTCTTGTCGGGCGCGCAGAGCCTTCGCGATGTCATTCCGTTCCCCAAAACGCAGCGTGGAACCGATCCGATGACCGACGCGCCGAGCAGGCTCGACGCCGAGCAGCTACGGGAGTTGCATATCCGCATTGTGGAGCCTCAATAGGAGCCGAATCGAATTTTTGACTGGAGGAGGGAAGCGATGTCTGCCGAAAAGAAGAAAGTCGGAGTGATATTGGCCGGTTGCGGCTATCTGGATGGCGCGGAAATTCACGAGGCAACCCTGACGCTATTATCCCTCGATAGGGCCGGGGCCACAGCGGTCGCCATGGCCCCTGATGTTGCGCAGGCGAAAGTGATCGATCACATCACGAACAAGCCGGTCGAAGTCGAGCAGCGCCGGGTGCTCGTTGAGGCGGCTCGTATTGCTCGAGGGCAGATTCGTGCGATTGCGGGCGTTCATGCGACGGAGCTCGATGCCCTCATTTTCACGGGTGGTTTTGGGGCTGCCATGAACCTGTGCACCTTCGCCACCGACGGCAAAGCGATGAAAGTCGAGCCGCACGTGGCGCGGCTGATTCGCGAGATGCAAGCCGCAAATAAGCCAATGGGTTTCATGTGCATCGCTCCCGTGATCGCCGCGAAAGTGCTTGGCAGCCATCACCCGCGCCTCACGATTGGCAATGATCGCGAGACGGCGGCGGCTCTGGAGGCGATGGGCAGCGTTCATGTCGACTGCCCGGTCGACGAAATTGTCGTCGACGAAAGGTTGAAGCTCGTTTCCACCCCGGCGTACATGCTGGGCCCATCCATCGCGCCCGTTGCCGCTGGAATCGACAAACTCGTCGAGTGGATGGTTGCTGCTATGGCGATCGGTTTTCGATGATATTCTGAATACTCTTCGGAACACGCGATAAGAAATCATAACCCGTCGCCTCTTCAATCGCGCGAACACTTACCTGGTAAAAGGGCCAGTCGTGCAGGCTCGCGTCGCGGCTATTCGGCATGATGGCCGCGATGACCGGTGTGTTCGGCTCGACCGAGCGCGCGTCTTGTCCACGTTCGAGGACAACGATAATTTTGTAGTTTGCACGCGGAACGGCAATCTGGTGTGCACGATTGCTGTCTTTGCCAATCCGTTCGGGCTCCGCGTCGAAAATGCCGCCGGCCACGACGTAGAGCTCCTTGCCGACCTTAGCGAGCTCTCGTTCGCGAGTCTCGAGTTTTTCCCAAGGCCCGGCATTGAGCCCATGATTCTGCGGCTGGGCGTTGGTCAGCACGAAGGTGGCCTTGTTCATCGCGCTGTCGAGGCTGCGATCGGCCGAGGGGCATAAGTGCCCGCGATCGTAGCCGCTGCCCGCGTAGTCCTCGTCTTTTACAACGTAAAACGACGTTGGCAGCGCCATGTCCGAGTGGAAGGCGGACGTGCGCGGTGAGGAGCCAAGGTAACGATCGCTCAGGTTCCACGCGACCCAGTTTGGTGTGTTGAGCTGCGGATTGTAAGATACAACGAAAACCTCTTTGTCCATGAGCCAGTCGTCGGAATCGTCCGCGTCTTTCGGGATGCCGAGCGCAACGTGAATGCTGCTCTCGATGCCATGCGCGAGTGGCGCGGGTGCCGGCGGCGTGGCTGCGGTTTTTGCAACCCAACACGCGCCCAACGTGGCGAGCAAGAAAAAAATCGAGCTCGCCAGCACGATGTACAGGTACTTTGGCCGTTGCCGCATCGATCGCAATTCCATCCTGTCTCTCGCTTTATCGAAAGCGGGATGGTACATACAACTTCGTTAGCAACGATTCGTTAGCGTCGAAGCAGCGCGCGAAGCGCGCCAAGTACACCAGCCGGATCGAGACGCTCCAACCACTCGCTTTGGCGAGCGACGGACCGGAAAATGTCGAACGCGAAACGTGCGCCGTCCACGCCCATGGCAAAGCGCGTGATCCTTGGCATGGGCGAGATCACGACATCGCGCGCGATTGCGGCGCGGACCCAAGCACTAGGCCGCGCCTTCGCCGAGAGCTCGCGGAAGCGATCGACCTCGGAGAAGCAGCCAAGTGCGAGTGGCGCATAGTGCTCTTCTACCGCGCGACCGAGATAGCGAGAGTCCCGCTGCCAGTCGCCCGACAAACCACCCACGCGCGGGCGAAGTTCTTCGGGGCCAGCAAGCATATCGAAGCCCTCACCACGCCGACGCGCGACCGCCGCAGTCCAGATCTCGCCGTGGTGAAAGAGCCCGAGCACCATGGCGAATCCATTCGGGCAAATGGCATCGAGCGCGTGGCGAACCATTGGCTCGGTGGGAGGGGTTACGCCGCGAAGGTCGTGAAGGTACCTTGGCCAGCATTCAATTTTTTCTTCTTCCATGAGCTCGCACACAATGGTGACAATGAGGAGCGCCTGCGCGGTAAGGTTGTGCGATTGCTTTAGGCGCGCGCCGAAGCGCTCACTCAACTCTTCAAGTGCGCCGGCCTCGGCTGACAGCGCCCAGCGCGCACGGTGAGATCGTGCAAGCCCGGGCAGATCCGTGGGCCACGTAGCACGCGGATCGAGCCGCCCGATGCTCGTGTGAAAAAGCTTTTTGAGGCGGCCGCGCTCGTGAATGGCGATGACCCCACCGTGCGGTCGCGAATGTTCACGATTGGGCAATGGCCCAGATTGATGCGAATGATGTAGCGTTACGAAGCGCGTCCAAGTCTCGGTCGTCCACCCCTCGAAGCGAATGTCGGGTGTGAGCACGATGTCACCGTAATCCTTATCGAGAGCTATGTCCGCTTCCAACGCTGCCGTCACCGCTGAGTCGCTCTTTCGTGAGGTCTTTTGGCCGCTCTACCCTGACGACGCGCGGGCCGATCTTGGCCGCGCACGCAGCACCAACGCGAACCCTGCACGCAACCCGCACCTCGAGGCGCATCTCGACGACGCGGCACGAGTTTTCGTTGCCATGGCTCCTCTGGCGCTCGGCCTTCGCGCCGAAGATCTCACGCTCGACACCACCGACGCAAGCATTCATCGGCTCAGCATGCAGCTCACGAAAGAGGCGCGCGATCGGCTCCTCGCCGAAGGCCAGGTGGGCACTGCCGACAGCGCGCTTTTCAACTTCGTCGTGCACGGCGCCGCGTACGTTGGTGCGTGCATTGTGCATGGGCATGGCGGGCGCTGGGCTGTAAGGCGCCCACTTTGGGAAAGCCTCGCCCTGCTGTCGACCCCTGCCGGGGATCTCGAGCTTCCAATCTTCCACTGGTGGCTCAAGGCTCTTGCCGATGACGCTCGCGCGACTCTTGCCGATCGCTATCGGACCCACGTGGAGGTTCCCCGAGCTGCCCCTTTGGCACTGCCTGTCATCGCGCCCGAAGATCGCAAGTTACCAAAGCTAACGAACGTTCGATTTGATGTATTTTGCAAATATTTGCGGGCGAACCTCCCTGAACTCAAGGACGTTGGCAAAGACTTCCCGAGCCAAGAGCGCTTCGACGAGCTTGGCTTCAAGCACTTGTCGTTCATGCTCGTTGGCGGAGGGCGCATGCTTGTTGTCTCGGGGCCAACGCCGTACGGCCTGCACGCCTATTGGTTGACCCGCAGCGGCTTCGAGAAAAGCGCATTCTGGCCATGCGACGCAGTCCCTGCACCCATGATTCGCAGAGCCGAAGGCGACAAGCTCGAAGTCATGATGTCGGTTGGCGGGCGGCTGCGATCGTTCGAACTTCTCTATTGGGGGCTTTAGAACGTGTCCGTGGATTCCGGACCGAAGCGGCGAGTCGTTCGATCGTTTTTAGGGGCGATTGTAAAAAGTACGCTTGGCCGATTCTTCACGGGAAAGACCGAGCAGCGTCTTGCCCTGGTCATCTTTCTGTCGACCATGGTGCCGCTCGCGGCGGCTCTGTACCTCGCAACCTCGATGTTCCGCCAGGCGTCGGCCATCTGGTTCAACCCCGAAATCGGCGAGCAACTCGACCGGGGCGTCCATGTTTACAAAGATCTCGTCAAGGCAATCAAAGACGATCTTCGCCACCAAACCGAGGCCATTGCGTCCGCCCCCGCTCTTCGTGATGCCGCCACGAAAGAGAACAGCGCTACGCTTCAAACCGAGCTTGCCGCAACGTTTGCTCGCTATCCGGAGCTTGTGTCGATCACGGTGCTGCGCGCACCGCTCTTGGCAAAGGACGATCCCGATTACGCGAGCGATCTCGCAACCAAGACGATTGCTTATCGTGATCGCGGTCGGCCCGTTGACGCGGCAACCGAACGAAGCCTGGACGTCGCGCGCCCGCTCACCGACGACGACAACGGGCTTGTGCTCATTGCCAACTTCGCGGTGCCACGACAACGGCTCGATGAGCTCGAGTCAGGCGGATCCATCGTGGCTCGTTATCACCAGCTCGAGGCGTCGCGCTCGCAGCTTTACGATGGGTACCTCGACGCATTTTTTGTGCTGCTCGGCGTAACATCGATTCTTGGTGTTGCTATCGGTATCACACTCGCGCGCGGCGTCACCAGGCGCATCAACCGGCTCGGCGAGGCGATCAATGTCGTGGCGCAAGGCGACTTGTCGGTGCGCGTGCCAGTGACCGGGTCTGACGAGCTTACGGACTTGGCGCGCACGTTCAACCGCATGCTCGCGGAGATGGCGCAGTCGCGTGCGCGTATCGAGTTTCTCCAGCGCATGGGTGCTTGGCAAGAGATGGCGCAGAAGCTCGCGCACGAGATCAAAAATCCCCTCACACCGATCCAGCTCGCGGTCGAAGAGTGCCATCAAAAATACAGTGGCAACGATGTGCGCTATCGGCAGCTTCTCGATACGACGCTCGAGATCGTCGAAGAGGAAGTTGGTACGCTGCGTAGGCTTGTCGGAAACTTTTCAAGTTTTGCGCGTTTGCCGAATGCCGAACTCGCGCTGGCAAACCTTTCGGACTTTCTTCGCGATTGCGAGAATCAGCTTGGCCACCTCGAAGATCCGTCGCTTGGCGAAGGGTCGGCAGATGCCGAGCCCATCGCAGCTGCCGCGAATGTCGAGATCCGCTGGGAGGTGCCAAGCGAGCCAATCCGCGTGGCGATCGATCGGCAAATGCTAAGGCGCGTTATCGTGAATCTCGTGCGCAATGCGGTGCAGGCCATCCGCGATGAGCGTACGCACGTGGCCATCCGCGACGCTGCTTCTAGCGATGTGCTCGGGCACGTGATTGTGAGCGCAACGAGCGAAGAAGAAGGAGCGCGCATCGAGGTTGACGACGACGGCCCTGGTATTGCCGAGTCGATGCGCGGACGGATTTTCGACCCGTACTTCACGACGAAGGCTGACGGCACGGGACTCGGCTTGGCGATTGTGAAAAAAATCGTAGTAGAGCACGGAGGCGAAATCGAGGTCACGAAGAGCAATCGCCTTGGCGGCGCGCGCTTTGTGCTGCATTTGCCGGGCGCGCGATTCCTTGTGGTCGCCGCGGCAGCACGCGAGGCACGTGAGCGCGCCAAAATGCATGGTGTGGAAACGTAGCAGGCTGCTGAAAAACGAAGTTTCGAAGCAGCTTGCCAAAGCAAGCTTCGCTGTCGCGTTCTGCCGTGTTTCTGGTGTGATTCTGATGACTTGATCGGAGTCAACACATCCGCCTACCGACCCTTGTAAAATGATTGTCACAATTCAGGGCGAGTCAAAATTCGCACTTCGCGCGGCATTCGCTTGCAGAAAGGTGTGATTTTCGCGACCGCGGTTTCCATGACTTTTCGCTTTTTGCAGAAGCAGGAGATTCCCATGGGGTCATTCGCACGATTTGGAACGATCGCGGTCGGGCTCTGTCTCCTGGGCTGCGGCGAACAAAGTGGAAAAGGAACAGGGTCGTCGTCCACGTCAACGCCAGCATCGACCGCGTCGGGGGCAAAGGCCGCCGAGGTGCCAGTGAGTGGATCGGTTGATGCGCAGCTTACACACGCGCCCGAGGTGCCGCCGCCCACTGGGCGCACGGCGCCAACCAAGGTAGTCGTCAACCTCGAGGTCAAAGAAGTCGAGCTGCCGATTTCCGATGGCGTACAATACCCGTTTTGGACATTCGGCGGGCGTGTTCCGGGCAAGTTCATTCGTATTCGTCAGGGTGATACGGTGGAATTTCACCTTAGCAATCACCCCGACAACAAAATGCCGCACAACATCGATATGCACGCGGTCACAGGTCCTGGTGGCGGCGCGACGAGTACGGCCACGGCGCCTGGGCACACATCGCAATTTACTTTCAAGGCACTGGCTTCTGGCATTTTTGTCTATCACTGCGCGACCGCGCCCGTCGGCATGCACATCGCGAACGGCATGACGGGCCTCATTCTCGTCGAGCCGCCCGAGGGTCTGCCTAAGGTCGACCACGAGTACTACGTGATGCAGAACGACTTCTACACGGTCGACAAGTATCGCGAAAAAGGCTTGGCAAAGTTCGACATGCAGAAGGCCATCGAAGAGCGTCCTACCTACGTCGTCTTCAATGGTTCCGAGGAATCGCTCGTGCGTGATCCGCTCAAAGCGAAGGTGGGTGAAACCGTTCGCCTCTTCGTTGGCAACGGTGGCCCAAATATGGTGTCGAGCTTCCACATCATCGGCGAGATCTTCGACAAGGTCTATGTCGAGGGTGGCAAATTAGTGAATGAGCAAGTGCAGACCACGCTGATCCCTGCGGGCGGCGCGGTAATGGTCGAGTTCAAGGTCGAGGTGCCTGGTAGCTACGTCCTCGTTGACCACTCGATTTTCCGCGCGTTCAACAAGGGGGCCCTTGGCATTCTCAAGGTCGACCCCCAGGGAGACGAGGGCATCGCCAAAAGCATCTACGGTGGCAGAGGAATCGACTCTGTTTATTTGAGCGACAAGGCTGCGCCGACGGGCGCGGTCAAGGCCGCAGCGGACGCCGAAGCGAAAGGTACGCTTACGCGCGAGCTGCAGATTGCTGCTGGCAAGCAGCTGTTCGCTGGAACGTGCTCGGCCTGCCACCAGAACGAAGGGCAGGGCATTCCCACCGTGTTTCCGCCGCTCGCGAAAAGTGACTTTCTTTCCGCGCCCGACGGCAAGACGAAGGCAATCCATAATGTTGTTAGTGGACTATCGGGCAAGCTGACGGTCAATGGTGCCCCGTACGACTCCAGTATGCCACCGCTTAGCAATCTGCCCGACGATGACATTGCGAATATTCTTACCTACGTTCTCAATAGCTGGGGAAATCCCGGTGGAGTGGTAACGAAGGCCGAAGTTGCCGCCGTGCGTGCGGCTGCGAAGGCGCCGCCAGGTGCGCCCAAATGAATTAGGAATTGCGGATGAGCAGCATCGCTCGGGTAAAAGGGGTCAGTTTTGCGCTTGCCATCACTGCGGTGACGGCAAGCGCGGCGGGCGCACGTCCCGAGCCGCCTCCTCCGGGCATGGTTGCGGTGGGGCCGGCTACGCTAAAGCTTTTCGATCCGCCGCGACCCGAAGAGGCAACCGTCATGGTCGCGCGTTTTTTCCTTGACAAAACAGCCGTAACGAATCGCGATTACCTGGCCTTCGTTATCCGTCACCCGAAGTGGCAGCGCGACGTCGTTTCGAAACTGTTTTCCGACGATCATTATCTGGCAGATTGGGAATCGCCTACAGTGCCTGGCCTACGCGCGCCGGAAAAGGCTCCGGTTGTGCGCGTGAGTTGGTTTGCCGCGAAGGCATATTGTGCCGAGCGTGGGCTTCGACTCCCTACCGAAAACGAGTGGGAGCTCGCCGCTGCTGCCGATGAAAAATCGCCGATTGCAGACCGTGATAAGCGACGCACCGAGGTGCTTGAATGGTACGCGAAACCAACACCCACGATCATGCCTGCAGTGGCGCAGAAGAAACCCAATTTTTGGGGCCTTTACGATATGCATGGTCTCATCTGGGAGTGGGTGTTCGATTTCAACATCCGATCTTCCAGCGACGGGCGGCGCACCGACGAAGCGTTTGTCTGTGGCGGTAGCTCCCTTCGAGGCAGCGACAAAGCTGATTATGCATCCTTCATGCGTTTCGCGTTTCGCGGCTCCCTCCAAGGGAATTACACGACTGCGAACCTCGGTTTCCGGTGCGCCCGAGATGCCGTCGTGAAAGGCGCAAACGGAGCAAATGGCGCGAACGACGGAGCAAGCCGTGTTCCAACAAGGAGCGAGGTGCTCTAAATGCCGCCCGCCAAAAGGTTTGCAGAGCGTTTGGTATTCGGGTTATTCTCACTGTTCGTGGGTGCTTCGTGTTCCCGGCGTGAGACCACGGCGTCCAGTGGCGAAAGCCTTGCGTCAGCGTCTACGGTTACGCCAACCACAATAGTCATGCCGCCAACGCCGTCGTCTTCCCTTCCAAAAGGTGAATCTGTCTATCAGGTCGACATGAATCTCACCGATCAGGATGGTAAAATCGTGCCGTTTGACACGTTTCGTGGGCATCCCACGATTGTGACCATGTTTTACGCAACGTGTCGTTCCGCGTGTCCGCTTTTGGTTCGCGACATCAAGTCACTCGAGGAACAAGTCGACCCCACAATGCGCGATCGCATGCGCATTCTGTTTGTTAGCTTTGACCCCAAGCGGGATACTCCTGCGAAGCTTATGGAAATGGTGCAAAAGCACAAAATTGATCTTTCGCGCTGGAAGATGGCGGCGGCGCCGTCTGACGATGCAGCGCGAGAACTCGCGGCTGTTCTCGGCTACCAATTCCGGCAGCTCCCAGACGGCGAATTCAGTCATTCGGCGCGGATCACGCTCCTCGACGAAAACGGCGTCGTCGTGGGCCAAGCCGATACTCTCGGGCAGGCGAACACGGACTTGCTGCCCGAAATCGAGCGGCGGAAACCGGTTCAACCGGTTCATTGAAGTGGGACATCGTTCGGTTCCGAAGTGCATGAATTGCGTTGTCCAGTTTCCAAATTTCATGGAAGGATCATGTTATGAAAATTAGAATCATCGCACCGAGTGTTTTGGGTATCGTATTTGCGTTCACCGCGCAGGCGGCTGCGCAGACTGCACCTCCACCCACGGCACAGCCACAGCCAGCCGGTGCTGCAGCACCGGCTACAACGGAGCCCGCTGGCGACATGGCACCCGACTCGACTGGCGGTCCAGCCGCCGACGTTGCGACGCCAGCCCCACCTCCAGAGGAGGCACCAAAGAAAAAGCCTGCCCCGTATTCCCTTCCGTGGAGTCTTCGCGGTGCCGTTGCGGGTACGTCGATTCGTCTCGATGCAGCGGTTGCCTTCCACGACAAAGGCTTGACCGTTCCCGGGGTTCTCACGGCATCGTACAAGTTTGTTCCTGATCTCGCGGTGTTGGTAAAGGCTTCCTATGCCTACGACAAGGCAAAGGGCACCGATTCTACAAGTGCATTTTACAATCCGGTAGTTGGGCTGACTTACACGCCCCAGCTCGCCCAAGGAATACGTTTGCCTCTCTTTGTGGGGACGAACATTCCGATGGGCTCCGGCGGCGGCGGAAGTACCAAGACTCCTGAATACGCCTCGACGACCAACGCCATTTACGCCCGGTCAGGACTCGATAACGCGCTTTTCGGAGTCAATTTCGTGACTCCCATGGTGGGCGCGGGTCTCGCATACATTCAACACGGTCTGACGTTGCAGGGAGAAGCAACGCTTACTTACCTTAAGCGAACGCGTGGCAGCGCCTACGAGGCCGATAATGTACGTTGGAATTCAACCTATGGCGTACATGTTGGTTACGCGATCATCCAAGCCCTCACGGTCAGTGCAGAACTTCGTTACCAACGCTGGCTGTCGAATGCCGCGCCCACTAAGGCGGACACCACCAAGCAAGATCAGTTCTCCGGCGCCCTTGGTTTGCGCACCAAAATCAGTTTTTCCGAAACGGTCGTTGCCCGTCCTGGCGTCGCTTACATCCGCGGTCTCGACAAGCCCATGTCGAAGGGGCTTCTTGCAGCAACCAGTCCGGATCAAGCGCCGTTCAATATCATATTCGTCGACATTCCTGTCTCGTTCTAGACCTCGCTGCGGTGCGTAGCGCGTAAGGGCGCCATGAATGGCGCCCTTACGAAATATGCGTTGTTTGGATGTGGGGGCACCCCTTGTGGGTGCTCTCTAATCGTGGGGCGGCCACGGGGGGCCGCCCCTACGACGTTTTGTTGGCGGTCTCGTCGTGATCAGATGGTTGCCGTACGGCAAGAGCCGCCGTATTCTCTTGCCCCTCGTTTCTCTTCCAGCGGGTCCCACACCCCGCGCTCTGAGGTCTCTACCATGTCGAAAAACACCTTCGGAAGCCAGGCGACCATCAAGGTCGGTGCCGACTCGTTTGCCATCTACCGACTCGATGCGGTCTACAAAAAACACCCCGAAGCCGCGAAGCTGCCCTTTTCGCTAAAAATTCTTCTCGAGAATCTCCTCCGCACCGAAAACGGCGTTTCCGTCGATCACGACGACATCGTCGCCGTTGCCAATTGGGACGCGAAGGCCGAGCCAACGCAGGAAATTGCCTTTACGCCGAGCCGCGTGCTCCTTCAGGATTTCACGGGCGTTCCTGCGGTTGTGGACCTCGCTGCCATGCGCGACGCAATGAAGCGCATGGGCGGCGATCCCAAGAAGATCAATCCGCTTCAGCCCGTCGAGCTCGTCATCGATCACTCCGTCCAAGTCGACGAATTCGGCAGCAAGAAAGCGTTCGACAAGAACGCCGCGCTCGAATTCGAACGAAACCAAGAGCGCTATCGCTTCCTCAAATGGGGGCAGCAGGGCTTTCGCAACTTCAAGGCCGTGCCGCCTGACACGGGCATCGTTCATCAGGTGAATCTCGAATACCTCGCGCGCGTCGTCATGACCGCGCCAGCAGCGGGCTCAAGCGACTCGAGCGGTGCGCTCGCGTACCTCGATACGGTGGTTGGCACCGATTCGCACACGACCATGGTCAACGGCGTTGGCGTTCTTGGATGGGGCGTTGGCGGCATCGAGGCCGAGGCGGCCATGCTCGGGCAGCCGGTCAGCATGCTTCTTCCGCAGGTCATTGGTGTGCGCATCACGGGTAAGCTGAAAGAAGGCGCAACGGCCACCGATCTCGTGCTCACGGTCACGCAAATGCTGCGCAAGCGCGGCGTGGTTGGTAAGTTCGTCGAGTTTTTCGGACCAGGCCTGAGCGATCTTCCACTCGCCGACCGCGCCACCATTGCCAACATGGCGCCCGAATACGGCGCGACCTGCGGCATCTTCCCGATCGATGCTGAAACCATTCGGTACCTGCGTTTTACAGGTCGCTCGGATGCGCAACTTGCGCTCGTCGAGGCGTACGCGAAAGAGCAAGGCCTATGGCGAGACAACGGCTCGCCAGAAGCCAACTACACCGATGTGCTCTCGCTCGATCTCGCGTCCGTGGAGCCAAGCCTTGCCGGGCCTGCACGCCCACAAGATCGCGTGGCCCTTGGCAGCGTGAAAAAGTCTTACCAAGACGCGTATGCAACCTACAAATCGCGTGCGAAGGCGGCGAAAAAGAGTGCCGCGTCCGATTCGTCGGTCGTGGCTGACAAGCAGGTCGACAACGGCAGCGTGGTCATTGCGGCCATCACGAGCTGCACGAACACGTCGAACCCCAGCGTGCTCATGGCCGCGGGTCTTCTCGCGAAAAAGGCCGTGGAAAAGGGCCTAACCGCGAAGCCATGGGTCAAGCCAAGCCTTGGTCCTGGGTCCAAGGTCGTCACCGAGTATCTCGAGGCTGCGGGTCTTCTCGAGCCACTCGAGAAGCTCAATTTCTATGTCGTTGGCTACGGCTGCACGACTTGCATTGGCAACTCGGGGCCGCTGCCGCCCGCGATTTCAAAGGCGATTGATGAGCGTGACCTTTACGTTGTGTCAGTGCTTTCTGGAAACCGCAATTTCGAGGGGCGCGTTCATGCCGAGGTGCGTGGCAACTACCTTGCGTCGCCGCCGCTCGTGGTTGCCTACGCCATCGCGGGCCGTGCCGATCTCGATCTCGTAACCGAGCCGCTTGGCACGGGCAAAGACGGCAAGCCCGTTTTTCTCAAAGACATTTGGCCAACGCAAAAAGAAGTTGCCGATGCCGTCGAAAAGTCTGTAGCGCCCGAAATGTTCAAAAAGGTATATGCCGACGTGTACGCGGGCGACGCCGCGTGGCAGTCGCTTGCGATCCCGGCGGGTGATTTGTTCGCGTGGGACGACAAGAGCACGTACGTCAAGCACCCACCGTATTTCGAAGGCATGGGTAAAGAGCCCGCGCCGCTTTCGCCCATCCGTGCGGCACGCGTTCTTGCGGTGCTTGGTGACAGCATCACAACCGATCACATCTCGCCTGCCGGTTCCATCAAAGCCGATTCGCCGGCTGGCAAATACCTAATGTCTCACGGAGTGAAAAAAGAAGATTTCAATTCACTCGGCTCGCGTCGCGGCAACCACGAAGTCATGGTGCGCGGTACGTTTGCCAACGTGCGCCTCCGTAACCAGCTTGCTCCTGGTACCGAAGGTGGTTTCACGCGCCATCTACCAAGCGGCGAAGTCATGTCCATCTTCGACGCCTCGGTGAAGTATGCGGCCGACAAGGTTCCGCTCTTCGTCATTGCTGGCAAAGAGTACGGCTCGGGCTCGTCGCGCGACTGGGCCGCGAAAGGGCCAAAGCTTCTTGGTGTGCGCGCGGTGCTTGCCGAAAGCTATGAGCGAATTCACCGCTCGAACCTCGTTGGCATGGGCATTCTTCCTCTCCAGTTCAAGGCGGGCGACAATGCCGCGTCAATTGGTCTCTCCGGCGAAGAAGTTTTCGATGTCGACGGTCTTGCCGAATTGCTCGATGCGGGCTTCAAAAACGGCCGCGATGTAACGGTGACGGCAAAGGCCGCGGACGGAACCAAAAAGCAGTTCCGAGCCACGGTGCGCATCGACACACCGCAAGAGGTTCTTTACTACAAGCACGGAGGGATTCTCCCGTACGTGCTGCGCCAGTTGCTCTGACCGCATCGCGCCCCCACAGGCCAAGATGCATCCTCGATATGCCCCATGAGCCTCGGACAGCCACCCATTTATGAGGGCGCAGCATGCTGCGCCCTTTGAATCGTCAGCGCGCATTTTTGCAGCAACGAAAGCCTACCTGTTTGCCCGAATAGGTTTCGGCATGCGAGGTGGTGGCGGCGCGGCATCGGTTGCGGCCGGGCGCCCACCACCCACCGCGCAGGGCCGCGCGATTCGGCAACGATGGATCTTCGCGTTCGACCCATTCGTCGACATTGCCTACCATGTTGTGCACGCCGAAGGAGCTTGTGCATTCGGGGTATGCCGAGACAGGGGCACGATGATCGACGCGCTTGGTGCCGGGTTCGCCGAGATCCTCGCTGCGGTCGATGTTGCATAGCGAGGAGTCGCGCTCGAATCCGTAAGGGTAGGGACTCATGTCAGGGCCTTCGCATGCGAACTCCCACTCCGCGTCTTTGCAGAGGCGTGCGCCACGTGCCCGGCATATGGCCTTTGCCTCGTTCCAAGTCTTGTTGACCAGCGGCATGGCATCGTTGCTCTTGCCTGGTTTGTCTGGTTTGCCTGGTTCGGCGTACTCGTCGCGGTCGATGCAAAAGCGCAGATGTTTGCGGACGGAGATGCATGTTGCAGGCTTTTGGTAGCGTGCACAGCGATAGTGATGGTAATGCGGCGGATCGTTCCACTCGAGGCACTTCTGAACCGCGTCCGGGCAATGCTGCCCTTCGATGAGCAGCATGCCCGACGGACACGCGCTGGCAGCAGAAGAAGATTCGGCGCTGGCTCCGGTCTCTGGCATAAGGGCTATGCCAACGCCAACGAGTGCACCGATGGGAAGTAGCTTCCCGAGCGAATGCCCGAAGAGCATGGCTCATCGTCCTTTTCGGGCGTGGGCGGCGCTTGATGCGGCCCGCGCAAGGCGAATCGCTGTGTTGACAAGAGCAACGTGCGACAGCGCTTGAGGGAAGTTGCCGAGCATGCGAAAGCCTTTGGGGTCGAATTCTTCTGACAGAAGGCCTACGTCGTTGCACAAGCCGAGCAAGCGGTCGAAAAGCGCTCGTGCCTCGTCGTAGCGACCGAGCTCGATGTACGCGTCAGCAAGCCAGAACGAACACGGAACAAACGCGCCTTCACCGCTCGGAAGTGCGTCAATCGCAGGCTGGGTGAGGTAGCGCATGACGAGCCCATCGCGAAGGAGAATGCGCTCGATAGCGCGCACCGTTCCGACGATGCGGGGATCGGTTGGAGGCAAAAAACCAACACGCAGCATGAGCAAGAGGCTCGCGTCCGGTTCGCACGAGCCTGGGGTTTGTACGAACGAGCCTAGCTTGGCGTCGAACGCATCGCTACAGACGCGAGAATGGATTTCATCGCGAATTGCGCGCCACCGTTCCAATGGCCCAGGCAGGCCGTATTTCTCGATGGCTTCAACGGCGCGCGAAAAGGCAACCCAGCACATCACTTTCGAATAGGTGAAGTGACGCGGCTCGCCGCGCACCTCCCAAATGCCGAAGTCGGGCTCCTTCCATGCTTGCTCGAGATGGCGCACGAGCGCGCAGAGCATTCTCCAGCCCTCGCGCGTGTGTCCGAAGCCGTGCTCGACGCCCAGGTACCATGTGTTGACGAGTTCGCCGTAAACATCGAGTTGCAATTGCTTCGAAGCGGCGTTGCCAATGCGTACAGGAAGGCTATTTTCGTAGCCTTTTAGCCAGTCGAGTTCGAGCTCGATGAGGCGCCGCTCGCCGGCAATTCCATACATGATTTGCAGCTGCGAGGGCATGCCCGCAGCAGCACGGAGGATCCAATCGCGAAATGCGCGCGCCTCGCTCTCGTGGCCGCACACGACGAGCGAACGCAGGCTCATGGTTGCATCGCGCAGCCAGCAGAAGCGGTAGTCCCAATTGCGCACGCCGCCGATCTGCTCGGGCAATGAAGTGGTTGGTGCTGCAACGAGGCCTCCGGTTGGAGCGTAGGTAAGGGCTTTGAGCGTGATGAGCGATCGCTTGACTTGGGCAGAGTAATCGCCACCTATCTCGCACCGACAGCTCCACGCCGTCCAGAATGCATCGTTGGCTACGAGCGCTCGTTCTGGATCGATCGGCTTTGGCATCGCGCTGTTCGATGGCCACCAACCAAAGACGAAAGGAACACGCTCGCCTTTGTGAATCGTAAAATCGGAGTACGTGCGAAAGTTCTCGCCGCGCATCAGAGCGGGCGAAAGCACGCGGAAGCAGTCGGGCCCTTGGATTGCCGTGATGCCGCCGTCAATGTGCTGAACCCATGGAACGTCGACGCCGTAGCCGCATCGAATGACAAGCTCGGAGCGCATGGGAACCGCGCCCTCGCTGCAGGCGACGATGCGCACGACATCCGATGTTGGATCGCCCGCAGGCATGAAATCGATGAGCGTAACTTTCCCCTCGCTCGTCTCGAATTCCGTCTCGAGCGTGAGCGTTGCATCGCGGTATGCACGTCGGACCGAGTGCACTTTGCATGCAGGCGCGATGCGCCAGAATCCATTGTTTTCATCGCCGAGCAGCGCGGCCATGCACGCGTCGGAATCGAATCGCGGAAGGCACAGCCAGTCGATCGAACCGCTTTTGCCCACGAGCGCGCAGCTCTGGCAGTCGCCGATGAGCGCGTAGTCTTCGATTCGGCATGCCATGCAATGAAAATTGTGCAAGCGCCGCACCTACCGCGCGTCAGCGCAGCAGCGAAAGCCGGTTGAATAGTCGTGGTAGTCGTGGCCGTGCGCTCGGGTTTTGTAGCGGCAGCCCGGGCCGTTTTGCGTTGTATCGAGGTAATAGCCGCCAGCGAATGTGCCGTACAACAACCGGGGATCGGTTGCCACCCATTCGTGGATGTTGCCGACCATGTCGTAGACGCCGTAGCCGCTGATGCACTCGTCATGCTCACCGGTGCGAGCGAGCGCGCCTTCGACCTGGCCAAGCGCGGGATCGTTGAGGTGCGCCCACACCGAAGGATCGACCGACAGAGGACGCACGCTCAGCTTCGCAGCTTTCACAGGCTTGCGTGTATCATGCACGTTAGCCTTTTTGTTGGTTTGGCTGGTCTGCCTGGCTTGGCTGGTGTGCCTGGTCTTGTCAGAAGATCCAGAAGGCGACTTCATTGCCTGCGATGCAGCCTTGAGTTGTGGGCTCTTCGTACGCGATGGGGCATGCGATTCAGCACGTGACACCCGCTTTTTCTTGGATTCGGCTGCCCGAACTTTCGTGCGATCTGCATGCTTTCCCTTGCCCTTGTTGGATGGCGCACGAGATGCTGAGCGCTCTTGCGGCGACGACGAAGGCGATGACGCGAGAGCTTTGGCTCCGAACACGGCGCCGACTGCGCTTTTGCCGGTATCGTGGCACACGCCCGGTTGGCGATCGTTGCCGTAGGGGAACGTTGTTTTCGATGGCCCCATGCAGGCCATTTGCCATTCGTCGTAATTGCAGAGGCGCTTGCCCGATGCGGCGCAGGCATCGGCTGCTTGCACCTCGCTGATGTAGCCTTGCGGGAAAACGCCAGGCTCGCTCTTGGCGCGAACGACATGGCCGTCGACAGGCATGTAATGCGGGTAGGGCGCTTCGGTTCCATCGTCGAGCACTTCAACGAGTGACGCTTCATAGCGGTCGATGCAGAAGCGGCGAGCGTCGTCGTCGAGCAGCACCATGTCGTCGCTGCATGGCGACTCGTCGCTTTCGTCGGTGTCTTCGTCGTCATCATCATTCGCGCTTGCGTCTTGAGTCGTCGCGGGATTGCCCTCATTGTTGGGCGCGCTGTTGGGACTGTTCTGCGCGACTGCGTTTTGCTCAGCGTGTTGTGGTGCGCGCGGTAGGGGTGCAGCATGCTGTACCCCTACTTGCGGCGTGGCCGCGCACGCGCCCAAAAAAACTGCCGCGCTGACCATGCCGAACACATCAAGCGCGCGAAACGCGGAAGGTGCGATGCGTAGCCAATGGGATTTGCTACCAAGAAAGAAGCTCAAGCCACACTTTTTAGACCGCTTTCAAGTTGAACGCGAGTTCGAGGCAGCCGGCGAGGAGCGCGGCTGCTATAATGCGGCATTATGAAGCGAATCTTATTTCTTGGTATTGCCGCATTGCTTGCTCAGGTTGCCGCATGCGGCGGTAGTAACAGCAGCTCGTCGTCGCAAAGTACTGGTAATTCCGGCAATTCTTCTGGTAACAGCGGCAATTCTTCGGGCGTTACCGGTGACAACAGCGGGAACGGCAATTCATCAGGCGATTCTGGCGACGTAACGCCGCCTCCTGACGGCGACACCGGGGGGGGCAATCAAGCATGCACGATGCCGCCGGATGCAGCGCAGTATCCGTCACAATCAAATGCCACCATTTCCACTGTGACCCTGGGCAAAGGTTATTACATCCTTGCCGTACCAGCGAACTACAACGCCGCGAAGTCGTATCCGCTCGTTCTCGTTCTCCATGGAGATGACGACACCGCTGAGATGATTAGTCAATGGTATCCGTTCCACGCGGCAACGGAGGCGTCGGGCGAAGATGCCTTTGTCGTGTATCCGTCCGGCCCCCCACCCGACCGCGTCGGCGACGGTTGGCAGCTGTGGCCGCTCGATCCAGGCAACTCCGACATAGTCTTTCTACAGGCTGTCATCGATGACGTGAGTGGCAATTACAATATTGATTCAAACCGCGTTTTCGGCGCTGGGTACAGCAAAGGCGCTTTCATGGTCAACCAGGTTGCGTGCGTGACCACCATGTTCAGGGCCATTGCCGGCAACTCGGGTGGTGCACCGAGTCTCAATGGCCAAGGAGGTGACCAAGATGTTCCGACTTTTTGCAATCCTGTTGCCGCCTTTGTCATGCAGGGCGTGGATGACAACGCCGTCGGGCTCCCCGGCGGCATATGGGAAGCGCAGTTTTGGGCCGAACGTAACGGCTGCAAGGACGATTGGAACGACTCCGAAATTCCCGGGGACTACGGTGACGCGCTGTGGAAGGACTTCGATTGTCCGACCGCATATCCAGTCAGACTGGGAGTCATGCCTTGCACCGACCACCGGGCCATGTCGCCGGTGCCTGCGTGGGCGTTCTTCCAGGATGTCATGAAGAATCTCCCCTGACTTTGCTGCGTGGCTGCGTGCGGGTATCTTGACAGGCACCCATTCGTAGGGCGCCATTCATGGCGCCCAATCGTGGCCTTTTGGAATCCATCCATTGGCCGATTCCGAGGGCGCGATGAATCGCGCCCCTACAACCAAAAAAACGCATTACCGTACCTCGCGCCGCCGGGCAGGCATGGGCGCCTTGACCTGGAAAAGAGCTCATCCGATCTTTTTTTGAGCATCGAAGCAACTTTCGTGGCGGAGCGGTCGACATAGACAACAGCGGTCGATTTGTGGCCGCAGTGTTGAAAGGGATTTCCTATGAAAAATTATTCTTTCGCTGGATTACTCGTTGCTGTTGGCTGCCTCGCGGCGTGCGGCGGCTCGTTCGGCGATGCCCCGGGCTCAAGCGGGGCGGGTTCATCCGACGGCGGGTCAGGTCAAACCAATGGCGGGTCGGGAACCAATGGTGACACCGACTCGGGCGGCGGGGTTAGCAACCTCGACGGCGGGTCCGTTGACCCCGGCCCAACATTCTCGTTCGTGCCAGCCGATGGCCCGGTGCAAGTTGTTGTGCAAGAACAACCCGCCACTATACCCATTGCCATCCACCGAGGCATAACGCCCGGAACGAACATCAAAATCGATATAACAAGTGCGCCCGATGGCATTTCCCCTGTAGGCACGCTCACCATTCTACCGGGCTCGAACACCGGCTCCTTGCTATTATCCGTTGGCGCGACCAGCCCTCAAGGCGACGTGACCGTGAAACTTCGGGGCTTGGCGGACGGCGCAACTATCCCGGTAACCATGGATCTCCAGCTTTTCGTCCGTGGCAAACCCGGCGCACTCGATACCACATTTGCGCCTGGGGGTGTTATTGAAAACACGTTAAATGATTATTTTTCCATAGGCGACATTGTTCCGCAAAGCGATGGGAAAATCCTTATTGGTGCAAACGGAGGAAACGGGGGTACAAGCGCAGTTATTCGTCTGAACGCCGATGGCTTGGTCGATTCAACGCTTACCGATACACCAATACAAAAGATTTCTGGGATCCTTGGTGGCGTGGCCGCATACCCAGACGGCCGTATTTTAACGTTGAGGGTGGGGACCATCGACCGTTACACGGCCGCCGGCGTCCCCGACCCAACATTCAGCTCCGTTGTGACGACTGCATCACCCCCGACCGGTTGGGATGTAGTTTCTTTGAGTACCATCGCTTTAGGACCAAATGACAGTATCTACGCCGGTGGAGTCATTTATTTTAACTGGAATAAGCCCGGCAATTCCTTCCCATATGCATTCCGCCAATTCCCAGCCGATGGCGTGCCAGGTTGCACGGGGGTTTGGAATAATGACCAGGATCTTAACTTCATTAGGAAGCTGTTTCTGCTTCCAACTGGAGCATTTGCTGGGTCGCTTGCTTTTGCAGGTACCGCCGTTATGAATGGTCTCGGTAGCGGCAAAGGCATAGGTGTCGGTCGGTACAAACAGCCATCGTCTTGTACTCTTGACCCGAACTACGGAAACAACGCCGAAAACAAAGGGACATGGTACTCGACGGACTGGAAATACTTGAGCGATGTCTTGTTCGAGACCGATGGAAGCGTTGATTTGCTTGCAGGCACAAGTACCAGTGCCCGTTCGCTTGTTCGCATCTCCAAAGACGGCCAGCAAGCAACCTATGTGGATTTGCCGCTTTATAATGGCAATGGCATCACTCGTACGTCCAACGGTCGCTACCTTATTGCAGGTCAGTATGAGGACTCGACGACAGGAAACACTTCCATGGCCATTGTCTATTACAATTCTGGTTTGACGATCGATACGACCATTGGCGATCAAAACGGCATCGTGACCATTCCCGTCACCACCAACTTGACCGGTTCCAATGTGACTGGCTTGCGCGCCGTGTACATGCCCGACAACTCGCGCACAGTGGTTGTGGGCAGCGTAAGTGGTAAAAACGCCGACGGCAATAGCGTCACGCACCTGGTTGTGGCGCGCATTTGGAATTAGGGCGTGCACGATATGGGGCGACCACAAGGGTCGCCCCTACGAAATGATGAGCGACGAGGTGCCGCTACCGCGAGGTTTCGAGCAGCAACGAGAATCACGGAGTAGACTTCAATGACCATGCAGCCGCTGAAAGCTCACGTGAAAAAAGGCCGCCTCGTGCTCGATGAGCCAACGGACTTGCCTGAAGGAGAGGTGATCGAGCTCGTTCCGCTCGATGAGGTGCTGGCAAACGGGGGAGATGATCTCGACGACGAGGAGCGCGCCGCGCTGCACGCGGAGCTAGAGGCCTCCATTGCCGAGGCAAAGTCTGGTGAACTCGTCGATGCGGACGCGATCTTCGCCGAATTGCGGGCAATGAAGTGAAAGCCCGCTTTTCGCCGAGGGCCCAGCGGCGTGTGAAGGTGGTGGCGCAATGGTGGCGGAAAAACCGACCTGCCGCGCCAACACTCTTCGACGACGAGCTGCAAGCCGCAATTGAGCAGTTGAAGGTCCACCCAACACTGGGGCTCGAGTACGAATGCATTGACGGCAAAACTGTGCGCCGGATTCTGCTGCCAGCAAGCGCACAGCACGTCTACTACGTTGTGGACAGCGAACGCGAGGTAATCGTTATTTATACGGTGTGGGGCGCTCGTCGAGGTCGAACACCAAAGCTGTAGTCGAACGTGGGCCAGGCCTCGTGCCCGATGAGCGACGAGGTGCCGCTACCGCGAGGTTTCGGAAGAGCACATGAAGGCTTCGCGTGCTACTTTCAGGTCATGGCGCGAACTGCCGAAGCGATCATCGATGAGGTTCTTGCGCTTCCAGATGGGGAGCGCGCTCGCGTTCTTGACGCACTTTTCGATGCGGTCACCGCGTCGGAGCTCGAGCAAGATCCGGCGTTCATGGGCGAGCTTCGGCATCGTGCCGATGAGGCGCTGGCTGGCACCACGGAGGGCCGCCCGTGGCGCGACGTCATCGGCGAACTTCGCGCCGAGCTCAAAGTTGCTCATTGGAAGCGGCGTCCCATGTATTGGGCCGATCGACTGTAGGACGAATCGACCAATCCCACTGGGATTGGCTTGCGCGCCGTATACACGCCCGACGGCAAGTACACGATGGTTGTGGGCAGTGTAAGCGGAAAAAACGCCGACGGTAATAGCGTCACGCACCTCGTTGTGGCGCGCATTTGGAATTAGGGCATGTCCCGATATGGGGCGACCACAATGTGGCCGTCCCAACGCCTGTCGCCGACACCCCAAATTCTGTCGGCGACAGGTGGAGGCACACGCATTCCCCAATTTTTCCGGCAAATCATGGCATGCGGCAATTGGCGCGCGATGTGCTGTGGGCTGAGGGCAAACCGATGCTACGCTCCTCAATCATGCATCATGGCGCGCGCGAATGGCATCCTCGTGGTTTACACCATAGTGTTAATCGGCTGCCGCGAGATTTGCGTGAATGGGAGCTGTCCGAGGACACCATGCCGGAGTCTCCTGATCACGCCAAAGCCATCAACCTGATAGAAGCCATTCTCGCGTGGTGGGCGCGCTCACAGCCCAGTACCCAGGTGGAACGCAACATAGGCATTCGGTGGGATGAAGCGCACCCCACGGTTGGTGTCGATCCGGATGTATCCGTGTTTCGTCCGGCCTTGCCGCCGGACAGTTCGCATAAATCCAGCATACACTCGTGGGAACCGGGGTATACGGTGCCGATATTGGCCATTGAGGTAGTGAGCAGAACGAACTCGCGCAAAGACTACGACGTTGTGCCAAAAAAGTGCGAGAGCGCCGGAATTCCGGAGTTGTGCATTTTCGATCCTTATCTTATCGGGCCTCGCCGCACTCGCCTTCGCAATGGCCCCACTTCTGATGAGCACAGACCGCATCGCTTGCAGCTTTGGCGGCACGACGCAAACGGAGGATTCAACCGCGTTTATGCGGGCAATGGCCCAGTGTATTCGCCCACGCTCAATGGGTACTTCGTTGTGGTCGACGAAGGCCTCAAATTGCGCAGTTCCGACGACGAAGCCGGTTTGCAGTGGTGGCCCACCAGCGAGGAAGTGAGGTGTGAATCCGAAGCTATCGAGCGAGCCGAAAAAGTAGCGGAACGGAAAGCCAAAGAAGCAGCGTTGGCGCGCATTGCGGAGCTCGAAGCGCAACTTGCCAAAGCAACGCAGAAGACGTGAATATGGGACGGAGCGACGTGTGCGCATCTGCGGGCAATGAAGTGAAAGCCCGCTTTTCGCCGAGGGCGCAGCGGCGCAAGACCGCGTGAAGGTCGACGGGCGAATCGCTCGTTGCCGCTATGACTTTGCTGTCATGGGAAAGACTGGTGCCGTTCGTGCGCTGCTTCGCCGCGCGTTCGGCCTCTGGCTAATTCCTGCGCCGAATTTCTGCAAAACGGTACTCGATGTGTCGCGCAAAGTCGCACGTGCGGATGGCGCGGGAATCGCCTACGAGTTGTACCCATGACTCGATTCTCGGTCCTTATCGCTCTTGCCATCACCCTTGCCGCAGGTGCATGCACAAGCAATTCGAGCGCACCGTCGCAAAAGAACGGTCCAAGCGGCAATCCCTCGGGCAATCCTAGTGATGTGACATCGCCGTCCGGCAACGATGGGTCAGGCGGGTCAAGTGGTGACAATACGCCATCGGCTCCACCGTCGCAGGTCAATGTCACGAACGAAACCATTCAGTCTGGCGGCACTACCCGAAGCTACGTTTTGGCTGTGCCGAAAAGCTACGATAATACGCGCACTTACCCACTTATGCTCGTTCTTCATGGCGACTACGGCGACGGACCAAGCATGCGTGCCATCTACCCGTTCGACAACGTGACAGGCGACGATGCCATCGTTGCCTACCCATCAGGCCTGGTCGACTCGAGCGGCATGCGCACGTGGTACCGAACGCTCGATGTTAAATCGAATTACGATATGACCTTTTTAAGTAATTTGGTGAATACATTAAAAGGACAATATAATGTCGACTCGAATCGTATTTTCGGCACAGGCTACAGCAGTGGCGGGTTTATGGTCAACTTCGTTGCGTGCGTCATGCCCCTGTTTCGGGCCATTGGCGTAAGCGAAGGCGGCATGGCATACACCAGCGATGGAAGCGACGTAACCTGCACAGCAGGCAACGTTGCCGCGATTGTGATGCAAGATCCGGCGGACCAGACGGTCGATCTCGATAGCGGTTGGTGGGACGCGCAGTATTGGGCCAAGCAATCCGGTTGCACGAACGCCGGCCGCAACTACAACGCTTCCGACATTCCCGGACCAAACGACCAGCCGAAAAACATAGTATTCAGCGGTTGTGACCCGAACTTTCCCGTTGAACTCTGGCTCATTCCAGGCATTGGGCACGTACCCTGGTGGCCGAACGGCGCGCAAGATTCGTGGACGTTTTTTCAAGCGCTGCCCACACACACGCCCGGAACATAGCCCGCTTTCGATTTGACCCGATCTCACATCGTTCGCGGCTGCGCACCCTCGCGCACCTGCGTCGAAAAGTTTTTTTTCTTTGCAAGTTCGACATTGGCGATTGGTTGTGGAAAAAGCGCGCATAACAGAGGTTTCACGTTTCCATGCGCTTCGTTCCGTGCATTCGCATCTTCGCCGATGACGTGGTGATGCACCGTGTTGAGGGTCTTGGTTCGGTCTTTCAAACCGAAAAAGTCCCTCTTTTGGAGCTCTTTTTCGACTACGGCGATCGCGTTGTCCTCGCTTCCGACAGCGAAAGCAACGACGGCGTGCGCCAGCTCACGGGCGAAGCCAACGCTCGCCGTTTGCTCGAAAGCTTCGGTGCGGCGCCTCTCGACTGCCTCGAAAATTGGGCAAGCTCAGTGCCCGCCGATTACGCCATTCGCGTCGAGGGTGGCGCGGACGACTTTTGCGCATTCAGTGCCTATGTCGTTCCGCAGCTTCGCGCCCTTGGGTGGCGAGTCGAAATCGATCGCAACTACCCATTTCGCATCGTTCCTTGGGAGCCTCGCTGGTACGCGAACATCGAAGCGAACGCCGACAATGCATCTAGCAATCCCAGTTGCGGGGATCGCCCCGATTGGTTCGGGCTCGAGCTCGGTGTCGATCTCGAAGGCCGTCGCGTCAACCTTTTGCCCGCGCTTCTCGAGCTGCTCGATCGCACCAGCGGTAATGGGAAAAGTGGGAAAAGCCTATCCGATCTCGCCGAGGGCACGAAGAAGTGCCTCGCGCTTCCGGTTGGCGATGGCCTCTACTTGCCCATTGCGGCCGACCGGGCGCGCGCCATTTTACGGGTGCTCGCCGAGCTTTGGGAAGGTCACGCGGCACCCAAAGGCAGAATCGAGTTTCCGGCCCTTCGTGCGCCTGCGCTTCTCACGCTAAAAAAGGCTTTTTCGGAGGGCGCCGAGCTCGATGTGCAAGGCGATGGGCGACAGCGGGCGCTTGCGTGGGCCGATCGCTTGACTCGGCCGGCGCCTCCGGTTGCAGTCCCCGAAGGCCTCGTTGCCGAACTTCGCCCTTACCAAGTAGAAGGCCTTTGCTGGCTTCAGAACCTGCGCGAGCGCGGTGTGGGCGGCATTCTTGCTGACGATATGGGGCTTGGCAAGACGCTTCAGACCATTTCGCACATCTTGAAAGAGAAACAAGAAGGAAGGCTCACGCGCCCAGCGCTCATCGTTGCGCCAACTTCGCTTGTGCCGAATTGGGATCACGAGATCAAAAAATTCGCACCCCAGTTGAGCGTCTACTGCTTTCATGGCGCCGATCGCCATGCATCGTGGGGCCATGCACCAAATAGCGACGTTATCGTAACAAGTTATCCAATCCTTTGTCGCGACGAAGAGCTCCTTGCGACCAATTCGTATTCCATGGTTGTTCTCGACGAAGCGCAAACCATCAAAAATCTGCGCTCCCGCGCTCACGCGGCAGCCCGCGCAATCGATGCCGAGCATCGCCTTTGCTTGTCCGGAACGCCGATTGAAAATCACCTCGGCGAGCTCTGGGCGCTCGTCGACTTCGCGAACCCCGGATTGCTCGGCGACGAGATGCACTTCGGGCGCTTTTATCGCGTGCCGATCGAAAAGGGGAAAAACGAAGAGCGCCTGCTCGCCTTGCGCGATATGGTTGCACCTTACATCCTTCGCCGCGTCAAAAAGGAGGTTGCGAAAGAGCTACCGCCGAAAACCGAGGTGATGCGTCCCATCGATTTGCGCGGTGGGCAACGCGAGCTTTACGAGAGCATTCGTGTGGCGGCGCACGCCGAAGTGCGGCGACTCATCAAGAAAAAAGGGCTCGCGGCGTCTACGGTGCCGATTTTGGGTGCACTTACCAAGCTTCGCCAGGTTTGCTGCGATCCGCGTCTGGTGCGCATGAACGCCGTCGGCGCTGTGCGTGAAAGTGCAAAGTACAACATGTTCTTCGAGCTGCTCGAAACCGAGCTCGAAGGGGGGCATCGCGTGCTCGTTTTTTCGCAGTTCACGAGCATGCTTGCCCTTTTGGCGAGCGGCCTGAGAGAGCGCAAAATCGCTTTCGCCGAGCTCACGGGCAAAACGATCGACCGAGCTAGTGCCGTGAGCGCGTTCGAAAGCGGCCAGGCATGCGTTTTTCTCATTAGCCTTCGCGCCGGCGGCACGGGCCTCACGCTGACGAGCGCCGACGTGGTCATCCATTACGATCCGTGGTGGAACCCGGCGGTGCAAGCGCAGGCGACGGACCGCGCGTACCGCATCGGTCAACACAAGCCGGTCATTAGCTATCAGCTTTTCGCGGCCGGTAGTGTCGAAGAGCGTATCATTGGGCTTCAGCGAAGCAAAAAGCACGTGGCCGACGCGATTCTCGGTAATCCCGCTGCGGTGGGCAGCGCCATGACCGAAGATGAACTCGATGTGCTTTTCGCTCCTCTCAGCGCTTGAGGGCGCGATGAATCGCGCCCCTACAACCAACCAAACGCGCCAAACGCGAATTGTGCGTAGGGGCACCCCTTGTGGGTGCCCTGCATCGCACACCGAATATGGGGCGGCCACAAGGGCCGCCCCTACGCATATGCGTTAGTGTTACCCCATGCGCATTGTGCTCCTGTATCCGCCGCCGTGGAAAATCGCGGATCGAGGCGAGTCCGCTTACGAAAAGGGCGGAGGCGAAAACGACGGGCCGCCCAAAGGCTATTGCGAAGGTGATCTCGACGCCGACTTTTATCAAACACCTTATGGCCTTTTCGCACTTGGCGCACAGGCCATTCGCGCCGGTCATCAAGTCAAGGTGATCAACCTTTCGGCGTATGCGTGGAGCCGAGTTGAAACGATCGTTGCGAAACTCGACGCCGATCTGTGGGGCTTGTCGTGCTGGACGGCGAACCGGCGCGGCGTGCGCCTTCTTGCGGAGTGCATCAAGCGTCATCATCCGAAAACGCACGTGGTGGTTGGCGGCCCGCACGCTACTGCCCTTGGATCCGAGCTTTTGTCACGCTTCGCGCATGTCGACACGGTTTGCTTGGGCGAAAGCGACATCACATTCCTCGAGCTCGCTCATTGCCTTGCTCGTGGTGAGCCTGCGCGCAGCATCGCTGGCACAGTGTATCGCGATGGCGCGCGCGTCGTGGTGGCTCCTCGGCGCCAGAACATTCGCGATCTCGACGAGCTTGCGTGGCCGCAAGACTACTTCGACACGCACGTCATGATGACCGCGCGCGGCTGCCCGTGGACATGCACGTTTTGCGGTGCCGACATGACATGGGGGCGTGGTTATCGAGCGCACTCGATCGATTCCGTGCTTTCGGCACTCGAGAAGGTGACTTCCCGTCTTCGTGTGAAAATGATCCAGATCAAGGACGACACATTTACCACGCACAAGCAGCGTACTTTCGAATTGTGCCGCGGCATACGCGAACGCAATCTCAATTTCTTGTGGAGTTGCGACACGCGCGTGGACGTGCTCACCGGTGAGTTGATCCGCGAAATGCGCCTTGCCGGCTGCCAGCGCCTCTCGTTCGGCGTCGAGAGCGGCTCGCAAACCATCCTCGACAAGATTGACAAGAAAATTACCATACAAGAAATCATTGAATCGACCGAGCTCGCTAAAAATTATGGTATCAAAGTTCGTTATTACATGATGCTCGGAAATCGCGGAGAAACGCGCGAAACTTTCGCCGAAACGCTGAAGTTTCTCGAGCGCGCGAAGCCCCACGAATACATCTTTTCGTGCCTGTCCATTTATCCTGGGACGCGCGATTTTCGCGACGCGGAAAAGGCTGGTTGGCTCGACCAAAATGTCTATTTTGACAGCGATTTCCAAGAATACAAAACGTCTTTCGACGCCGACGAAGACACCACGCACATGCTCGATGCGTGGTTCCATGCCCATCGTGGCTTGCAAGTTGGCTATCGCGAGACGAGGGCCGACTTCGAGCGTATCCTCGATCGTCTTGGCGATTACCACGCCGCGCATATGGACGTTGGTGCCGCCTATTACCATGAGGGCAAGTTCGATCGTGCCGAGCATCACATTCAGCGTGCGCTAGAACTCGGCTACCCAGCGCCAGGCCTTTGCTACAACCACCTTGCCTGTATTGCGAAGGCGCGCGGCAATCTCGACGAAATGATGAATTGGTTCATGCGCGCAGCGCAGAGCGATCCGCAGCACCGGGTCCTTGTCGAAAATGTCAATCGTGCGCGCGCGTGGTTCAAGCAGGGTGGGCCAAACCAAGGGTTGCCACTCGATCTCATGGTACACCACGATTTTCAGCTGCTCGAGCGTACGGCGCAGCCAACACTGCCTGGGCCGCTGCCCGACGATTTTGCCGAGTGGGCCGAGTAGCTCTGTGCGCCGGAGGCATGAAAGCCAATTTGTAGTCGGTAAACCATCGACTCTCTCATTCCTGAGAGCATTTGATGCGCACGTCTTGCGCTATAATCGCAATCAATGCGCTCGGTGATGAATGGCTGTTGATCGGATTCGCCATTTCCCAACGCGGCATATGCCTTGCACGAGGGCCACAAATCGCGTCGTTTTCGAATTCGAATGTGGAAGCGTTGCGACGCGCGGGCTGGGGCTAGGCCCGGAAGGAATGGCATGCTCGCGAAGTCTCAAGCAAAGAAATTCTTCCTCGGTGGGACGATTGGATTCTCCGTCGTTTTCCTTGGACTCACGGTCGACACTCTCCGGCAGGTGCCGGCTCGCTCTCACGCAGACGCGTTGACCCAAGAAGTCCTTCGCGGCCGACGCATTTGGGACAAGAACAACTGCATGGGGTGTCATACCATCTTTGGCGAAGGTGCTTATTACGCACCCGAGTTAACGAGGGTCGTGGAGCGCCGTGGCAAAGATTGGATTCGGTTGTTTTTGCACGATCCGGCAAAAGTGTTTCCTAATCAGCGACAAATGGTCAATTATGGCTTTGACAAAGATCAAATTGAAGATGTGATCGCGTTTCTTGAGTGGATTCAAAACGTCGACACGAATGGTTTCCCTGCGAAGCCCGATCTCGCACCAGCCCAAGTGAAGACCGCGGGAGCGGCGGGCGGCAAGCTTGCCTCCGCGCCGCCAAAATTCAAGGTCGTTTGCATGTCTTGTCATTCGCTCGATGGTCAAGGGGCGAGTGTGGGACCGGCTCTCGACAACCTTTCCGGGAGGGAGTCTGTGACTGGCAAGGAGTTTACACCAGAATATTTGGATAAGTGGCTTTCCGATCCCCAGGCGGAGAAATCCGGAACAGCCATGCCCAATCCGAAAGATTTGGGCGTGTCGCTCGAGGAACGTAAAGAGATTGCATCTTTCCTTCTTTCGCATGGTGGCCCGCAGGGAGGCGTACGATGAAGTACAAGAGTCAACGCGTCGCGTATTTGTTCTTTGCGACGTCGATGCTGCTGCTTTCGCTGCAGATCGTCTACGGTTTCATTATGGCGTTTGCGCACTTGGGCTATGACGTGCTTCACCCCGTCATCCCATTCAACGCGGCGCGCGCCACGCACATCAATCTTTTGGTCGTATGGCTTCTCTCGGGGTTCATGGGCGCGGCCTATTACATCATTCCGGAAGAGGCCGAGCGCGAGCTCTATAGTCCGAAGCTCGCGGTCGTGCAGTGGGGCGCTCTCGTGGTGGTGGGAGTGATTGCCATTATCGGCTTTCACCTCAATTGGTGGGAAGGTCGGAAATTCCTCGAGATCCCACGTGAGCTCGATTACCTGGTCGTGGTCGATGTGCTCGCATTTCTCTTCAATATTGGCATGACCGCGTGGACGGCGCGACGACTCAGCACGACGGGTGCCGTTCTTTTTGGCGGGCTTCTTTCCGCGGCGCTGCTCTATTTGCCTGGAATGTACACGTTCGACAACCATGTACACGATTCGTTTTTTCGCTGGTGGGTTGTCCATCTCTGGGTCGAGGGCGTTTGGGAACTCATTATGGGATCGATTCTCTCGTTCCTTCTCATCAAGCTTACGGGCGTTGACCGCGAAGTGATCGAGAAATGGCTTTACGTGATCGTTGGCTTGACGTTCCTTTCCGGAATTCTTGGAACCGGGCATCACTATTATTACGTTGGCACACCGGCCTATTGGCTTCCCATTGGTGGCATTTTCTCCGCTCTTGAACCTCTCGCGTTTCTTGGCATGGCCGCATATGCAGTTACCATGATGTTGCGAGGTGGCCGGAAACATCCGAACAAGAATGCGCTTTTTTGGACCGTTGGTTGTGGTATCATGAGCTTCGTAGGGGCGGGGTTCCTTGGCTTTGCTCATACCATTCCGCAAGTCAA
Organism: Polyangiaceae bacterium; assembly: GCA_009780955.1. Taxonomy (GTDB): domain Bacteria; phylum Myxococcota_A; class Polyangia; order Polyangiales; family Polyangiaceae; genus Labilithrix. The sequence continues at coordinate 26,157 of WQZB01000004.1, read as the reverse complement.
CCTGTGGACCCACGGAACGCTCGTGACGGCCATGCACGGGCATCTCGCATTCTGGGGTGCGTACGCAACCATTGTTTTGGGGGTTATTGCGTACGCGATGCCGGGGCTAACGGGTCGCCAGGCATACAAGCATTGGTCTAGCACCTGGGCATTTTGGATATCCAACGTCGGTATACTCGGTATGACGGGCGCCTTCGCAGTAGCCGGTGTGTCGCAGGTCTATCTCGAGCGCAAATCAGGAATGGATTTCCTTGCGGTGCAAAAAGCAATTGAGGTCCACTTCGTGGGACTCGTGCTTGCTGCCTCTCTTTTTGCAGTTGGCATCAGTCTTTACATTTGGAATTTCATTCAGTATGGCTTGCCGCAAGCAAATGTCGAGGGCAATTCCTCCGTGGTTGCCCAGGCCGAGCCGGCCGCCGCAGAGTAATGACGCCTACGTTCTACCGGCCGGTAGCTGATGAGTGCACGGTTTTCCATCACGCTTTCGAAGAGCACCTTCCGCTTTGCCTGAAAGGCCCAACAGGCACCGGCAAGAGCCGTTTCGTCGAAGCCATGGCGGAGCGGCTCGGGCGCCCTCTGGTCACCGTGGCATGCCACGACGAAACGAGCGCCGTGGACCTCGTTGGGCGGTATTTGATTCGCGGTGGTGAAACCGTGTGGCAAGACGGTCCGGTCACACGCGCCGTTCGCGCAGGTGCCGTTCTTTACCTCGACGAGATCGCCGAGGCGCGCCCCGACGTCATCGTCGTTCTTCATCCGCTCAGCGATCACAGGCGTGTACTTTACATCGAGCAGCGCGACGAGGCCGTGCCTGCGGCCAACGGATTTCACCTGGTGATTAGCTTCAATCCAGGTTATCAGCGCGGCCTCAAAGAGCTGAAGGCGTCGACGCGCCAGCGGTTCGTGTCGCTTGCTTTCAACTACCCCGACGTGGAGATTGAGACCGACATCGTGGTTGGCGAGACCGGCGTAGACAAGAAAATCGCAAGGCGACTCAGCGTGCTTGCGCACAAGATTCGCAAGCTCGATCACCTTGGGCTCGGCGAGCTCCCTTCGACCCGCTTGCTTGTCGACGCGGCAAAGCTTGTTCGTGCGGGGCTTGAGCCGCGCCGCGCATGTCAGGTAGCCATCGTCGAGTCGCTCACCGACGATCCCGACGTGCGCGACGGTCTCAACGAAGCCATCGCGCTCGCATTTTGAATTATGCCCCAATCCCATGGCAAGCGCGTAGATCCGTCGCAAGGGCCGTCGCTCGACTTCGATTGGGAATTGTCTGCGTATCGTGCGCTCCGCGGGATCGCGCGGGCGTTGCTTCGTCGTGGTGCGCAAGGTGCAGCCGATCCCAATGCGGCGCACCTCGCTGCGGTCGAACCACGCCTCACGGTGCTTGCGCGCGTTCTCACAGAAAGTGAAGTGCGCATTCGACCTGCAAAGGCTGAAGGGGGCGTTGTCGGGCGAACACTCCTTCTGCCTACGACGATTGCAGTCGCCGATGTGCTAGCGCGTAACGTCGACGTGTACGTTCTGCGCACGGCGCTATCGAGCATGCTGTTTCTTCAGCATGCTACCGCTGGTGCGCAAAGCCGACTCGATGCAGCACGCGCCGAGACAGCGAGCGTTCGCACGGCACTCGAGATGCTTCGGCAGTCGTGGCCAGGTTTTTTTGATCGGTGGCAGGCAGTCTGCACGTGCGTGCTTGCCGGGCGTCCCGATCCTCGAATGCTTGCACGCGAGGAAGGCGAGATAGAGCGGCTTCGTCAAGAAATACTTGTGCAAGGCGCTGACTGCGAGGTGCATGTCTTGGCAAAGGCGCCCGCTGATCGGCGTTCGCCGCCGGTGGTGCTTTGGGGCAGCTTGCGGCCGAATGAGGTGGTGCTCGATGAAGATCTGACCGATGACGCGGCAAATCCGCCAGAGAGAAATGCGCGGCAGCGCAAGGTTAAAACGGTCGACACCATTGAGCTCGTCAAGCTCGATGAAAAAGAGCTTGAGACCAACGTGGTTCAGCATTCGTTCGAAAAGGTGGAAACCGCCGACGACTACCATGGTGGTGCGCGAGATCTCGACGGCTCCGACCAGCTCGACGAGCACGCCGAGGCTTCCGAAGAGCTCGATCTCGGCAAAGTCGTTCGATCGAGCGATCCGGTCCACGCGGTTCTCTCCGCCGATGTTTCGGTCTCCGCCGACATTCCCGATGTCGAAACCGTGCTACCCGGCGAGCGAGGCATTCCCTACGACGAGTGGGACGGGAAACGGCACGATTATTTGCATGCATGGTGCACGGTTTACCCGACCCAAGTGCGTGCCGCGGACCTCGTGTGGCACTTAGAGCCTCTCGCCCAGCATCGGCGGAAGATCGACGAGCTTCGCAGGCGCATCGAAGTGGCGCGCACGCGGCGCGCCGTTGTGCAAAGGCAACGCGATGGCGAATCGATCGATCTCGACGCCGTGGTTCATCATCTCTCTTCGCTGCGCGCAGACGAATATGGTGCGCCACGGCTTTACCGGCAAAAGCGAAAAAGGGAGCGAGACGTTGCGTTGCTCGTGCTCCTCGACGTTTCGCTTTCGAGCGATGCGTGGGTCGCCGATCGGCGTGTGCTCGATGTCGCTCGCGAGGCCGTTCTCGTTCTCGGCGAAGTGACGGCCTCGCTTGGTGATGCAATTTCCATCTTCGCATTCGCCTCGCACACGCGAACCACATGCCGTGTTTTCGAGATTATGGGACGCGGGACGCCGTGGCCCGTCGCTCGTGCGCGTCTCGGAGCCCTACAACCGCAAGGATACACGCGCATTGGCCCGGCGTTGCGACATGCAACGAGCGAGCTTGCTCGCCAGCCCGAGCGCCACAAGCTTCTTCTCATGATCGGCGACGGCAAGCCGACCGATTACGACAGGTACGAAGGACGGCATGGCATCGCCGATGTGCGCCAAGCGGTACGCGAGGCCGATCGTGTCGGCGTGCGCATTCATGGGCTGACGATCGATCCGCGTGCCGGCGAAATGATGCCCGCCATGTTGGGCCCCGGCCGCTATCATGTGCTTTTGAAGGTCGACGAGCTCGTTTCAGCGCTGACCATGACCTATGAGCAGCTTTGCTCGTGACCGCTTTCGATTTGACACGATCTCTTCGTTGGCGGCTCCGGTGCGGTCCTCAAAGCCGGAAGAGGCTGTTCCGGTCCGCTCCTCGCCGCCGCCTCGACCTCGTGTCAACTTGAAAGCGGTCTGAAGGGCGCAAAGCAAACACTTTGCACCCAAGAATTCGAATCAAATATCGAAATAGAGCGAAAACTCGTGCGGAGTAGGCCTCATGCGAATGGGCGTGAGTTCTTTCGTGCGCTTGTAATCGAGCCACTCCACAATCGAGTCTTTCGTAAACACGTCGCCGCGGAGGAGAAACTCATGATCGCGATCGAGGGCATCGAGGGCTTCTTCAAGGCTGCCTGGCATGTGCGGGACATGCGTGAGCTCTTCGGGCGACAGCGCGTAAATGTCTTTGTCGAGCGGATCACCCGGATCAATCTTGTTCTGTATGCCATCGATGCCTGCGAGCATCATGGCGCTGAACGCGAGGTACGGGTTGCAGCTCGGGTCGGGGAAACGGATTTCAACGCGGCGCGTTTTCGGCGACGGCCCCGTGATGGGGATGCGGACCGAGGCCGAACGGTTTCGGCTCGAGTAAGCAAGGTTTACCGGTGCTTCGAAGCCTGGAACGAGACGCCGGTAACTGTTCGTCGTTGGGTTGGTGAATGCGGCAAGCGACTTGGCGTGTTTGATGATACCGCCAATGTAATGAAGCGCATGCTCAGAGAGGCCCGCGTAACCATCGCCCGCGAACAGAGGCTTGCCTTCTTTCCACAGTGATTGGTGAACGTGCATGCCCGAGCCGTTGTCACCGAAGAGCGGCTTTGGCATGAACGTAGCCGCTTTGCCATGCTTACGGGCGACGTTTTTTACAACGTATTTGAACCACATAAGCTGATCGGCGCAGGCGAGCAGCGTATTGTATTTTATACCAATCTCGCATTGGCCGCCCGAGGCCACTTCGTGGTGGCCAACTTCGACTTCGATGCCCGACGCTTCGAGCGCAAGCATCATTTCCATACGGGCATTCGCCAGCGTGTCGGTTGGCGGAACGGGAAAGTAGCCTTCCTTGGTGCGTGTTTTGTAGCCTAAATTTGGATACTCTTCGCGACCCGAGTTCCACGCGCCTTCCGCGCTGTCGAGGAAGTAATATCCTTCATTCGGTTTCGACTGATCGAAGCGCACGTCGTCGAAGAGGAAGAACTCGGCCTCGGGACCCATGAAGGATGTGTCGGCGATGCCGGTTTGGCGCAAATACGCTTCGGCCTTTTTCGCGATGTAACGTGGATCACGCGAGTACGGTTGCTTGGTAATCGGATCGAAGACCGAGCAAATGAGTGACAGCGTGGAATGCGAAAAGAAGGGATCGAGCAAGGCGCTCTTGGGATCCGGAATCATCGTCATGTCGGATGCATTGATGGGTTGCCAACCGCGCACCGACGACCCGTCGAATTGAATGCCGTCTTCGAACAAGACCTCGTCCAACCGGTGGATGGGCAGGGTGGTGTGCTGCCAGATCCCCGGGAAGTCGATGAACTTGAGATCGATGAACTTTACATCATTTTTCTGCGCGAACTCGATGACTTCCTTCGGCTTCATGACGATTCCTTTTTCTTGTGACTCGCGTGGACTCCACGTCGTGTTCGTTCAAGCGGGCGATGCGAAGGCCGCTCAGATTGCGTCGTTGCCTCGTTCGCCCGTGCGGATACGTATGACTTCCTCGATTGGGCTCACGAAGATCTTCCCATCACCAATGCGGCCCGTTTTCGCGGACTTCTCGATGGCGTCTAGCACGTCGTGCACGAGATCGTCGTGCACTACGATCTCGACCTTCACCTTGGGCACGAAGTCGACCACGTACGCCGAGCCTCGGTAGACTTCTTTCTTGCCACCGGTGCGGCCAAAGCCTTTCACTTCCGTGACGGTCATGCCTTGCACGCCGACTTCATTGAGCGCGTCCTTCACCTCGTCAAGCTTGAAGGGTTTGATGATGGCCTCAATTTTTTTCATGTTTGCTCGTAGAGTTCATCGATGACGAGGCTCGTTCTTGGTAGCTTCCCAACGCCTGTTGCCCCTGCATCGCTAGCAGGCGATGGCACAGCCACACTGTTTGTCAAGCGCGACGATCAGTCGAGTTCCCTTTACGGCGGCAACAAAGTTAGGAAACTTGAATTCCTGCTCGGCGCAGCGAAAGATCTTGGTCGAAGTCGGCTTCTAACACTGGGGGCCGTTGGTAGTCACCACGTGGTTGCAACGGCGCTTTTTGGCGCGCAACACGGCTTTGAGGTTGAGGCCGTGCTCGTTGCGCAGCCAGCGACCGATCACGCAGCTACTAATTTGCGCGTGGCGCTTGCGCATGGTCTGTCGGCCGTCGCCGCCCCGGCGTGGGCGGCAGCGCCGGCTCTGGTGATCGCGCGCCTCGCGCGCATGCGTCGCGATACGTATTTCATTCCGTTTGGCGGCTCGAGTGTGCTCGGATCGCTTGGCTTCGTCGAGGCCGCCAAGGAGCTAGCAGCGCAGATCGCGCGTGGGGCAATGCCCGAACCCGACGCCGTGGTGCTCGCCCTTGGCTCCGGCGGCACGGCTGCGGGGCTTGCTGCGGGTTTCGAGAAGCTTGGCATGCGCACCCGAGTGGTTGGCGTGGCGATTTCGCATCCAACGGCTGCACTTGCAGCCATGGCGCGCAGCTTGGCCGCGCGCACGGCCGCGTGGATGGGAATGCCCTTGGCTGCTCGCCTTGCCGCGGCGAGGCGCATCGAAGTGGTGCGCCGCTGGGTGGGACGCGGTTACGGGTATTCTACACGCGATGGTCAGGCGGCGACGGCCGAGGCAACGGCAATAGGGCTGACGCTCGACCCAACGTACACTGCGAAAGCATTCGCTTGCGCATTGCAGCTTGCTCGTGAAGCCTCGGCACGCCGCGAGACCATTCTCTATTGGCACACGTTGTCGGCGGCGGCGCTCGAGCCACTTGTCGACCCGAGCGTCGGAATTCCGCCAAACCTCATTCGCCTTTTCCGGGGCGCAGATGGAGACCGCTTTCAAGTTGACGCGAGGTCGAGGCGGGGCCGAGGAGCGGACCGGAACAGCCTGCTGCGGCTTTGAGGACCGCACCGCAGGCACCAACGAAGAGATCGCGTCAAATCGAAAGCGGTCAATCCTCGTCGTCCGCCTTGAGCTGCGCCAGAACAGAGAAATCTTCGAGGGTTGACGTGTCGCCCGAGGGGGATTCGGCGCCCGCGGCGATTTCCTTGAGCAGGCGCCGCATGATCTTGCCCGACCGAGTTTTCGGCAGCGCATCGGTGAAGCGCACCGCATCGGGGCGAGCAAATTTGCCGATCTCTTTTTCGATGTGCTCAGCGACCTTCAACTTGAGGTTCTTGGGGTCGTTGCCTTCTTTGAGCGTGACGAACACCACGAGCGCCTGGCCCTTCATTTCGTCGGGCCGACCAACGGCTGCGGCCTCCGCAACCGCGGGGTGGCTTGCAAGCGCGCTCTCGATTTCCGCCGTACCAATTCGGTGGCCGGCCACGTTGAGCACGTCGTCGATGCGCCCGACGACCCAGAAATACGCGTCTTCGTCTTGCCGCGCGCCATCGCCTGTAAAATACACGTTTGGCAGCACTTCCCAATATGTTTTCCGATAGCGGTCGTCGTCGCCCCACAGCGTACGCGCCATGGCCGGCCACGGCCGCTTGATGACAAGCTTGCCGCCTTCGTCGGGCGCGCACGTGTCACCGGCGTTCTTGACAACGGCAATATCGACACCGAAAAACGGCAGCCCCGTCGAGCCCGGCTTCGAATAGGTTGCGCCTGGCAGTGTGGTCAGCATGATGGATCCGGTTTCGGTTTGCCACCATGTGTCGACAATTGGGCAGCGCCCAGCGCCAATCACGCTGTGATACCATGTCCAAGCTTCTGCGTTGATGGGCTCGCCAACGGAACCAAGCAGGCGCAAGCTTGATAAATCGTATTTTTGTGGCCACTCGTCACCGGCGCGAATGAACGAGCGAATGGCCGTTGGCGACGTGTAAAGGATGTTTACGCCGTGTTTCTCGATGATGTGCCAAAACCTGCCCCAGTCTGGAAAATTTGGCGCGCCTTCGTACATCATAATGCTCGCGCCGCACGAAAGCGGACCGTACACGAGGTAACTATGACCGGTTACCCAACCAATGTCGGCAGTGCACCAAAACAGATCGCTCTCGCGCAGATCGAAAACGTATTTCGTTGACACGTGAACCCCCGCCAGAAACCCGGCGGTTGTGTGCATAACGCCTTTTGGCTTACCGGTTGAACCCGACGTGTAAAGGATGAAAAGCGGGTGCTCGGCGTCAAATGCAGCGGGCTTTCTGGCGAGCGCTAGACTTTCGTTGCGTGGTTTGCGATCGAGAAGGTCGCTCCACCACACGTCGCGCCCTTCCATCATGGAAGAATGCGCGAGATCGGGCCCCACCCGGCGCAGCACAACGACCTTCTGGATCGAAGGCGTTCTCTCGAGCGCTTCGTCGGCCATCTTTTTCAATGGGATTACGTTGCCTCGCCGCCATGCGCCGTCTTGTGTGAGCAAAACTTTCGCGCCGCAATCGACGATGCGTTCGCGAAGCGCGTCGGCGCTGAAGCCGCCAAAAATAACCGAGTGCGTCGCGCCGAGACGTGCGCATGCGAGCATGGCAACGACTGCCTCGGGCACCATTCCCATGTAGATTGCAACGCGATCGCCCGCCTTTACGCCGAGATCAGCGAGCGCCGCCGTGAACTTCACCACTTCGCGATGAAGCTCGAGATACGTGAGCGTGCGTAAATCGCCTCGCTCACCCTCCCACACGATGGCGGCGCGCATGCGTGTGCCCGAATCGAGATGCCGATCGAGGCATGTTTCGGTGATATTGAGCATGGCGCCGACAAAGAATTTCGCCTTCGGCGGGCGCCAATCGAGGAATTTCGTGGGAGCGGATCGGAAGACGAGCTCGGTGGTTTGCTCGCGCCAGAACGTTTCTGGATCATCGAGCGAAAGTTGGTAGAGAGATGTGTACTCTGCATGTGATTGGACGCGCGCCCTCGTGCGAAATTCGGCAGACGGCGGGAAGCGGCGATCTTCCTTTAATCTCGATTCAATGCTGTCGCTCATTGGAGTCCTCATTATAAACGGATACATCGCATCACGCGTCCCGCCAAGCATCTTTTCATAACACAGTGCGCCACATCCGCCCCCTTCGTTCCCAATGAGAGAGCGACGCGTCAAAATCGAAGGCAGTCGTACGGCGAGTCTGCAAACCGTCGCGAGCGACACGGGATCGAGTTTTTTCCGAGGAGCGCGCGGCGCGTACTTGAAGTACATGAGCACGCACCGCAGGAAAAAACGAAGAGATCGTGGCGCGCAGCAGGGTTGCAGACTCGCCCTAGCGGGGAGGTGTGACGGGAGGCGCCTTGCGCGGCGGCATTCCCAGTATGCCGCGGTTGGGGAGTCCGCCCATTCCCATATTACGGAGCATATCCGATAATTCGACGACCGTAAAACCGGGTGGAACTACGAAGTTTGCATTATCGAGCTTTTTCTTGTCGATTTTCGTGGCCTCGGCACGCATGGCCAATTTGCCTTTTTCGTCAAAAAAGGCGACACGCAAAGGGAAATGCGCGCCGTCAGCGGCCACTGCCGCGAATGCAAGCTCGGGAGATGCGGTACCGAGAGGGGTCAAGTCTATCCAACTTATGCCTGCCATGCACACGTCGACGTGCGTGTCCTTCGTGGTGATTTTCCACTCTTCGCACTCGTAGCCAGCTACCTTATCTTTTTTGCCCGTTTTGTCGATCTTCGGTAGTTCGCTTGGCGCAGGTGGTGCGGATGGTGCGCCACGCATGGCTGGTGCTTGCGGTCTCATCGTGGTGCGCATTTGCTCCGCCATGTCCTTGATCTTTTCGAAATCGACGACAATGGCATTTCTCTGCGCGGTTATTAGCGCATAGGCCTTTTTCGCAGGCGGATCGACGATGAGCCCAACGCCTTGGCCGAGCACTGGATCGCCCGGTGACACATCGCCTGCCAAGTCAACGCGGGCTTTCGGCGACTTAATGCCGACTACAAGCGTTTTGGGGCCTTCCGGGATTCTTGAACCAACCTTCGTAGCAGACGCATCGGGCGTCATCGTGACCTGTATGGTGATTTCGCCTTCGAAGGTCTGAAACGACGAGAGAATGCCGCTGTTTGTTGCCCCCGTTTCGTCCCCGGCGTCGCTTTTGGCAAACCCGGGGATTTTGTTGCACGCCATGGCAAACGCTCCGGCCGCGCACAGTGCGAAAACCGGAGCGTTTTTAAGGGATCGTTTTTGCATTGGTGACAGGTTTTATGCTGTTCGCGCAAGACCTGTCACCAATTATTGGAGGAACAGGTCTACTAGGTGTTCTTCATCGCATTGACGCGAGCGAGAAGTAGATCGCGTTGGAGCTCGAGAGCCCGCGGCATGGTGGAGCCGATCGATTTGAAGAAGTCAGCGTACGACTCGAGTTCGATCTTCCATTCGTTGACATCGATAGCCGTCGCTTCGTCAACCCTTTCAGGCGGGACGTCAAAGCCAGACAAATCGAGATCCCCCGCCTTGGGCACCCAACCAAAAAGCGTTTCCTGACCGCCAACCCGCAGGCGCGCGCGATCGACAATCCACTTGAGCACACGCATGTTTTCACCAAAGCCTGGCCAAAGAAACTTGCCCGCTTTGTCTTTGCGAAACCAATTAACCATAAATATCTTAGGAGGATTCGTAATCTGCGCCTGCATTTCAATCCAATGCTGGAAATACTCGCCCATGTTGTATCCGCAGAAGGGAAGCATGGCGAATGGGTCGCGACGCACGACACCGACTTTGCCGGCCGCCGCAGCCGTTGTTTCGGAGCCCATCGTGGCACCGAAAAAGACGCCATTGAGCCAATTGAATGCCTGCATCACGAGGGGAACCGTGGACGCGCGGCGCCCGCCGAAGATGATGGCGCTAATGGGCACGCCGGCCGGGTCGTCGTAATACCTTGATAAGCCAGGGTTATTCGTTGCCGGCGCGGTGAAACGCGCGTTCGGGTGCGCCGCTTTTTCGGTCGACTTCGGATTCCACGGATTGCCCTTCCAGTCGATGAGCTCGGGTGGAATGGGACCGTCCTTCCCTTCCCACCACACGTCGCCGTCGGGCGTGCGCGCAACGTTCGTGAAGATCGAGTCGTGTGCGACGGTTTTCATCGCGGTCGGGTTGGAGTCGTAGCTCGTACCCGGCGCGACACCGAAATAACCAGATTCTGGATTGACCGCATAAAGCCTGCCGTCTTCGCCAACGCGCATCCACGCGATGTCGTCGCCTACAGTCCAAATCTTCCAGCCTTTGAATCTCTTTGGCGGAATCATCATGGCGAAATTTGTTTTGCCGCATGCGCTTGGGAACGCAGCGGCTACATAGGTCATTTCGCCTTCGGGGCTTTCAACACCGAGAATGAGCATGTGCTCGGCAAGCCAACCTTCTTTTTTGCCAAGGTAACTGCCAATGCGCAAGGCGAGGCACTTTTTCCCCAGAAGCACATTTCCGCCATAGCCCGAGCCAATGGACCAAATCGTGTTGTCTTGCGGGAAATGGCAGATGTAGCGTCGCTCAGGATTGCAGTCGAGTGTAGAGTGCAACCCGCGATTGAAGTCGTTCGACGCGCCGAGCATGTCGAGGGCGACTTGGCCCATGCGCGTCATGATGCGCATGTTGAGCACGACGTAGAGGCTGTCGGTCAGCTCGACGCCAATCTTCGACATCTTCGAGCCAACCGGTCCCATGATGTACGGCACGACGTACATCGTGCGGCCCTTCATCGACCCGTCGAAAAGCTTGGTAAGTTTGGCGTAGGCCTCTTTTGGATCCATCCAGTTGTTGGTTGGGCCGGCCTCGTCTTTTGTGGGCGTGCATATGAACGTGAGCTGTTCAACGCGCGCAACGTCGTTGGGGTTTGAACGATGGAGATAGCAGCCAGGGAGCTTCTCTTGGTTGAGCGGTTCGAGAATTTTCTGCGCTACGGCCTCTTCGGTGAGGCGCTTCTTTTCGTCCTCGGAACCGTTGCACCAAACGACATGGTCGGGTTTGGTGAGCTGCGCGAGGTTTGCGACCCACTTGATGAGTTGCTCGTTGCTAGTTAGTGGCTTGCCGGAAGCATCAACTGGAGGAGAAAAACTCATGGGGTCCCATTTACCCCAGCTTGCACCAGGGCGCATCTGGAAAGCCACGATGGTTGCGCGATGTACGTGTGCGCTTTCCCTACTCTTGTTTGCATGTTCCAAGGGAGTGCCCGCGCCCACCCTCGTGCATCCCGTTGTCGCTGCGTCTCCGCCGAAAGACGATGGCAAACCGGCACAAGGCGCAGAAGGTGACGGGTTTGGTGAGTTGCACTCCGCCGCGCTCGAGCAGCTGAAGATTGCCCGCATCACGCCGAGGAACGACAACCAACGCAGTGTGCTTGTGCCGTTGCCTGACGCTGCGAATTGGACGCGCGTGAAGTTTCTCACGGTGCCGAGCCTCGTTGGCTTCCGTTATGGGAAAGAGCACCACGCGGTGGTTGCAGCCTTTGTCACGCACGTGGGCGACAACATGGCGTTCGACGCCTGCAACAAAAGCTTCGAAATGTGGGCCAATCCTTGGGTTGAAGCCTTCGAGGTTCAGCTCCATCACGATCCACCGCACGCGTTCTCGTGGACCATGCCTCAACCAAAGCCGCCGCCCGGCGCGCAGCCGAGCGCAAGCACCATAGCGATCGTCGACGTCGATGCGCTCTTTGCAAACACCGCCACGGTTCTTTCGCGCGAGTCGTACGCCGCGGCGTGGGTGGCGTATCCAGCGTGGGACAAGGCGTGCCTCATCGTCGGCGTAGCCGTTGCCGTGGGCAACGACGAAGCGCGCGCCCGAGACGTGCGCGATCGCTTCGTCACCGAGGTATTTCCGCATGTTGTGGTGACGGCAACGGAGGAGCCCAAAGATCGCTACTGATTCACAGACCGCTTTCAAGTTGCCGCGAGGTCGAGGCGGAGTCGAGGAGCGGACCGGAACAGCCTGCTTCGGCTTTGAGGACCGCACCGCAGGCTCCAACGAAGAGATCGCGGCAAATCGAAAGCGGTCAATCGAGTTCGGCGATGACCGGTGCGTGGTCCGACGGAACCGCGCCAGTCTTGCTTTTCTTGCGGTACTCGCGATCGACGTAAACATCCTTGACGCGCGCGGCAACAGGCGCCGTGGCAAGCAAAAGGTCGAGGCGCATGCCGCAGTTTTTATGAAATGCTCCTGCGCGGTAGTCCCACCACGAATAGCCGGGAGCATCGGGGTATTTCTGACGATACAAGTCGATGAGGCCTGAGGCCGTCATTCGCGTGATGAGTGCACGTTCTTGATCGGTGTGGAAGATTTGGCCTTGGAACCGACTGCCGCCGTACGAATCGAGATCGGCTGCACACACATTGAAGTCGCCGCCGACGACGAGCGGCGCGCTGTCGCGAGCGCGAGACGCACCGAATGCGGCAAGGCTCTCGAGCCATTGGAGCTTCATTGTGTAATCTGCATGCATGACGGTCTTGCCGTTCGGTACGTAGACGGTTGCGATCTCGAGGCCGGCCACGTTCGCGACGAGGAAGCGCGCGCCCGCACTCGGCGCGCCGGGCAGCTCGCGCATGACGAGCGACGGCGTTTCACGCGCGAGGATCGCAACACCATTGAAGCCAGGTTGCCCAGCAACCACCGCGTGGTAGCCGGCGGCGCGTAGCTCGAGATGAGGAAAATTCTCGCTTGTGATCTTGAGCTCCTGCAAGCAAACGACATCGGGCTTGCGATCGGCCAGCCACTCGGCCAAAAGCTGCGAGCGCGCGCGGATTCCGTTCACGTTCCAAGTTGCAAGCAGCATGGGGTCACCCATCTCACATATCTGCCAAGCTTGTCATCCGCCGTCCAAAGCTCGACGCGCGTGCGATTCGCTGGCCGTGTTCGTCGAGGATGCGTACGGCTTGCTCGAGCGTGGTTGCCTGGAGCAGCGCCTCGCGCGCCTGCGCATCGAAAACGGCGCGAGTAAGAGAGCCGAGCACGCGGACTTCGCGTTCGAATTCCTTGGGCGGAAGAAGGAGCAGAAACACGATGCGTGCAGGTCGACCATCGGGTGCATCGAAGTCGATGCCTTCGTGCGACAGACCGAGCGCAACGGTCGGGCGGCTCAATCCCTCGACCGCCGCGTGGGGGATCGCAACTTCATCGCCGAAGCCCGTTGGTGCGATGAGCTCGCGTGCGAGTACGGCGATGAGCGCAGGCTCGACCAGATCGCCAAGGGTTGCCCCGAGCGCGCGCCCGAGCTCCTCGATCGCGCGTGCCGAAGTTGCGCTGACAAGCTTCGGGACAAAGGCTCCGGCGCGCACGAGCAATGCCGCGTCGTCGGTGAGGTCATCAGGACCTGTCGCATGGCTCGGCGCATAAAGCAGTCGTTTCATCGTGGGGCCGGCGAGTAGCGACGTGCCTATCGCCATCGCAACGAGAGCCACGAAGATGCGATCGTCGATGAGCCCGGCGTCGCGAGCGAGCAGCGCGAGGATAATCTCCATGGCGCCGCGCGCGTTCAGGCCGAAGCCGACCGCGAACGCTTCGCGCGACGACAGACCGGTAAGGCGCGCACCAAGAGTGCAGCCGATCAATTTTGCGCCTGTCGCGACGAAAAAAATGGCGAAGCATGGCCCCGGTGAAAAATTCGCAACGAAGTCCACGCGCAGCGCCGCGGACGCGAAGAACACGGGTGCGAAGATGTTCGTGACGAATTGCTGGATGGTCTGACGTGTGTGCTCGCGCAGGCGAGGGGAATCGCCCACGGCAACACCGACGATGAAGCCTCCGAGAGCCGCGTGAATGCCCACGGCTTGCATGAGCGCGGCGCCAAGAATGGCAAGCACGATGAGTAGCGACAGAACGCGCCCAGGTGCAAACTCGGCGTGTCTATCGAGCCTCTCGAGCGCTTGATCGGCCGCTCGACGTCCGAAAGTGAGGCTTGCGCCAACAAAGAGCGCGGCGATGCCAACGGTGAGTGCAACTTGCGTCAAGTTGACGACGCCGCCGAGCATGGGGGTGGCCAGCACACTGAATGCGATCCAGCCGACGACGTCGTTGAGCGTGGCTGCCGTCATCACGAGCAGGCCGATATCTGTCCTGAAAAGACCCAAATCGAGCAGGGTTTTGGCGATGACAGGCAACGCCGAGATCGAAAGGGCAACGCCGAGAAACAGCGCGAAGAGCCCGCGGTGGTGAGGGCGGAGAATGAGCGAGTCGGGCAGCAGGTAGCCAAGCAGAACTCCGCCCGCGAGCGGAAGGATGATCCCGAGCAGCGAGACCAGAGCGGCTGTTTTCCATCGCTGTGTCACGATGCGCAGATCGACCTCGAGGCCTGCGACAACGAGCAGAAGCACGACGGCGATCGACGTGTACGCCGTGAGCATCACCATGGGTTCGCCCATGGGGAAGAGGAAGTCGAAGAGGCGTGGCGATGCGCGGCCGAGCGCGGTCTTGCCGAGCAAGAGGCCTGCGGTGAGCTCGCCGACGACCGCGGGCAGCCCGAGGACGCGGGCGAGCTCGCCGAGCAGGCGCGCCACGCCGAGCAGTGTGGCGATGGAAAGAAGGAAAACGACGCTGTCGTGCTCGCTCACGAGTCGTCCCTAGCACTCATGTTCGTGCTTGTTTGGACTTTGGTCGAGGGCCGATGGGCTACGCCCGACTCACGGCGTCGCAAAGCGTGCGGGTGAATTCTTCGGTGCTTGCGCTGCCTCCGAGATCCACAGTGCGCGTGCCGCATTCCATCGTGGTGAGCAAACCGCGCTCGATTTTGCGCGCCGCCGAGTGCTCGCCGATATGCTGAAGCATCATGACTGCGCTTTGAATGAGCGCCGTGGGGTTCGCGATGCCTTTGCCAGCGATGTCTGGCGCACTGCCGTGAACGGCCTCGAACACGGCTGCCTCGCTTCCAATGTTCGCACCCGGAATAATCCCAAGGCCTCCAACGAGGCCCGCGCCGAGATCCGACAGAATGTCGCCATAAAGGTTTTCGGTGACGATGACGTCGAGGCGGTTGGCATTTTTAACCATTTGCATTGCGCACGCATCGACGATGACCTCGGCCGGTTCGATGCGTGGGTGCTTCTGCGCGACCTTGCGGAAGCACTCGAGAAGCAGACCGTCGGAAAGCTTCATGATGTTTGCTTTGTGCACCACGGTGACGCGCTTTCGCCCGAGGCGCTCAGCGTAATCGAAGGCGTATTCGCAGATGCGGATGCTGGCGCGCTCGGTGATGATCTTCATCGACTGAGCGATGCCAGGCATGATCATGAGCTCGAGGCCTGAGTAGAGATCCTCGGTGTTCTCACGGACGATGACGACGTCGGTGCCCTCGAAGCGGGGCTCGACGCCTGGAAGGCTTCTGACGGGGCGGACGTTCGCATAAAGGTCGAGCGCCTGGCGCAGAGTCACGTTCACCGAGCGAAACCCTTTTCCGATCGGCGTACCAATGGGCCCCTTCAGCGCGATCTTGTTTTTTCGGATCGAAGCGAGAACTTCGTCGGGCAATGTGATTCCGCGTTTTTCTGCGACGGCAGCGCCCGCCTCTTGAACGTCCCAATGGATGTCTACTTCCGCAGCGGCGAGCACTCGCATGGTGGCGTTCGAGACTTCGGGGCCGATGCCGTCGCCGGGAATGAGCGTGATCGTGTGAGCCATGAGCAGGCGCGCACAGTACCTTAGATTGCTTTCAAGTTGACGCGATCTCTTCGTTGGGCCTGCGATGCGGTCCTCGTGAAAGCGATCTCGATCAATTCGTGACGGTGAAGGCCGCGCGACCTACGAGCTGGCCGTCTTGCGTTTCGACGTCGACGTTCCACATGCCTGAAAGAAACGACGGCAATTGCCGATCGCCAAGAGCAGATTGAAGCCGCACTGTGCCCTTTTCGGAAGGTGCGATGACGCGCGAAGTGTCCTCGGTTGCGCGGTGAACCTCGTGACCATCGTGACGCCACACGTGAATGAGCCGGTCGCCCTTGCCACCGGGGACCACAACGTCGGTAATCGCCACGAGCTTGTCGATGACATCGGGGTGTAGCTCGCGCACCTCCATGCCGAGCCGCCCATCAGCCAAGATGATTGTGCCAACTGCACCGTGGGAAACGTACATTGGCACGGGAGGAATTGCGCGCCGCCCAGCGTACGCAAGTCCTACTGCGGCGATGAGGCACGCGGTTGCAAGGGCAAGCCAGCGTCGATCGCCGAGGGCCCGAAGGTTGACGTGAATCGTAAAAAAGCCCACGGTCGCAATCGCGCTTGCGACAAGAAGCGAGGTAAGCGTGCGTGTGTCGGGAAAAAGCGCGGGCACGACGAGGTTCAGGCAACCGAAGAGCGCGACGGCGTGGAATACCCCTGCGAGCGATCGAAAGCGAAAAAGGATGCGATCGAAAACGATATCGAGTGTGGAGAGCAGTGCGCACGCGCCGAGCAGGCAGACAAACCACGAATTTTTTGCCCAGAATGTCGTTGACTTCCAATAAAAGGGCAAAAGGAAAAAAAGCATTCCTTGATAGAGATTTTTCAGGGCATAGGTCATTGCGAAAAAAACGACCTTGTTTTTCGTTTTGCCCGACGTGTGAAGGTGTGCCTGCTGCTTGCCAGAGCCGTGAACGCGAAAGAAAAGAACGACAAGCAGCCACGCGGCGCCGACCGAAATGGCAAGCCAGCGCGCGTGGTCAAAGCCTTTCTGCGCAAAGGCGACCACGGTGGCGCCAAGCCCAAGAGCGTAGGCGGAGTGAATCCACCAAAGCTTTCGCCCGTTACGCTTCATAAATTTGCGCGCGCGATCACGTATGGTTGGCGCATATGGAACGGGCTCGACAACGCGAATGTTCGAGGGCAGGGCGGCGCGGTTCGGGGGCCCATCGTCGGAGCGCACGGAAGGAACCTAGCAGGCTGCTGAACCCTTTTCAGCAGCCTGCTAGTAAAGTCACACCTGTGACTCCCGATGATCTCAAGGCGCTCCGCAAGGAGCTCGCGTGTACAGCCAAAGAGCTTGCGCAAGCGCTTGGCATGGAACAGGCAACGGTTCTCGCTTGGGAGAATGGCGAGCAATTCCCAACCAAACCGTACATCGACGCGATGGAGCAACTCCGCGAGCGCGGCGCCGCCGCCATTCCGAAGAAGTCGAAGGGTGAAAATGCCATGAAGGTGCTTGCCGATCCGGCATTGTGGCAAATCGTGCGCAAGCTCGTGGCGAACAAGAAGCTCCGCGACGAAGTCGCGAAACTTGCGGCATCGTACCCAGATCCTGCCCATGATACCTGAACGCGATCACGGCTCGTGCGAGCCCGCGTCGTCGCTGCCGGGATCTGCCGCGTCGTCGTTGGGGGAATCTCCGAGTTCGTCTTCGTATTGGCGGCGCGATTCGTCGGTGAGCTCGGTGAACTCGCGCAACGTGGGTAGATCTTTGAGTGAGCCAAGGCCGAAGAACTCGAGGAAAGCGTTCGTGGTGCCGTAAATGATGGGTCGCCCAGGTTCGTCGCGCTTGCCGAGGATGCGCACCAGATCGCGCTCGAGCAGCACCTTGAGTACCGGCCCACTGTCGACGCCGCGCACGTCGTCGATCTCGGGGCGTGTGATTGGCTGCCGGTAGGCGACGATGGCCAGCGTTTCGATCTGTGCGCGCGAAAGGCGCGCGGGTTTATCGTTCGTGAGATCGCGGATGAATGGTGCATATGCCACGTTCGTGCGAAACACGAGGCCACCCCCAACCTCGTCGAGATGAAAGCCGCGCCCGTGGTAATCGTGCCGGAGCTCGTCCACGATGTTGCACACTTGCTCGACCGAAGCAGATGCGAGCTTGGCAAGATTCTTCGTGGTGATGGGCGCGTCGCTCGCGAAGATTAGCGCCTCGATCAATCCGCGCAGGTGCGCACGGCTAGTCTCTTCGGCGTCGCCCTTCTCGGTCACGTTTTGTCCTCGCTGCCAAGCTCGCTCGTGGCGTCTTCCGTCACTTGCGCGAAGAACTCGACTTCGATCGGCGAATCTGGATCGGCCTGAAAAAGCCTTGTCATGCGAAGTCTCGTCATCTCGAGCAGCGCGAGGAATGTGATGACGAGATCGAACCTCGTGACAAGCCCGTCGAATAGCTCGTCGAACGTGCAGCGATGGCCTCCGCGTAGCCGATGGGCGAGTTCGTTGATGCGGTCGGTGAGCGTGACGTGTTCATGAACGACGTCGTGCGAGAGTCTCACCTTGCTTCGCGACAGGACATTTTGAAATGCCTCGACGAGCGAGAAAAGCGGCACCTCGGCAAGCGGAGACGGTCCAGTTGGCACGGCCTGTTCGACCTTGGTGCCGCGCAAGAAAATGTCGCACCCAAAAACCCCGCGAGCAGACAAGTCGGCCGCTGCTTGTTTGTACTTCTGGTAGTTGAGCAAACGCCGGATAAGGGCTTCGCGCGGATCTTCCTCTTCTTCTACGGGGGCGTCGTCTTTTTGTCCTGGCGGCGGCGCCGGCAGCAGCATTTTCGATTTGATGTGCGCAAGCGTCGCTGCCATAACGAGGTACTCGCTCGCGATGTCGAGGTCCATGAGCTTCATTACCGCGAGGTAGGCAAGGTACTTTTCGGTGACGAAGCCAATGGGTATGTCAAGAATGTTGATCTCGTGCTTTTGACAAAGATGAAGCAAAAGGTCGAGCGGACCTTCGAACATAGGCAAATTAACGGAATA
Source organism: Polyangiaceae bacterium (assembly GCA_009780955.1). Taxonomy (GTDB): domain Bacteria; phylum Myxococcota_A; class Polyangia; order Polyangiales; family Polyangiaceae; genus Labilithrix. Next base: position 7,316 of record WQZB01000004.1, on the reverse strand, counting down.
CCCGCCCGTTTGTGATTCACCTAGCTCGAGGTTCGACACTGGCCTCGCCCAAAGACACGATGTAGAGGAGCCGGCGCGCGGCTTCAAGAGGCTGATCGCGAATGAATGCAATTTGCACTCGAACTGCGCGAATTGCCCTGTTGTATGGGGTTTTTGGCATGACTGTCTTGCTGGTTGCGATTCCTGCTCGCGCCGAGCTGCCGCCGCCCGAGCCAACGCCGGAAGTTCCCGCTGATGCGTCGAAAGAAGAGAAGGCTGAAGCTCGCATGGTAGCCGTCGCGCGTGCGGGCGAGACTGCCCGCGGCGCAGACGCGGCGCTCTCTCGCATCATCGACAGGCCGCATACCATTGCCGAACTCCAGGCGGGCGTCGTTGCTCTTCCAACCGCGCCGATCTCGCCCGGGCAACGCGGCGGCGACACGCCGTTCGTTGGCAAAATCGGGCGAGGAGATGCAACGTTGCAAGTTGGGTTGCACATTCTTTATCGGTGGAATCGGTTGTTTGCGGTTGGCGCGGGCGCGTTCTTCGCGCCAAGCCCGACATCCGACAGCGAATACGGTGGTCTAACGGGGGTGAAGCGATCGCATGCGCGAAGCTACCTTTTCATGGGAACGGAGGCGCGCTTTATCCCCCTTCACTACAAGTATGTCGAGGCTTGGGTAGGCATGACCGTTGGCGGCGTCGTCATTGCCGATCGCTTCACCAACGAGTCAGCGCCCGCGGTGCCCACCATTCTCGGTACATCCGAGGTCACGGTGCGTTCCGAAGGTCTTGCCATCGGCGGGCAAGTCGGCGGCAGCTACTACTTGAGCGAGAACTGGATAGCCGGCGTCAACCTGCGAGGCTTGGCTTGGTTTCTCCCCGAGTCGCCACGGTGTACTGCGATCGGCGACTGCGCAACGCTCACGGGCGCCGTGGCCGCCATCGAATTTGGCTTAACGATTGGCTATCGCCTCGCGCTTTAGCGGCGGCGAGTGGAGAGCGGGGTTAATGCCCCCGAGTCGGTGTAGGTGGTGTCGGTCACGTCCGTACGGTCGTCGTGCGCGTCGTGCATCGAAGAGATATGCGGCAAAACAGCGTGTTTGTGCCTTGGCGCATTGCCCATGATAACGCACACGTTTCGCCATGCCTCGAGCGCTTCAGTGGCCGAACCGAATCGCTTGTCTCTTTCGCGCGCCATGATCTTGGCGAGAAATTGCTCAATCGATACGGGCCACACCTCGCCCGTTGCTTGCGCGAGCGTTGGCGGATCTCGATCGAGCTTGAGGGCAATCAGGACGGCCGCGTTCGCGCCTTCGAAAGGTAGCCGCCCTGTCAGTGCGCGGAATGCGACAGCACCGAGCGCATACAAATCGGCGCGCTCGTCGACGCGTGCCGAGCCGCGCACTTGCTCAGGCGCCATGTACGCAAAGCTTCCGAGGGTTGCGTCGAACGCCGTCAACGATGGCTCGGCCCGATGCTTTGCACCGGCTTTCATCTTCGACACGCCGAAATCGAGGATGCGTGTGCGCTCGTCGTGCTCGCCGGCAGCGATCTCTTCTGGGGTGAGAGAGCGCTTCTCGATGTAAAGGTTGGCGGGCTTGATGTCGCGATGGACGACGTGCGCGCTGTGGGCGTCGTGAAGCCCTTGGAGCGCGTCTTCGATGACGGGCGCAACGTCAGCAAACGATAAGTATTGCTCTCTTCGCAGGCGTGCATCGAGCCCTTCGCCGACGAGTCGCTCGAAGGCAATCCATAATCGGCCGTCTTTTTCTTTGCCAGCGCCAAGGATGGCGGCAACGAACGGCGATGCAATTTCCTTGGCGATGCTTGCCTCGCGGGCAAACCGCGCTACCAAATCAGGGTCTTGTGCAGCACGCTCGTGGAGAATTTTGATGGCAACCTCTTTGCCGCCGCGCGCGGAAGCCGCGTAAACCCCACCCATGCCTCCCTGACCGATCAGCTGGCGAATCGTGTAGATTCCTCCGATTACTGAACCCGGCGCAAGGCCAGGCGACAACGCCATTGAGACAATGTTAGCACGAAGACGTAGCGACGAGCAAAAGCCCGGGTTAGGGTGCAATCGTCCATGCGCACCGTCCACGATGTCGAGGCCTACCTCGAAAAAATGAGCCGTCACTACACGCAGGTCGAAGACCAGCCTGGCACGTTCGTCGTTCGCGGCGGCGGCCATATGCCGCCCGTTGCCATGCGGGTTGACCCGCCCATTGTTTTATTGAGAGTCCACATTGGCAATGTCGTCGGTGATGCGTCGGTGAACGGCGTTCTCTACGAAAAGCTTCTCAGTCTCAATGCGAAATCGCTCGTACACACGGCCTTTGGTCTCGAGGACGGCAGAATCGTCCTTGCGAGCGCCTTGGAGCTCGAGAACCTCGACTTCAATGAGCTTGCTGCAACGCTCGACGAAATCGACGTAACGCTCGCGGCGCAGGTTCCGAAGCTCGCCGAGCTATCCAAAGCAAGCCTCCGCGGTTCCCACTCTTCGCAGTCTTCGCAAAGGAATGCCTAACCCATGGGGATTTTCAGCCGCCTCGCTCAGCTCATTAAGTCGAACATCAACGATCTGATCAGCAAATCCGAAGACCCGGAGAAAATGCTGAATCAAATCGTTTTGGATATGAACAACCAGCTCGTCGAAGCAAAAAAGCAAGTCGCTGCTTCGATCGCGGACGAGAAGCGCCTCGCCAAGCAGTGCGAACAAGAAATGGCGCAGGCAGCGGAGTGGGAGCGCAAGGCGATGATGGCTTTGCGCGCCGGCAACGAGGAGCTCGCCAGAGAAGCGCTGGCGCGCAAAAAGGAGCACGACCAGCTCTCCGCGACCTTTAAAGATCAGTGGACGAAGCAGAAGACATCGGTCGATCAGCTGAAGCGCGCCCTTCGAATGCTGAACGACAAGATCGAGGAGGCCAAGCGCAAAAAGAATGTCCTTATCGCCCGGAAAAAGCGCGCCGAAGCGCAAAAGGCGATTCAGGAAACGATGCATGGTCTACGCGATCAAAGCGCGTTCGAAACCTTCGACCGAATGGAAGGCAAAATCGACCAGATCGAAGCCGAGGCAGAAGCTGCGGGCGAGATTCAAGAAGAGTACACGGGCGACAGCCTCGCGACTCGCTTTCAGCAGCTCGAACGCACGGCCGGAGCGGACGATGATCTCGTCGCACTCAAACGCAAAATGGGTATGCTGCCGGCGCTGGAAGAGGGCGCGCCAGCCCAAGCCGCGGAAGTGCCAACGCGGGTGTCTGCGCCGGCCGAGGCGGCGGAGGCTTCGGGTCCGCCGTCGTCGCGCGCCGAGCAAGATGAACTTGCCGCTGCACTCGAAGAGCTCGAGGCAGAACAATCACAGGACCAGCAGCGCAAAGCCGGCCGGTGACCGCTTTCGATTTGGCGCGATCTCTTCGTTGGCGGCTCCGGTCCGGTCCTCAAAGCGCAAGGAGGCTATTCCGGTCCGGTCCTCGCCGCCGCCTCGACCTCGCGCCAACTTGAAAGCGGTCTGGCGCGTAACCTGTTTCGTGCTCTAACCCGAAATTGCATGCAGATGACGTCGGCGAGCCATACGAAGGATACGTCCATTCGTGACGTTGCGCAGGTCAATGTGTGGCACACAGGTGTGTGCGAAGCGCTGATCGCGCGCTTCGACGCCAATGCTGTCCACGGCTTGACGGACGACGACGCTGCCACGCGCCTCGCAAAATACGGTCCGAACGAGCTCCCTGTCACGGCTCCTGCAAGTCGCTTCAAGCGCTTTGTCGCGCAGTTCGCAAACCCGATTGTGCTCACGCTCCTTGGTGCGGCGGTCATCGCGACGTTTAGCGGCGCAGGCAGGCTCGGGAACATGGGCTTTTTCATGCGCTACAGCGATGCGATTGCCATTGCACTCATCGTCGTATTGAACGCGGTGCTCGGCTACTACCAAGAGCACAAGGCCGAAGAGGCGCTCGACGCACTCAAGAACATGCAAACGCCGACGGCACGCGTGCGCCGCAGCGACGAGGTCAAGGTGATCGCCGCCAGCGCGGTTGTGCCCGGCGATGTGCTCGAGATCGAAGCCGGTGACGCCGTACCCGCTGACGCGCGGCTTCTGCAAACCATCAACCTTGCGACCGAAGAGGCATCGCTCACGGGCGAGTCGTTGCCTGTCACCAAAGATGCGCGCGCACAACTGCCTGATGATGCGCCCATCGGCGATCGCCAAACCATGCTTTTTTGGGGGACGTCGATCGTTCGCGGCAAAGGTCGCGCGCTCGTCGTGGCAACGGGCAAAGACACCGAGCTTGGCAAGTTGAGTGCCCTGATGAGCGCGCAGGAGCAGAAAAAAACGCCGCTCGAAGACAAGCTCGATCACTTTGGCAAGCGCGTGCTCTGGGCGTGCCTTGGAATCAGTCTGGGTCTTTTCGTTTGGGGAATGATTCGCGGTGAGGACAGCTGGCACGTGCTTTTGCTCGAAGCCGTAAGCCTCGCCGTGGCCGCCATTCCCGAAGGTTTGCCGGCCATCACCACGATTACCCTTGGCCTTGGCATGCAACGCATGGCGAAGAAGGGCGCCATCGTTCGAAAGCTTGCTGCTGTTGAAACACTTGGCGCGGCAACGGTCATCTGCTCCGACAAAACGGGCACGCTCACGCAGAACGAGATGACCGTGCGTGAGATTTTCGCGGGTGGCACGTCGTACCGTGTGACGGGCACGGGGTACGATCCGAAGGGCGAAATCACTGCTAACGAGAGTTGCGAGCGAGCGGATTTCGGCCGAGCCGATCATACCGCGTTGTCGGATTTGCTTGCCACCATTGCACTCGCGAACAATGCCGTGCTGGAACAGAAAAACGGCGCTTGGCGTGTGATCGGCGACCCAACCGAGGGTGCGTTGCTCACGCTCGCCGCAAAAGGCGGCACACCAAAAGAGTCGATTGTACCGTCGCACCGCGTACTCAAAGAGATCCCCTTCGACAGCGATCGCAAGCGTATGACGATTGTGACGCTCGACCAGAGTGGATGCGAGGTTGCGCACACGAAAGGCAGCGCCGATGTGCTCGTTCCCCTATGCGTTTCGCAGCGCACGGCACGAGGCGTAAGTTTGCTCGACGACAAGGGCAAGAAAGCCATTCTCGATGAGGCCGAGCGAATGAGCCGCGCATCGCTGCGTGTGCTCGCCGTTTGCCGCCGCGAGCTGTCAACCAGCGCAACGCGCGGCGAATGCGAGCCCGAGTCGACTCGGGCTGGCGGTTCACCCAACATCGAGATCGAAGAGCGTCTCACGTTCGTCGGGCTCGTTGGCATGATCGATCCGCCGCGCGTTGGCGTGAAAGAAGCCGTCAAGGCATGCCACGAAGCGGGCGTTCGCGCCGTCATGATCACCGGCGATCACAAGCTCACGGCCGTTTCCATTGCCGAGGAGCTCGGTCTCTGGGAAAAGGACGCGATCGCGCTGACGGGCGCCGAGCTCGAGAAACTCTCGGATGATGCACTCGAAGAGCAGGTCGATCATGTGTGTGTTTTCGCGCGCGTCACGGCGGAGCAGAAGCTGCGTATCGTCAGGGCCCTGAAGGCGCGCGGCCACATCGTTGCGATGACCGGCGACGGCGTCAACGACGCCCCAGCGCTACGCGAAGCTCACATTGGCATTGCGATGGGCGAGCAAGGTACCGACGTGGCGCGCGAGGCTGCCGACATGGTGCTTGCCGATGACAACTTCGCCACCATCGTCGATGCGGTGCGCGAGGGGAGAGCGATTTGGCGTAACATCCAGAAGTTCATTTTTTTCCTTCTGTCGTCGAACGCGGGGTTGCTCGTCACGGTTTTCGTCGCGAGTGTGCTGCCGGGTTTGCCAAGCCTGCGCCCGCTGATGATTCTCTGGATCAACCTTGTCACCAACGGTTTACCCGCGTTGGCGCTCGGCATCGATCCGCCCGATCCAACACAGATGCATGAACCGCCGCGCAAGGCCACGTCAAGCTTGCTAGCCATGCGCGACTACCTCGGCATCGCGGTCATCGGCATTCTCATGGGTGCACTTGCCATTGGCTGCTACTACTGGCCGTGGGGGCAATCTGGCATCCCGACCGATCGCTTTCGCTATGGGCGCGCGGTGGCGTTCTCGCTGCTCGCGCTCTCGCCGCTGTTTCACGCCATGAACTGCCGCTCAACCACGGCGTCGATGTTCTCGCTGCGGCCAATTTTACCGTTGACGCTTCTTGTTTCGATCGTCATGAGTGCGGCCATTCACCTTGTCGCGGTGCTTGTTCCCAGCCTTCGCGAGGTGTTTCGAACGTATGCTCTCTCCGGCACGGAGTGGCTCGTGCTCGTTCTGCTCTCGGCGTCGATCGTGCCGATGATTGAATTGATGAAGGCGTTCGTGCGCGCGGGCGTTTTTGGAAAATACTTCGCGCGATCCGCTTAGTGGCTATGGGGCAATATCGCGGAAGAGAGCCGCATAACAACGGCAACAAGGCTCATGATCGCCCCAACGCCGACAAATACAAGGCCAACCATGACTTCCCAGGAGACCTTTCGGATTAGCTGCTTCTTGCTCTCGTTGGTCAGAATCAGCTCGCCATCGGGGCCATCACCCGAGAAAAGTACGAGTTGCGTAGATGGCGCTTCGCGATACCCGTCGCTGACGGGTGGGCCGGGATCCCTGCGCGAAGGGCCGACCGCATAAACGGTGTCGCCAGGCACGAGGATCTCCTCTCGATAGCGCATCGTTTTGTTGAAGCCGAAAAAGCCTCTGCTCTGCAATCCGTGTGACGCGAGGAACGCTTCGAGCTGGGGTGTCGCGTCGTGGAATGTGCCGCTCGTGGCAACTTCCCGGAGATTGACGACGCAGGTTACAACATTCGGGATGACGCGCGCGACCTGCCCTGAACCGTCGTCGACGACGAATGCTCGCTTGTCGAACTCATGAAAGACCTGTTTCCAATAGCTGTTGCTTACGTAGCCTTCGCGGAGCTCGTCCACGGTGACTCGGTACCACACGGCCGGACGACCACTGAATGGTGCTTGGAGAAGCCCTTGCTCGCTCGGCAGGATACGCCCCTTGATCCCGACGGGCCCGATGCCCGGCGCTTGGCGAATGGGTGACGTGGGTGTTGCGAGGATGCGTTTGCGTTTTTGCCAATTCTTATAGTGCGCAATGATGAGCAGGAGTCCGATGACAGCCTGGAAGATTCCGAAGACTAGCAGCATGTCTCCTTCCGACGTTACAGCGCAACTCAGTTGCGCTGAATTTGAAAATCCAAGGCGATGCGCACACGTCGCGCTCCGTTGAGCCCGAAGGCCGTGGCTCTCGAATAGAAGCGGAGCGTGAGCCACGGATTTCGGGC
>WQZB01000003.1 GCA_009780955.1 Polyangiaceae bacterium | reverse complement strand
GCGAGCCCCGAGCAGGTTGCGGACCGAGTATTTTTGCCGAGTTCCAAGCAGAGCGAGGCGCTTCGACGAGAGCTGCTTGTGCAGCTTGAGGAGAAGCAACGAAGCGATGCGACGGAAATCGGCAAAAAGACGACGGGAGCAACCTTCGAGGGGCTCGAAATCTCGCGTCAACTTGAAAGCGGTGGTTCATCGGCACCTTGCAAGAACGGACGCCGACGACTCGTGGCACACGAGGCATGGCCGCGCGTTGCGTCGCATTTGCGTGGCACAGCGACTCGCGAAGTTGCCTGGGTGCGGGCTGAACCCGCCGCCAATCCCCTGGCCCCCATGGCACGTAACGCAGTCGCGTTCGATGTGGCAGCTGACGCACGCATCGAGGTTGCGCATGGCCTCGAACGCGTGATGCCCGGGCCGGCGTGGAGGATCGCTCCACACCGACTTCGGCGGATGGAAACGACCTGCCTCTCGCACGCCGCTCGGACCGCTCATCGACACGCCAAGCCGCTGATGACAAGTCAGGCAGAAGCTTTGCTCACGATGGCAGCTCGTGCACTTTTGCGTGGCGAGCCGCGCTTCCACGGGATGCATGGCGAGGTAGTCGCTCGGGTGAATGCTTCGAGGACGCACGCGCCCGTCGTGGCAGCGTGCGCAATATTCTTCTTTGTGGCAGTTTGCACATAATGCAGAGTCGCTTGCTGCCACCTGCTTGTGCCGCTCGAGAAAGTCTGGCGTGTGCTCGGCGTTGTGCATTCCTTGCTGAGGGCGAAGAACGCCGCTTGGGAAAACTGTGCGCAGCAGCCCGCCTTCCGCCACACCTCGTTTGATGTGGCATGTGTCGCAAGCGCCTTTTGCATCGCCGCTTGCCGGCGAGTCGGGCTGCTGGTGACACTTGACGCAGCCTTGCATGCGCGGCAGCTGCTCGCGCGTGGCAAGCTCGATTTCGGCGACATCGCCGTGGCACTGCCCGCAGCCGATGTTGCGCGCCGCGTGTTTCTTGTGGCTGAAAAGGAGATTGGGAGGCGGGATGTCAAGCTTGGTAACGCGGAAGTCGTCACCGCTTTGGGCGCGCAAATCGCGAAGGTGGCAAAGCTGGCAGTTTCCCAAGTTGTCATGCTGCTCGACGTGATCGAGATTCACGTGGCTCGTGCCGTGGCATGGGTCGCACGTGGTGGCACTGGGCGTGAGAACGTCTTCGGAAGCTTGGCTCGTGAGCGCTTTGGGGTGGCACGCTTTGCATTCAAGCTTTTGGGTTTTCACGTGAAGCTTGTGATTCATACGAATCGTGATGTTTTGCGGTGGGAAAATGACTCCGCTTGGACCGCCATCGCCCGGTCGAGCAGCTGGCGGAAGCCACGTTTTCAGGGCATTCGCGGCGCTTGCCGACTTGTTGGCAGGCGGCGGCGCTGGGCGGTCGCCCCCCTCTGCAAGTGCCGGGGCTTGCACGAGCGCCGCAAGCGCCGCGACAACGACAGCGAAAAGGAGCCATCGATTCATTTCGTTACCGCGAGATTGAGCCAGAGCATGACGCGAAACCGCTGCCCGGAAATGCGATTGCTATCATGCTCGAATTCCGCAAGCACCAAAGACTTCGGCATAAGCTTGTAACCTGCACCAAGCACATATTGGGCGGAAACAGCGTTATTGTCAGGTCTTTCGGCATCGTTCCACTGCCAAAGGCCCACCCTACCTTGCAGCACGTAACGCGTTTCGAGCACGCGCTCGGCATAGGCATCGAGCCCGATGCGATCGCTCGAAAGGGCAAAATCGCCCGCGCCGCGCGCGCCGAACTGACCTTCCCCCCAGCGATAACGCACCGAAACGTCGCCACCGGCCATTGGCTCGAATGCGCCCGACGAAGATGCGTTGTCTTGCGCAAGGCCCGTGGTGCTGGTGGCGCTGCCAGTGGCAGCGGCGGGGGCCATGAAGGCTCGGCCGCGAAGGCTGGCTGCAAGACTCCACTTGTCTGTCGCGTTCCAATTCGCGCGCACCGACAAGTCGTTCATGGGCGCAGGCAAGAAGAAATTCCAAATCGAGTCTGCGTCGAACGTTGGCACGTAGTAGTCGTAGTCTGCACTTATCGTGACGGACTTCGAAACGTAAGCGTCGATCGACGCAAAAACGGTCGACATGCGTGCAACATACATGTCATAAGCGAAGCCGGCCTTGATTCCGCCCACGTTGGCCAGCGTTGCATCCATGGCATAGCCCACGCGCTCTTGCGAAACGCGCCAGCCATCGTATGTCGCCTGCGTGCCCACGCCGTTCGCGGCATTTGCAGCATTCGCGAAAGCCGTCACGTTCGAAGTGCCTGTATTTTCCACGCGTCGGTACGACAGCCGCCCGTGCAGCCACGACAAGCCAACGGTCTCCACGGCCACGCCGTAAGCGGGTGCAACGTCGCTCTGCTGAAACAATGGCCACAGTCCTGCATCGTAGCCTGTGCGATCGCCGCGCCAAACACCGTCGCGTTCGTAGCGCGGTAGTGACAGCGGCATGCCCCCACGCTGCTCGAGGCCGCCATAAACTTCGACGGCGAAGTAGTACGGGGTCGTCACTTTCACCAAGCCTCCGTCGAATGACCAGTAGCCGAGCGCATCGGTGACGTACTGCCGCCCGAGGCGGAAGCCGAGCCACCCGCCAAGGAATCGGCGGCCTTCCACGTAGCCGTACATGAGATCGACCGGGCCGCGGTCAAGGCCTGGAACGAGACGGCCGAAGTTTGACACTTGCGTCTCGCCGACGTTGCCGCCGTAATCGGCGTCGTAGCGAAGGCGCGCTCGAAACGACAGATCGGGACCTTTGCCGCCATCGGGCCTGTCGGCTCGGTCAAGCAAGTCGTAGACGGCAACGCCAAGTGTCGTTGTCAGGCGCCGGCGCGTGATGACGGTTTCACCCGTTGGGCTGCGTATCTCGTAGAACTGCGCAGCCGAATCGACCGACATCTCGGCGTCGGCCGCGAAGGCAACCGTTGCCCACGCAAGGTTGTGTGCGCCCAGCATCGCTGCAGACAAGAGAGTGACCTTGACGCACCGAGCGAATGGGTGGCAGGCTCCCGGCCCCGTGACGGATGCTGCCCAGCGATACCGCGTTATAGAAAAACTCGAGTCAGGCGGCATGGCCGAAGTGTTCCGTGCCGAAAGCGAAGGCCTTCAGGGCTTTCGCAAACAAGTCGCAATCAAACGCGTTTTGCCTCACCTGTCCGAGAAAAAGAAGTTTATCTCGATGTTTCTCGACGAAGCTCGCCTGTCGGCGCAGCTGTCGCATTCGAACTGCGTGCAAGTGTTCGACATTGGTGTGGGCGACAATGCGTACTTCATCGTGATGGAGTTTGTGGATGGGGCGAACCTCAAATCCATTTCTGCCTCCATGACGAAGCACGGAACAGACTTCCCCGTGGCGGCTGCCGCGTGGATTGTCCACGAAATCTGCAAAGGTCTTACCTACGCCCACGAGCTGACGGATTCAAACGGCAGTCCGCTCCAAATCGTCCATCGCGACGTGTCCCCGCCCAACGTTCTGATTTCGAAATTCGGCGAAGTAAAAATTGTGGATTTTGGCCTTGCAAAGGCGAGTTCCCAGCTCGAAAAAAGCGATGCCGGCATCATCAAAGGCAAGTTTTCATACTTGTCGCCCGAAGCAGCCATGGGCCAAGAGGTCGACCGCCGCACCGACATTTTCGCGGTGGGCATCATCCTTTGGGAGCTGCTCGCCGGCCAGCGCCTGTTCCTCGGCGACACCGATTTCCAAACCGTCAAGAAGGTGCAAGCCGCACAGGTTCCGCCGATCTCGCAAATCAACCCCAAGGTTCCAGCAGAGCTCGAACGCATCGTCCACAGGGCGCTCGCGAAAGACACGCTCAAGCGATATGCAACCGCGCGCGAATTTGGGCAAGACCTCGTGCACTTCATGTTCAAGTTCGGGCAGCCGATCAGCAGCTTCGACATCGCCCAGATCGTCGAAAGCACGATTCGCGACAAGCAGCGCGTAAGGCCACCCCAAAACTCGATCATCGACAAGCTCATCGAAGAGGCGCTCCTCGAATTCACGTCGCTCAAAGAAGACGACCCCGTGGGAGCACACAACTTTCTTTCGGATGCCCTGTTCTCTCCCATGTCGTCGTCCGCCCAGTTCGTTGCCCCCACGAACTGGGCGGACGTCATCGGCTTCGCAGAGACCAAAAAGCCTGGCTTCGATCCTCTCCGCGCGTCGTTTCCAGCCGAGGCCTTCGAGCAAGGCAACCTCGCGGCTCTCGAAGACGCCGAGCCCGCTCTGTCGTCATCGAACATTGCGCCAGAGGTGGCCGATGCGTTTGCGCCAACCATGCCGCCGCCTTCCACGGAGAAAGACGAAGACGCCCCAGCAAGCGCCGAAGTAAGTGCCAACAGCGAAAGCCAGGATGCTGACGCAAGCACCGCCGCGTCGTCGTCATCGAAAAGCCCAGGAAAAGCCGAGAGCAAAGGAGGGTTGAGCAAGGCAACCCTTGGCGTGCTCATCGTGGTTGCCGTTGTCACGATATCGGCGGCAATGGGGGCTTGGCTCACAAACTTGATCCATTGACGACCGCTTTCGATTTGACGCGATCTTGCTATAACATCGCCGGCGTGCTTGGCCGTCGTTTCGTTGTTGTGATTCTCGTGTTCGCCGGCCTTGGCGGCCCCCTGGCTGCCACCACGGCCTCCGAAGGTCGATCGGGACCGTGCCCACCGCGTATGGCGCATATCGCCGTGGATGGATTGAATCCATTTTGCATCGATCGATGGGAAGCGCAGGTTGTCGAGATTCGCGGCCGAAGGCACGTTACGCACGCGCCAACCACGGTGGTGACGAATCTCCAGGTGAAGGCCGTTACGCGCAAGGGCGTTACGCCGCAAGGCTACATTTCGCGCAACGAAGCCGAAAGCGCGTGCAAAGCCGCAAGCAAGCGCCTGTGCACCGGCACCGAGTGGGAGCACGCGTGCCAGGGGAAGGTGCCGACCACATTTCCTTATGGCAGCGAGTACAAAGCGGGTTATTGCAACGACGAGGGGCACGCGCCGCTGGCAACGCTGTATCCCGGTCTCGGTGAAGACGTGTATGCCTCGAGCGAGGCAATGAACGATCCGCGCATCAACCAAGCCGCAAACACAGTGGCAAAAACCGGATCCTTTGCAAAATGCAAGAATGCATTCGGTGTTTACGACATGGTCGGCAACCTGCACGAGTGGGTATCCGATATGCAAGGATCACTCGGCACGTTTCGCGGCGGCTATTATCAAGATACGCGCATCAATGGCGACGGGTGCAAGTATCGTACGGTGGCCCACGATTCGAATTATCATGATTATTCGACCGGATTTCGTTGCTGCGCCGACGCGCGGTAGGGGCGTATGGCCATACGCCCCTACGAATATGCATTCGGGCGCGATGAATCGCGCCCCTACACGCAAAGAGCATCATCGATATGCCCCATGAGCCTTGAACGGCCACCAATTTATGAGGGCGCAGCATGCTGCGTCCTACGGATGATTTTAATACGAATTTTGATCTGGATCTGCGCAGTCGTAAAACAAATCGAGCACACGCGTGATCATGGCCGGATCGTGCTCGCCACAAAGCTCGCGAATCGAGTGCATACTGAGCATGGAGCTGCCCACGTCGACGGTGCGAATGCCGAGAAGCGTGGAGGCAATGGGGCCGATCGTCGAACCGCACGGCAAATCGGTACGATGCACATAGGTTTGCACGGGTACTTCGGCACGCGCACACAAATAGCGAAAAAGGGCGGCCGTGGCGCCGCTCGTTGCATAGCGCTGCGGCTGGCTTATCTTGATGACAGGGCCGCCATTCAAAACCGGCTTATGCCGCGGCTCGTGGCGTGATTCGTAATTTGGATGCACCGCGTGCGCCATGTCGGCCGACACGCAAAGCGAGCCTGCAAGCGCACGGTGGTAGCTCTCGCGATGGGCGCCGCCTGCTAAAGCGATGCGCTCGAGCGCGCGCGGCAAGGCTGCGGATTGGGCGCCATAGGCAGTGACGCTGCCCACTTCTTCGTGATCGAAAAGGGCGCAAACGGCCGCCACGTTGCCGGCCTGAACACGTTCGGCGGCGGTAATGATGGCCATCACTGCCGCATGTGCCATGGCAAGATTGTCGAGGCGCGCCGAGAAAATCATTTCATTATTCTGACCGCCGCGTGTTGGCGGAACAACGTCGTAGAGCATCAATTCGTGGCCCGCAATGCGCGATGGGTCGACACCAAGCTTGCTCGCGAGCATCGCACGCAAATCCCTTTGCCCGTCCGTGGCAAGGCCCATGATAGGCGCGAGATGCTCTTGCCGATTCAATATGATACCCTTTTCGTTGACGTCGCGATCGAGGTGAATCGCAAGTTGCGCCACGCGGAGCATGGGGTTATCGAATCGAACAAGGCGCGTTTCAAGGCGCGGCGAGCCATTATCCTGTAGAAAAACGCGACCGGCCAGCGACAAATCGCGATCGAGCCACGAATTGAGAAGTGCACCTCCGTAAACTTCCACGCCGAGCTGCGCGTAGCCTTCCTTCGTGTACTCGGGTGCGGGTTTGAGCCGGAGGTTTGGGCTGTCGGTGTGGGCGCCGACGATGCGAAAGCCCGAGATTGGCTTTTTTTCGGGCACGACGAACGCAAGCAAGCTCGAGCCGCCGTGGGAAAAAACATAGCGTCCGGGGCGCAGATCTTCCCATGAATCGGTTTCGCCAATCGCCGAAAACCCTGCTGCGAAAAGGCGCTGGCTGGCGCTTTCGACAGCATGAAAGGGCGTGGGAGATTCGCTGAGAAACGCAAGCAAGTCGGTCGAGATGGGGTCAGGCATGAGATCTCGATCAGTCTATCAGTCTAGCAGGGCAGTAACAGCGCAAGGCGTTCGGCGCGATTACGGTACAGCTTGTATGCACGACATATAGCTCATCCAAAAACATTGGTGCTAAAAATTTCTGTCCATTGTGAAAAAGGACGATTCCACAAAGATATTCATTAGTTACGTCCTGCCCAAAGGCCAGGCCGAGATGCCTCCTGAACACCTTTTTGTATTTTTGAGGAAACTTTTAGCGTCACCGTCCGATGGGGAAGACAAGGCACATCGACGTGCCGAACACGTTCAACCCGCCAGACGAATGAGGAGACTATGGATCAAGACGCACAATTCGCTGCACTCGTCGCAGCAGCGGAAAGCCAACTTCAGCAGCTCGAAGGCATGCTGCCCGAGTGCCGCAAGTACGACGAAGTTCCCTTTGGGTTCTCGAGCGAGCAATTGCTCGAAGAGATTGCGGTTAAGCCGATTCCGATTCCTATGTCTTTCAACATTCTGAACAGCGCCATTCGCGCGTAAAAAAAAGGAATTCCAATGTCGACCATTTTAGCTGCACAAGGAAACTCGGCAACGCAACAGGCGTATGGTGCCGATGGTGCTTCATCCATCAATTTGCCAGACGGTATCGACCTCACGGATCCTGAATCGCTGATCGAGTTCTTCCAAACCCAGATCAATCAGGCTCGCGATCAGCTCAATTCGCTTGTGGCCGAGCAGCAGGGGCGCAACGATTTGCAGACGAAACTTGGGCGAGTCAAGGCCGACTTGGCGGGAATAGCAGACGGCAGCGGCCTGAAGCCTGGCGACCCGGGATGGGACCAATTTGTGGCCGACGCGCAGGATGTCCTTAAGGACCCCAATTTGGATCCAAACGTTGCAGACGCACTTAATAAGGCACTTCAGCAGAACCCGGTCAATCAGAAGTACTGTGAGGTTAGTAATCCTTCTGTGGCTGCTGATCAGCTAAAAACAGAGGTTTCAGCTGACAAGGTGCCGGACGGGGCCATCCCGGCTGGAACGCCACCGGCCGACGCGACCAATGTGCACTACTATGTTGTTGGTCAAGTTTTAACTAATAGTGGGATGAGACCCGCATACGAAGTCACATACGATACGCTGGGTCCGGCCCAAGGCATGGACAAGGACGCGGTGACGAAGGTGAAGGCCGGTATTGACTCGGAAGTGGACGGCCTGAAGAACGACAGCCAAATCGCGATGATTCGCGTTCAGCAGTATACCGATCAGATTAGCCAGCTAACGACCCTACTCACGAACATTTTGAAGAAGCTCGACGACACGGCCATGGCTCCCATCAACAACACAGGGCATTAAACATGTCTCCCGAATCATCCACCATCGATATGGGAAAAGTCATTCCGCCAGGGCCTGCGCTCGAAGCCATTTACGCCGTGGCGTATACCATGCTCGAAGCGCAGCGCCTTCACGAAGCCACCGCTGCCTTTCGAGTGATGGTTCGGTTTGCTCCGACCGACGAACGAGGGTGGCTTGGCCTTGGCAAGTGTCACGAAGAAGTGGGAGAAAGCGACATCGCCGCGCAAATTTACGGCGCAGGCTCTGTTGCCACTTCGCCACCTTCTTCACGGTGCCTCGTTGCCCGCGCGCGGCTCGATCGCGAATCGGGTGATCTTGACGAGGCGGACGAATTGCTCGACGAAGCCCTTAGCCTTGCCGAGGCCAGCGGCGATTCCGAACTCGAAGAGCAGATTCGCAAAGAAAGGAGGCTATCGTGAACGGGTTGAATGGAGTATCCGGCACAACGCGGGTTCACGGTGTTTCCAGCTCAAACGACGCGTCTTCTGCTGGCTCTTCAGCGCCGAAGCTGCTTCCGCAGCCGGACCTTACTGGTTTTATCGACATTGAAGACGCAGTCATCACACTGATGGCGATGCAAGCCAAAAACGATAATCTTGAACTAAAGGATGTGCAAGGCGAAGTTAGCGACAAGCAAACTCAGATAAAAGCAAATTACAAGAAAATGATGGATGCGATTGATTCGCAAATACGGGCAGAGAGCAAGAAGCACGGCTTCTGGGCAAAGCTCAAAAAAATCGCGCTTCCTGTCGCAAAAATCGCAGCGGTTGTTGCGGCCGTGGCGGTTACTGTCGCGTCATTTGGCGCAGCAGCCCCAGCGGCAGCGATCATTGCCGTTGCCGCTTTGGCGCTATCCATGGGCGGCGAGCTCGTAAAAGACACCAAGCTATTTGGGAAATATTCCGCTTGGATCGGTTTAGGTATGGAAATCGGCGGCGCGGTGCTTGGGTTCGGCGGCACCCTGGCGTATTCCGCTCCCTCCGCCCTGTCCGATGCGGTGTCCACCACAAGCGATGTCGCGGACGTGGCGAACGGGATCGGCACGGGCGCAAAAGTCACGAGTGGGTTAGCCATCGGTGCAGGGGCAGCAGCGGACGTGAAACTCGCAGGATATGATCGCGACGCCGAGAACGCGCTCGCTGACCAGGACGATGCACAATACAAAATGCAGCAAATGCACCAAGCCATCACCATGCTTTTCAACTGGCTGCAAAGTTATGAAGAAGCCGAAAGCGGCATGATGAAAACAACCACCGATACCTTGAAGTCTTGTGAAGCAGGCGCCCAAGGGGCCATTGCAGGAGTTTCAGCATGAAGAGCATTGGAGGAGTTTCCGGACCAAGCAAATCCCAAGGTCCTTCTGGGGTCGACCTGACCACGGATGGGTCGCCAGCTGGCAGTCCAGCACCAAGCAGCGTCGATGGTTTGCCAGTACCGCCGTATTCGGTGGCACCTGGCGACGACGCCATGACGGCGCTCGCTGTTTTGCAGATCAAAATGATGCACGAGGACCGTGATATGGCCAACAATGAGCAGCAAGCGGCACAAAAGGCGGCAGACGAAGCGCACGATCAGAAAATCGAAGACATGCACAAGCAAGCCAACGACACCTTGATGAGCGGCGTCATGGGAGGCGTGTTCGGCGGTTTGTCCGCTGCCGCATCAGGTGCTTCCGCGATCAATAACTTCGAAGCCTCTCTAGGGGGGCCTAAAGCAGATGTTGAGAAGCTTAAGGGTGGTTTGGGTGAAGCATGCAGCAAGGGCTTTGATGCTGCGGGAAAATTTGCCTCTTCGATTTTTGACGCAAAGAAATTAGACGACAAAGCAGACGAAGAAAGTGCCGACAAGGACCTTGACCACGCCAAGTCCGCAAGCGATGCAGCCAGCAGTCGAGCCAAGCAAGATCAAGACGACATTCAAACAACCATCAATGCCCTGCGCGGAATCACGCAGTCGAAGGCAGCCATAGAGCAAGGAACAATCATCAGGGCCTAGCCCGCTTTCGATTTGCCGCTGTCTCTTTAACTCTCCATGTTCTTCGTAGAGGCGCCATGAATGGCGCCCCTACAAATGTGCGTGGTTAGGTCCTGGTGCGCGTAGGGGCGTATGGCCATACGCCCCTACACGATTCCCGTCACACTCGGAACATGTCATCCACTTTGGCTTGAAGCGCGACCTCGGTTGTGCCTTTGGCGGCCGCGAGCTCTTTCATGAGAAGGCTTTTTGCCTGGTCGAGCAGGCGGCGCTCGCCAAACGATAAGTCTTTGTCAAACTTCAAGCGATACATATCACGAAGCACTTTGGCCACTTCGTGCGGCGCACCGCTTTTGATCATTTCAGTGTAGGCGCGAAAACGGCGGCTCCACGGCTGCAAGTCGACGGCAACCTCGCGGGCGCGCATGGTGTCGAGCACGCGGTCGGCTTCTTTGGCCGACATCACGGGGCGAATGCCCGCGGAACCACTTGAGCCGCCCAAGGTGCGCGGAACCATCACGCGCATGCCATTGTCAACGATTTTTAGAATATAAAATTCGCCTTTGATGCTGCCAATCTCACGGTGTTCGATGGCCGTGACTTCGGCAAGACCGTGCGACGGGTGCACGGCTTTATCGCCCACGTGAAGCGTGAAATTGGCGGGTGGCGGTGGCGGCTTGGGGATGTTGACCAAGGGCACATAGCCCTTTGACACGATGGGAGTGGACTTTTTCTCCTCTTTTATGGGCTTTACGGGCGCGCTTTCCGTCTTTGCGCTAGCGGCCGCGCGCGTGGCGCTCGACTTTGACATGGTCGCGCCAGCGCGCGCTGACTTGCCGCCAGATTTACCCCCTTTCACGGTGGTTAGAGGGGGCTTCGTTTTCTCTTTTCTTGGCTCTTTCGCCAACGCCACCTTCGCTGCGGCAGAAACAGCCTTGCGGGCCTTTGCCGGTGCGCGATCGAGAGAAGTGGAGGGGCGACTGGAACGAGCGGTAGACTGGGCCATATGAACGCGCGCGCGTAGCACGGCTTGAGATCCGGCGTCAATCGAACTCGCGGAAGACGCCATATTTCCAAAGCAAAAACATGAGGTTACGTATTGTCGCAAAACGCCTTCCCAAAGCGGTTTGTCGGCGTCCGCGACGGACCGCTTTCAAGGATCGAGGCGGCGAGTAGGGGCGCGCCATGCTGCGCCCCCATAGCTTTGAGGACCGCACCGCAGGTCCTACGAAGAGATCGCATCAAATCGAAAGCGGTCTGCCGCTTCATGGTGCGACTGTAACGTACGCAAATCGCCGATTCTTTGAGCCCACGCGAAGCAAATAACGCCTGCCGCGCTCGAGCTGGAATTGACCATCGTTCACGCGCACCCGGTCGACCTCCACGCCGCCTTGTTCCACGAGCCGCTTTCCTTCGCCAGTCGACTTCACAAGCCCCGCGGCCGATAGCGCCTTTGCAATCCAAAGCGTGGGCCCGGTGGCTTCGAGCAAAAACGACGGAATTTCGCCGGGCACTTCGCTTGCGGAATATACATTCTTGAATTCCGCTTCGGCCGCTTCCGCGGCCGCTTGGCTATGCAAGCGCGCGACCAGCTCGCGGCCGAAAATGGCCTTGATTTCGCGCGGATCTTTGCCGTAAGCTTTTTCTGTTTTTAGTACGGCAATTTCAGTATTCGATTTTTGAGAAAGCAATTCGAAATATCGAAAGATTACGTCGTCGTCGATCTGCATTACCTTGCGAAACATGGTGAGCGGATCTTCCGTGACGCCAATGTAGTTGTCGGCGCTTTTTGACATTTTTTTGCCAACGATGATGCCGTTTTCCAACTTCGCGTCGGTGCCCTCCAAGAGCGGCGTGGTGAGCACCATTTGCGGGCGCCTTCCGTATTTGCTCATCAAATCGCGACCCACGAGAAGATTGAAAAGCTGGTCGGTTCCGCCAAGCTCGATGTCATTGTCCAAGGCAACCGAGTCGTAACCTTGAAGCAACGGATAAAGAAACTCGTGCTGGTAAATGGGGCGGCCAGTTTCGAAGCGCGCAGCAAAGTCGTTTCGCTCGAGCATGCGTGAAACGGTACTTTTCGCCATGAGCTCCACGAGGCTCGACGGCGTTATGGTATCGAGCCACTCGGAGTTCGAGCGAATTTCGGTTTTCCTTTGGTCAAGAATTTTGAACGCTTGCTCGGTGTACGTTTTGGCCGACGCGCGCACCTCATTGCGTGAAAGTCGCGGGCGTGCATCGCTTTTGCCCGCAGGGTCGCCCACCATGGCGGTAAACTCCCCAACAAGAAGAATTGCATGATGCCCCAAGTCTTGAAATTGGCGCATCTTCGCGAGCAGCACCACATGGCCAACGTGCAAATCAGGCCGCGTTGGATCAAATCCGGCCTTCACACGAAGAGGCGTGCCAGTTTTGCGCGATTCTTCGAGGCGCTCTTCGAGCTCGGCCCGAACATGAACATCGACTGCGCCGCGCAAGAGCAGCGCCATTTGCTCGGAAACGGTGGGAAACATCGTCCCGAGAGCACTACCAGGAACTCGGCGAGACCGACGTGGCTTTTCAATCGTCGTCTTTGTCGTCGCCGCCGGTGATGGTTGCGTGGGTGAGGCGGCTGCTATTGACTAGCTCTTTGAGATCTTTACCCACCTTGAAAAAAGGCAGTCGCTTTGGTGGCACAGGCACGGGCTCGCCCGTGCGAGGATTGCGACCTGAATACGCCTTGTACGGCCGAACCGTGAAGCTTCCGAAACCGCGAATTTCGATGCCATCTCCCCGCTGCAGCGCTTCAGTCATGGCGTCGAAAACGCAATTGACAACCACTTCTGCACGCGCCTTCGTAAGCTGACTTCGCATGGCCATGGCGTCGATAAGTTCACTCTTCGTCATCATCACGCTCCCTCACTTTTGCCAAACCGATTTGCCATGCGCCACGCCGCAGCGGCACATGCAACGAGAATATTGAAAGCCTTAGTTTTACGCAAGAGCGTCAAGTTTGCACAGGTCGCGTGCACTAGTGCTCTTTCGCATTTGCCGCATTGGCGCCGCACGCGGCCGGCTGAATTTTGCGTAAGGTGATTTTGTCGAGCGCCGCGGGCGCCTCACCTCTTGTTTCGAGCATAAGCTCGGCGGACGGCGGAGTGAGCTCGATTTCTTGTGGTGCAAGATCAACGCAGCCGTGAAAGTCCGCTGTCCACGACCAGCTGGGCACGGCTTGCCGCGGCTTACTTGCTGGATTTGCCTGACTTGCCGGCGAAAATCTGAGTATGCAAAGTGCACTTGAATGTGTGTGCAATGCATGCGCGACGACGCGTGGTACCACGCTGTAGCAGCCTCTTTCTGGCACTGGAATCGAAAGGGCGGCGCGTGCATGCTTGGATGCCGAATTGGGCGTGAGCACCAACGCGCGGCCTCCGGAGGCGCAGCTTTCCGTGTATGCGGGCGCGGCGAAACCGTCCGATTGGGTGAGAGCGGGCCATTCGGCTTCGGCCTCGAAGCGAAAGGTGTTGCCATGGGCGGGCGGCACCCACGGAGTGATGGTGGCCTGTGAGCGCGCGAACGGCGCCGGGTCGAAGTGGTATTGGAAGGCTTGCGGCTTGCCCAGCGATTCGAAAAGCAGTCGGTCGCGACTATCGTTGTGCAAACGTGCCACGACGACATCGCTTGCTCCGTGCGCGAATGGATCGTGACCAAGCGAAAAACCGTGATCTGTGTCGACGAAAACAAGGCCACGCGTAACGTTGGCGCGGGCTAGAACATCGGGCTCGAACATTGGCCTGCCGCCGTCGCGATTTGCCAAGGCAACATGATCGAACGACGCGTGAAAAGCAAAGCCAGCAAGTGCGAACGCAAGGCTCGCAAAGGCGCCGCGAACGACGTGGGCTCCGGCTAGGCGTGCAATGCCAAGAGCCATGAGCGCATGCTCCACCGGCAACACGTCGGCAAAGAAGCGCGCGCCGCCGCCAGGGTAGTTGCCGTCGAAGTAAAACGGTGCGTATGCCAGCATGTGCAGAATAACGAGCCCCACGCATGCGACGACGGCGGGCGCGCGAGACTTCGAACAACCTATGAGCGGCACGAGAACGAGCAGCGAGAGCGGCTCGAAGTTCGCAATATCTGTAAGATGCATGCGAAGACGCCGGAGCGTCGCGCCCAGCGCTTCGAAGAGGCCGTAGCCATGCGGCAGGCGCGCCGAGACGAATTCGCCGTGCTCGAAAAGGCATCCAACCCCGGCGCCAAAGCCCCAACGGAAGCAACCGGGCGGCCCGTCTGAAAGTGCATAATACATGCGTTGAGGCGAGGCAAACCACGAGCCCGTCAGGGCCTTCTGCCAAGCGAAGAGCAGCGCAGCGCCAGGCAGAGCGCCGAGTGCCAGCCGAATCGCATCTTTCAGCCCTTCGCGCCGAGCCGCGATAGGCTGGGAAATGCGCGCATGTATAATGCACGCAAAAGACACGAGACCAATCGCGATCGCGGAGACAGGGCGCGTCGCAATCACGGCGCCAACCGCCAAGCCTGCGACACCAAAGCGACCGCGTAGCGCAAAATCGAGTGCGAGCACGATGCCGAGCGCGGTGGCTCCATGCGACATGGTATCGGCGGTGTGGTAGCGAAGCGTGGCCGACACCACCGACAAGATGGCTGCCAGTCGCGCGACAGGCTCAACGAGATCGGGGCGTGTGGCTTTGGCCGCGAGGGTGCGCGCAAGGTTGTAGGTTGCAACGACCAGGGCGCCGGCGAGGATCGGCCCGACGATCATCGGGGCGCCGAGTGTGAAACCGATCGCGACGAGCAGCGGGTAGCCCGGCGGGAAGATGCCTCCCATTGTTCCCATTGCGCCTTGTGCACCGGGCGCTTCGGACGCGCGATAAAGAAGGAAGCGCCCGCGGAAGCTCGCCGAAGGTTCGAATACGGGCCACGAAAATGTTCCGTGCGAAAGTGCGCGCCCTTGTAGAAAATACGTGGTGGCGTCGATGATGCGCGGGCCACCGCGCAGGTAAAAGGCGATCCAGAAAAGCGACAAGAACGCTGCGGCACATGTCGTTCCAGCCAAGAAAATTCGGCGAGGTACGCGTGGAAAATTGGGGGCGCCGAGCAGGCTGCGGCCAGCGCCAAAAATAGCTGCCAGTGTTGCAAGAGTCGCGAGTGCGAGGGCCACCTTGGCGGGCATGTCGGGCGGCGCGCCCCAAGTGCCGAGAAGCGCTTTGCCTTTGGCAAGGGCCTCGGCCATGGCGCCAGTCATTGCGTGAGCCATGCATGGAAATCGACGAAGTCGCCCGGGCCATCGTTGGTGAGCTCGACGCGCAAAGGTTCGGTTACGCGCTCGGCAGGGATGGCGAGCGCGGCTTCGACCCACTCGCTTGCTTGCGAGAGGTGAAGCGTTCCTACGTCGACGCCTTCGATGTGCACGCGCACATGCGAATCGTGCTCGGGCGCCGTGCGAACGACCAGGTGCGCGGCTTTGCCGGGCACAAGGCCTTTGGCAACGAAGCGCTCTCCTTTGCCAGCCGTGATGCGCCTGCCGCCGTCGAACATGTCGAGCGCGGGGTTGGTCGGATCGGGCAAAATGCGCATTTCGGCCCACCCGTTTTGGGGCTTGTCAAAGGAATAATTATTTTCTTTTTCGCTGACGAGATCCAAAATATCAATTTCCGCAGCAATGCGCGTGTCGCCAACGGGCATGGTGCGCAGGCGACTGCCGGTACCGAGCAACTGCCAGTCGGCCCTGTAAACATTTTGCTCGTAGCCACCGCAGATGACATTGCCTTCGACCGGGAAACGGCGAAGCAATTCGCTCGAGAATGTGGTGGGGAGCACACCCCACCATGACGGGAAAATCGCGAGAACGTCGGGCCGATCGCCGTCGGGTACGCGTTCGATCAGTTCGAGCGATGCGGCAAGGCCGTGCACGCCTGCTCGAGCGAATGGCAATTTCCCGTAGCCGCCGAGGCCGATGATGTCGAGACCGGGGCGGTTCGACTCGTAGAGGATGGCGCCCGCGTCGCCAACGAGCACGCGTCGCGGCTTGATTTCGGCAAGGTATCGGCCGATCGCGAGGTGTTGATCGCGGATGTTACGGCAGGCGCGCCCGAAAAACCATTTCTGGTCGCGCATTTTCGCAATTTGATGATCGTAGGCAAAAAGAAGTGAAAACGTGACGAAAAGCGCGCGCAGCGGCCAAAATCGCAAGGCAAGTGCGCCGACTACGCCACAGGCAATGGCGATTTCCCATGGCAAGCGGAATTGGGCAGGCGCACCGCCCGGGCGTGTGAGCACGCCAATGATTTGGGCGACGAGCACGCCGAGGACCATCATGATTGGCAAAGAAGGCTTCGCGCGATGGCCGCGTCCGCCGGGGTCTTCGTGTGTGCGAAGTGCAACCGAAACGCCTAAAGTCACGAGAATGAGCAGAATGCCAACTGCGGGCATGATGTATCGCTCGTTTTGCCAGCGCACCTGCCCGTTGCATGCAACCACGACCACCCAAAGCACGATTTCGGCCCAAAGCACGACGGCGATGCGCCGCGTTCGCGTGAAGGCGAGCGGCAGCATGGCGAGAGCCAAAGGCACCACGCCTGCCCACCAAGCCTGGCGCGCGAGGTGGGCCCACGCTTGCGTCAGCGGGTTTGCGGTGGGCCAGCTTTGGGGCACGAGACGTCGCAAGTGCTCGCCTTCGATGTGCGCGAAATGGTATTCAAGGTTGCGTAACGACGCGTATTTTAGATTTGATATGTAATCCGCAAGCTTTTCGCCCACGGACATGTACGGGTTGTAGATCGCCAGTTTGACGATGGCGCCGTTTGCGGTCCATTCGCCGGTGAAGATTTTGTTTCCCACCGATTGTGTGCATAATGCAATTGCGCCGGGCAATCCTGCACGAACGAGGATGCCCAATGCGTGCATCATGCCTGCACTTCGGTGGGCGAGGGCCGCGGCAACGCCGAACACGGCGAGGGTCAAGGCTGCCTCCGGCCTCGTGGTGACGAGCAGCACGCCGGCAGCACCGAGCCACCAGGCATTCATGCGCGCATTTTTTTTTGTGCGGTCCAAGTCTTGGAAGTTTTTTGCGTCGCGCTCGAGCCTTTGCCAGGCCAACAAAGCAATGGCCCACGTGGCCATGAAAAACGCCACCTCCATCCCGCTCCAGAGCGACCAGACGAATGCGCCCACGCCGAGAAATATCGGTGGCAAAAAGTAGGAAGAGATGCGCCCCCACGCGTCGTGTTCGCTTTCCAAGAGCAGGCGGCGGACCGCGAGAAGAACGCCGAAAGTGCACGTGGCAGCCACGATGGCCGCCCAAATCATGAGGCTTCGCCCTCGAAATCCGAAGAGCCACCCAACGGCGAGCACCAGCGGGTAGGTGAGGCTGGTGTTGCCGGACGAGTAGCCGTTACCAACCGTCCACTCGAACGGATGGCCGAGCGCGGTGGAGCGCGCGTAGTCGAAGTGGATGAAAACATCGTCGAGCGGCGCGCTCCACTCACCGCCGGTTTGCTCGAGCATGGATCCGTAAAAGGAGCGCGCCGACGCGAGTGTCCATCCCGCTGCCCAAAGCCCATACAAAGCGGGATCGGCACGACGAAGGAGGCGGAAGAAATGGGCAGCGCGCAAACGAGACGGAGCTTTCTACCACGTCGCTGCGGATTCGACTGTGTTACCTTACGAGCTCGGATCATGGTGAGCTCAGATCATGCGTCGGCGCCTGCGAAGTAGACACCGTCGCGTGTGGTTTGGGTTGGTCGCGGGCGCGATTGCGGTGTTGTGGGCGGGCAGCTCGCGTGCGCAGGCCGGCCTCGTCACGCCGCCGAAAGACGAGCCAGCGCCACCTCTGACGCCGACGATTACCATGCCCGTTCTGAAGAAGGACGAAGGCGCGGTGTACCCAGCGCAGGCAATCAAAGACAAAGTGCGCGACCCTGTAACGGTCATGCTCGTTCTCGAGCTCGATGCGAGTGGCGCCGTCAAGAAAGTAGTGGTGGAAACACCGGCAGGCCATGGCTTCGACGAAGCGGCCGTGGAAGCTGCATGGAAGCTCGAATTCGAGCCTGCCAAGAAGAATGGGCAGAGTGTCGCGTCGAAGATTCGTCACAAATACGAATTTGCGCCTCCCACTTCGCGCCTTGTGGGCACGGTGCGAACGCAGCCTGGTGACAAGCCGCTTGCGGGCGCCACCATCACGGTGACCGCGGAAAACGGCACCACGCTCAAGGCCACGGCCACGGAGAATGGCCATTGGCAACTCGATGGCGTTTTGGCTGCAAAATACACGGTTACGATTTTGGCCGAAGGCTACGGCGCGCAGGTTTACGAGCAGTCGCTCGATCCAGGAGAAGAAGCAACCATCGACGTTCGCTTGGCACGGCAAGCGCCGCCTCCTCCTCCGGGCAGCGAAGACATCGAAGAAGTGGAGGTTCGCGGCCAGCGCCCTGCGCGCGAAGTGACGAAACGCACGCTCGAGCAGCGCGAGCTCGCGCGCATTCCGGGAACGAACGGCGATGCGCTGCGTGCCATTCAGAATTTGCCTGGTGTGGCTCGCCCGCCGGGCATTGCAGGGTTGCTGATTGTTCGTGGTGCATCGCCAAACGAGACAAGCACCTACGTGGACGGAACGCTGGTGCCAATGATTTACCACTTCGGTGGGCTATCGAGCGTAATCCCCACGGAAATGCTCGACAAAATCGACTTTTACCCGGGTAACTTCAGCTCGATGTATGGGCGCGTAACCGGCGCCATCGTCGATGTTGGCGTGCACGATCCGGTGGTCAAAAGCGACCATCAAATCCATGGGCTTGCGCAGGTCGATTTGATCGATGCGCGTGTGCTCGCCCAAGGACCAATTGGCAATACCGGCTGGAACTTTGCCATTGCCGGCCGCCGTTCGTATGTCGATTTGTGGCTCAAGCCCGTGCTCAAAGCAAGCGACGCCGGCGTGACCACGGCCCCCGTTTATTACGACTACCAGGCCATGCTTCAACGCGAATGGGATCACGGAAAGCAAAATTTCCGTCTCCTTTTTCTCGGATCCGACGACAGGCTCGCCATTCTCATCAAAAGCGTCAATGGCTCCGACCCCGGCGCGACCGGCAACATCACATTTGGCACGGCGTTTTACCGCCTTCAGGCGCGCTACGTTGGCAAGTTTTCGAACGATACCGAATTCCGTCTCACGGCGGCCATTGGCAAAGACGCCGTCGATTTTTCGATCGGCGACAACTATTTTCGGCTCACCTCGTGGCCCATTACACCACGCGCCGAGCTCTCGCAGCGCATCGCATCCGGGGTTCGCAACAACTTTGGGCTCGACATTTATTATGCGCCGTACACCGCGGACGTGCGAATGCCGCCAATTCCCCAGGGGGGCCAGCCGCCGCCTGGCCCGTTTGGCTCGCAACCCCCACGGCAGCTCTCCAACACCTCCGCCGTCTACAGGCCTGCGATTTATGACGAAGTCGAGCTTACGCCATTCCGCGGTACACGCATCGTTCCCGGCGTGCGCCTCGACTACGCGAAAGACACAGGTGCATGGGACGTGCAGCCTCGCTTCGTGGCACGCCAAGAGCTCAGGAGCGAATTCCCGAAAACAACGCTGAAAGGCGGCATTGGCCGCTTCACGCAGCCGCCGCAGATACAAGAAACAAACTCCGTGTTTGGCACGCCCGGGCTTCATTCCAACATCGCCAACCAATATGGTTTTGGTGTGGAGCAAGAGGTCACTAAGCTTATTGATTTTTCGACGGAAGCCTTTTACCGCCAGTACGATCAGCTCGTCGTGCAGAATGTAGGAAACGTTGGCAGCGGCCATGCCTACGGTCTCGAAACGCTTGTACGTTACAAGCCCGACGCTCATTTTTTTGGCTTTCTCGCCTACACGCTTTCGCGCAGTGTGCGGCGCGATTTGCCGACCGACCCAGAGCGGCTTTTCGAGTACGACCAAACGCACATTCTCACGGCCGTGGGCAGCTACCGGCTTGGTGGGGGGTGGGAAGTGGGGGCGCGCTTTCGCCTCATTTCTGGCAATATGCAAACACCCCAAACCTATGGCTTTTACGATGCGACGATTGGTGCGTACATGCCGATCACGTCGTATCCTCCGAGCAGCGTGCGAAATCCCATGTTTCACCAGCTCGACGTGCGCATCGACAAGACATGGATCCATAGCTGGGGCCGCCTTGGTATGTATTTAGATATCCAAAATATTTACAATCAAGGCAACGTGGAAGGAATCAGTTACAACTACAATTCCACGCTGCACACGTACGCCACGGGCCTTCCGATCTTGCCAAGTCTCGGCATTCGAGCGGAGATGTAGCCATGCGACTGCTGCGTCTCGCGAGTGTCGTGGGCTGCGTCGCCATTCTTGGCAACGCGTGCGGAACGGGGAATTTCG
The DNA here is from genome assembly GCA_009780955.1 of Polyangiaceae bacterium. Lineage (GTDB taxonomy): Bacteria > Myxococcota_A > Polyangia > Polyangiales > Polyangiaceae > Labilithrix. The sequence continues at coordinate 116,654 of WQZB01000003.1, read as the reverse complement.
ATCCGCAAAGCCGCGTCGACAGCGTGCGCCTGTTCGCTGTCAGCGCCGACAAGCCGTATGCCGATCCGGGCGATACGGTCACGCTGACCGCGCTTTTCACCGACCAGCGACCGAAAAAGCCGTTGCCGCTGACACTCTATTGGATTCCTGTATTATGCATGAACCCGCCGCAAGATGCCTATTACAACTGCTTTGCACAAAGCACCAATGGCGGCGCGGGCGGCGCCGAGCTCATTGCCGTTGGATCGCTTGCCGGGCTCACGGGTGGGGACGCGAACGCGGGTAGCTTGCTCCGGCAAATTCCCACGGGTGTCGATCTTTCGGACTTTTTGCCACAAGGGCCGTCGTTCTCGTTTCCCATGCCCGATGACGCGATTCAACCGCACGACGGTGGCACGCAATACGGTCTCGTCATTGTTTTCAACGTTGCGTGTGCGGGCCGCATCGAGTTTGCTCCGCTCGATCCCTCGGCGGGCCCTCAGCAGGTACCGATTCTATGCACCGACGAAGCAGGCAACAAGCTGACGCCGAGCGATTACGTCATTGGAATTTCGCGGGTGTATTCCTATGCCGGGCAAACGAATGCCAATCCCGTAATCGACGCCGTGACGGCCGACGGCGTCCCCATCGACCCGAATCTTGGAATTACGCTCGATCGTTGCACCACCGCAAAGAATGCCGATTGCCCGGCGGTGAAACTGGATGTGCAGGTGCCCGATTCGAGCTGGGAGCCAAACCCAAATAGCGGAGATGAAAATCTGCACGAACAAATTTGGGTCGATTATTATTCCAATCGCGGCAATCTCGACAGCGACGCGCGCCTGCTTTTCGACACGCGCCAAGGTCGCGTGGCCGACAGCGGTGGCAACTTTCGCCCATTTAAAGATCCAGGTGACGGGCAGCTTTGGGTCGTCGTTCACGACAACCGCGGCGGTGTCGGGTGGGTTGTCATTCCCGTTCATATCTTGTAGGGGTGCCATTCATGGCGCCCGACCACGGCGCGCGGATGGAGCACCACGATCCCGAGGGCGCGATGAATCGCGCCCCTACAAATGAAATCGCATCAACGTGAAAGCGGTATAGCTCGATGTCATCGGCGTTCGTCGTGCTCGACACGCCCATCGTGCAGTGTGACCACGCGAGGCATGCCACCGGCAAGTGTGGCGTTGTGCGTCACGATCACGATCGTGGTGTTGCGCTTCGCATTGACATTGAAGAAAAGTTCGTGAATTTGCTCGCTGGTTTTCGAGTCGAGGTTCCCCGTGGGTTCGTCGGCGAGCAAAAGCTTTGGCTCGAGGACGAGCGCGCGTGCAAGGGCAACGCGCTGCTGCTCGCCACCCGACAACTCGCCAGGCCGGTGCAGCATGCGGTTTCCGAGGCCCACTTCTTCGAGCAATGCGGCTGCGCGCGCATCGAGATCACGACGCGACAATCCTTGGATAAGGCCCGGCATCGCCACGTTTTCGAGAGCATTGAACTCGGGCAAAAGGTGATGAAATTGAAAAACGAAGCCAATGGTGCGGTTTCGGAGATTGGCCAGGCGCGCGGTGGACATGCCCGTCAGCTCTTCGCCGGCGATTTCGATCGAGCCGGACGTGACGATGTCGAGCGTGCCAATGCAGTGGAGAAACGTGGATTTCCCCGCGCCAGACTGGCCGACGACGCCGACCATTTCGCCCTCGAAAATCGTTAGATCGATGCCACGCAGCACATCGAGCCTACGCCCCATGTGTTGAAATGACTTTCTTACGTCGTTGGCGACGACGATGGGGAGACGGTTCACGTTCGCAGTCACGGTCGGTGCTTTAGCATGAACGGCTTTACTCGTAGCGAAGGCCGTCGACAGGTCGCAGGCGCGAGGCAGAGTATGCCGGATAGAGCGTGGAGGCCGTGCAGATTGTGAACGCAGCCATGGCGACTGCGAGGAAGTCCCAGCCGCTGACGCTGATGGGCAGCCGATCGATGTAATAAACATCGGGATCGAGCCGGAGGCCGAACCACGACAGACCTGTGCATAGTGCAAGGCTTGTGACCACGCCGAACACGGTGCCGATGCCGCCGATGATCATTCCCTCGATCATGAACGTGCGAAGGATGGCGCCGTCGCTTGCACCAATGGCTTTGAGAATGGCAATTTCTTTTCCTTTCTCGGTCACCATCAAAAGCAACGTGCAAACGATGCAGAAGCTTGCGACGAGGATGGCGATGGATAAAATAATGAAAGTAGCGAATCTTTCGAGTTTCAAAGCGGTAAAAAGGTTTCTGTTGATTTCCCGCCAGTCGCGTATGCGCAGATCGTCTCGACCCAAGGCCGAGACAACCTTGGGTGCCATTTGGTCGGCGCGCTCGGCGTCGTCGACTTTGATCTCGATGGCGCTGATTTTCCCTTCGACTTGAAAATACTCCTGCGCCACGTCGATCATCGTATATACATACGTTGCATCGTATTCGTACATACCGCTATAGAAAATGGCTGCCACGCGGAATCGCTTCGTGCGGGGCATCACACCCATGGGCCCCAAATCGCCCAGCGGCGAAACGAGCGCCACCTCGTCGCTCACCTCCACTTTAAGCGTTTTGGCGAGCTCGCGCCCAAGGATAAGGCCGGGGCGATCGGGCTTGTCGAGGATAACGGCGCGAACGTCCGGATCGACGTCGTCGGGCAGGCCAAGCTCGGGGCCCTTGTAGTAAGGCTCGCCGCCCGGGCCAAGTCCGACGATTTCGCTAGGAGGCAAGTGCGAGAGAATGTCGGGATGTTCGAGGTAGTCGAGCTTGCCAATTTCGATGTTGCGACCAAGCTCGATAACGTCCGAAATGCTTTTTGGCTCGATGCCCGTGACGATGACGCCGGCGAGGTTCGACGCGCTGGATGCCATGACTTCGCCTCGCACAACAGGTGCGGCGCCGACGACACCGGGTAGGGCGCGCACTCGCTCCACGGCGGATTCGTAATCGCCAAAGGGGACGCCTGCCACGGTGTCGACCACGATGTGGGCGTTGTTGCCAAGGATTTTGCGTTTCAAATCTTGGCTGAAGCCGCCCATGACACTAACGACGCTCGAAAGCGCACACGACGAAATGGCCACTCCGCAAATCGACAAAATGCTGATGACCGTCAAAAATCCGCTTTTTTGCGAGCGCACGTGGCGTGCCGCAACGAACGAGGCAAACCTGCGAATCTCGAGCAGGTCGAGTGCGTAAGGCAAAAAAAGCGCGAGAAGCACCACCACAACCGAAACACCAATGAGAATGGCGCTTGCGCGGATGATCATGTCCTGCACGTTCCACGCAGCGCCGCGCAGCATAGGCAGCGCGCGGACCCAAACCACCAGACCTGCGAATGCCGCAACGAGACCTGCCGCGACAACTTTGAGGTACGTGCGAATGGGAGTCGACCGATTTGCTTTTGGGCGCTCGTCCTCTGGGGGCTGGTCTTTTGAGTGCTGATCTTTGGCCATTATCAGGTGTCAGGTCGAAGCAGCGGGAAGAAGATGACATCGCGGATCGACGGCGCGCCCGTGAGCATCATCGTGAGCCTGTCGATGCCCATGCCAAAACCGGCCGCAGGCGGCATGCCGTGTTCGAGCGCGCGCACATAATCTTCATCGTAATCCATCGTTTCTTCGGCCCCCAAGGCTTTTTTGCGCACTTGATCGCGGAAGCGCTCGGCCTGGTCGTATGGATCGTTCAGCTCGCTGAATGCATTGCAAAGCTCTCGGCCATGAACGAAAAGCTCGAATCGTTCGACGAGCTCGGGATGCGCGTCGTGGCGGCGCGCGAGCGGCGAGACCTCGAATGGGTAATCTATAATGAAAACAGGCAAGCTTTGCTTTCCCTCGGCAGATTGGTAATCTTCTGGCAAGAATGGCTCGCTAAGGTATTCGTAGGCCGCGAAAAGGCGCTCGCCGTCGTTTTCGCACTTGAGCCAACCTTTGCGGAAATTGCCCCAATCGATGGCCTTGGCGCGCGCCGAGCTACGGGCCCACTCGTGGATGTGTTGGCCAAAATCATTGCCAAAGAGCGCGAGCAGGCCTTCATGGCCTCGTTGGTCGACGGCGACTTGCCAAGCTTCGATTCCGGTTTTGCGCGCGGCATTCGTCACGGCCTCGCTCATCGAAATTCGCGCGAACGGCTCCTCGAACGTGAACGGGCGCTCGGCTTTCCACTGCGTGTGCATTTCGGGCATGGCAATCGCAATCTCGGCGTCGATGCCGCGCAACATGATCTCGGTGAAATTCATGAGATCTTGGTAGGTTGCATAGGCCCAATAATACTCGAGCATCGTAAACTCGGGGTTGTGCCGGGTCGAAATGCCCTCGTTGCGGTAGCAGCGGCCGATTTCGTAAACGCGCTCGAGGCCGCCAACCACGAGACGCTTCAAATAAAGCTCGGGAGCAATACGCATGAAGAGCTGCATATCGAGCGCATGGTGGTGCGTAACGAATGGCTTGGCCGCTGCTCCCCCGACGAGCGTATGCATGGTAGGCGTTTCGACCTCGAGAAAGCCCGCTTCGTCGAGAAGCTTTCGCGTGGCGCGAACGATAAGGCTTCGCGCACGAAATACGTTTTTTACATTTGGATTCGCAAGAAGGTCAACGTACCTTTGGCGGTAGCGTGTTTCGATGTCTGTGAGACCGTGCCATTTCTCGGGCAGCGGCCTTAGGGCTTTGGTAAGAATGCGCACACGCAAAGGTTCGATGCTGAGTTCGCCTCGCTTGCTCGCCGTGAGCGTGCCTTCGGCCTCGACGATGTCGCCGAGATCGATGTCACTCAAATGCTCATAGCTCTCGCCGAGCGTGGCCTTGGCAACGAGAAGCTGCATTTCGCCGGTGCGGTCGCGTAAGCGGAGAAACGACAAGCCGCCGGTGCTGCGCTGCGCGACGACGCGGCCGCGTACGTGGTAGATTTTACCGCGTGTTATCTCTTTGACTTGGTCGCCGCTATATTGGCCATCGGTACTTCTCGCTCCGGCCGCGTGAATGCGCACGTCGGCAAGATCGAGCGTTGTGCCGCCATGGGTGGGGTACACGTCGTTCGCGAACGGATTTTCCCCGCGCTTTCGCAGCCGATCGGCTTTCGTGCGACGAGCCTCGATGAGCGCCGCTTCGGCCGAGTGAGCCGCGTTGTCCGATGCATTCTGCGGCTCTGACGGCTTCGAAAGCTTCGACATTTAAGGGCCGACATTTACCGCGCAGCACCGACAGAAGGCAAGATGCGGTCTAGCGAAACTGGTCGGTTGCGCTGATTAGCTCGTGTACAATACCGGGTTCGCTTGCTGCGTGACCTGCATCAGGCACAATGTGCAAATCGGCTTCGGGCCAGGCTCGTGACAAATCCCACGCGCTTTTGGCAGGGCAAACGACATCGTAACGGCCTTGCACGATCACCGCCGGGATGTGGCGCAGCTGGTCAACGTTCGCAAGAAGCTCGCGTCCGCTGGTGAGCCACCCGTCGTGCACGAAATAATGGCATTCGATGCGTGCGAAAGCGAGGGCAAACTCTTCGCCGCCGGTGCGTGCAATGAGCTCGGGGCTTGGCAGCAGGCAGCTTGTGCTGCCTTCCCACACGGCCCACGCTCTGGCAGCGGCGAGCTGCACGAGCGGATCGTGCGAGGTTAGACGCTTGTAATAAGCACGTAATAGATCGCCCTGCTCAGCCTCGGGGATGTGGCCGCGGTAGTCTTCCCAAGCGTCAGGGAAAAGAAAGCTTGCGCCTTGTTGGTAAAACCAAAAAATTTCTTCTTTGCGTAACAAGAAGATGCCGCGCAGAACAAGCTCGGTGACGCGCGTAGGGTGTGCTTCGGCGTAGGCCAGAGCAAGCGTGCTGCCCCACGAGCCGCCGAAAACCATCCATTTATCGATGCCGAGGTGCACGCGCAACTCTTCGATGTCGGACACGAGGTGCCAGGTGGTGTTGTCTTCGAGCGATGCGAAAGGTGTGCTTCTTCCGCACCCGCGCTGATCGAAGAGCACAATGCGATAAGCCGCAGGGTCGAAATAGCGACGGTGCTTTGGTTCCGTTCCACCGCCAGGACCGCCGTGCAAAAACAAAACTGGCTTGCCATGCGGGTTGCCGCTTTCCTCGAAGTACAAATCGTGGATCGGCGAAACTTTGAGGCGCCCTGTTCGGTATGGCTCAATTTCGGGATATTGTGTTCGGCGCGTCGCCATGCTGACCGCTTTTTAGCACGACTGCCGGCAGGTCTGTCGGCGCGCTATTCGTTTGGAGTGCGGTCGGCTATGCTGCATGGATGAGCGTGTTCATGAGGCGCGCATGCGTGCGAAAACGGGCGGTGTGGGTTGCGGTAGCAGCGGCAGGCGTGGCCAGCTCAATTTTGTTTGCCTGCGTCGGTCAGGACTATGCGCCCTCGTCTTCGGCAGAGCCTCTAGGCAACGACGTGCTTGCGCCAGATGCGACGGACGCGTCAGAAGCAGACGCTCCAGTGAATCAGAATTGCAGCACGGGAATGCCATTTGTGAGCGTGCTGCCATTGGGCGGTAGCATCAATACGAGCAATAATGACGAGTATGGGGCTACGCTCACGACCGATGAAACAACCATCATTTTCACTCGCTGGGATGGAAATACCGATCAGATTTACATGGCTACTCGCGCTTCGAGGGGCGACGACTTCGGGCCGCCCAAGATCGTCGATCTGTCTTGTGCTCCCGCATGTGATAACAACTACCCGCAGCTTGCCGCGACGGACGATGCCATGGTGTTCGCATCGGACCGCGGCGGCGGCACATCGCAAATTTATCATGCAACCCGCGCGGGGAATGGCTTTACAGATATAAACCTGTTTTTCTCGGACCCGCCTTACGACGACGACAATCCCTTTCTTTCGAATGCCGGAGAGCTTTTCTTTGTGAGCACGCACAACACAACCAACACCAGCGCATATTTCATTTTCCGATCCTTGAAAACGGCTGACGGCAGTTTTGGCCCCGCGGAAGTGTTTCCTGGATTTGCTGCATCTGGTGGGCCCTCCGATGACTCCCCCGTGCTCAGCCGAGATGCGCTTACCATGTATTTCGCGTCGACCTACCCAAATACGAACAGCCAACCCTATCACACTTTTGTGATGCAGCGGCCAACCACTGCCGATGCGTTTGGCAACCCCGCAGCGGTTACGGAGCTTAAGTCCTCCAACCAGGTGGAGGAAAAGCCCGATTGGCTTTCCGCGGACGGTTGTCGGCTATATTTCCATCGCGACATTCAAGGCAGTTACGACCTCTACATGGCGTCGAAGTTATGATATCGGAAGACACGTGCGTTCGGCACTCGTTCCTGCGGCTCTCGTTTTTGCCCTTTTTGACCTGGTTGCGGCTTGTGCAAAGCCGAAAGTCGATGGCGAAGTGTCATCCGCAGAGGCTCGTGATGCGTCTGAGTTACCTCGGTCGCACGTGGCCAACGCGAGCCAACCCGCAAACGACGCAAGCGCTGCGGCGGCGCCCGATGCTGGCCAGCGCGAACGCGAAGAAGTGAAAATCGCTGCCACGAATTTTCAAGCTTCCATCGTATCGTTGCCGGCTTGGCCTGAAAGCGGCGCAAGCTCTCGGCGCATTGGCTACCTTCGTCACGGGGCGGAAACGATTGCCTATGCGCCTGCCATTCAAAACAATGATTGCAAAGACGGTTGGTATGAGCTTTTGGCTGGCGGATATGTATGCGGCAAAGCTGTAACAACGGATTTGACGAGCCCGCGCGTGCGTCTTGCACCAAAGCAACCCGATCGCGAAAGCGGCATGCCGTACCGCTATGGCGTCAACCTTGTCGATGGTACGCCGCTGTACCGCCGCGCACTTGGCGCCGAAAGCCGCAAGAAATACGAGCCTGAGAAGCCTGAGAAAACGGAGAAACCCGAGAAGAGCGCAGACACCGAAAAAGACGAACCTGTGGTGGCCACGTCGTCCGAGGGCGCGGGCAATGCCAGCGCCGAAGATCAAGAATCGGCAGCCGGTAGCAGCAAAAGCGACAAGTCCGACGACAGCGCGGTCGATGCCGGCGTGGATGCGGGCAAGCCAACGCTCAAGTCGCTACGCGGTCGCGGGGTGCTTGTGCGCAAGTTGGCGCGCGGCTTTTATCTCGCTCTCGATCGCGATTTTCGATCGGCAAACGCGCACTGGTGGCGTACGACATTTGGCCTCGCCGTTCCGTTCGAACCCATCATGGTGCAACGTGACGTAACGAAGTACGTAGGCTCATCGTTCGATGCACCGCCCGATGAATCCGATGCCGATGCCAGTGTGCCAAGCGACGCCCAACGCGCCCAACAACGCGTTGGATTCGTGCTCAGTGGCTATGTGCGCAAGTACGAGCTTGCAAGCGACGGCAAAAAAATGAGCGTGGGTGGCGAGCTGCCAAGGCGCAGCGCGGTGCTTCTTCTAGGACAGGCTATGACCATTTCGGGCATGGTTTACGAGCGCACGACTGCCGGGTTTTGGGTTCGCATGATGGATTTGACATTGGCCACGCCGCAAATTCCGGCCGATGTCGCGCCTGACGAGAAATGGATTGATATCGATTTAACGCGGCAAGCCCTCGTTGCATTCGAAGGAACGCGTCCGGTATTCGCCACGCTCGTCTCGGCGGGGCGTCGGAACCCGGCAGACAAGGAACACGACTTCCGAACGCCCACGGGCACATTTCGCATTCGCGAAAAGCACGTCACAACCACCATGGCCGGCGACGTGGCATCCGACGGCCCGTACTCCATCGAAGAGGTGCCGTGGGTCATGTATTTTCAGGGCAGCTATGCGCTGCACGGCGCATTCTGGCACGATGCATTCGGCCGCCCGCGAAGCCACGGGTGTGTGAACCTATCGCCCGAAGACGCACGCACATTGTTCAATTGGGCGAATCCGCCGTTGCCGGCTGCATGGCATGGCGTTTTCGCACGTGACGATAAGCAAGGCTCGCGCGTCGTCGTTCACGAAGATGCGCCAGCCAAGCGCCGCGCCACCCCAACTCCTTAGAAAGCGCTAGACCGCTTTCAAGTTGGCGCGAGGTCGAGGCGGGGCCGAGGAGCGGACCGGAACAGCCTCCTTGCGCTTTGAGGACCGCACCGCAGGCCCCAACGAAGAGATCGCGCCAAATCGAAAGCGGTCGTCAATCCATGCCTTTCATGTTGGCTACTGGATACATTCTATGGGCGACGCGGGCAATCCCTTCGGCTTCGAGCACGGAAAGGACTTCGTCGAGGTTTTTGTAGACGCGGCCGCACTCGTCGAGCGGCGTTTTCTTCGTGTTGCCGACAATGCCGGTAATTTTTACGCCGCCAAGCTCGCGCACCACGGACTTCATTTCATGGTCAATTTCATGTTGCGAGGCTTCGAGCTCGCGCTTTGCGGCGCCGCGTGCCATGTGGCGGCCGGAGCCGTGGTTTACCGAAAAGCCTGAGCGTGACGCGCCGGGTTCGGCAAAAAGAATGGCCGCGCCGTGAAACATAGACCCGGGGATTAGGCACGGGTGGCCGGTTTTCTCCCACGCTGTGCCGACCAAATCGGGGTGCCCGGCCGGAAATGCGCGCGTTGCCCCTTTGCGATGGACGAATCCGCGCTTCGTTGTACCGTCAGGCAAAAGGAGCGACTCTCGTTGAACGAGGTTGTGCGAGATTTCATAATAAACTTCGCCTTCGGCGCCAAAAACGCTTGCAAGCGCTTCTTGCACGCCGCGAACAATGATGTGCCGGTTCGCTACGGCGTAGTTTGCGGCGGTGTTGTGGTGCGCCCAGTATTCGCGGCCAAGTGGTTCGTCGATGCGAAGCCATGAATCTTCGCGGCGGTTGGTGGGCAGGCCGCGCAAGCGCGCACCTTCGTAGAAAAAGTAGTTTGCCGTTTGCCAGCCATAACCGCGTGAGCCGCAGTGGATCATCACCCACACGCTTCCGTCGTCGCGGTCGACTTGCATTTCGATGAAGTGGTTGCCGCCGCCAACCGAGCCGAGTTGCGGCACGACTTTGTCGTAGGCGCGCGTGATTTTCTCGAGATTCACGTCGTCGGCAACCTCGATGAATTGGCGTTCGCAAAGGTCGGCGGAAACGCCAATTGCTTTTGCGCCATAGCGTAAGATTTCATCGCCTTTTTTCGATGAAAAGCGCGGCATCAGCGCAGGGCGGCCCGAGCCAACACCGGTTGCAACGCGCTTGTCGACTTCGCTTATCCATTGTGCGCGCCGATCCCAATCGGCAACGTCGGCCGCGTGAAGCTTTGGAACACGCATATAAAGAACACCGCATGAGATATCATAACCAGAGCCCGCTTGAAGAATCGTATCTTCGGTTACAACCACGCAGCCAACAGGAACGCCGTAGCCTGCGTGCGCGTCGGGCATGAGATACGCGCCGACAACACCCGGGTATGATGCTGCGGAGGCAAGCTGCTGCCACATCGATTCTTCGGTGCGCTCGAAAAGCGATTCCGAGAAGAATGCGTGAGCTTCCACGCGCATGGAGCCGGTGCGCGGCAGAACGTAATGAGCAGGGCCTTCTTTTTGGGCAAAGTATTTGAGGGACATCGCGGCTGGTGGGCAGTGCGGGTAGGGGCGCAGCATGCTGCGCCCCTACACAATATCACGCTGCCTTCTTTGCGCGTCGCGCTCGTGCCGCAAGGAGCAGCGCCAGCATGCTGCCCAAGCCGAGCGGGAATGCCCCGCCATCACTTGCCGCGTGGCTCGTGCTGCTCGCGCTGCATCCACCACTGTCCGACGACGACGAGGAACCGTTGCCGCCAGCACCCGGTGATCCATTGGAGCCCGTTCCAGGATCACCCATCGTGATGCCGCCGTCAGAGCCCCCATCGGAGCCGCCGTCAATACCACCATCGCACCCGCCGTCGCACTGGCCGCCATCGCAACACGAGCAGCATGACACCGGACCGAGCGCCCCTTCATTGTAGAGTGCAAGGGTTTGCGTGGCCTGCATGAACTGGTCGCGAACCGGTGAATCCAGCGGTAAGGCATCGATCTCCGCGGGAGTGTATTGCGCGAAGAGCATGGCTGCCTGCGTGAGCGTGGGCTGCACCACCGTCAGATCGGCTCCCGCCATGCCATTCAAGATGGCCGTCGTGTACTGCACGCCGAGCATGTAATACGGGTTGCTGCTGTTCGTGGAGATCACGTCGAAGAACGTTTGGCCGCTCTGGAAAAATGGCGCATTCTCGAACGCGGCCCAGGCCGGATCCACGGGGTCAGGGCCGTGTGACGAGTGCGTTTGCCAGTAGGTCCTGTCTTGCGTGCAGGTTCTGTTGCCGCGCGCTTGCGAGCGCAGATACCAGTTGCCGTCGTCCTCCTGCACCAATGTGTAGCCATAGCCTCCAGCGAACTCCGGCATGTCGAGCGCGAAGGCTCCGGGCGTGATCGTCCCGCCGCCGATCTCTTGCACCACCCGAATGCCTCGGGCCATTGTGAGCGCACCCGGGCCATCGATGTTCAGGATATGAAGCAGCGTGGTTCCGGTGGCCGTTCCTCCGTCGATCACCAGCGTGTCCGAGGGCGAATCGTCCGTGCCCAAGAATGTGTCCATGATGATGGTGCCACCCTGGCCAACATAGCTTCCGGTTGTCAGCACCGTTCCGGGGGTGCCCCCACCGGCAGGAGGCATCCGTACCAGACCTGCATTGGTGAGGCTCAGCACGGTCTGGTCATGACCTTGCAGATCCAGCGTGCCGCCAGCCTGCACGATGTAGTCGGAATTGGGACTGAGAACGTTGGCGGCGCCGGCCACGAGCGTGCTCGCGACCGTGAGGGCTTCCTCGGAGAACGGGATGACAGCAGGACCCGTATGGATGGTGGTGGGGCCAAAGTAGTCGCTTGTGCCGGTCATCACCGTGACGCCGCTATAGACATCGACGGCGCTGGTGGTGGCGCTGCCGCCGGTGATGGCAGGCGCGAAAACGTAATTGCCGCTCGTGTCCGTATGATTGAACACAATGCGGGCGGTGCCGTTCCCAAACGTAATCGTGGGTGTAGTGAGAGTGCCTGGCACCGCCGCTGGATCGCCAGCCGCGGCACCGATATTGAGCGTACCCGAGGCTCCAGGATCGCCAGTAATAAACGTCCCACCGACGACATCGACTGCACCTTCGTCGGTAACCGTGAGAACGCCAGCCGCGGCGGGTTGGACGACACCGAGGGACAGCCAAGCCCCAACGGAGAACTGGCTTCCGGCTCCGGAAACGAGCACAGAGCCGGTATTGCCGCCACCGATGACCGTGCCATTCACGCCGTCTTGGGAAGACGCGACAACGCCTCCATCGAGAATGTTCAGTTCCCCAGTGCCTTCATTGCCAATAATGAAGAAGCCTCCATTCGTATACGTCGACCCCGGACCCTCGACGGTGAGTATGCCGCTGCTGCCCGGAAGGTAGCCGAGGTAGGACTGAGATAGACTCTCCGTGCCACCGTTACTGACAACCATCGTTCCTTGGCCTCTGGCGCCAAGGTAGTACTGCGACTGTCCAAATGTCGTTGTAATCGTTCCGCCATTCACATTGATACTGCCAACACTGTCGACACCATTCGCAAGATTGATATTTGCCAGCAGGATCGTTCCACCAACATCTACCAAGCCGCTGCTGTTGGCGCCCAACGCAACCGTGAGATCCGCCAGCGCAGCGGTGCCGAATAACGTGACATCCGAACCAACTGGCACAATGTAGGTTCCACCGGGAACCCCGCCAACAGTTCCACTGGTACTTCCAACGGTCGTGAATCCGCGTGTCACCGGGCCAGCGGCCTCGGTCACAGTGGTGTTGTTGTTGATGACAAGGTTTTGAGCAAAACTCACACGTGGAGTCAGGATCGCGCCGCAGGCAAGCCCCGTGGCCCATAATTGTTTCGTGCGACTCGCTTTGTGCCGAATCGATCGCCCGAGTCGTGGAGTTTGCTCGAAAACCGTGATCATGATGGCTGGATCTCCTGTCAGATAGGGAAAAACGACATGGCTTTCCCATGCTCCGCTCAACCGTATTTTGGGGGAACCTGCGGTGAAGCTCTCTCTATTTCAATGGGTCACGACTTCGCAGGACAATTGAATCAGCCACATGGCCGCGGGCTACAGGCGGATCGCATCTTGATTTCGAATTTAGAAAAATCAGATATTCATGTTATTTACTCGATAAGTTTATCGTAAACCTAGCCGACGCCGCAGCCTTCGCGCGCTCTGACGCGAGACATCGACCTTCTTACCGGTAGAGATGCAGGCGCAATAACCACCAGAATCGAGCGGTTCGAGCCTCTCGACGTGGTCAAGATTCACGAGTGCGCGGCGGTGGACTCGCTCGAAAGGACCCGGAGGCAGCTTTGCTTCGAGGTCTTGGAGCGTGTCGTCCGTGAGGATCGTCCGGGTCGTGGTGTGGACGGTGACGAGCGCGCCATCGAAGGTCGCGTGCGTGACGTCCGCGTGCGTGACGAGCTCGACTCCGCCGCGGGTGGAGATGGCGAGCTTGTTGATGCGATTCGCCCGGGCCTGCGTGGCCTCGCTCGCGCCCTCGCCCGTGTCGACCTTGGCTTGCCCGTCGAGAAAGCGGCGCGCACGATGGAGCGCTTTGTCGAGACGTGCGCCGTCCACCGGCTTGAGCAGATAATCGACCGCGCCGACATCGAACGCCTTCACGGCGTGTTCGGGGTGCGCGGTGAGGAAGATCACATAGGGCCGCTCTTCCGGCATCGCGAGGACAGTCTCGATTCCGCTCAGGCCTGGCATGTTGATATCGAGGAGCGCGACGTCCACATCGTTGTCACGGAGCTCGGCCAGCACCTGCTCGCCACTGTCGCACTCGAAGGTCGCCTCGATCCCGGACAGCTCGCCGAGCAGCCGGAGGACACGCCTACGCGCCATGAGTTCGTCGTCACATACGACGACGCGCAAAGGGATCGAACCCACGTCCATGCGCGCCGATGGTACCCATTGAACTAGGTAATCGGCAAATCGACGATGGCGAGCGTCTGGTCTGCTTCTGTGACAATCGCGAAATGCGCCCTTTCCCCATAGGCGAACGCAAGGCGCTTGTACACGATGGGCAAACCACTGCCGCCGTCGCGAGGTCCGGAGTAGGTACCCGGATTCGAGAGTTTGATCCGTACCACGTGCTGTTGTGAGCTCACCTCGAGCCGGACGACGCCCGAGTGCCCCTTGCGCGGTCCGTGCTTCATTGCGTTCTCGGCGAGTGGCAGCAAGAGCATCGGAGGGATCGCAACGCCGAGCACTTCGGGCGGCGCGTCGATCTCGAATGTGAACAGGGACGGATCGCGGATCGAGTGGAGCGTGAAGAGCGCCGACACGAGCTCGATCTCCTTGCTCAGCGGCCACGATGTCTCCTGAATTCCCGTCATCATCGCGCGGAGCATCGAGGAAAGCTGGAGGATCGCTTTTTCTGCCACCACGCCGTCGGCGCGGCACCACTCCGCGATCGCGTTCAGCGTGTTGAAGAGGAAGTGCGGATCGAGGTGGCTTCGCAACGCGAGCAGCTGCGCGTGATCGGCCTCCCGCGAGAGCGCCTCGGCGCGCGCGCGTTCGCGGCGCAGATGTGCCTCGAGCTCGATGTCCCGTGCCAGCCCCCAACCTCCGACCCAGAAGAGCGCCAAGCAGACGGCGAGACTCGGTCCGGACGTGAGAAACGTCACTCCCGCGCCCACGAGAGCCGGAAGGCCGCGCCCGATACCGAGCACCACCGCCGCCCCGACCACCGCGTAGACGAGCACGCGCGGGATCGACGCCGCCGTCAGCGGTTCATCCATCGGAAACAGCGCGCGCCAGAGCGAAGGACCGACGAGCAAGAAGCTTCCGCACATGAGGAGCGCCAGCGGCACCGCGAACGGTTCGTGACTGTATGCATGCTGAATCAGCGTCAGCGGCACGACGACGAGAGCGATCGGCACCGCGCGACGCGGATCTGTCAAACCTCGCACGGTCGATCGAAAAATATCGTACACCACGCGTGCTTGAAGGTATCAATGCGCTGGGAGACGCGCCTTGCAATCTTGCGCGATTGCTTGCGCGCTCGAACCGAACGGTCGCCAACCGAACGTGAACGGCCGCGGGTGGCTATCCGGGCCGGCCTGGCGCGGCACCCTGGACGCAGAAACTGCGTCTCAATTGATTAGGCGCAATTGTCGGAGTTCAATTGGTTAAGTCTCTTACATCTTCATGAGTAGAGGAGTAGGGTCGAGTTAATTTCTTGATCGTTCTGTTCGTCCTAGTAGGTCGCTAAGACCCACAAGGCGTCGATTTGGCACGTGTTCCGTCGTTCTTTTCTTACGGTTTCCAACGGTCCCCGACTCTTCCCAAAAATAGCGCAAATAGCATGTCAACCACAGGGAGATGACAGATGCCAGAAAGCTCATCCTCTGGTTTCTTCAAAGGCATTATCAATGCCTTGCCCAGCAAGTTCATCGTTCCGCTGTTCCTGCTTGGCGGAGTTGCTGTAGGGCTTGGTCTTTACGGCATAAAGGGGTCGCGGGTGTTCTCCTACCTTAGCGATAATCCTTCCGCTTGCGTCAACTGCCACATCATGTCTCCTTCTTACCAGTCGTGGAGCAAAAGCTCGCACGCGCGCTGGGCCACGTGCAATGACTGCCACGTCCCGCATACTAGCAAACTGGCCGGTTTGGCGTTCAAAGCGCAGGATGGGCTCCGTCACTCCGCCGTGTTCACGATGAGGGCGGAGCCGCCCGCTCCACGGCCACGTACGGCCGCTGTAGCAGTCATCCAAGGAAACTGCGTTCGCTGCCATACCCAACTCACCACGGAATTCGTGAGGGCGGGCAGGGCAGTACCCGACGATATCTTACATGGTCGTGACAAGGCTTGTTGGGACTGCCATAGGCACGTACCGCATACCAAGAACAGCGGGTTGGCCTCAGCGCCGAACGCCGTCGTGCCCTTGCCCGCCGCTTCGCCGGTGCTCGAATGGCTCGAGGACTCGCGTAAGACCGATACGGTAAAATAGTAAAACTCTTCGACTCAATGGGAGTAAGACATCATGGGTAAACTAGCTGAAACCATCAAACGGAGACCTTCCGTCGGTTGGCTTCTCCTGCTCGCTGTAGCGGCTGTCGTTTTTGTGCTGGGGTTACTCGCAGCCAGCGTCACGCAGCGGCGTGCGGAAATCGCTTCTATCTACAGCAACAAGAAGGTCGAGATCGCCAGCATCGCGCCCACTTTTGTTGCCTCTAAAGAGCCGTCCAAAGATCACGACAAGATGAAAGTGGAAATCGCCAAAACCACGCCTGGCATTGACGCGCGCAATGACAAGTGGGGAGTCAATTTCCTGCGTGAATACAATACCTGGAAGAAAACCAGGGAAACAGACTTCAGAAGCAAACATCTCGGCAACGCCGAGGACGACGTGCTCGAAGACAGACCAAACATGGTCGTGCTTTGGGCCGGATATGCATTCTCACGTGACTATTCCGCACCGCGGGGCCACTGGAATGCGCTCCACGACATGCGCAGGTCGTTGCGCACGGGCGCACCCGGTGTCGGTGAAAACAAAGACTTGCAGCCTGGAACCTGCTGGACCTGCAAGAGCCCGGACGTGCCGCGTGTGATGCAGGAAAGGGGCGTAGGGAAATTCTACAGTCCCAAGTGGAGCGAGCTGGGACCCGAAATAGTAAATCCCATAGGTTGCGGAGATTGCCACGATCCCAAGACGATGAACCTCACCATCACCCGACCGGCGCTGGTCGAAGCTTTCAAGCGGCGGGGTGAAGATGTCACCGCGTCATCCCCGAACGAGATGCGTTCTCTCGTCTGCGCCCAATGCCACGTCGAATACTATTTCGGCGAAGGTGACAACAAATACCTGACCTTCCCATGGGACAAGGGGCTTACCGTCGAGGACGCGGAGAAGTACTATGACCAGGCTATTTTCGGCGACAAGAAAGAGCCGTACAAAGACTGGGTACACGCATTGAGCAAGGCACCAATGCTCAAGGCACAGCATCCGGACTGGGAGCTCTACAAGCTGGGCACACACGGCAAGCGCGGTGTTTCGTGCGCCGACTGCCATATGCCTTACGTGTCTGAAGGTGGTGTCAAGTATTCCAACCACCAGATCATGAGCCCGCTCAAGAATGTCGCCGGAACGTGCCAAACATGTCACCGCGACAGCGAGGAAAAGCTCAAGAGCTACGTCTATGACAATCAGGACAGGGTCCTTGAGATACGTAACCGTGTCGAACCCGAGCTCGCCAAGGCGCACATCATGACAAAGGCGTTATTGGATAGCGGAAAGGTGACTGCCGACAGCGAAGAAATAAAGCCAGTGCATAAGCTACTCCGTGAGGCAAGCTGGCGTTGGGACTACGGTGTCGCCTCTCACGGCGCTTCCTTCCATGCGCCGGTGGAAACGGCACGCATCCTCGCTCACGCTCTCGACAAGAGCTTGCTCGCACAGATTGAAGTGCAAAAGCTGCTCACCAAATATGGTGTCCCTGCGGTGACGTTCCCTGCCCTCGATCAATGGAAGAAGGAAGACGCGCAGAAGTACATCGGTCTCAACATGGATAAACTCAAGGCCGACAAGGCGGAGTTCATGAAGACGATCGTTCCCGGCTGGATCGAGAAAGCCAAGGCCAACGGCAAGCTGACCGAGCCTGATCTGCTAGATCAATACAAATGAAAAGCGCTACCGTGCCTGAATGCACGGCAGTTCTCTCTTGAATGACCTTAAATACCCGCCGAAAGGCGGGTATTCTTTTCCCATGACAAGAAAACTCTGGCAATTCCCATGGGGGTATCCGGAGAGTACTTTGTTCGTCGCAAGTCTCGCGCTAGTCGGTTTCTTGCTTCAGCTCACTGTCGGCCATTTCGACGTCGGTTTTCTGCACGCCCCGGCAAACCTCATCGCGTTCGCGATTCTGATCGGGCTGATCCTTCTCGGCGTCCGTTTTCAGAATACCCTACTCGTGCGCTGGGTTTCCGGCATTCCGATGGCTGTCACGCTCACCGCGGCGGTCGTCCTTGTCGGCCTTTGCATGGAACTGACCCCGCAGCTTTCCCGATTGCCATCGCAAGCGCCCGCCAATTTAGAACTAGGCTCCCGTCTTGGGTTCAGGATGGTCACTTCCTCGTGGCCTTTCGTGCTCCTGTACGGCATGACGCTCATCGCCCTGGGCATCGCCACCTTCAAGCGGCTCTTTCGCTTTTCCCGGCAGGACATCACCTTTCTCTGCAACCATCTGGGGCTATGGATGCTCCTCGTCTCCGCCGGATTCGGCGCAGCAGACATGATGCGTGTCGTCATGCATGTGCAGAGTGGAGAAACCGAATGGCGTGTCTTCGACAAAGACGGCGAAGCCTTGGAACTTCCTATCGCCATCACCCTCAAAAAATTCACGATGGAAGAATACCCGCCAAATCTGACGATAATGGACGGCCAAGCTGCGCGTGATCCTCAACCCTCTCAACCCAAAGGCAAATCCCAACCTAAAAGCAAACAAGGGTTCTTCCAGATCGACCCCAAACGTCCAAAGGGGCAAATTGGCGATTGGGCCATCACGCTCGATGACTACCTGCATACTGCCGTGCGCATCGACGGCGAATACCGTGTCAGCCCGATGCCCGAATCCACGCCTGCCGCAAAAGTGACCGCCCGAAATCTCCTCACCGGAGAAACCAAAACGGCTTGGGTTTCCTCCGGCGGTAACGTTCCCGAATTTTTCTCAGCCATTCCCCTGGACGACCGTTACGTCCTCGTGATGACGCAGCCAGAACCCAAACGCTACGCCTCGGACGTCACCATCATTCCGAAAGACGGCAGCCCTATCGATGCCATCCTGGAAGTCAACAAACCCGTTTCTGTTGGCAACTGGATGATCTACCAGTATGGCTACGAAACCGCTCTTGGAAAAATGTCCCCTTGGAGCGAAATGGAATTAGTCTATGATCCTTGGCTGCTACCTGCCAAAATCAGTATGGGGCTCATGGCGATTGGGGCGCTTCTTATGGTATGGAATGGCACAGGTAAGCGAAAGAGCGCAAGCAATGAGTTGGAACGAATTCCCTTTCATCGCAATCCCCGCCACCGTGTGCTGGCTCGCCGCCGGCCTGCTTGCTTGCCGTCGTGACCAATCGCCCCGATCCGCTTATGTAGTTGACGCGCTGGCAATCCTTGGCATCGCCCTCTTCACCGTTTTCATCGCCGCGTTATGGGATGCCCTTTCGCGCCCGCCGCTACGCACGATGGGAGAGACCCGGCTGTGGTACGCCATGTTTACGGTTCTCGCTGGATACGTCACCTACCGCCGCTGGCATTACCCGTGGCTCCTCTTTCTTTCGGCCATCGTGGCAACGGCGTTCACCGTCATCAACCTGCTGAAGCCGGAAATCCACTCCATCGCACTGATGCCAGCACTGCAAAGCTTTCTCTTCATCCCCCACGTCATCATCTACATCATCGCTTACACCCTCTTCGGCGTTGCCACGCTCGCTGCCGGCGTCCTGCTCGTCCGGCGCAGAAAAGGCGGCGACCATGCCGCCCATCAGGAGCTGCTCGCCTTCATCGACAATCTCGTTCACATCGGCTTTGGCTTCCTCGCACTCGGTTTGCTGCTCGGCGCAGTCTGGGCCAAGGAAGCATGGGGTCACTACTGGTCGTGGGATCCCAAAGAGACACTCGCCTTCATGACCGGCGCGGCCTACCTCGTCTACATCCACCTGCGGCATCAAGGCCGAAAGGATAACCTCGTCATCTGGACGCTCCCCGTCGCCTTCCTTCTGCTGCTTTTGAGCTGGTTTGGTACGGCCCTGTTCCCGGGTAGCAGCCTGCACCTCTACTCCTGACCGCTTTCGATTTGGCGCGACCTCGCGTCAACTTGAAAGCGGTCTAAAATGATGGAGCGCCGATCAAAGTCGAACCGAACGGTCGCCAATCGAACGTGAACGGCCGCAGGTGGCTGTCCGGTGGACGAAGAAAACGCATGCATCCTCCGTTTAACGGTGCATGCAGACGAGTCCACTTCCTGTACCACCGAATAGTGCCTTGGCACTCGCGCCCAATGCGAACAGTGTTTGCGCGCCGACGCAACTTTACGATCCGCGGACGCCCTATCGACCTACGCCATTTGTGCCACCGGTCCTTCTTCGCGCAGTTCGCACTGTCCCGATGCGCGCCAAAGAGCTTGCTGGCGCGCTCGTCGTCGCCATCCTCATGGACGTTGCGCTCTGGCATGGCGACCACGCCGAAGTCGGCGGCTTTGCGCTGGCGTTCTTCTTCAGCACAGTGCCAATCGTCGCCTTCTTCGTCGCGCACAAATGGCGGCGTTCGACCAGGCTCATCGTGCTCTCTGTGCTCCTCGCGGCCATCGCCACGCGAAGCGCCGCTTTGCCAAATTTCACCACCACCGCTTGCGGGCTTCTGCTCCTCTTTGCGTTCGCCATCGCGATCCGATCGCCGCGCTTGTTTCTGGTAGAGACGTCCCTTTCCGCGTTTTCCACGATCGGTCGCCTTCCGGCTCGCATCAAGTCTGCCTATGCCGGTGTCCGCCGGTTGACCGCGAACACACGCTTGCGCGGCGTCTCGGTGCTGCCGATCGTGGTCCCGATCGGCCTCGCGCTCGTTTTCGTCGGTGTCTTCGCGCTAGCCAATCCGATCGTTGCACGTGGCCTCGACGCCGTCATGAATGCAGTGGCTAGCATCGGGCTGCCGCCCGTGGCTCGCGTCTTCACATGGGCGTTGTTCGGTCTTGGTGCACTCGGCTTGCTCCGCCCTGCCTTTTGGCGTTTGCGCACACCCACCGCCAACGTCACGAAGGAAGCGAAACCGACGAGCCTGCTCGTCG
Source organism: Polyangiaceae bacterium (assembly GCA_009780955.1). GTDB lineage: Bacteria > Myxococcota_A > Polyangia > Polyangiales > Polyangiaceae > Labilithrix. Next base: position 95,870 of record WQZB01000003.1, on the reverse strand, counting down.
CGCGCAATACCTTCGTCCTGCTCAACGTCGTTTTTCTCGCATACAACGCGCTCGACGCAGCCTACCTCTGGTCGGGCCGGCCACCCGCTGGCCTTACGACCCAACAGTATTCGCACGAAGGGGCGTTCTGGCTCGCCATCGCCCTCGCGCTGCTCACGGTGATTGTCTCAGTGATGTTCCACGGACCACTCGCGCACGACTCCCACACAGCGCTCGCGCGAAAGCTCGCATTCGTGTGGATCGGGCAGGGCTTCGTTCTCTCGCTCGGCACCTACCGACGGATTGCCATCCACATCGCGTATAGTGGTCTGTCGGATCTCCGCATCGTCGGCATTCTTGGCATCACACTGGTCGTTGTCGGAATGGGGCTCGTCGCACTCAAGGTCCGACGGCAGCGGAGTTTCCGATGGCTCGTTCGCTGGCAGCTCGACGCGTTCGCGCTCACCGCCGTACTCTATGCCGTAGCGCCGACGCACTGGATCTCGGCGAAGGTCAATGTCGCGCGTATCACGAGCGGGGAATACCGTCCCGTCGTGCACATGTTCCGGCAAAGCCAGAATGCCGAGAGCGCGGCGACGCTCCTGCCTCTTCTCCATCACGAAGACCACCGTATCCGCGAAGGCGTAGCGGCACTCCTGCAAGAAGAGCGTACCGATCTGCGCGTCGAATCGCAGACCGGCTGGCGCCAAGGCAATCTCGTCACCGGACGCACCCTCGCCGCGCTCGACGCCGCGGGTCCGCTGCTCGACAAGACGACCGCAGGGATCAATCGGTATGCGGCGAGCTCTGTGCTCTTCGAGATCTCGCGCGTAGCGAACAACGGGGGATCGCTCGAAGAGATCCGCGCCATCCCCGACGCCGAGCACTGGATAGGCGTCGGAACGACGCGGTAGTTTGCTTGATGCATTGAATCTCGGTATTGATAAGTAGTGTCGTTTGGACGCACTCCGATGAACGGGCCCGACGCCCTCGCCATCTTGCGCAAGCTTGGCGTGCCAGCGATCGACACCGCAGACGCAGCAGCGGCGTTGGGGCTCCGCACGGCGGCGGCGAGCCAGACACTCACGCGGCTCGCGCATACTGGGCTCATTCGTTCGATCCGCCACGGCATGTGGTGGCTCGAAGACGCGCTCGATCCGCTGCGCTTACCCGAGCACTTGACCGCGCCGCTTCCAAGCTACGTCTCGCTCCAGTCGGCGCTGCACCGACGCGGCCTCATCGAGCAGATTCCCGAGATGGTGTACGCGGTGTCGTTGGCGCGCACGCATCGGGTAAAGACGACGGTCGGGACGTTCTCGATTCGCCACGTCGCGCCCGACATATTCGGCGGCTACGAAGAGACCGAGCGCGGCGTGATACTTGCGACGGCCGAGAAGGCGCTCTTCGACTTCGCTTACCTGTCGAGTGTCCGCTCACACCTCTTCACGAGCCTGCCCGAGCTCGAGCTGCCACGCGGCTTCCGGCGCAAGGAGCTGTCCTACTGGCTCGCGAAGATCCCCTCGAAGAAAAGCCGCACGCTGACCACGCAAAAGCTCGACGGGCTGCTTGCGAAGGCTGGAGCGTAATCGAATTCAATCGATGCGGACGCCGAACCCGGCCGCTGGCTGCTCTTCGCCGGAGGCATAGACAGCAACGCGTGTGTCGCGGAAGCGAGGATCGCCTGCGATTCGCGCCGCGATCGGTGTCACGACACGCTCTTCGATCAGGCGCCTTAGCGGGCGCGCTCCGCGCGTAGGATGGTAGCCGAGCTCGGCGAGGCGGCTTTGCGCTGCAGGCGTCGCGTAGAGGCGAAGATTGCGGCGTACGAATCCGGTTCGTTTCGCGGTGGCTGCGAGCTCGAGCCCGACGATGCGTTCGACATCTGCGGGCGCGAGCACGCGACCGCAAGCATTGCAGGCTTCGTCTTGCCCGATGACGCGCGCTTTCAGGAGCCCAGCGAGATCTTCTGCGCTCGCGGAAATGTCGTCGGAGAGAAGCGTTAGCGGGATGCCAGAGTAGCGTGCATACGCGGCGGAGACATCGCGCGGAAAGAATGTGCGCACAGGTTCGGAGCCTTCCGCTGTGGATGCTGCTCTGTCGAGCGCGCCGTGCACGTCGGTCGCGAGCCAATCGAGGAACCGGAGGGCCTTGCCTGGAAAGGCCATACCGCGTTCCAGCGCGCCGAGGTGGCGCACGAGACGCTTCACCTCGGTGGTGATCTCCTCGTCGAGATCTTCGATGGCTGTCGCGAAGAACGTGTGCCCAAGGGGAACGACCATCACCCAGCGATCGCGCTGCCCTTTCGTGTTCGGAACCGTGGGAATCACGAGGCAGCTGACGCGGATCGGCGTGTCGACGTTCCACCGCCGAGGGAGATCGGTGCGCGGAACGAGTACGTCGAGGGTGTGCAGCGTCGTTCCTTCCGGAAGGGCGAAGCGGAGAGCGGTTTCCGGTTCCGCCTTGGCGAGGTATTCCATCAGGAACATTTTCGCTTCGAGCAGGGCGTTCTCTTCTTCGCCGAAGCTGGCAAGCGATGGCTGGGCAGCGAGGGCAACGATCGAATCGCCACTACCGAGGTCCCGGACGAGTCCTAAAGTGACGAGGTCGATCTTCGGCACGGGCACCCAACATACCTTGCTGCGAAGCGACTGTCATATGCGGGCAAGCGCGATGCCTCGTCATTGCACGCGTGCGCTCGAACTGTTCCGACGTCGGAACAGTTCGCCCTTCAACAAATTCTGGGCAGCTGCTCGCCTGCCAACCAATCCACCACGCGGCGACCGCCAAGCTTCGTCGTCATCTGCACGAAGCCATGCGCGTCGGCGATAACCTCACCGATCACACCAGCCTCGCGCGCCAGCGGATGCGCGCGCATCACCGCGAGCAGGCGTTCTCGGTCGTCGGGCGCGCAGATCGCCACCAACTTGCCTTCGTTTGCAACATACAACGGATCGAGACCGAGAAATTCGCAGGCGGCTTCGATCGGCGGATTCACCTTGATCGCGGCCTCATCCAGCATCATCCCCACGCCGGACTGTTTTGCGATTTCGTTCAGCGTCGTTGCCAGGCCGCCGCGCGTCGGATCGCGCAGCACGCGTAATGCCGCGCCGCTGCCCAGCATGGCCGCGATCAATCCGTGCAGCGCAGCGGTGTCCGACACGATGGGCGCGGAGAATTCCAGCCCTTCGCGCTGCGAAAGGATCGCCATGCCGTGATCGCCTATCGTGCCCGACAGCACGATGCAGTCGCCTGGTCGCGCGCGGTCGCCAGAGAGATCGACGCCGCCCGGCAGCACGCCCACACCCGTGGTCGAAATGAATACGCCATCGCCTTTGCCTTGCTGCACCACTTTGGTGTCGCCGGTGACGACTATCACGCCGGCATCGCGCGCGGCGCGCGCCATCGATTCCACGATGCGCTTCAAATCGGCAAGCGGAAAGCCTTCTTCGAGGATGAATGAAGCCGATAAATACAGCGGTGTGGCGCCCATCACCGCAACATCGTTGATTGTACCGTGCACCGATAGGCAGCCGATATCGCCGCCCGGGAAGAACAGCGGCGACACCACATGCGCGTCGGTGGCCATCACCAGCCGGCCGTTCGTCGCCGGCAGTATCGCGCCGTCGTTGCCTTGCGCGAGATATGCGTTGTCGAACGCGGCGGCGAACAATTCGCTGATGAGTTGTGCCATGGCGCGGCCGCCGGAGCCGTGCGACATGTCCACGCGACCGTGCTTGAAGTCGAGCGGGCGGATGTAGTTCGGTTTGGTTGTATTCATCAAGCGGTCTCGCGGAACCTTCCGTAACTGTAGTGCGCCGCGCAGGCGCCTTCGGACGACACCATGCACGAACCCACCGGGTTTTCCGGCGTGCAGACCGTGCCGAAAATTTTGCAGTCTTGTGGGCTTTTGTACCCGCGCAGAATGGCGGCACACTCGCAAGCTTTGTTGTCGGGCACGGCGGTGTAGCCGACGCCGAATTTCCGCTCGGCATCGAACGCGGCATACGCCTCACGCAGTTTCAATGCGCTGTGCGGAACACTGCCTAGTCCGCGCCATTCGAAGCTGTCGCGCAGTTCAAACACCTTCGCCACCAGCTTCTGCGCCTTGAGGTTGCCGTCGCGCGTCACCGCGCGAGTGAATTCGTTTTCGACTTCCGCCCGGCCTTCGTTGACCTGCCGCAGCAGCATCAGGATGGCCTGCATCACGTCCAAAGGTTCGAAGCCGGCGATGACGACAGGCTTACCGTAATCGTTGGCAAACGGCTCGTAAGGCCGGCTACCGATGACGGTCGAAACGTGCGCGGGACCAACAAAACCATCAAGCTTTACGGTGTTTTCAGCCGACAAGATGGCGTGCATCGCCGCTGGCGTCAGCACGTGGTTGCACAGGATGCTGAAATTTTTCGACCCTTCGCTTGCCGCCTGCTGCACTGCCACTGCGGTGGGCGGCGTGGTGGTTTCGAAGCCGATGGCAAAGAACACCACTTCGCGCGAACGATGCTCGCGCGCGAGCTTCAGCGCATCTTGCGTCGAATACACCATGCGCACGTCCGCGCCGCTGGCCTTGGCGCGCATCAGCGACAGATGATCGGAAGCCGGCACGCGCAACGTGTCGGCGTACGTGCAGAGAATCACGCCGTGCTCGCGCGCGAGACGGATCGCCTGGTCGATGCGGCCGATCGGCAGCACACACACCGGGCAGCCTGGCCCATGAATCATTTGCACGTTGCGCGGCAAGAGGTCGGCGATGCCGTAACGTGAGATGGCGTGCGTGTGTCCGCCGCAGAATTCCATCAGGCGATAGGTGCGCTGGGGCTCGGCTTCGCGCGCAATGTTGGCGGCGATGTTGCGCGCGAGGCTGCCGTCGCGGAATTCGTCCACGTATTTCACGACGCGTCCAGTTCTTCCTGCAATTTACCCATCTCGGCGAATGCCTGCAGCGTGCGTAATGCTTCTTCCTCATCCAGCCTTTGCAAGGCGTAACCGACGTGCACGATGACGTAATCGCCGACCGCGGCTTCGTCTACCAGCGCCAGCGAGATTTCTTTGCGTACGCCGCCGAGGTTGACGATGGCGTTGCCATGCGTGGTCAGCGATTCGATACGAGCGGGGATGGCTAGGCACATGATGCAAATTTAAAGAAATTTAGCCCAAAAGCGCCCCCAAAAAAACGCTCAAAAAAAGTGAGAGAAAATCCCCGTGGACGCAACTTCGAGGAAAACCGGTCGACTTAGGCCCACATGGGTAGCAACAGCATTCAAACCTCATGGTCACGACAAACAAGTAACCTCAACAGCTCCACCACCGCCTCACCCCCCACGGCAAACACGCCTACGCCCGCCGCGGGAGCGTCTAAGCCACCACCGTACCCTTCCGACGAAGCTCTGCAGCGCGCTTGGGATGATCTGCCAGACAGGGACATCGATTGGTCATCGGGCTCTCATCTGCCAGCAATGGATCCACAGGCGGAGCGCATCGCGGAAGCCAAACGCGCGGCCGATGCAAAGGTGCAAGCAAAGCTCGACGCTGTGCATGACCGTTTTTCAGGACCTTACACGGTCAACGGTGCCTCGGTGCCGGCCCGCCCCATGTTCAGAATGAATGTGAACGCCAACAACAACAGGAACGAGCTCGTAAAGATCTGCCAAAAAGCCCACGTTCCCGGCAATGCCATAAACAATGCATGCATGGGGCGTCCCACACCCGAACAGCTCGTGCAGGTTACCCAAGCTCTTATCGACGCCGGAAAGCTTCCGGCCGAGGACGCCAAGCTCAACACCGTGGAAAAGCGCATTCGTAACATGCAGTTCGAATGGGGTATTGGTGTCGACTGCGCCGGTTACGTTAGAGAAGCGGCCACTGCCGTGCACGGTAAAGGCGCGCAGTCTTTGGTCAACGGCACGCATCGTTACGGTGCCATTTATAGCTATTTGCAAACTCCCGCGTTTAAAAAAGTCGCGTTTATAGAAGGCGGGGATAAAAAAGTCGTACATCCTAAAATTCACAACATGAGTGACATTCGCGCTGGTGACATCATTCATCTCGACCCTAACCCTAACGGGCAGGAAGTTTTCGGTCACAACGTGATCGTCCACAGCCACGAAGTTCACGAGTTTGCCACCTATTCGCTGCGCGAGGATCTTAACGCACGCAGTCCAGGCAATTCTAAGGTCGACGAATTCCTCAAAGGCACAGGTCCCTTCCATGTGCTGAACGTCGATTCGTCGTGGGGCGCTGGCTCCACGGGAGAGGACTTCGGCGGCTTTCGACGCGACACGTGGTATTACGACGAGAGCTCGAGGAAGTGGGGTTATTTTGACCACCAACCACCGCGCGAATTTAAGATAAACGCTACTGGAGGCCCGCAGGACGAAATCTTCACGGGTGCGTTTCGCCCAGCGAGTGCAAAATGAAAACGTATCTCGTGATTACGGCAATCACGCTCAGCGCATGTTCGCATCGTGCCGAATCGACATCCACGGTCGCAACGTCAACTCCGCCTTCCGCCGATGTTGCGCCCGCACCACCATTGCTTTCGGCCGAGCCGCTGGCGTCCAAGAGCGCTCAGGCACAAGGAGCAACGCCAGATGCAGGCGCAAAGCCATCTTTCAGCCCACCGTCCGGCACTTCGGTCGTCGCGTCGAACGGGTGCAGCTATGCCGTCGACGCCGCGCCAGGAAAACCAGCGTCTTCGTCGCTTCCGGCAGGTTCGGTCTACATCGGATGCGCCATAGCCCGTCTGTCGAATGACAACCAAGAGGAGTACGTCCCCACGATCATCGAATGGGATGTTGCGGGCGGTCGCGTTTTGCGATCCGTAGACCTGCCTTTGAAAACGCCCATGGAGAGGGCGGACAAGGTGCGAATCGCAACATTTCAAGATAATGTGTATGTTGCATTAACGATGGGAGAGAGGAGTCCAACGCAACTGGTCGCACTCGATGCCGATCTGCGTCCTCGCGAAACGCGCTCGCTCGGCATCAGTACAAGCGTTTCGCTCGAGGTAAACGAAGAATATCTCGCTGTCTCCTACAGGCCATTTATTGATGACACCTGGCAGCATCCGATTAAAGTCGAGCTCTTCGATGCGAACGATCTCACTTCCATAGCAACAAGGTCCGTCGGTACGGCCGAGTTGGACTTGGACTCCAGTGACGCGCTCGAATTCTTTGGCGATCAACTTTACGTTGTTGCCATTTCGGATTTCACGGCACCTCCCCCGGGTCATCCAAACAACCCTACTAACGTGCCTTTCGTTGGCGTGTTTGCGATGAGCCTTCCTTCGCTCGAAATTGTCCGTGCCTACAAAAGCGCGAAAAAGATAGATTACCTAACGACACTGCAATCTGCAGCCGGGCATATCATCCTCACAGCGAAAGAAGGCTATGAAGAGCTCACGGCAGATCTCAAGCCAATTCGCAAGCATAAAAGGGGCTACGCCGACGCGTTCGATCCAAAAACAGGCCGATTTTTTTCGTGCGCCGACCTCCAAGTAACAGCCGACTGCTGCTGCGGCGTAGTCTGCTCTTGCCACGCCTTTTGGACTGGGCTCGAGGCAGCCATCGTGGCCAATCTTGATGACTATCGGCATACCATCTTCGGCCGGTTGAAAGACCTACCACGCAGACCGCGCTAAACGCTAAATCGATGGCAGCCGGTTGGCGATCGCGGCCTGCCCAAAGGATATGGCGCCATCGTTGGGAGGTAGTTGGCGCGCATGGAGGACGCGCAGGCCTTGGGCAGACAGGTTTTTGGTCAGGGTGTCTGACAAGATACCGTTGAGCAAGCAGCCGCCGCCAAGGGCGATGGTGCGGATGTTATGGTATTGGGCGGCGCGGGTTACCCAATCAACAAGGCCAGTATCGATGGTGGTGTGAAATAGCGATGCGCCATAGGCGATGTCTTTGCAGTCGGCGCAATCGGCGAGTTTTTCTAGCAGGCGGAGGAAATCCAGTTCGATGGCTTTTTCATTATCAATGATGGTATACAGATTTTCTATGGGAGCCACCCCGCCATGCCGCTCCGCCAAACTTTCGAGCAGCATCGCGGCATGACCTTCGTAGCCTTGTGTCTCGCATACGCCAAGCAGTCCAGCCGCCGCGTCGAACAATCGCCCCATGCTTGAAGCCCTACTGCTATTCAGCCCGCGCCGCAGCATATCGCGCACGGTTCTAGCGCCCGGCTGCGTCGGGAAGCGTGTCGGAATTTCATCGCCGCGGCCAAGGCTATGCAACGCCGCTGCTGCCATACGCCAAGGTTCACGCGCTGCGCGGTCGCCGCCGGGCAGCGGCAATGGGGTGAGATGGCCAATGCGTTCGCAGTTGGCTCCGTCCACACGCAAGAGTTCACCGCCCCAGGCCGAACCATCTGTGCCCAACCCCGTGCCGTCGAGCGCCAACCCGAGCACGGCCTCGGTCACGCCATGTTCCGCGCAAACAGCAGCAATGTGCGCGTGATGATGCTGCACGGCGATGACTGGCAGGTTGCGTTCTTCCGCGTAGCGCTGCGCGAACTCGGTGCTGTAGAAATCAGGGTGGAGATCATGGGCCACCGCTTGCGGCCGCACATCGAGAATGTCGCATAAGTAGTCGACGGTTTCGCCCAGCATGTGCCGCGCGCCAGGATGATCGAGATCGCCGATGTGCTGCGAAACGAACGCCTCATCGCCGCGCGTAAGGCACACTGTGTTCTTGAAAAAGCCGCCGCAAGCCAGCACATTCGGCCCTGCGAACGGCAGCGCGATGCGGCGCGGCGTGTAGCCTCGCGCGCGGCGAATGAACGCGGGCGCGTCGCCCTGCCATTTCATCACGCTGTCGTCGCATCGGTGCAGGATGTCGCGATCGTGCGTGAGAAATACATCGGCTAAACCCGCGAGCGATGTGCGCGCCTCGTCGTCGTCTTTCACCAGCGGTTCACCGCCTGGATTCGCGCTGGTCATCACCAGCGCAATCGTACTTTCCGCTTCCAGCCAGTCGGTGCATCGAGGGCGGCGCAGCAGCTCATAGAACAGCAAATAGTGCAGCGGCGTATAAGGCAGCATCAAGCCGACGCGCGACAAGCCAGGCGCGATGCCGGGCAGCTCTGCGTCGCATTTATCTGTTTTACATAGCAGTACGACAGGGCGTTCGGCAGAAGACAGCAAACCGGCCTCTCCCTCGCCGACATCGGCATAGCGCCGTGCCGAACAGAGGTTCAACACCATCACCGCAAATGGCTTTTGCTCGCGCCGTTTGCCGCCGCGCAAACGCGCCACGGCATCGTGAGTGCACGCGCACGCCAGATGAAACCCGCCTATGCCCTTGATCGCGGCGATGTGCCCGGTGGTCAAACATGCGGCCACGGCAGCGATGGGATCGTTCGTTTCGCCAGTTGCGACAGGTCGCCATTGCGCATCGAAGAGCCGCAGATGTGGCCCGCACTGCGGGCATGCGTTGGGCTGCGCGTGAAAACGGCGTGAAGTGGGGTCGTCGTATTCGCGCTGGCACTCCGGGCACTGCGCGAACTTCGCCATGCTGGTGTACGCGCGATCATAGGGCAGCCGCGCGGTGAGCGTGTAACGCGGGCCGCACTGCACGCAGTTGATGAAAGGATGGCGGAAGCGGCGGTCTCTGGGATCGAACAATTCGGACAGACAATCCGGACAGACCGTCGTGTCGGGTGCAATGCCGGTGCTCACCGCGCCGCTGCGGCTCGTGGTGATGTGAAAGCCGTGCAGATCGCCACGCGCATCTTGCAAATCATGCGTGATGCTTTCCACGCGCGCTAGCATCGGCGGTTCGCTTTGCAGGCGTTCGATGAGTCGCATCACCTGCAGCGGATCGCCTTCGACCGCTATCTCCACGCCCTCGCTCGAATTGCGCACCCAGCCGGCAAGGCCCAATTCATGCGCGAGCCGGTACACGAAGGGGCGGAACCCGACGCCTTGTACTTGGCCCGAGACTTTGATTCGTGCGCCGATCACGGTTGCCCGGTCATTTCGAGGCGGCCGCCGCCGCTCGCCGACAACCTTCGCGTATCCAGACCAACCATTCTTCCATTCCCTCGCCGCTGGTAGCCGAAGTGCGAATCACGCGGACGAGCGGGTTTACGCTCCGCGCATTTTCTTCTGCCAGCGCCGCGTCGAACGCAAGATATGGAAGCAAATCACACTTGTTTAGCAACATGATATCCGCGGCGCGGAACATATCGGGATACTTGAGTGGCTTATCCTCGCCCTCCGTCACCGACAGAATGGCAACCTTATGCGCCTCACCGAGATCGAATCCTGCCGGGCACACCAAATTGCCCACATTCTCGATCAGCAACAAACTGTTGTCGCGCAAACTCAGTTGACTCGCCGCGCGGCCGACCATCCAGGCGTCGAGATGACATCCCTTGCCGGTGTTGATCTGTAGCGCCGACGCGCCGACAGCGCGGATGCGAGCGGCGTCGTTGTCGGTTTGCTGATCGCCTTCGATCACGGCGAGCGGCACGCTGCCGTTCAGCGCGGCGATGGTTTTCACCAGCAGCGTGGTTTTGCCGGAGCCGGGGCTGGAGACGAGGTTGAGCGCGAAGATGCCGTGCGCAACGAAATAATCGCGGTTCTGCTGCGCGTAGGCGTCGTTCTTAGACAAGATGTCGCGTTCGATTCGCACCATGCGCGCCTGGCTGATCCCTGGCGCGTGCGCGCCAACGGGGGCAGCAGGGCCGTGATCATGGTCGTGCGCGTGGTCATGTGTGTGATCATGGCCGTGCACATGGTCGTGGTCGTGCGCGTGATCATGGCTGTGCGCGTGTCCGGCGATCAGCGTCTGGCCTGTTCCGCATCCGCATGTCGTACACATAATTGTCTTTTACTTTACTCCACTTCCAATTCCTTGACGCGCAGCGCGTTGCCGCCCGTCACCTGCAATTGATGACTGCCGCATAGCGGGCATGCATCTAGCAATACCCGCACCTCTACGGCTCGGCTGCATTTCATGCACCAGGCTTGTCCCGGCGTCTCGACGATCTCTAATTCAGCGCCGTCCGCGATGCTGTCACGCATCACCGCGTCGAAGCAGAAACGCATTGCGTCGGCCTCGACGCTCGCGAGCTGGCCGACCTCCAGCCACACTTTTTTCACGCGGTGAAAATTCTGATCGCGCGCCGCGTCTTCGATGAGCAAGAGCACGCCTTCGGCCAGTGACATTTCATGCATGACGCATCTTTATCGTGTATTCTGCACACGGATCGAGTGACAAAGTCACGCGCCGGGCTATCTCCATGACGCGTGCCGCATCGCGCTCTCGTAGATTCATCAAGCCGGCGCGCCATGCGCCGCGCGGATGAAAATTCCATTCGGTGGGCGCCACGATGCAACATTGCGCGATGTGTCCGCGTTCGATTCGTGTGTAATGCAATAACATGCCGCGCGCGGTGCGCACCAGCCCGAGCCCTGCGTTTGCTTCCAGGGCGAAGCACTGGATACGCTGCGCGGTTCGTTCACGCGCCAGATTGTTGGCGCTATCCAGCAGATCGTGCACGCGGGCGACCAGTCGCGCCAGCAATCGGCTCTGGCGCTGCCGCAGGATATCGCGCAGCAACGGCTCATGTTGCCAATACGCGAGCGCGCCCGTCTCCATGGGTCTGCCGCCCCAGTGCGGTTGCGCGTCAAATCGAAAACGGTCTAGTTCTGTTGTCGACCATTCTGGAAGCAGGTCGCATGTTTCTATGGCATCGCCCTGCGACAGCACGCTCTCCAGCGCATCGAGCGCGGCAACCACGGGCGCGCACGATCCGTGGTTCCCTTGGCTCCATTCGATCAGCGCGGCATAAGAATCGAGCCGCGCCCACTCTTCGCTTGTCATGCCCGTCAGCGTTCGGTGCAGTTCGTCCGACAACGCTCGCGTATCGCCGGCGCCGGCTGCGATGGCGTTCAACGCGCCGTGCAAACGCACGAAGATCTCTTGTCGCTTCGGCAACCCTAGCAATGCTGGCCAATCCAGCAGCAGGCGCCACAGATGCTCCTGCATCGCTTCGCAAGCTACTGCGCGGGAGTGCGTTTGCGTCGGTTCTCTGCCTTGCGCGACCGCCATGGCTGCTTCCGCAGCCGCGCTTTGCGCTTTGCCGCACACGCTGAACAGCAGCGACACGAGCTTCACCGCCTCTTGCGCCGTGCGGCCTTCCAGCACGCGATCAGCACGCGGTCGCGTGGATGTTATTGTGGCATCGCGCACCATTTCGCCGTCCCATGCGATGCCGAATTCCAGTTTGCCGACGTCGGCCATCAACGCCCGCCGCGCCCGCTGCTGACGGGCAAACGCAGAAACGGAAGCAACGCGCGACGTGGTGTCTGCGGCGTCTGCGGCTGCGCCACTGCTTCAACGCCGCCTGCCGCAAACACAGCGCGCGCAATCTCCTGCGCTAGCTCCAGAACCGCTTCATGATTGGCAAATTCCATCACTGGTGAGATCAACGGACAGATATGGCATGGCCCCAACATCGGTTCATCGAGCCCCATGAACTCGTAGCTGCCAGAAGGAAAGTCCCACGACGCCCGTTGATCCGGTGCCAGTTGCTCGAGCGGTGCATCTGGCCCAGGGAGCAATACCAAGCCAATGCTCCACGGCGTCACCAGCACGCCGGCCTGCCTCCCTTGCCATTGCCGAAAACCAACCGCCTCGACGCGCAGCGCTGGATTGACGATAGGCAAACCGGTCATGCGCGTGCAGGCAATTTTCTCGAATACCGTTTTTAGTGTGGATACTGCTTGATTCATTCTCGCAGCTGCTCCGCGCGCGCCTATTGCGATTCACGCATGGTTGCCAGCCACTCACCAAGGCGCTCGGCGCTGTTGCGAATGTCGTCCTCGGCGGCCAGCGCGACTTGCGGAACATCCGTCACTTCCACCGTATTGAGGATGAGACGATCGATGCTGTTGAAATACTGTACCCACCACCCATATGCCAACCCCGTGCTGGTGATACGGCATTTGCCATAACCGCGCGACAACATGCTCACCGAACCGGGCTGCATCGCTTCGTGCAGATACGCGAAATCTTCCGGAGTCATTGGCAATGACGAGAAATTGATCACATGCACGGGCTGCCCGGCGGCGTAGGTGCGCGAATGCTCCAACAATTCATTGAGCACGGCGGGCGCGTTCATCATGCCCGGGCGCGGCGGCGGTGGCACGACTTGTATGGCGGCGGCCAGTGCGGCCGACCGCACTTCATGCGGGATGGCGCAGGCGCGCAGCGTGTCGCGCAGCACGGTGCCCTGTTGCGACATCTGCTGCACGCGCCAAATGCCGGTGAACACGGTTTCTTGCATATGCAGCACGGCGGGCGCGCTTACTCGCACGCTGACTTCGCCATGCCCCAGCGACTGATTCAGCAATTCGGTCACTTGCATTGGCAGTCCACCGAGTTCGATGGTCGCCTCGGCATGTGTGCTCATCTTCGCGCGCAATTCGTCCAGTACCGCGCAGACTGCTGCCACCGTTTCTGGATCGGCCTTCAGATCCCAGCCTGGCATGGAATAGGTGTCCATCTCACGCGGCATTGGCAGATATGCCAATTCTTCGTCTTCTTCGGGTTGGGAACCGGCGCCGAGCGTGACAACCGGAAGATGGAAAGGCTCTCTTATATTCATTATCGCAAAAATTCTGGCAGTTGGGGTTCGCAGTTGATCAAATCCGCAAAACAGTCGTCGAAGTTGCTTTGTCCGGCGGCGGCGCGATCCAACGCATCCAGCGCCGCATTCACTTGCGCTGCGCGTTCGGCATCGATAATTCCCCGCGCGCTGCCCAGAAAAACCAGCAGCCAGTCTCCCGGATTGACCGAGCCGACCAAGAAAGTGTCGATACGCTTGCGCCCATTTCGGCCTTCGCACCACGCATACATGCCTTCGGTGTCAATGACCTGCATGGGAATACCAATACACATGGTGTCATTGCTCCATCACTTGACCGCTTTCAAGTTGACGCGAGGTCGAGGCGGGGCCGAGGAGCGGACCGGAACAGCCTCTTCCGGCTTTGAGGACCGCACCGCAGGCCCTAACGAAGAGATCGCGTCAAATCGAAAGCGGTCGTCGCCGTAGCGGCAGGCCTGCTCCGCGGCAGGCCGCCCAGCCTCGTAACGGTCCATGCTGAGCGCGCCGCTGTCGATGTGCACACCTGCGGGCGAAGTACGCGGCGAGCAAGCAATGCCCCAACGCGCCACGCACTCCAACGCGACTTCTAGCGCATCGGCAATGCGCGCCTTGACGACATCGCGCAGGCTGCCTCCGTAATCGTCGATCTGCTCCGGCTGCACGCCGATCAGTGTCATCGATTCCGGCAATTTGCCGCCCAGCGCCGCGCAAGCGAGAACTTCCTGAAAACCAGTCTGATGCAAACTCATTTTCTTCACGCCCATGAAACGCGGCACCTCGTCATCGCGCGCGATCACCATCTCGCCAGGCTGTTTGCCGTAATCGACCGCATCGAACACAATCAGACGGCGCGCATCTTCAATGTAGGGAAGCAGATACAAGCCTTGCGTGCCGCCATCCATCAGCATCACTTCATCGCCGAACCGCCGGCCCGCATCCAGCGCTTCCACGCAACGCACACCAAAGCCTTCGTCGGCCCAAAGGATATTGCCTATTCCGAGTACTAATAATTGGGTGTGCTTCATTACTTCCGGAACGTGCGCGTTCCTGTGATCATCGCGCTGATGTTGGTTTGCTGCAGCATGATCTCCTCGCGGATCGAGACATAAACGTGGACGATCATGAAGCAAACGATAAACCACGCGACCATGTGATGCCCGGTATGCACATTCTGGCTTTGCCCGAACAGCGGGATTACCCAGCTGGAAAACACGGTGTGCGCCCAGCTTCCGGACTGCGCGCCTTCGCCGTACATCGCGAAGCCGGTGACGATCATGAACGTGCCGCCCAGCGTGATGGCCAAGAACATGGAGAGATGCGCCAGCGGATTGTGTTCGATGTATTTTATTGGATGTTTGTCGAGGAAGGCGTACCAGCGGAGCTCACGCACCAGGCCGCGCCACCAATCGCGGTTGAGGATGGGCAGCCAGAACAGTTGCCTCGCGTAATGGTTGCCCGCCAGCGCCCAGTAGATACGCCCCAGGAAAATCACCGCGAATATGTAGGCCGTGGCAAAGTGGGTGAAGCGAATGTAGCCCATCGTGAAACTCTCACTCGCTTCACCCGGCTGGCTTGGCAATGGGTTGGAGATGAAATAGCCGGTGACGGCCAGCACGATGAGACACAGGGCGTTCATCCAGTGCCACGCCCGCACCGCCCATTCATAGATATACAGGGTGGTGCCGGCCGCGGTCTTGTCGGTCTCGACGGTCTCGTCCGTCTCGTTTTGCGTGGTTTTGGTAGACATATTTAGCGCACCGTGACCTTGCTCAATTCCTGCCCGTCCGGTGACATGACGTGGGTGGAACAGGCCAGACAGGGGTCGAAGCTGTGGAGGGTGCGCAGGATTTCCAGCGGCTCTTCGGCCTTGGCCAGCGGCGTGTTCATGAGCGACGCTTCGAACGCACCGATCTGACCTTTGGCGTCACGCGGGCTGCCGTTCCAGGTGGTTGGCACCACGCACTGATAACTGTCGATCTTGCCGCTTTTGATCTTGACCCAGTGGCCGAGCGCGCCGCGCGGCGCTTCGGTGAAGCCGACGCCCTTGGCTTCGCTAGGCCAGCGGGACGTATCCCATTTGTCGATGTTGGCGGTGGCGGTGTCGCCGTTTTTGATCGCGGCCATCAACTTGTCGAATTGTTCCGATTGCAGGCGCACGCTGTATAGCGTTTCGATGCCGCGCGCCGCCGTGCGGCCCAGCGAGGAGAACAGCGCGGTGATGGGGATATCGAGTTTCTTTAGCACGCCGTCGATTGTTTCTTTGATAAAGGGATATTGCTTGGGCTGCACATATCCCAGTAGCATTCGCGAAAGACAGCCGACTTCCATGGCTTGGCCTTTCCAGCGCGGAGCCTTAATCCAGGAATATTTGGCGTTTTCGTCCAAGTTTTCGATCTTCGTGCGAGTGCCTTTGAAGTCTTTGCCTTCCGGCTTGTAGTTGGGTTCGGTGATACCGTCCCACGGATGCAGGCCTTTGCTTTCGTCTGGATATTTGTACCAAGAGTGGGTAACGAACTCCTGTATTTCGTTCGGGTCGCGCAGATCCACTGCATTCACCTTGCTGAGATCGCCTTCAACGATGGCGCCGCGCGGAAATAGCAGGTTGGCGGCAGAGTAATCGTTGGCTTTTTGCGGGATGTCGCCATACGACAGCACGTTGTGCGACGACAATCCGCCACCGTACAACCAGCCTTTGTAGAACGAGGCAATTGCCAGCAGATCGGGAACGTAAACCTGTTCGACGAACTCGCGGGTGCGGTCGATGATGCTCTTGATCAGATTCAGCCGTTCCATGTTGAGGGCGCCCACAGCACCCACGTCGTTCACGTTGATTGCGCACGGCACGCCGCCCACCAGCCAATTCGGGTGCGGATTCTTGCCTCCTAAAATGGTGTGGACCTTGACGATCTCTTTCTGGAAATCCAAGGCTTCCAGATAGTGCGTCACCGCCATCAGGTTGGCTTCGGGTGGCAACAAGTAGGCGGGGTTGCCCCAATACCCGTTGGTGAAGGGCCCCAGCTGGCCGGATTCGACGAATTTCTGCAAGCGGCTTTGCACGTCGCGGAAATAACCGGGCGAGGACAGCGGCCAGGACGAAATGCTCTGCGCCAACTCGGATGTTCGCTTCGGATCAGCCTTCAGCGCGGATACCACGTCCACCCAGTCCAGCGCGTGCAGATGATAGAAGTGCACCAGGTGATCGTGGCTGAACAGGTTTAGCTGCATGATGTTGCGGATGGTGTTGGCGTTCTCCGGAATCTGGATTCCGAGCGCGTCTTCCACCGCGCGCACCGAAGTCAGCGCGTGCGTGCCAGTGCACACGCCGCAAATGCGCTCGGTGAACGCCCAGGCGTCGCGCGGATCGCGCCCCTTGAGGATCACTTCCAGCCCGCGCCACATCGTGCCGGTGGACACTGCGTTGCGGATCACGTTGTCTTTGTCGAGATTCACCTCGACGCGCATATGACCCTCGATGCGGGAGATCGGATCAACCACCACGCGCTTGCCGCTACTATCAAGCTTGAAACCCTGAGTTTCGTAAGACCCCATGGTCAGTTGCCTCCCGTGCTTTTGCTTTGGTCATTCTTGCCGTGCGTGTCGCGCGCGCGTTTCAAGGCGCTGGCCGCGGCATGTGCCACCACTCCTGCAGTGACAACAGTTGCCGCTGCGATGCCCACCTTGTCTGCGTTGGATTCGACGCCGAAATGGCCGATGCCGGTAACGCGATCGTAGAACCCGCCCTTGTCCCAGAAGCCGTCTTCGGAACAGCCGATGCAACCGTGGCCGGACTGGATGGGGAAGGACACGCCGCCGTTCCAGCGCACTGTGGAGCAGGCGTTGTAAGTGGTCGGTCCCTTGCAGCCCATTTTGTAGAGGCAATAGCCCCTGCGCGCGGATTCGTCGTCCCATTGCTCGACGAACTGCCCCGCGTCGAAATGCGGGCGGCGGTAGCATTTGTCGTGGATGCGCTGGCCGTAAAACATCTTGGGACGTCCTTGACGATCCAGTTCGGGAATGCGCTCGAAGGTCAGCATGTAGGTGACCACCGCGGTCATCACTTCGGCGATCGGCGGGCAGCCTGGCACCTTGATGATGGGCTTGTCGGTGATGACCTTGTGCACCGGCGTGGCTCGCGTCGGATTCGGCTTGGCCGCCTGCACACAACCCCACGACGCGCAGGAACCCCACGAGATGATCGCCTTGGCATCGGCGGCGGTTTCCTTCAGCACCTCGACGAAAGGACGGCCGCCGTGGATGCAGTACATGCCGTCTTCGTTGAGCGGCGGATTGCCTTCCACCGCCAGAATGAAATTGCCTTTGTATTTCTGCCGGATGTTGGCGACGATTTCTTCCGCCTGATGACCGGCCGCCGCCATCAGCGTGTCGTCGTAATCGAGCGAAAGCATGGACAGCACCACGTCCTTCGCCAGCGGATGCGCGGAGCGGATGAACGATTCGGAGCAGCAAGTGCATTCCAGCCCGTGCAGCCAGACGACCGGCATGCGCGGCTTGGTTTCCATCGCGTTCGCGATCTTGGCCGCAAAGCTCGGCGCCAGCCCCAGCGAAGCAGCGGTCAGGCTGCAAAATTTCACGAAGCTGCGGCGTGTGACGCCTTGCCGCTTCATTGCCTCATAAAATGTTTCTTTTTCCATCGAAAGACAGAAATCATGCCGCATTTTTGCCAGGAGGCAATAGTCTCTTCTTCGTCACGATTCACCTCGCGGTCGTCGATGGAGAACGACCGCGGGGTGCGAATATCAAATCTTTACGACTAGATATGCAATCAGACTTTTCTTTGATGACTTACTGCGCCGTAAATCCTCCATCGACCAGGTGATAGCTTCCGGTGATGTTGCCGGCGGAACTGGAAAGCAAAAAGCACGTCAGCGACGCGACTTCTTCGGAAGTGCCCAGGCGGCCGATCGGGTGCAGCGCTTTGAGTCCCGCGTAGGTTTGCGCATCCAGAGCCTTGAGTAGCGGCGTGTCGATGAAGCCTGGCCCCACCGAATTGATGCGCACTCCCTGCTGCGCGTATTCCATCGCCGCGGTTTTCGTCATGCCCACCACGGCGTGCTTTGCCGCCACGTAGCCTGACGACTCGCGCCAGCCCACGCTTCCCAGAATCGACGCCATGTTGACGATCGCGCCGCCGCCGCTTCGGATGATGGCAGGGATCTGGTACTTCATTCCGTAAAACACGCTGTTCAAATTCACGCCGATAATCTGGTGCCAGGCATCGATCGGGTAATCGACGACGGGCGCGGTCGCTCCGCCAATGCCGGCGTTGTTGACCGCCAGATGCAGCGCGCCGTAGGTGGTGAGCGTTTTTTCGACCAGCTTTTGCACCGAAGGCGCGTCGCTCACGTCCAGTTGTGCGGCGGTTGCCGCCTTCAAGCTCGCGGCGACCTTTTTGGCGCCCTCGCCGTTGAAATCCGCGACAACGACCTTTGCACCGCCTGCCGCAAGCATTCGTACTACTGCCTCACCAATGCCCGAAGCCGCGCCGGTAACAAGGGCAACCTTACCGTTGAAATCGAAACTATCTGCCATGAAACATCTCCTGGGTGTTGAAGGATCGGACAGAGAGTATGCGCACGCCCTTGGTCTCCTAAAAACGGCAGGATCGACGCAGTGATCGTTTCGCTGCCGAGCGATCGAGGGTGATGGCGCGTGATCGCATCTCAGTGCTCGTGGGCCCTCTTCGCGATGTACGGCTGCCCCACGTTGGCCCATCGATCCAGCAGCGCTGCTACGCCCGCGCCGACGATGGTGGCCACCATGACCGTCGCGAGACAGCATAACGCTGCGATGTGGGATCCGCCTTGGCCGATCACCACGACGACAGCGGTAATGGGCAATCGGTATCCTCCGGCAATGCCGGCGGCCGCGCCTGCGGAGCCGGCCAAATCATCGGGCACGCCGAATCCATGGGCAAACACTCTTCCGCCGAGATCGCCGACTGCCAAGAAGGGTACGAACAAGCCGCCGCATCCGCCTGCGGCCGCGGCGGACGTCGTGGCCACCGCGCGAAGCAAGGTGACGGCGAGCACGATCATCGAGTTCGTCGGCGTATTTTCGACCCAGAGGATCGCTCCGGCGCCTGGGCCCACAGCGGCCTCGGGTCCTGCGATTCGCACGAGGGTGATCGACGTGGCGGTGAGGGCCAAGGCGCCGACCGCGAGCCGGAAAGCGGGGTGAGCGTGCCACGTTTTCGCTCGATAAATCGCCGCTCCCGTGATCGCCGTGATCGATCCCGCGAGCGCCCCGATGAGAAGCGCGGTTAGAATCGCTTGCGTAAACGTGTGCGGCGGCTCTTTGGGAATCACGAGTCGAATCAGATTGACGTGAAAGGCGAGGTTGACGAGCCAACCAATGATTCCTCCCACGAGTCCCGCCGTGACCCGCTCGGCATCGAGCGGAGCATCGTGACGTCGACCTAGCTCGAGGATGTACGCGGTGCCGACCAGGGGGATCCCCATGAGCGCCGACACGCCGGCAGCGCCTCCGCCAACGGCCGCGCACCGAAGAAAGCGCCGCCCACGACGAACCACCGTTCCCAACCCCGCTCCGATCGCCACTCCGAGATATGCCGCAGGAGCTTCGGTCCCGAGCGGCCCGCCAAGCCCCACGGTGGCGGCGATGGCCACCGCGCGAAGAGGTGCGAGACGAAAGCGCAGGCCTTCTTCTTCACCGGCAAACTCCACCATCTCGCCCGTGAGATCCGAACGAGCGACTCGTGGCGGAAAGGTTCGCCACTCGTTGTTGCTCTCGTCTCCCTCGCTCTCGCTCCGCCCAAACCCGTAGAGGACGAGCACTGACAGAGCCAACCCGAACAAAGGCAGCGTGATGATGAGCCACACAGCCTGGTTCGAGACGAGGGCGAGGCTCTCTTTGAGCAGCTGTGTGAAGCCAACGACGAGACCGGCACCGACCAACGCCCCCAGCAAGCTTGGCACGGTCGAAGCGACGATTGTCGCCGTGATCTGCGAAAGCCTTTCTTTCGAGCTTCGGTCCACCGTTCGGGCGTTCCAACCGGTGTGCCAAACAAAGCATAAGCCGGAGAGACGACGCGAACACGCCATCTCTCCGGCTCACTTACCTAGACCGCTTTCAAGTTGACGCGAGGTCGAGGCGGCGATTCTAGATCACTCTTTCGAGAGCTCCGCCTCGATGGAGCTCAAATGGGTTTTGTAGGACGTCTTCGTGATTGTCTTTGCCGCAGCCTGCTCCAAATCGGCAGACGTCGTGATGTCGGTGTTCTTGACTGTTGGCGCGACAGAGGCGGCAGCAGCAGTGATAGAGGCGACGGCAGCAACAGTCTCCGCGCTAGGCGCAGCGTCAGCTTCATCAGCGGGCGTGTCAGCGCCTGGAGCGTTAGGATCCGCCGCAGCGGCCGTGTCAGCAGCGGCCGTGTCAGCAGCTGGAGCGGCTGCATCCGCGGCAGGCGCAGCTGCGGTGGCGGCCGTGTCAGCAGCTGGAGCGGCTGCATCCGCGGCAGGCGCAGCTGCGGTGGTTGCAGCGGTGTCAGGCGCCGCTGTGGTTGGCGCGGCGTCTTTGTCCTCAGGAGTCGACTTTTTTCCGCAAGCAGCGATCGCGAGGAGGCTGACTGCAAGGAGCGCGAGCGAACGTTTCGTTGTTTTCATCGTAGACCTCCTCTTGGGCCGTAGGTTGTCATCCATCTGTTGTGACGCGCATTTTCCCTGTCGATAAGCTGAGCTGCCTTGATAGCGCTCACCCTGTCGCCTTCGCTCTCGGCGAGCCACTTGATGCGTTGGAGGCGAGCGATCCGGTCGGCGTGAGTATGCAGCTCTTTGCGGAGGAATTCATTGGGAGGTCCCTTCCACTGGGCCGCGATCGTCCGGCGTATTTCGAGCTGCTCTCTGGCCCTGCGAATGGCGCGGTCATCGACCCTCCTATAAGCCGGACCCGGATGTGGCACGACGACGACTCCGCCACGACCCGGTGGCGGCGCCACGACGACCCCACCACGACCCGGTGGTGCGGCGGGCCCACCACGACCCGGCCCCGGTGGTGCCGCGGCAGGCCCACGACCCGGCCCCGGTGCCGCGGCAGGCCCACGACCTGGAGGAGACTGCGCGGCGTTGTCTCTCCTGCCTGGTTGGTTGTCTCTTGGTTGGGCCCACGCTCCCGCCGCGAAAAGCGTGGCTGCCGCCGCGAAGAGAAGCGTGCGAACTGTAGTGCGAGAAAAATTCATGGCTCGATGATGATCGGATGACGCGCACGGGTCAATGCTGCCTCCAATGATTCGACAACGAATTACAACTCGATGACATGTGGGTTGGTGCTTCCTTGTGATGATGTTGAGCTCACTGTGATCTCCCCGACGCCGGTAAATCGTGGCAGGGTGCGCGCGAAGGAGAAGGTCTAAACATGCCGATTACTACGCTCGATCCCGTCACCGCGCTCGTCGTGATCGATCTCCAAAAGGGCGTCGTCGGGTTGCCGGGGGTGCACGCGATGAGCGGCGTCGTCGCAAACGCGGTTGCGCTCGCGCGCACGTTCCGCGCGCGCGGCTTGCCCGTCGCGCTCGTCAACGTCGCTGGTGCCTCGCCCGGCCGCACCGATCTCAAGCGCCCACCGATGGTGCGCCCGCCGGGATGGACCGATCTCATCCCCGAGCTCGAACAGGCGGAGTCGGACATCCTCGTTACCAAGTACACGCAGGGCGCGTTTCACGCGACCGCACTCGACCTGCACCTGCGCCGCCGCGGCACCACGCAGATCGTGCTGTGTGGCGTCGCAACCGGCTCCGGCGTGGAAGCGACCGCGCGCCAGGCGTTCGAGCACGGCTACAACGTCACGTTCGCGGCTGATGCTATGACCGACGCCTCGCCCGACGCACACAAGCACAGCATCGAGCATCTGTTCCCAAAGCTCGGCGAGGTCGGGTCAACCGCCGACATCCTAAAAATGCTTCCGTGACCGCGCCGCCGCGATTCGACTAGTAACGAATTTTTTACTAGGGGCATGCGCTAGTCAAAAATTCGTTACTAGCCCGCCGGGTAGAATCGCGGGGCACGGAGGTCTGTATGCGCTGGAACCATCTGCTGTCGTACTTCTTTGGCGGGGCTTTTTTGTGCAACGCGATCCCTCACTTCATCGCGGGCGTCACAGGCAGTCCATTTCAGAGTCCGTTCGCGTCGCCACCCGGCAAGGGCTTGTCGTCGGCGAACATCAACACCGCCTGGGGCCTGGTGAACCTCCTCATCGCCTATCTCTTGCTGGTGCAGGTTGGTGCGTTCAGCTTGAAGCGCTGGGGCCACGCCGGCGTGTTCTTCGCTGGCGTCGTGATCATGGCGTTTCTCCTCGCGCACAGCTTTGCCCCGTTCCACGGCGGCGCGCTTTGAAAGCTGTCTCGATTATGGCTTGAAGACAATGCGCTCTCTGGTGTGAGCGGTCCACGCGTGTTCCACATCGGCAAGCGGCATGACCTTCGCGTCGACCCGAAGCGCGCCACGCACGATTTCGTTCACCATGACTGGCAGCTCTTCGACGATGTCCCGCGCAGGCACCGAGCCAATCCCGCTGCCGACGATCTGCAGGCGTGAGGACCTCAAGGCTGCTGAAGGAATTGCGGCTGTCGGTCCTGCGACCGATCCGATTTCGATCCACGTGAGCGGGCGGCCGCGATCGGTGCGCTCGGTGATCATCGCAGTCATCGTCCGCGCTGTGCTCTCGCCCCAGACGAAGTCGAGCACGACGTCGACGTCACGCGCGAAGGACCCAAGCCGGGCGTCTTCTAACGTCATGATGTCCGTAGCGCCGAGCGCCGGCAGCGCCGCGAGCTTTCGCTCATCGCGGCCAGCCGCAATGATTTGCGCCGCGCCCAAATGCCGAGCCGCCTGCACGGCCATGCTCCCGGAACTGCCCGTGGCCCCGAGAATGAGCACCTTCTGCCCCTTCTCGAAAGACACGCGTCGACGCAGGGCGAGCCATGGCCCCATCGCCGGGTTCACCGCCGCCGCGACAAGGGCCGGATCGGCGCCTTGCGGAAGAACAAAACTGCGGCCCACTTCGATCACCGTCTTGTCGGCCATCGACCCCACTTGCGTGTTATCGAGCACGAAGTAGCGAAGCTTGCCGTCCGCGCCGCGCCCGACGCCGTCGACGCCTGGAACGAGTGGCAATGCGCCGGTGCTCGTGTAGTGCGAGCCGTTCGCCTTCGAGCGAACGAGAGGGTGCAACCCCGTCGCTAGCACATCGACGAGCATTTCGTTTTGGCCTTTGGCCACCGGCTCGGCGAAGTCTTCGTAGCGAGGTGGTTTTTCGAAGGATGTAACAACGGCAGCTTTCATGGGATTCTCCTTGGTTCGGATTCTGTTTGCTGGCTGATTGCTGGTGCAGTCACGACCAAAGCCTCGAGGACATCGCGACTGCTCTTGTGCGACGCGGTTGCGATCTGCGCGGGCGATGCTTCTGGCGATACACCGTTGAAGCCGGCGTCCTGCAAATGGGCGACAAGGCGGACTGGCGTCTCATTGAGAATGGGAGCGAGCTCTACGAGCGACGCGTGTTCTACTCGCATTCGCCACGCATCCAAACCACCGCGCCCAACGCCTAAAAATGCAAAAGAAAGAGACGCTGTGGCAACCGCCAGGTAGAACGCGCGACGTCGATACGTGAGCAGCGCCTTATAATTGCGAGCGACATGAAGACCCGCGGCGCCAACCATCGCAATGCCAGCCAACTCGTGGACGCCGCGTGATGCTGCGCCATCATGGAGGAACATCACGATTCCCGTGACCGCCACGACAACAAAGCTCGTGGCCAATGCCGGTGTACCGAAGTGGAGCATGCGCTTCTTGAAGTCGCTCATGGTTTGCCTATGGTTCGTAACACGAACTATTATTGGTTCGTTATGCGAACCATGTCAAGATGGAATGTGAACATGGTGAAGCCGAAGCCATCAAAGCGATCCGCTGCGCATTCTTCTAATGAGGAGCTGGTTGACGGTCTCGTGCAAGCCGCCTTCGTCACGATGGCCATGCTCAACAAGATAGGCGCCGACCACGATCTCTCTCTCTCCCAGCTCCGCATGTGCGGGATTCTGCGGGATCGTCGCGCCAGGATGGCTGCACTCGCCGACTACCTTGGTCTCGAGAAGTCGACGATGACGGGGCTTGTTGACCGAGCCGAGAGGCGGGGGCTCGTGGCGCGCGCTCCCAGTGTGGAAGATGGCCGAGCGGTCGACGTCTTTCTCACGCGCGAAGGCGCCGAGCGCGCGGAGCAATTGCACGCACAAGTGCAACAATCCCTGACGCCGCTCATTGGTCGACTCGACGCCTCCGAGCGGCGGCTCCTTCAAGGCCTTCTCCGTCGCATGCTCGATTCGGATTGACGGGCGTTTGCCGAGAACCTACCCAAGGAAAACCGATATGATCGCCACTCCTACAATTGCTCTAAACGATGGTCGTCACATTCCGCAATTGGGCTTGGGCACCTGGCAAATACCCAATGCTAATGCCGCGCGCACCGTGGCCGAGGCCCTTGTCATCGGTTATCGCCACGTCGATACCGCCTCCATCTATCAAAACGAGCAAGGCGTTGGTCAGGGCATCGCCGCGTCCGGCATCGCGCGCGACCAGATCTTCGTCACCACCAAATTGTGGAACGCCGATCATGGCTACGATAGCGCCCTCTGCGCACTCGATCGGAGCCTGGCGAGCTTGAAGCTCGATGCCGTGGATCTGTATCTGATCCACTGGCCCTGCCCGGCGCAAGGCAAGGCGCTGGAAAGCTGGAAGGCGCTCATCCAGGCGCAGCGCGATGGCAAAGCCAAGTCGATCGGCGTTTCCAACTTTCGCGCCGAAGATCTGGAGCGCATCATCGGCGAAACCAGCGTCACCCCTTCGGTCAATCAGATCGAGCTGCACCCCTGGCTGCAACAGCGCGCCCTGCGCGAATTGCACGCGCGCCACGGTATCATCACCGAATCTTGGAGTCCGCTGGCGCGAGGTGGCAACCTGCTGGATAGCGCTACGCTAGGTAGCATCGCTGACAAGCACCATAAAACGGTGGCGCAAGTCGTGCTGCGCTGGCACATGCAATCGGGCTTGGTGGTGATCCCCAAGTCCACCCACCCCGAGCGCCTGCGCGAAAATCTCGCTTTGCTCGACTTCACGCTCGACGATGCCGACCTCGGCGCCATTGCCAAACTCGATGCCGACAAGCGCCTTGGACCGAATCCAGCGGTGTTTGCTTAACCCATTGCCGAGACGCATGTGAAGCGCGCTTCGTGTCTCATGGCGGTCGTTCTGGCGCTCGCGAGTTGCGGCTCGCGCAAGCGAATTTTGCCACCGAACGTAGTGACCACGGAAGGCGAGAGCACGATCCTCCCGTACGCAGGGGCTCTACCGGCAGCGGCTGCGAAGGCGTCGCACCTTGCGACAATCGACGTGGGCGGTCGCACGCGCCGCTATCTGCTCGTCGACGTTGCGCCGAGCGATCATCCTCTGTCCCTTGTCCTCGTTTTCCACGGCGACGGCGGCGACGCGAATGGTTTTCACCGCGCTTTCCCGTTCGAACTCGCGACTGGTGACGATGCGGTCGTGGCCTACCCGGATGGACCTTACAAATGGGATCTCGAGTCAAAGGCCCACAACGAAGACGTCGCCTTTGTCGAGGCGGTGATTCGCGCGCTACAAGCGCGCTACCCAATCGACCCATCGCGCGTTTTTCTCACCGGCTACTCGAGCGGCGGGTTTTTCTCGAACATGTTTGCGTGCAGGAATAGCAGCCTCGTTCGTGCCATCGCGTCGAACGCCGGAGGCGCGCCGTATCAACAAGAGCTCACATGGCCCAACGGCTACACGCGGTGCCATGGTCAAGCGCCGGTCGCGACGATGGCGCTTCACGGCGCTCTCGACTTCGGCGTGACGATCGACAGCGGGCGTTTCTCCGCCTCGTATTGGTCTTACGTCAACGGCTGCCAGGCTGACGCGATGGAGACAACGGGCTACAAGGAGTGCCGCGCAATGCGCGGCTGTCCGAAAGACAAGCCGGTCGTGTTCTGCGAGATCCCGACGCTTGGCCACTGGGTTTGGGACCGCGCGGCAGAAGCATCGTGGTCGTTTTTCCGGAGCCTGCCGCGCGATCCACCGTTGCACTAGCCGTTTAGGCTGCGCACGCTCTGCGAGTGCATGTGGTAACTTGTAAAGAATGACCGTCGCATTGCGGGAGTCTTTCACCGAGGCGGAGTATCTTGCGCTCGAGAAGGCGAGTGACCATAAGCACGAGTTCGTCGACGGAGCGATCCTCGCGATGGCAGGGGCTCGGCCAGCCCACAACGCTTTAGCAAGCCACGTCGCCGCCGCGCTCGTCGCCCTTACACGCGGCCGAGACTGTCTCACACTAAGCAGCGATCAGCGCGTGCATGTTCCGGCGACGAAACTCTATACGTATCCAGACGTAACCGTGGCCTGCGGAGAACGTCGCTACGACGACGCCGATCCTCCATCTCTGTTGAATCCAACCTTGGTGGTCGAAGTGACGTCAGATTCGACCGAAGACTTCGATCGCGGGAAAAAATTTCTCCATTACCAGAGCATCATCGAGCTTCGAGACTACGTCATCGTCTCCCACCGCGAACGCCGCATCGATCATTTCCGGCGCGAAGGAGATGGCCAATGGCACCTCGCAACGCACACGCGAGACGACGCTCGCGTCGATTTCCCGGCGTATGGTGGCGCGTTCTGTCTCTCCGACATCTACGTCAACATTGACCTTAATGAAGGTCGGCAGCGTTAGCTCGCTTTCGGTAACAGGCGGTTCCGGTCCGCGCCGGAACGACCGGTGCGACGGCATATACATGTGCTGTACATGCATATGCGTCTCCTGCCGCCTCGAATGCGCTTCAACTTGGTAAACTTGACTAACTTGAAAGGCGTCTGATCCCTGATCCTTCTCGCTTTTCTCCTGTATGAGCTTAATGCGATTAGGATGAACACTGACCAGATGCACGCGGCGATGAACGCCGCGCACACGACAATGATCTCCACCGCATCAGGCCACATAGGCATGACTCTCTCCGTACCTTTGGTTGCGGCCTGAAGTGCGCATCGAGAGCATCTAAGGCGTCAGCGCAGCGACAACGTGCTGACGATCGCTGTCACTTGCATGTGCAGGGTTGGTTGGGCATGAAATCAACTCGGGTTTGGCGGGAAGCACGAGTGCGGTTTTCGCGAGCACCTCACGCTCCCGATCCGAAAGCGGCCAGTCCGTTGCCAGAATTTCTCCGCTCGTCCACACCTCGATGGCGTGGCGGTAAGGAGGCGATGGCGTTTGGCGCCCTTTCTCCCAGTCGATCAATGCAGGGTACACAATCCGAAGTTGCCGTGCTGCCTCGCGGATCGAAATCCCACATCGTTTGCGAAACGCTTGCAGTTGCGTACCGACTGAGTCGTTCATAATGACAGTCATAATGAAAGTGATAGCTATCTATTGCGACGGGTACAAGACATTAGTTGCGGTAGCAAGTACTACCAGCTATGCGGAGTGCGGTAGCAAGTGCTACCAGCTATGCGGAGTATGCATGCCGTCGTCGGTTACGAGAGATGTCGCTCGGTTTATTCAGGCGAATCTTCCCAAATGGCTGAGCATTGACAAGGACGCCCCGCAGGGCGGGCGACCGCGGCCAGGCATGATATCGATGCGCGATGCAGCCAAACAGCTGCGAATCAACTCAACGTCGGTCCAGAATGCCATCAAGTACGGTCGAGGAATCGGGGGTAATTTCGAGACCATCATCGCTGACTTAAAATTTGGCGGCGATGTCACCAAACTCAGAAAAACCGCAAAGAAGTGGGCTGACGAGCATCCCGATCCGCAAGCGCTGCACGCCGATGCAGCGGAGGAGAAAAGTCGCTGGGTCGATCGCCCTGAACGCTACGCCGCGATGGAGGAAGCCCGAAGAGACGCCGTTAGGTATTTCGACGCCGACCCAGAATTCGCGAAGACATGGGAGGTGCAATTACGATCGGACGAAGAGCCCGATGTAAGGTACCTGGTCGATCGCCTCGTGGCGGACTGGAAGCTTCACAAGCGCCAGATGTCGAGCCCGCAGAATATTCCCGAAAAGGGTAACCCGCTCGAGGGCCTCGACGAACTACCTGAGTTCTGGCGGCGCAAGCGTTGATCTTGACGCTAATCGCTCGTCGCGCCACCCTTGACGAGTGGATTACGCGGAACGCGAGGGCATTGCGGCTGCCATCCTTCGCGATGCGGGGCAGGGTGACGATGAGCCCGTGCGGCTTGCGCGCCTCGTGATCGCTCACCTTGGTAGCAGAGCGACTGAGTATCTGCTCGGACTGCGCCACGATGCAGAACTTACGCATATTCATGATGAGTGGCGCATTCGCGTTCGACATTGTCTTCCACTCGAGCGCCGAATTTTCGCAATCGCTCACGAGCTTGCCGAATGGTGGTTGCGAGTGCGCGAGTGCTATGCCGCTGACGACGTCGAAGACGTTGCGAACTACATCGCAGCGGCCATCGTAGCGCCAGCGCGTGCATTTCAACGGGCCGTCGTGGCTTTGGGGCACGATCTGCCCGCGTTGTCCGATGCATTCCGAGTCACGGAAACTTGTGCAGCACTTCGGCTTGGCGAGGTGTTGCACGTGCCGCTTGCCGTGATCACACCTCGTTGCGTCCGCGTGCGTGGTCCTGAAGCGTGGGTTTGGCCCGACGAAGAAACGTTGCGGCAATGGGCACAAGGCCGCTGGGTTCCGCGGCTTCGACGGACCAAACTCACCGACAGCCAGGGGCGCATCGTTCTAAATGCGCAGGACGTCAATTAGCGGGATCTGCGACGGCGGATGGCGGCCGTCGTAATCGCGCCGACCGCGCCAAGGAGCAAGAGATCGCTTGAGCGCGAGGTGTTTCTTGGTACCGGCGCGGAAGTACATGAGGCGCTGGCTTCGGCGGTACAGGTGCCGTTGCTGCACTCGGCGCTGGCCGTCGTTGTCACATTTATATTGAGGATGTTTTTGAGGTCGTTGATGCAGTTTTGCAAGTTGTCGCCTGTATCGACGAACTGTCCGTTACAAAAGAGGGCGCCCGAGGGCTTCTCGCACTGGACGTTGCAGCCGCCCGTGAGGTCTGTCTGGCATTTGGCGTAGCTGTTCACCTGGCAGTCGAGATTGGCCTTGCCCTGACAGCTTCCATTGCAGCTCGCATTGCACTCGGCGTTGCAGTCCGCAGACGGCAGCTTGACGTTGCATTGGGCGTCGCAGCTTCCGCTGCATGTTGCGTTGCAAGATGCCATGCAATCGGTCTGGTTGTTGGCGCTCGAGCACCTGGCGTTGCAGTTACCCGTGCAGCTCGCTTGGCAGCTCGCCGAGCAGTCGAACGCACCAGGGTCTACCGCGCAGTCTGCCTGGCAGCCTCCCGTGCACGATGCCGTGCATTCGACCGACACATCTGCGTTGCACGACGCCTGGAGCTGGGCGTTACACGCAACCTCGAAGTTGATGGGCGTGCACTGCGCGGTGCAACCGCCCTCTGTCTTGAGTTCGCACTGCGCGTCTGCGGTCACGTTGATGTTCCCGCAGGATTCGATTCCCGCGTGAGCGATCCGCGGAGCCAAGAAGGTGCAGGCGGCAGCGCCGAGTCCAAACGAAAGGGCTAGAAGTCGGTTTTTTGTCGAAGTCATGGGCAAGGTTCTCCAAGGTGGGGGCAAGAGCGCCTGCCGCTAAACGGCAGGCGGATCGCGATCGACGCTTCGATGATTCGATGCGTCAGGTCGTTTTCTTCTCGTCAAAGAGTACGCGATACAGTCCCCCAAGGATGACAGCACCAAGGATTGGCGCAACCCAGAAAAGCCAGAGTTGCTCGAGCGCCCAGCCGCCCACGAAAATCGCCGGTCCCGTTGAGCGGGCCGGGTTGACGGAGAGGTTTGTGACTGGAATTCCGACGAGGTGGATGAGTGTGAGTCCGAGACCAATCGACACGGGGGCCAAGCCTTTTGGCGCGTGTTCTGAGGTTGAGCCAAGGATGATGACGAGGAACGCTCCTGTGAGCACGAACTCTGCGATGAAGGCCGCACCCATGTTGAATTTGCCGGGCGAGTGATCTCCGTAGCCGTTGGACGCGAAGTCGCCCAATTCTTTGAAGCCCTGCTTGTTGGTGGCGATGGCGTAAAGGACCAAGGCGCCAAGGACCCCGCCCACGACCTGCGCGACAATGTACGGAAGGAGATCCTTCACCGGCATTCGACCGGCGGCGGCGAGCCCACATGAAACGGCGGGGTTGAAGTGCCCGCCCGAGATCCCGCCGAGTGCCGTTGCCATGGTGAGAACGGTGAGGCCGAATGCCAGGGACACTCCGAGAAGCCCAATGCCGACGTTGGGAAACGTGGCGGAGAGGACCGCACTTCCGCAACCACCGAACACCAGCCAAAACGTACCGAAAGCCTCTGCTGTAAGCTTCTTTCCAAGCATGATTTTGCCTGTCGCCTTTCTCGTTCGTCGGAACGAAACGCCTGCCTGCGAGAGCAAGGGCGCGATCCCGTGTCCGCACTCGTCGCACAGGAATAGCGGCATATTACATCACCGACAGGACAATGCGCGACTTGGTACCGACGCAAAAGACGAGTCGCGTTGCCGACTTACACCTACATCTCGTGGCCGCGGAGCGTGCTGGGACCGCTTACAAGAGCGAGAGCTGCCGAGGCAACCGCTTGCGCGCCTCGAGAATCCGAGGCGCGGCCACCCACTTGGCAGGCAACCCTTCGAGGAAACGGCAAGGTTCTCTGTCGACCACGCGGCCGCGGACCAAGCGCCGGCGCGCTTCGGTCAACACGAGGCGGCTGCGGGCGCGCGTCATTCCAACGTAGAGAAGCCGGCGCTCCTCTTCGAGATCCGCGAGATCAGCGGGCGGGTGTCCAGGTTGCTGCAGCGGGAGCAGCCCTTCTTCGCAGCCGGCGATGAAGACCAAAGGAAACTCGAGTCCTTTGGCGGCGTGCAGAGTGAGGAGCGCCACCTTCTTGGCAACGAGACTGACGTCGCCCGCTTGCCAAAGCGGTATCGCAGCCAGAAACTCGGCGAGATCCTGCCCGAACGGCACAGCGAACGTGGCGAGCAGCTCCGCGGCTGCGCGGCGCTCGGGATCGGCGTTGACAGGAGCGAGGCGCACGATCCGATCCGCCACCAGCACGGCATCGTCAGCCGTTGCACCCTTCTCGTCCGCGAGCTTCCGGAGCTCTTCGAGCAGCTCGACGACGCGCGGTCGGGACATCAGCGCGTCGTCGACAACGCGCTGGTAAGGGATCCCGAGGCGGTCGAGAGCAACGCCAATGGCGTTGGCCTGCGCCGAGGTGCGGAAGAGCACCGCGATGTCGTGGAAGGCCAGGTGCGCGTCGTTCTGGCCATTGGCTTGGCCGGCGTCGATGGAGGCGAGGCTCGTTCCGCCGAGCGCCCGCTCGATCTCGCACGCTATGAAGTGGGCCTCCTCCGCTTCGCCCGCAGCTCTGACGCGTTCGATGCGTTCGATGGGCAGTGACGCAGAGGCGATCGGCTCGATCGGTCGAGGCGCGCGCCCTCGGGTGCCCTCGATGACGCGCGTTGCAGCGTGGACGATCGCTGCGGGCGAGCGGTAGTTCACCCGCAGCGCCACCACCGCGGCGTCCCGATAGTGCGAGACGAAGCGCTCGATGCAGGTTGGATCCGATCCGCGGAATCCGTAAATCGCCTGATCGGGATCTCCGACAACGCAGATCTGGGTCTCTGGCCCTGGAGGCGCGAGCAAGAGCACCATCTGCTCTTGGGCTGGGTTGACATCTTGGTATTCGTCGACAAGGAGATAGCGGCAACGCTCCCGGGCCAAGGCGAGTGTTTCGTCGCTGCGCTCGAGGAGCCGAACGGCCCGCAGCACCAAATCGTCGAAGTCGAGTGCGTTGCGCGCTTCGAGCGCGCGCTGGTAGGCAGCGTACGCTGGCGCGATTTCGGGCGCGCAGTGCTCAGGGCCGAGCAGCTTCGCTTTGGCCAGTCCGATTGCAGCGGCGAGCTTGCCGGAGCGAGTAGCGCCGGCCTCTTTGGCGGCTGCTTCGATCGCCTCCATGCGCGTCTGCTCGTCCAGGATCTCGAAGTCGGGCGCAAGGCCCGCGGGCTCGTGGAACTCGCGCAAGAGCGCGAGACCAAGTGCATGGAAAGTGCACGCTTCGATCGGCGCTGCGCCGGGCCCAAGGAGATCGGCGAGCCGATCGCGAAGCTCGCCGGCCGCGCGGCGTGTGAAGGTGATCGCGCAGATGGAACGCGCGTCAACGCCCTGCTGCACGAGCCGCGCGATGCGGCGGGTGAGCACCCGGGTCTTTCCAGTGCCGGGCCCGGCGAGAACGAGGAGCGGGCCGCCGGGGTGAAGAACGGCGCACGCCTGCTCGGCGTTGAGCTCGGGCAGTTCAGGCAAAGGAGCGTTGGCAGGCAAGGCCACGGCGGCTGGCCTCTGCAAGGGCGCTGGCACTGTTGGAGAAGAAGGCAGCGGCTTTTCGGGATCGCGCTGCAAAGCGAAACCGAAGCTGCGCTGGGTCAGGAGGCGCCGGCGCTCGTCAGGATCAAAGACTTTCACGACCCCGTACTCGCCGTCGTAACCCGGCTTCAGATGGACTCGACCCGCGCGCATCCGCTCGATCGCCTCGCCGAGAAGTGGCGGGCCATCGCGGCCAAGTTCCTCGAGCGGCAGATCGCCCAGCAGTGCGAGCTCGGGTCCCACACGGCTTAGTAGCCGTTCTTGTTCACGGCCAACGCGTGCGCTGCCAGCGCCGACGTCCATCAACTCGCCGAGCAGCTCCGCGAGCGGGACGAAGCACCGAAACGGCTTGGCCCCTTCGGGTCGCACGCCCTCGGGCCGATCCGCAAGCGCCTCTACCCGGCCCAGGACTCCCGGAGTCAGTCGCTTGCCGCAGCTCGGGCAGAGCCCACCCGCGCGGCGCGCCTCGGCTGGTGTCAGCGAAACTCCACATCCGCGGTGGCCGTCGAAGTGGTACTTGCCTTCCTCGGGGAAGAATTCCACCGTGCCGAGCAGCCCTTCCCGTTGGTTGCGGAGCGCGTCTCGAATCGCAAAGTACGACAGCTCGCAGTCGAAAAGGTTGGCCTCGCGTCCGAGCTTGTCGGGCGAGTGCGCGTCCGAGTTCGAAACAAGGGCAAAGCGATCGAGTGCCGAGATGCGCCAGTTCATCGCCGGATCGGACGAGAGCCCGGTTTCCACGGCGAAGATCTCTCCGGCGAGATCAGCAAAGCAGTCCGAGATCGCGTCGAAGCCTCCTTTTTCGCCGAGCGCGGAAAACCACGGCGTCCAGATATGAGCCGGCACGAGGAAAGCGTCAGGCGACGACTCGCGGACGATTTCCAGCAAGTCGCGCGAGTCGAGGCCGAGGATTGGTCGTCCGTCCGAAGCAATGTTGCCGATCCGCGCCAGGCGCGTAGAGATCCGAGCGGCAGTGTCGAAGTCGGGTGCATAGGCAAGGTTGTGGACTTTGCGCACCTTGCCATCGCGCTTGTAGATGCTGCTCACTTCGACCGAGAGGGCAAAGTGCACAGGCGCGTGGCAGGCTGGAGGAATGCCGTCGCTCATCGCGCGCGCGAGATCCTCGCGCAGCGCGAAGAGGCCACTATCCGTCGGCACCAGCTTCTCGCGCAGCTCGGCGAACCAGCGCGGGTGGGTGAAGTCGCCGGTTGCGACCACGGTGATCCCTTTGCGCTGCGCCGATCGATGAATGTGCTCGAGGGTAAGGTTGCGACTCGTGGCGCGCGAGAGGTAGGAATGGATGTGGAGATCGGCGAGGAACTTCACGCGCTCAGGCGTACTATAAAAGAAGGCGCAGAATGACGCCGTTATTTCCGTCTTCTGATCGTCTCTACCGTCTTACGTGGCCGGTTGCTTCGCCAGAAGCCACGCGTTCGACCTCCTCGACTGGCACGTGATTGAAGTCGCCAACGATGGTCAGCTTGAGTGCTCCGGCTGCGATCGCGAACCCAAGGGCATCTTCGGGCGACCGGCCGTCGAGGATCGAGAAGATGAGCCCGGCAGCGAATGCGTCACCGCCACCGATTCGATCGACGAGTGTGACGACGTACCTGGGGCCTCGATGCAGGGTCTTGGTCTTTGCATCGTAGAGCAGCGCGCTCCATCCGTTCTCGCTCGCCGACAAACTTTCGCGCAAGGTGATCGCTACCTGCTCGATGCCGTATTCGGCAACGACGCGTCCCGCTGCGTCGAGGAGCACGTCCTCGGACACGTGTGAAGTGGGTTCACGCGAGCGTTCGATCGGCATGCCGAGCATGGTGAGCAGGTGCTCCTCGTTCGCGATCAAGACGTTCACGTATTGCAGCAGCGGCTGCAGAACCGAACGTGCCTCTGCTTCTTCGGACCACAGCTTGCTGCGGTAATTGATGTCAAAGCTCACTCGGGCGCCGCTCCTACGCGCCGTCGCGAGCGCGATCTTCGTGAAGTCCGCCAGGTCCTTGCTCAGAGCTGGGGTGATGCCCGAGGTGTGAAACCAGCTTGCTCCGCGGAGTTCGTCCTCCCAGGCGACATCCAAGGGTATGCTGCTTAGTTCGAGCTCGCTCAAAGCCGAATGGGCGCGATCGTAGACTACGAACGACGGACGCTGGCTCGCGCCGCTCTCGGCGAAGTAGATGCCGATGCGTTCGCCTCTGCGTCGTATGGAGTCCACGTTGACGGCCTCGGCTCGGAGCGCCCGCACCGCCGCGTCGCCGATCGCGTTCTTTGGTAACCGGGTAACGAAATGGCTGTCCAAACCAAACTGCGCCAGGCTGACGGCGACGTTCGCTTCCGCGCCGCCGAAGCTCGCCTGCAGCGTAGGCGACTGCATGAATCGCTCGTGTCCGGGCGGGCTCAGTCGGAGCAGAAGCTCGCCGAACGTGACGACCTTCGGTTTCCCTTTCATTGATGGCATCGCGACCCCTCCTCTGATTCGCGTGGCTCGCGGATCGCACGTACGAGACGGCGAGCCTGGTCGGTGATGCGTGCGTAGTCACCCCTCGCCACGGCATCGCGAGGGGCGAGATTCCCTCCTACCCCGACCGCGAATGCCCCGGCCTCAAGAAACGCGGTGGCGTTCTCCACGGTCACTCCTCCTGTTGGTACGAGTCGTACTTGGGGCAACGGTCCATGGAGATCTTTCAGATAACCCGGGCCGAGGCTGCGGGCCGGGAACACCTTGACCAGATCGGCTCCTGCCTCGCACGCCGTTACAATCTCCGTTGGCGTGTAGGCCCCAGCAATGGCGACAACATCGTAGCGGTGACATAGCGAAATGACGGCCGGAGAGACCGTTGGCCCGACCACGAATCGTGCGCCCGCGAGAATGGCGAGGCGCGCTGTCTCGGGATCGAGCACGCTGCCCGCGCCGATCAGGATCTGCGAGTCGAGCTTGGAGTTCGCCATCGCTTCGAGCGCACCAGGGATCGTCACGGTGACTTCCACGATGCAGACATCGCCCGCGCCGAGCGCCTCGATCACCGGCACGAGGCGTGTCGCATCGTCCAAACGGACAACGGCAATCGCACGCTGTTTTTCGATCGCTTGGAGCGTGCCCGTCCGCGAAGAGAGCTTCATGCACTGTCCCTTTCGACGTCCTCCACGACGTTTACCGGAAAGTGCGGACGCTGTCCGGTCAGCACGCGCGCTACCTCGCTGGCAGCGATGGTTCGCACCGCGTGAATCGACTCCTCGGAGTAATAGGCTGCGTGCGGCGTCACGATCACGTTGTCGAGCCGCAAGAGCGGATTGTCTGGCTTCCAGTCGCGTCGCTTCGCGGGCTCTTCTTCGAGATCATCGAGTGCGGCTCCGGCGATCCAGCCCTCCTTGAGGGCGCGGTAGAGCGCCTGATCAGGGACAATGGGTCCGCGCGCGGTGTTGACGAGGATCGCGCTCCTCTTCATGCGACGGAGTACGTCTTCGTTGAAAAGACCACGCGTCCCTTTGGTGAGGGGCGACTGAATGATGAGGTGGTCGGAGCCCTCAACGAGCTCTTCGAAAGAGACTGGCTGAACGCCTCGCTCGCGGATCTCATTGGGGTCGACAAATGGGTCGTGTGCCCAGAGCTCGACCCCGAAGGGACGCACGCGATCGGCGATCGAGCGAGCGATCGCACCGAAGGAAAGCAGCCCGAACACGCTGCCGCGCAATCGATGGATCGGCTTGCCGGTCTGCCAGTGCCACTCGCCACGCCGTGTCGCCGCGTCATACTTCGGAATCTTCCGCGCAGCTGCCAGCCACATCGTCACGGCGTGATCGGCGACTTCGTCGGAACACCAGCTATTCGGCGCATTGGTGACCTGAATGCGATGCTTGGTGGCAGCTTCCACATCGACGATGTCAACCCCGGTACCGTAGCGGGCGATGACACAACAATGAGGCATTGCTGCAACCGCGCGGGCGCCCACACGCACGTACTGGCAAAACACCCCATACGCGTCGTGCGCGACGTCGATGACCTCGTCCTCGCTCTTGCACTGCGCCGCGACGAGCTCGAAACCAGCACCTTCGATGATGGATCGTTCGATGTCTACGTCCCCGAAGTCGTAGTCGAGAACGACCACCTTGACGTGCTCCGCGCGGTGGCCCTGCGGCGGGGTAGACTTCGACCGCGCGACTGGCGCTGCGGGTTCGCGCTCGCGATCACCTGGCTTTCCGTTTGCGGCGCCGTTCGAACCAGACAGCGAACCATTCGAACTAGACGGAGAGCCGGTGTTCTGTCGCGGTGCGACCTGTGCGACTGGCGGCTGTAGGTGCGTAGAGCGCGTAGATTTCTCGTCATTCCCGCCCATGGAGGGGGGGGTCAGCGAGCCACCAGAAGAGGCCGTGGTCGCGACACGCGAGTAAAGTCCAAGAATTCCCGATGTGTGACGCGGAGGCGGAGGCGTCCAACGCGCACGCCGCTCTCCGAGTGCGCGTGCGATCTCTGCTTCCGTAGACTTGTGTCCATGAAGCCCGACGATCGCGAGCTTGCGCTCCGGGATGTTGATCTCGATGAGATCTCCCTCTTCCACGAGGCCGATTGGTCCTCCGTCGGCCGCCTCAGGCGAAACGTGACCGATCGAGGGCCCCTTCATCGCGCCCGAGTAACGCCCGTCGGTGATGAGCGCGGTGGACTGACCGAGTACGGGATCTGCGTCGAGAACCGCGGATGCAAAGTACATCTCCGGCATGCCGTTCGCGCGCGGGCCCTCGTACCGGATCACCATCACGTCGCCCGGCGCAATTTCGTGTCGCTTCAGTGCGTCGAGGCACGCCGTTTCTTTATCGAAGACACGCGCGGGACCGATGTGAACATGCATCTCCTTCGGTACCGTGAACGCCTTGATCATGGCTCCCTCTGGCGCAATGTTGCCTCGCAAGATGCACAGGCCGCCCTCCGCGAAGAAGGGCTCGCTACGTCGCCCGATGACGTCCGTTGCTGCAATGCCGTAGTTGTGGAGGTAGCCGAGACGCTCTTCGAAGAAACTCGACATCGCGATCGCGTCGAGATTCTCTCCCAGCGTTTTTCCAGTCACGGTGATGCAGTCGAGGTGCAACAGATCGCGGATCTCGAGCATGACCTTCGGGACTCCGCCTGCGTAGTAGAAGTATTCGACAGGATACTTGCCCGTGGATTTCACATTCGCCACGATGGGCACGCGTCGGTGAATCCGATCGAAGTCATCGACACCGAGGTCGATCCCGAGTTCGTGGGCAACAGCCGGCAAGTGAAGGATCGCGTTCGTCGAGCCGCCCACCGCAGCGTGGACCGTAACCGCGTTCTCGAACGCCTTGCGTGTCAGGATGTCGCGTGGTCGAAGGTTCTGCTGCACAAGCTTGATAATCTGTTTGCCGGCAGCGCGCGCGTAGCGCAGGAGCATCGTGAGCGGCGCTGGGATCAGCGCGGAGCCTGGCAGCGCAAGCCCGAGCGCCTCGGCGAGGACCTGGCCCGTGGAGGCTGACCCCATGAACTGGCAGGCCCCGCAGGTGGGGCAAGCGTTCTTCTGCTTCTCGAACAGCTCCTCTTTCGTGGCTTCGTTTTGCTGCACGTGCATTCCGAGCGGCCAGAGTTTGTTCGAAGTGAAGTAGTTGGGGGCGTTGAGCTGCGTGCCTCCTGGCACGTGGATCGCCGGCAGATTGCAACGCGCTATCGCAACGAGGTGTGCAGGGACCGACTTGTCGTTACCCGAGAGGAGCACCATGCCATCGTGGGGGTGCCCGAGCGCGTGGATCTCGACCATCGCAGCCATGACATCGCGACTCACGAGCGAGTAGCTCATTCCGCTCGTTGCTTGGACGACTCCGTCGCAGATGTCGCTGACGGTGAATACGCCCGGCTTTCCTCCGGCTTCGAAGACGCCATTGGAGATCTCTTCGATGAGCGGCCTGAAATGAAACGTCCCAGGATGCCCCATGCCGTATGCGCTGTCGACGAGGATCTGCGGCTTGCCGAGATCTTCCTCGGTCCAGTTCATTCCCATTCGGAGCGCGTCGCCTTGGAAGTTGACGCACCGTAGTTGCTGACTTTTGAGCTTCCCCTGATCGCAATCGCAGTTCTCGCAGGTCATCTGCTCCCCCTCTCTGCATTCATTGCGTGAGCCGCGCGGCGGCGAAGAACGACGCGGGCAGGCGCTCCGTCAAGACCTTCCAGACGCAGCGGCATGCAAATGAGATCGTAGAGGCCGCTTTCGACGCGCGACAGATCCAGTCCCTCGATGATGCAGACATCAGCACCAAGGAGAACACGGTGCGTCTCCACCCCCGTGTCCATGCATCCCATCGACAAGTAGTCGATCCCGATCGTCCACACGCCCCGCTCAACCAAGAAGCGAGCCGCCTCCGTGGACAAGCAGGTGTAGTCGGGACGAAAGTCCTTTTCGCCCCAGTGGCGCGAATTGCGGGTTTTGAACAGGATGCGTTCGTTTGCGCGGATGTCTTCCGACGCGATGTCGCTCGGCTTGATCCGAAGGGCATCGCCCACGTCGAGAACTCGAGCCGGTCCGATCAAACGATCGAATCCGATACTGTCTACGCCCGCGCCATTGACGAGGAAATGAACGGGCGCGTCCACGTGTGTTCCAGTATGTACTCCCAGCGAGAGTAGTGAGACCGTCGCATCGTCGCCGCGCTCGAGGTGCTGGGGTTGGCTGATGGCAATCGCAGGATTGCCCGGCCAGTGCAGCATCCCGTTGCGAATTGGCACTGTGACGTCAATCCATGAGTCGTTCGTAGGGTTCAACGCAAAGGTCTCCACGGCACCTCCTCTGGATGTAGCTCGTGAATGCATCTCGCACGCCTGGCCGCTTTCGATTTGAAAGCGGTTTGCTTATGGCCGTCATGTCGCAAGCACTACGACCTGTTTGATACCGTTCGGGTGACGCAAGAGATCAGGGGCCTCTTCCAGCTTCACGCGATGTGTGATCAGACCTCGTACGGCGGCAGGGAACAGCCCCATGAATTGTTCGAGCTTTTGGATCGCCGCTTCGAATGCAGAGCGGGATGCGTTCACCGTCCCGAAGAGCACCTGATTTTTCAGTACGATGTCTCGCATGATGCCGTCGAGATCGATCTCGATGGATTTTCCGCCAGCGGGGACGCCACTCAAGATGAACACGCCGTTCGGTGCCAGGCTCGACATGGCGCCGAATGCGACTTTGGCCGGCCCCACTGCCTCGAAGATGACGTCCACCGTGCCGATGCGTGAAGAAATCTCTGCGAGCGGCGTGTCGCGGGCAGAAATGTACTCGGCGCCGATCGAGCGGGTGAGTTCGGCGCGATCGCTGTTGGCAGGCTGGAGCGAGTACACGAATGTCGTGATGTTTCGCGCCACGAGTGTCATTCCGGCAAGCAAGCCAATGGGGCCGCCGCCCAAGACGAGCGCCCGCAGACCCACAGGCTCCCAAGGATAGCGCCGCAGGATCGTGTCGAGATCGACAGCTGCTTTGGCGGCAATGGTAAGCGGCTCGACAAGGACCCCGACATCGGCGAGCACCCGCGGCACACGAACGAGGTAGCGTTCGTGTTCGACGACGAGCTCGGTCAGAAAGCCATCGGCGCCGTGAATCCCTCGCTCGGTGAATTTCCCAGTGATGCAAAAATCCTGACGACCCGCTCGGCAAGCCACACACTCCTTCACGTCGCATGGCCGACGAACCGTCAGCGCAACGAGATCGCCCGGCGCGAGTGTGCGGACCCGAGGGCCCACCTCGACGACTTCGCCCAGCGCTTCGTGGCCAAGAACGAGCTGTTCGCTTCCGGCTGTGGGCATTCCGTGGTGGCCCTCGCTGATCTCTCGGTCGGTGCCGCAGACACCGACTTCGCGGATCCGTACCATCACGTCGCGATCTCCTTGTCGGATGGGCGATGGGACATCGATGATCTTCAGCTCACGTCGATGGGGGAAGAATGCCAGCGCTCGCATGGTCATAGGCGCGAAGCATCGAGCATGCCGCTCATCGCTTTCGATTTGACGCGATCTCTTCGTTGGGGCCTGCGGTGCGGTCCTCAAAGCCAAAAGAGGCTGTTCCGGTCCGCTCCTGACGGAGCCGTGCGACGGCGTGTGCGTGTGCTATCCAGCACACGCACCTCGGCCCCGCCTCGATCTCGCGTCAACTTGAAAGCGGTCTAGCAGTCTATTCGCAATGCTGCCGCATTGTGGCTCTAGGAATGGGTGCCCATGATCGGCTTCTCATGGCAGCCTCCATTGAAGACTACGGACTCATCGGCGACGCCACGACTGTCGGCCTGGTCTCGCACCACGGTTCGATAGATTGGCTTTGTCTACCGCGGATCGACTCGGATGCGTGCTGCGCAAAGCTGCTCGGCAACGACCAGCACGGGTACTGGGCGATACGGCCCGCAGCCGTGATCCGGAGCATCGAGCGACGCTATCGACAGGACACCCTGATTCTCGAGAGCGAGATTGTGGCCAACGGGGGAAAAGCTCGCCTCATCGACTTCATGCCTCCTGGCAAGGCGGGGCACGACATCATCCGGATTGTGGAGGGGATCGAAGGGGAAGTCCCGATGCACGCCGATCTGAAGGCGCGCTTCGGCTACGGTGCCCATATCCCGTGGATCAAGGTCGATGGAAATCGATCCACGCTGACATCAGGCCCGAACGCGCTCTTGTACATCAGCCCGGTACCGCTAGAACCAGACTGGGACGCCGCGCGAATCGAGGCAAACTTCATCGTCCGCGCGGGCGAGCGCCTCGCGTTCGCGCTCACGTTCTACCCATCGCACGAGCCTCCTCCCCCGTATCCGGTCAACGCAGACCAGGAGATCGAACGGACCGAGCGCCACTGGCGTGATTGGGCGAGCCGGTGCTGCTATCGAGGCCCCTTCCGCGATGCCGTCGTGCGGTCGCTCCTCACGCTCAAGGCACTCACGCACGAACCGACCGGCGGCATCGTCGCCGCGCCGACGACGTCGCTTCCCGAGGAGCTCGGCGGCGTTCGCAACTGGGACTATCGCTACTGCTGGCTGCGCGATGCAACCCTTACGCTCGACGCACTCATGCGATGCGGTTACCTCGACGAAGCAAAGGCATGGCGTGACTGGTT
This sequence comes from Polyangiaceae bacterium, assembly GCA_009780955.1. GTDB lineage: Bacteria > Myxococcota_A > Polyangia > Polyangiales > Polyangiaceae > Labilithrix. Next base: position 53,718 of record WQZB01000003.1, on the reverse strand, counting down.
GATGCGTGCGGTCGCGGGTGCCCCGGCCCAGCTCCAGATCATGTACGGCGTGGCGGGTGAGCATCGCCTCCACGAAATCGAGCTTCCGTGGCTTCCTGGCTATGAGGACTCCCGACCGGTCCGCATCGGCAACGGTGCGTACGACCAGTTTCAACTCGACGTCTACGGCGAGGTGCTCAACACGTTGTATGATGCACACGTTCACAACATTCCAGATTTGCCTGACACCTGGGGGCCCATTCTTGCCATCGTCGACTTCGTGGAGCAGGTTTGGCAACGCAAAGACGAGGGGATTTGGGAGGTCCGCGGCGAAGGCCATCGCCATTTCACGCACTCGAAGTTGATGGCCTGGGTGGCGGTCGACAGGGCCGTCAGGATGATCGAGGACTTCGGCGTCGGAGGACGACATCGACTCGAGAAGCGCCTGCACCGCTGGCGCGCACTTCGCGAGCAGATTCGCGCCAATCTGCTCCAGCGAGGATTCAACGAACGCGTGGGTGCCTTCACGCAGTCGTACGGTTCGGAGGCCCTCGACGCGAGCGTTTTGTTGATCCCGCACATGGGATTCTTGCCGGCCGACGATCCTCGGATGCTCTCCACGGTTGCCGCGATTGAGAAAGGTCTCATGTGGGATGGGCTCCTTCTTCGCTATTCGACCGAGACCGGCGTGGACGGGTTGCCTGGCCACGAAGCAACATTCCTTATTTGTAGCTTCTGGCTCGCTGACAACTACGCGATGGTCGGTCGTCTCGATGAGGCCGAGGCACTTCTCAAGCGCATTGTCTCTTTCTCCAGCAGCCTGGGCCTTCTGGCCGAGGAGTACCACCCGGGGTTGCATCGCCAGCTCGGCAATTTCCCCCAGGCCTTCTCGCACGTCGGGCTCATCAACACCGCCTATCTCATCGAAGAAAAACGAGCAGGAAGGTCGATTGCGCATCCGGCCTTGGCGCAGTTCCACGGATGATTTAGACCGCGTTCGATTTGACGCGATTTCATCGTTGGCGGCTGCGGTGCGGTCCTCAAAGCCGAAGCAGGCTGTTCCGGTCCGCTCCTCGCCGACCGCCTCGAACTCGCGTCAACTTGAAAGCGGTCTATCTAATGGTGGTGGGAAGCCCAAATCACTCGAATCATTTTGATGTTGATTGCAATGAGTCGCAGGAGCTGGATGAACACGTTGCGGCGACGCTTCAACATTTTGCGGGTCGGCAGAGGCGCAGCCTTGAGGGCCAATTCGGCCTGGGAATCATAATCATTCATGCTCATTGCTTTTCTCAGGTCGTGAAAAATAACGTGGTCGAATGGTTCATTCGGGAATGAGCCACCAAAATGGATGCCCCTTGGCCTTGTAGAGGAACAGGAAGTGCAGAATGTGCTTCATCCAATGACCTGCCAGGCCGATCTCTCCTGAGGTGCCCCGCAGATCGCGTCCGGTGTCAGGATAAGCCTGCCAGTCGGGCACAATCGGGTGCATCGTCATCGATGCCGCCGATCCACTGAATAAACCCATGCCGGCGGAGGCAACGCACGCGGCACCCATTTTGGTCATGATCGCGTGACGGGCAGGTTTACTTTTGCCACGAATACGGTCGACGATGGTAAGAACCACCGCTTTGGCGATCATGCCCGACGGCATGCCGGTGCGCGGCGGTGCCGGCGCGATGAGCGTTCCGTTTGGGCTAGTTCGCGGTTGCGAAATTGGGTGCGGCGGCGCGAAGGCAATGCCGGCCGCAAAAACGTTGTCATACAAAGGTGACTGATAGGTTTGCGGCCAGTCGGAGGCCGACCAATTCTCGTAGCTGCCCGCTGCGTAATTGGCGTCGACCTTCATGAATCCGGCTGGGTTGAACATCTTGTCGGAGATGTCGTTGCCTTCTCGGTCGTACGCCTTGAGATCGGCTCCTCGGAATGGAGGAAGAAGCATGGCAAAGTCGAAATGAAGCTGATGGATCGTTCCGTCGAGTTGCTCGTAGGTGATGCGTCCGGGCTCGATCTTCTTGCAATGCGCCCCAAGGATCGGGTGAATGTTCCTCTCGCGGTAGAACGACTCCGTCCACAGCTTTGACGTGGTTTGGTAGCCTTGCTGGGTGAAGGTAAGGCCGCCAACGCCGAAGTCGCCGAGTTGGGCCTCGTTGGTCAGGTAGAAAATCTCGGCACGATCCCTGACTCCGTTTTCGCGCAACACGTGGTCTACGTTGAAGATGTATTCGAAGGCGGCACCCTCGCAGGTGCAGGTGCCGTGGCCAACACCGATGACGAAGCGTAAGTTTTCCCCAGCTTTGAGCCGGCCAATGGCTGCCGTTAGCTGCTTGGCAGCTTCGGTAGCGTGGCCTGCGGTGCAGACGGATAACGAATGACCGTCAGGGCCGAGCCCCTCGGTCGCGGCAAAGTTTAGTTTCGGACCGGTGCAATTGATAAGGTAATCGTACTCGATGGCGATTTCCTGGCCCTCAGAACCGGGACGAGTGGAACGTGCAACCACGTAGCCCCGATCATGTCCGTTGCCACCGTCGGGATGGATGGCAGTGGCGAGCGCCTGATGGAAGGTGATCCCTTTGCGGCGGTAAAGGGGCTCGAGGGGAAAGGTGACCTGCTCCTTGGTCATTTTTCCCACGCCGACCCAAATGTTGGATGGAATCCAGTTCCAGCGAGTGTTCGGCGATACAACGACGACCTCGTGTCGTGAACCAAGCTCGCGCTTTGCATGGAGGGCAGCGGTGTGCCCCGCAACCCCTGCGCCGATGATGAGCAATGTGGCCATTGATTCTATCTACAGATGACAGAAGACAACGAAAGGATCCGGCTCATCCGCGTCTCGAATCATTCTTGACGCAACCGGACGAATGCCGTGCTTAGTCTAGAATTCCGTATGAACTCTACCGCTGATAATATCGATAGGGCCGCGGTCGGCGTTGAATCCCGGATTCCAAAGATGTTGGTAATCGGCACTGAGCCAAATTGCTTTGAGAAGATTCACGCTGTAAAACAAATCGATGACGCACTCGGTGGCTTTCGCGAGCGCGCCGTCACCGACGAAGCCGTCGATGCCGCCCATGGCGAGATAGCGTGCGTGCGCGTTCGAGACCCAACTCGAGGCGAATCCGATGCCGGTGACATCGAGTGGCCTTTGCCACGCTGAGCCTTTGGCCACGCTGCCGAACGAAAGGGATCGGTCGGCGGAGGTGAATGCGTCGACTTCGGATCGGCCGTCAGAGATCATGGCGCGAAAGAAGAGGCCGACGTCTTTCGCCACGTATTGTTCGAGATTGATGCCGATTCCTGCTTTGGTATTCGGTTTTCGAACCCAGCAGAGATCCGGAGCCGCCACGTTGCCAGAGCCGTAATTGTACCCGGTGCATGCTTTGGCATTTTTGCCAATTGGATCGGTTTCGTAGGCGGCGATGGCGTCGTTGAAGCGCCCGATAACTTCACGATTTCTGTACGCGAGCAAGCGAGCGGCACCAGGCTGACCAAAGAGCACGTGGTCGTGCTCGAGTTCGAACGAATCGGAATACTGGTGTGCGAAATCGATCGCGAGTGCCTGCTGATTTGGATTCTTCGGCGGGGCCATGCGCCCGATGCGTAGCGCCCATGCATCCCAATAAAGCTCGGCGGCGGCGCCAACGGAATAGCCTCGTGCATCGGCAGCAAAATCCCATGAGGCGTGGGTCATAAACGCCATGTTCAGAAATGTTTGGCGAGGATCCCAGGTGACGTCGTTGCGGTCGAAGATGTCGAGAACCGAGAACGTTCCTGCGGTGAGCACCACGCGCCGGCTGCTCACCGCGGTGGCGAGCTGCATGGGTTCGGATTCCTTCGTAACGCGGTTGCCGCCCAGCCCAATCGTTTGCCGGAGAATGGTGCGCGACCGGTACAGCCGCGGTGATTCGCTGCTATCTTTCTGAAGCTCGAAATTCTGAATCGAGCCGCCGATCCCATGCAGGCCCGAGAACGGGTGGCTGGCGGCTACTTCAGGAACGAAGTAGGCCTCGCCGCCGCGCCATAGCTTGAGCCCGAGAAACGGCGTGAAGGTCATTGTGAAGCCCTGCTCGGTGCTTGGCACGAGCGAGTTCACGCTGCCGTCAAGATTGGTGTATTTTGCATGAAATGCGAATTTGTGGTTCGCGATGTAGGTGAACTGCCCGTAGAGGTTCCACGCCTCGTCGTGAACGTCGTGAAGCCCATGCCGTTCGAGCAAGTGCATGATATCGAATGAGTTTTCCTCGTGCTCCGCCGGTGGCACCGCCTGCGCCAATAAAATGAACATGAAAATCATTTTCAATCGGCGAGTATCCTGCTACCTCCGATCTGTCAACTCGTCTGTATCCACCATCCACCGGCGCGAAAGGTGCTTCGGTGGTTCACCGCCATACTCAAAGAAGGATCCCCCATGAGCCAACCCAGCGATGCAAAATGCCCCTTCCATCACAATGCCGGCAGGGCCATGTCGAGTAAGGATTGGTGGCCGAATCGGTTGCGGTTGGAGATCCTCCACCAGCGCTCGTGCCTTTCCAATCCAATGGACAAGGACTTCAACTACGCCTCGGAATTTCTGAGCCTCGACCTCAGCGCCGTCAAAAAGGATCTCGCCGTATTGATGACGACCTCCCAAGACTGGTGGCCGGCCGACTTTGGTAATTACGGGCCACTTTTCATCCGGATGGCGTGGCACAGTGCTGGGACGTATCGCATCAGCGATGGTCGTGGCGGCGCCGGAAGCGGCCAGCAGCGCTTTGCTCCGCTCAGCGGTTGGCCCGACAACGTCAATTTGGACAAGGCGCGTCGCCTGCTTTGGCCCATCAAGCAGAAATACGGTAGGAAAATTTCTTGGGCTGATTTGATGATTCTCGCAGGCAACGTGGCCCTCGAGACCATGGGGCTCAAAACCTTCGGTTTTGGTGGCGGCCGCGAGGACGTTTGGGAGCCGGACGACGACGTATACTGGGGCGCCGAGACAACGTGGCTTGCCGGCGACAAGCGCTACGCCGGCAACCCCAGCGAGCGGGACCTCGAAAACCCACTTGCTGCCGTGCAGATGGGCCTCATTTACGTCAATCCAGAAGGTCCCAATGGCAATCCAGATCCGATTGCAGCGGCCAAAGACATTCGCGAAACATTCGCCCGAATGGCAATGAACGACGAAGAAACCGTGGCGCTGATAGCGGGGGGTCACACGTTCGGCAAGACCCACGGGGCAGCCGCTGCTTCCCACGTGGGGCCCGATCCTGAAGGGGCTGGCATCGAGGAACAAGGCCTTGGCTGGAAGAATAGCTACGGCACCGGCAAGGGGGCTGACGCGATTGGCAGCGGCCTCGAGGTCACCTGGACCACCACGCCGACGAAGTGGAGCAACAACTTTTTTGAGAACCTTTTCGGTTATGAATGGGAATTGACGAAGAGTCCTGCCGGTGCGCATCAGTGGAAGCCGAAAGGTGGCACGGGCAAAGGTACGGTTCCGCATGCGCACGATCCCTCGAAGCGCATTGCTCCTTCCATGCTCACAACCGATCTTTCTCTGCGATTCGACCCGGTCTACGAGAAGATCTCACGGCGTTTCATGGAGCATCCAGACGAACTCGCGGATGCCTTTGCCCGCGCATGGTTCAAGCTAACCCACCGCGACATGGGCCCACGCGCTCGCTACCTTGGGCCCGAAGTTCCTGCCAAAGAACTCCTCTGGCAAGATCCAATTCCGCCCGTCAATCACAAGCTCATTGACGAAAAGGACATCGCGCAGCTCAAAAGCAAAGTCCTCGCTTCGGGATTGCGTATCTCGCAACTCGTTTCTACCGCATGGGCGTCGGCATCCACGTTTCGGGGTTCTGACAAGCGCGGCGGCGCGAACGGCGCGCGCATTCGTCTCGCACCGCAGAATGCATGGGAAGTCAACGAACCTGCCCGGTTGGCCGAGGTGCTGAAAGTACTCGAGAAGATTCAGGCCGACTTCAACCGAGCTCAATCAGGTGGAAAAAGGATTTCACTCGCCGATCTCATCGTTCTGGCTGGTTGTGCCGGTGTCGAGCAGGCCGCCCAAAATGCACATTGCACAATCACGGTTCCTTTCACGCCTGGTCGCATGGATGCCTCGCAAGAGCAAACCGATATAGCCTCGTTTGCCGTGCTCGAACCCATGGCCGATGGCTTCCGCAACTTCCGCAAGTCCCAGAAAGCGCAGTCGTCTGCGTCGGTGGAAGAACTTCTCGTCGATCGGGCTCAATTGCTGACGCTAACCGCACCAGAAATGACGGTTCTCGTGGGCGGCATGCGCGTTATGAATGCGAATGTCGGGCAGTCCAAGCATGGCGCTTTCACTAAGCAGACCGAGGCGCTGACCAATGATTTCTTCGTGAATCTGCTCGATATGGGCACGGTGTGGAAGCCGATATCGGACGCCAAAGATTTGTACGAAGGGCACGAGCGCGCAACGGGGGCGGTCAAGTGGACCGCCACTCGCGTCGACTTGATTTTTGGCTCGAACTCGCAGCTGCGGGCGTTGGCTGAAGTGTACGCAAGCGCGGACGCGCAGGACAAATTCGTCAGCGACTTCGTTGCAGCTTGGACCAAGGTGATGAACCTCGATCGGTTTAATCTATCGTTCGCTGATTAAGGCTCCAGCGGGTAGTCCGTATAGCCCTTTTCACCCGGGGTGTAGAACGTTGCGAAGTCGGGCGCGGTGAGCTGCACCCCATCGCGTAGCTTGGAAGGTAGACGCGGGTTCGCGATGAACGGCCGCGCAAATCCGATGAGATCGCCAAGACCTGCCGCGAGATCGGCGTTGGCGCGCGCAAGATCGTAGCCGCCTGCGAGGATCAGCGTGCCGCCAAACGCCTTGTGGATCTTCTCTTTCATGCTTACGGGCACCGGCGGCATGCCCAACGAAGAGTGATCGACCACGTGCATGTAGAGGAAGCCTAGCTTTTTGAGTTCGCGGGCGAGCGTTTCGTGCAGCACTTCGACTTGATCGTCGTCGGAGCGCAGGCCGCCGGCATGGCTGTACGGCGATACGCGCATTCCCATGCGGTCACCGCCAATGCGCGCTGCCGAACGTTTCGACACCTCCAACGCGAAACGCACGCGGTTGTCGACACTACCGCCCCACTCGTCGGTACGCTGGTTCGCGCCGGTGTTGAGAAACTGCTCGATGAGGTAGCCGTTTGCACCATGCAGCTCGACACCGTCAAAGCCGGCGTCCACCGCAAGCTCCGCGGAGCGCGCAAACTCGTCGATCGTGTGCTCAATCTCCGCAGGCGTCATGGCGTGCGCCGTCGGGATAGGCAATTCGCCTTTGCCATCGACCCACATTTTGCCGTCCCACGCGACCGCCGACGGGCCAACCACACGTCCGCCGCTCGGCAGATTGTCTGGGTGGGTGACGCGGCCCGTGTGCATAAGCTGGACGAAGATGCGTGAGCCTGCGGCATGGACTGCGTCGGTTGTCTTTTTCCAGCCTGCAACGTGGCTTGCGTTGAAAAGGCCAGGAATACGCGCATAGCCAAGGCCATTGGGCGAAGGGGATGTGCCTTCGGCAATGAGGAGACCGGCCTCGGCGCGCTGCGCATAATAGCGGGCCATCAGTTCGTTCGCTACGTTGCCGATCGCACGTGAGCGCGTCATCGGCGACATCACGATGCGGTTGGCAAGCGATAGGCGACCGAGGGTGTAAGGGGAGAAGAGGTTCGGGGTATTCGTGGTCATGGTTGTCGCGAGACGTTACCTCATACCGGCAGGCGACGGAATTCTACCGAAAATATTGCCTAATAGTGACACGCATAAATCTTCCAAGTTTGCGATCCTTCGAGCGCTTGCCTCGAGAGCCTCGAGACTGTCATGGAGCCAAAAATCGTATGATAAAACACCCGTTTTCACCCTTGCGCCTACGTGGCAAAGAGCTCCTTCCCCTCGTGCAAGGCGGTATGGGGGTGGGGATTTCTGCACACAAGCTTGCCGGCACGGTGGCCTCGTTGGGAGGGGTCGGCACGATTGCGAGCATCGATCTGCGCCGCCTGCACCCCGATCTCGAAGATGTTTCCGCGAAAAGCCGTGATCGCGGCGCAATCGAAAAGGCCAACGTTGTGGCGCTCGACCGCGAAATCACCGCGGCTCGCCGGCTTGCCAAGGGCGTGGGTGCCATTGCGGTCAATGTCATGCGCGCGGTGAGCCAGTACGCCGACTACGTGAAGCAATCCTGCAAAAGTGGGGCCGACGCCATTGTCATGGGTGCCGGTTTGCCTCTCGATTTGCCTGATCTCACTGCAGAATATCCCGATGTCGCCCTCATTCCGATCTTGTCGGAAGCTCGCGGCGTAGCCGTCGTTCTCAGGCGCTGGATGAAAAAGAAGCGTCTGCCCGACGCCATTGTGCTCGAGCATCCGGGCTGGGCCGGCGGCCATTTGGGCGCTGCCAGCGTGGCGGACACCTCGGACCCGAAGTTCGATTTCCAGAGGGTGATTCCGGAGTCTCTCGAGGTGCTCAAGAAACTCGGTATTGAACGTGAGAAGATACCATTGATTCCTGCCGGCGGAATCAACAGTCAGGCCAAGATTCGGGAAGTGATGGATTGGGGCGCTTCGGCAGTTCAGGTCGGCACCCCCTTTGCGGTCACGAAAGAAGGGGATGCTTCGCCCGAATTCAAACGCATTCTCATGGAAGCCGGCGACAACGACATTGTCGAATTCATAAGCGTAGCCGGCTTGCCCGCGCGTGCCGTTCGCACGCGTTGGCTAGCCAATTATCTCAAACGTGAAAATCATCTTCTGGCTGCGGTCGAGCGTGAAGGCATTTGCCGACGCTGCACGTTGAATTGGGATTGCCTGGTTCAGTGCGGTTTGCGTGACAAGGTTGCCAAGTATGGTCAATTCTGCATCGACAGCCAGCTCGCTTATGCAGTCAAAGGTGACGTTTCTCGAGGTCTTTTCTTTCGCGGCAAAGGCAAATTGCCGTTTGGCACGGAGTCTCGCTCGGTACGAGAGCTGATGGAATATCTATTGGCTGGGGGGCCCCCGCACCAGCTTGACACGACTGGTCCGGCTTGACTGCGTGCCCCCGCGGCGCACCTTGTAAGAATTCGCGCAACTTTGGCGCCCTGAGGTCGAAAGGTTAAACAACCAATGATCTATACGCCAACTTACCAAGCAACATCAAACTGGGGATGGGCTTATGATGAATAAACCCAAGCCATTCGCGTCCGCCGCGCCACTTGAATGCGACCAACTTTTTCGTGCGGCGTACGACGCAACCGCGGGCGATCGTGCGGTCCTTTCGCCCGACGAACTTCCGACGCAGAACCTCGACATCAAGCATGCAGTCAACACGGCGCTCGGGGTAGTGCCAAAGTTGGCTGCGCTACGCCGTAGCATCGCCCAACATCTACCAACATTCGACCTCGTAGCGTTCGACAAGATCGAGGGGCTTGCTCGCGCGCTCGCCTACACACACTCCGTGTACCTTGCTGTCTCGCTGCCGCCCGAGCACCTGTCCGAGCTCTACGAACGTGCGATAAAGATTCGCGAGCTTCTCCTGTCCGACGTAGCCGCCCTCGCGAAGCGGGGGTTGGTCGATGGCGCTCGGCTCTGCGATCTGAAGGGCACCGTTGGCTACCTCAACGTGGCTTCCGATGTCGGCGTGCTGGCTCGCATGCTTCGCGAGTCGTGGGTCGACATCGAGCACAAAACCGCGGCAACGACCTCCGAGCTCGATGCCGCTGAAAAGCTTTGCGAAGCTCTCACGAGCGCCGTTGACGCGCGAAACCAGCAGCGCAGCAAGATCTCCATTGTCGCCGACGATCGCCGACGCGCCTTCACCGCGCTCGCGAAGGCCTACGACTCGGCTCGTCGCGCCGCAACCTACCTTCGCTGGCTCGAGGGCGATGTCGATACGATCATTCCCTCGCTCTCTGCCGATCGCGGTGGCCCTAGCGATCGAACCACCAGCGCGCGCCCTCATGTCCTCACGCACCTGTCGCCCTCGCTGCAGGCATCATACCTTCGGTGAGATTGCTTGAGCACGTTGCTTGGTGACGAGGCGATGCACGTTGAACATGAGCACCAGGGTGATCGCTACCGTTGTTGCGACCACCCAGCCAAGGCGTGGGTAGTTTTCGAGCGCCGAAGCGGGCGTTTTTTGGTGGACGATGAGCCCTGCACACGCCGCCGCAGTGCCGCCGGACAGCTGCTGAATCGACGCACTGATGGACATGTACGCGCCTCGGTCACGCAAGTTCGGCAGGCCCGAGATCATCGCGAACGACGATCCCATGCGAGCCGAGATCCCGACAAATAACGCGATGTTGAGCATGACGATGAAGCCGAACGGGGCCGAGGTCAGCGACGTGTAATAAAGAACGACGGACGCGGTGAGCACGCTTCCAGCGGCAAAGGTGAGGTACTTACCGAACGCATCGGCGAATTGGCCGAAGAGCGGCCCTGAAATCATGGTCGCGGCACCCGATGCTGCGAACACGATGGGTACCTTTTCGATCGGGACATGGAGATTGTACACGAGATAGTTGCTTCCAAACGGCGCCAGCATGAAACCGCCTGTCGTCAAGAGCATCGTTGCGGCAAAGCCCGCGATGTAGCGCGGGTATGTTGCGGTTTTTGCGAGATGCATGAAGGCCTTTGTGAGATGCTCGAAGACATTCGACGTCGCTCTCTGTCCATCGAGGTGGCTGCGGATGGGGCGCAATCGCGTGAAAATCGTGACGCCCACGAGCAGCGCGGCAAAGGCAATCATGAGAAAAGGCGTATGCCAGCCAAAGTGGGTTGCCAGCACCAGGCCAAAGGGAATGCCGAGAACTTGGCTTGCCGAAAAGGCTGTTTGCACCAGGCCCATGACGCGGCCGCGCATCGACATGGGGAACAGATCGGCAACGATGGCCAAACTGATCGATCCGATGACACCGCCAAAAAGGCCCGTGATGATGCGCGCGCCGAGCAAAGCCTCGTACGTATCGGCCGTCGCGCAGAGGAGCGTGCCGACAACGAACCCGCCATAGAAAAAGAGCAAGAATTTTCGCCGATCGAAGCGATCGGCAAAGCCTGCGGCGACGAAGCCCGATGCGGCCGCGCTGAACGCATAAGCAGACACGACGAGCCCAAACTGCTTGGGCGTAATGTGAAGCGCGCCGTGCAGCATCACCCCGAGGGGCGAAAGAATCATGAAGTCGAGAACCACCGTGAACTGAAGGAACGCGAGAAGAGCGACAACAAAGATCTGATAGCGGGAAAACGTATCTTTCATGACGTGCAGCCGCACGAGACGTGGAGGAGGCGAGTGAAGGCGCTCTTATAGGGCGATGGGTGGTATGAATGCCATCGTCGCGGCGGCTTTGCGGATGACTGCGTATGCTTTTGTTTCTCGTCGTTTTGTCTTCGTGTTCGCGATTGCGCTCGTTTGCACGAACGCCAGCGCGCGCTCCGCACTCGCCGAACCAGCCCCCGACGCAGCGCGGCCCGTTGGAGCGATTGGCGCGCCTCGCGCGATGACACTTCCCGAAGCGCTTGCGTACGCGCATGAGCACCAGCCTCGCATCCGTGCAGCGCTGGCCCGCGTGTCGGCCGAGCGCGTGCAGGCAGATGTGGCTAGCGGGCCGTGGCTTCCCACCGTGGGTGTCACCGCGCAAATCTTTGGGGCAACCGCAAACAACACAACGGCAGGTTACGCCGCATTCTCGGCCATCGACATTCCGCGCATTGGTGGCACGCGCGCCGTCTCGGCTGGCAGTGCAACCCTTACGCCGTATGCATCGACCTTCGCAGGACTCGGCGTCACACAAGAAGTCTTCGACTTCGGGCGCATCGCGGCCCAAACGGCTGCCGCCGATGCGCTCGTCGAAGTTCGCAAGCACGACGCCGATGCCGAGCGGCTCGACATCGAGTTCAACGTGGAAGAATCTTTCTTCGCGGTTCAAGCGGCCAAGGGCGTGCTTGCTGCGGCCGAGGGCGCTTTCGAGCGAGCGCGCGCTCATCGCGATCTTGCCCAGGCTGGCGTCAAGTCCGGGCTGCGTCCGCCCATCGAGCTCACTCGCGCCGAGGCCGATCTGCAAAGGTTCGACACGGGGCGTACGCGTGCACGAGGAGGCGTTTCGATTGCGCAAAACGTGCTTGCAACAGCGATTGGGTCGAACGACCCAGCGGTCGACGCCGCCGATTCGGTCAAGAGCCCGGCGGACATGCCCGCCCTGGCAACGGCGATCCGTCGAGCGAGCGAGCGCGATCCGCATTTGCGCATGGCGCTCGCGCAACTCAAAGCGCAGGAAGAACGATCGCGCGCCATTGGCGCCGAATTGCGGCCCAATCTGTCGGCCACCGCGACGATTTCCGCACGCGCGGGCGGCGCGTCTCCGTCGAGCGGCGATCGCGCCGACTACGCGGGGTGGCTGCCCACGGTGCCGAATTGGGACGTCGGGCTCGTTTTGTCGTGGCCAATTTTCGATGGCACGACGATCGCGCGCCAGAAGGCATCGCGCGCGCTCGAAGACGTGCGAAAAGACGAGATTGACATTGCCCGGCAGCTGCTCGTGGCAAGGATTGAGCAGGCCTACGTGGCCGTGGAAGTCATACGCGCGGCATTGCCAAGCCTCGTGCACGCGCTCGATGCGGCAATGGCAAACTACACGCAAGCGGATGCCCGCTTTCGGGCTGGACTTGGTACGAGCGTCGAGCTCGCCGATGCCGAAGCGCTGCGAGCGAGCGCGGAGATTGATCTGGCCATTGGCACCTTCGAGCTCGCGAAGGCACGCGCGGCCTTTGGTCGTGCCATCGCGGAAGGATTGTGAGAGTGAAGTTAGCCGAAGTCGTTCGCCGGCTTGGCATCATCCCGTTCGTCATCGGTGCGGGCGTTGCCCTGGTTCTGTCGACAGGCGGCCTGATGATGTGGCGAGCCCACGCCCGAACGAACAAGGTGGCGCTCGCAGGGGCGCCCAAGCCGGTCACGGTCGTTGCTGCCAAAAGCACATCGTACCGTCCGTCGCGAACGTACGTAGGAACGCTCGAGCCATGGGTTCAGGCGAGCGTTGGGCCGCAGTTCGTCTCCGCGTACGTCGACACCGTGCTCGTGCGACCCGGTGCAAAGGTTTCTCGCGGTGAAGTGCTCGCAACGCTCGATTGCCGCAACGCGAACGCAGCACAACGAGCCGCGCAAAGCCAGGCGCGTGCCAGCGACGCCAGGCAGCGTGCGATCTCTCACGAAGCTGCGCGCACCGAGGGCTTGCTCGATGGCGGGTTCGTGTCTCCCAACGAGGCCGAAAAGAAAATCGCCGAGAGCGCCGCCGAACTCGCCCAACTGCAAGCCACGCAGGCGAAGCTTGCGTCGAGCGCGCTCGAAGTAAGCGACTGCGTTCTGCGGGCCCCGTTCGATGGCGAAATCTCGAAGCGATCGATCGACCCAGGAGCGTTCGTGCGCCCGGGAGTTGCGATCGTCAACGTGGTCGATCGCAGCATCGTACGCGTGACGGCCGACGCACCCGAGGTCGACTTCGACGTGGCCCAGCCTGGCACCAGCGTCAGCTTGCACCTGTTTGCAACGAACCGAGACATTCCTGCAACCATCGCGCGCCGCGCACCTGCGGCCGATCTTGCAACGCGCACGGTGCACTTCGAAATCGACGTGCCCGATCCAAAGCGCGAGATCCCCGTTGGCACGACCGGTGAGGTTCGCATCGATGTGGGCGAACCCGAACCCGCCACCGAAGTTCCGCTTTCCGCGGCAACGGTGCGTGGCGATCGCGCAACGGTGTATCTCGTCGAAGGCGACGTTGCGCGCTCCAAGGTGGTTAGTGCCAAAGGCGACTTTGGTGGTCGGCTTTTCCTTGACCCAAGTTTGCGCGGCGGCTCTCTGGTCGTTGTCGAGGGCCGCGCATTGCTCAACGACGGTGATCGCGTTGCATCGAAGGTACTTGCTGGCGGTGAGCCGGCTCTGCCGGGCAAGCAGCCATGACGGGGCTGGCACTTCGCAACCCCATTGCCGTGTTGATGGCGTGCATCGCGCTCGTCGTTTTTTCCGTCGTGGTCACGCCGCGCATGACAGTCGACACATTCCCCGAGCTTACGCCTCCGGTGCTCGTGATCGGCACGCTTGCGCCGGGTCTTGGCCCGAAAGACGTCGAAAAAACTTTGACATGGCGCCTCGAGAAATATGTGAGTGCCACGCCAGGTGTCGATCACGTCGAGAGCGTGTCGCGAAACAACCTGTCGATCATTTTCGTGTGGCTCAAGTGGGGTACCGACTTGAACGCGGCTCAAACGCTCGTGCAGCAGCAGTCGGCGTTTGCGATGGCCGCGGTGCCAAAGTCGCTCGGCGTGTTGCCTCCGTTCGTGCTCCAATACGATCCATCGAACGCACCGGTCGTGCAGGTGGTCGTGAGCGGCGCCGGCTACACGGGGCCGCAGCTTTACGACTACGCGTTCAACAACATCGAGCCGCTGCTCGAAGGGATCCCCGGCGTGGCCAGCGCAGCGCCCGACGGCGGGCGTCAGCGGCAGATCAACGTGGTGGTCGATCCGGTCAAGGCGCAGGCGCGAAACGTCACCTCGGCCGACGTTGCCGCTGCCGTGGCAGAGTCGAACGCGCTCTTGCCGTCGGGCGAATTCATCTCCGAAAAATTTGACGCGAACGTTTACACCAACGCGATTGCCCAAAACGTGGCCACGATAGGATCTGCTCCCATCAAAGTGGAAGGTCGCAGCCCCGTTTTCATCAAAGACGTTGCCAGCGTCGAAGACAGCGGCACGCCGCCCACCCAGTCGGTGGCGGTCAACGGTCAAGATGCCGTGTACCTCAACGTGCTACGCATTCCGGGCGGCAACACGATTCAAATCGTCGATGCGGTGAAGAAAGCCGTCGCCGAGCTCAAAGATCTTCCGCCCGGCCTCGAGGTCAAGCCCTACTTCGATCAATCCACGTTCGTGCGCACGACGTACCATGGGTTGCAGCGCGAAATCGTCCAGGCCTTGGGCCTGATCGGGCTCGTGATTCTGCTTTTCTTGCAAAGTGTGCGAGGCACGGTGATTGTCTCGTTTGCCATTCCGCTTTCTTTTGCAATTACGCTCATCGTTCTTTACGCATCAGGCCAAACACTAAACGCTTTTACCCTTGGCGGCTTGACGCTCGCGATGGGGCGGCTCGTCGACGATGCCGTCGTGGTTCTCGAATCCATCCACCGTCACCAGCGCATGGGCCTTTCAACACGCGAAGCAGCCCTTCGTGGAACCAATGCCGTGGCGCTGCCCGTGCTCGCCTCCACCCTGACGACCATGGCGGTGCTCCTGCCCGTGCTTTTGCTCGCAGGGCTGGCGAAGAAGCTCTTCGCGCCGCTCGCATTGACCGTCGCGGTTGCCATGATTGCGTCGTACTTCGTGAGCATGGCGGTGACACCCGTGGCGTGCCGCTACTTTCTCGGGCACGCCGAGCATGGCCGGATTGGCAAAAAAGTCGAATCGTTCATCGATCGCGTGGCCGACAGCTACACGGCAACGTTGCGACATCTGTTGCCCTATCGGCGCACGGTTTTGGCGGCCTCGGCCATTCTGGTGGGCGCGAGCGGGTGGGCGGCAAGTCGTCTGCCATCGACCTTCTTTCCGGAAATCGACGAGTCGATGGATCAGATCTACGTGCGCTTCTCGCCGGGCGTGTCGCTCACCGATGCCTCCGCCAAGATCCACGCAATGGGCAAGGCGCTGTCGAACGAGCTGCCCAAAGGTTCGGTCGAAATGGTTGTCGCGAACGTTGGCACGCCGCAAAATGCGCGCAGCGCCATCGTGAGTCCGAACGTTGGGCCACACACCGGTTTTTTGCGTCTCGCGTTTTCTGATCCCGACAATCGATCTCTATCGCAGTCCGACATTGCCATTCGCGCACGCGATATCCTCACACGCGAATTTCCTGGCGTGGAAACGTTGCAATACCCCGGTGGGCTCGTGGCAAGCGTTTTCGCGAATGGCTACATCGCGCCCATCGTGATCGAGGTGCGCGGCGAAAAGCTCGAAGAGCTGGCGTCGCAAGCCAATGCCATCGCCGAAGTCGCGCGCACGGTGCCTGGCGTGCGTGATGTGCGTGTATCGCTGCAAGTCGACTATCCCGAAATTCGCGTTGAAACCGATCGCGCGAAGGCCGGCCTCGTTGGCGTGTCGCTTCGCAAGGCCGCGCAAACCACGCTTGAAGCCACGGTTGGCAACATCAACACGCCGAGCGTGTGGATCGACTCGGACAACGGCCAATCGTATTACGTTGTCACCTCGTACGATCCAAAGCGTGTTGTCGATACGCGCGACCTTGCGCAGCTGCCGGTGCGCGTGAGTGAGCAAGGCCAGGCCGTGCTGCTTGGCGCCTACGGAAAGATCCGGCGGTCGGTTGGACCGATCGCGGTCGAGAGAAACCAGCTCCAGCGAGCCGCGCACGTGCTCATGCAGGCCGAGCGTCGAGACATTGGATCGATCTCGGAAGATCTCGAGCGCGCCGTTTTGAACGACTCACGCACCCACGGCATTCGATTCAACTTTGTTGGTCAAGTGGAGCTCATGCGAACGACCTTTTCGGGACTTGGGCTTGCGCTCGGTCTTGCCGTGATGGTTGTTTTTATGATTATGGCATCGCAATTCAAGTCGATGCGCCTGCCGTTCGTCATGCTTTTTACGATTCCGGTATCGCTCGTTGGTATCGTGCTCGCGTTGATGGCAGCCGGTCAGGGATTCTCAATCACTGCCCTGATGGGAATTCTCATGGTCATCGGCATTGCCGTGTCCAACGGGATCTTGCTCGTCGACGACGCCAACCGTCGCATTTCCGAAGGTTCCGAAGGTACGGACAAAGTGGAAGCCATCCTTCTGGCAGCTCGCTCGCGATTCGTGCCCATCATGATGACAAGCCTTGCAACCATCATCGGCCTCATCCCAACGGCCATGGGGCTCGAGCATGGTTCCGAGGCGAATCAACCGCTTGCGCTCTCGGTCGTTGGCGGTTTGACATCGTCGACGACGCTGTCGCTTTTCCTCGTGCCGGTGATGTTCGTTCTTCTCGCGAAGGTTCCACTCACCCGCGCCGACGACGAATTGAAAGCGGGCTAAGAATCATTCCTTTTTGGCAGGCGGCAAGGACGAAACTCGATCTTCCATAGGACGGGCAAGGGTTGCCTCGAGCTGGCCGACAATGGGATCGAGCGAGCTCGGAACTAGCTGGCGAGCGCGCGCGGTCACCGTGAGAATGAAACGGGCGCCGTCGACTTCGAAGATGCGGTAGCACGCCATGCGGTTGCTTTCGTCGTGCACCACGAAGCCCAAGGGACGAGGCTCGCCGTTCGTGTCGGCACGGTCGGCGACGATGAGCATGAGCGATGTAGCTGCAACGAGACGCTCGATGCTGTCGGGCGATGCAGCGATGTTGGTACTGGTGGCAACGGGCAAGCCAGCGTCGTCGCTCAGCATGACCGTTGAGAAGTGACCTGCTTCGGCAATGGCATCGAGAAGCTGGGGCAAGTCGCGATGGGTGGGATCATCCGCAAGATTGAGCAGATTGAGCGTGAGCTTCTCGCGCTCGACCACTGGCGCAAGCATGGTGTGCAATTGCTTGCTGCTTTCGAGCTCGGCTTCCGGCGCGTTCGTGCGCAGCGCGGCTTGAGAGGTTTGCGCTTCAAGTGCCAGGCGTGCACTTTGGGCTTTGCTCGACGCGATGACCCATCCCGACAGGAAAAGCAGCACGGCTGCCATAACAGCGAAAACAATGGTTGTGGCGATCAAAGCGTGCCTCCCGCAGCCACCACGAGTGGGGGACATTCGCCCGAGGAGTCTTTTACAGAAATGACGACTCGCCGCCGTCGAGCATCGCTACTTTCTGAGCCGTCGGTTGGCTTGGCGCCAACGCCTCGGTGCACCAAGCGCTCTTCGGCGACGCCGTATTTTGTAAGTGTCATGGCGACAATGCGTGCGCGCTCGTGGCTCACCCAAAGATTTGCGTCTTCGGGGCCGCGACGATCCGCATGCCCTTCAACAACGACCTCGGCGCTTGCATGGGCTGCTATCCAACGTGCGAGGGGTTCTAACGTGACTTGAGCGGCGTTGCCGAGGCCTGTGGAAGATGGCCCGAAGACGACTTCGACAGGTGGGCACGAAAAATTAGCCGGCAGGGTCGGTTCAGTAGCCGGTTCAGTATTTGGGGCCGGTTCAACAGGTTCGCTCTTGTCGGCTGCGTCTGGTCGTGCAGGAGCACTTGCCTTGGGCTCGGCGATGGCGGGCTCCTCGTGGACGGGAAGCTGCAAAACTTGGGGGTTGAACGTGTCCAGCGCGAACATTACCGATGCGGCCGCAGCAGTGAGTCCTGCGATTCCAAGTGAGGGACCAGCAAGGTTCACGACGCGTATCCCATTTGCGCCAGCCGCTCGAGATTCGTGCGCACACGCGAATCGCCAGGCTGAACGAGATTGGCCGCGCTGAATGCTTTGTAGGCGTCATCAAAACGCTTGTGCAAGAGCGCCTCGACGCCTTCGTCGTACAGCTCGTCGAACGTTTTTACGCGCGGTGTGTCGGCATCGTCGAATGCGGTCGAGGGTGGTGTGCCCTCGTCGTAGATCTCTTCGAATGTTTTTGGCAGTGGAGTTTCGCGAGTTTCGCGAGTCTCGCGAATTAAGCCTTGCGGCTTTTGCGTCTCGCGCGGCATGCCACGTCTCGACGCCGACGGCGAGGACGACAAGGGCCCTGCGGACGATTCGGCCGGAGGTGGCACTGCCGACAGTTTTGCTTTCACCGCGGACTCGGTTGGCGCCCGAACCGTGCCAAGGTGGTCCCATGCGCCGTCGATGTCGGACGAAGCCGTTCGGAGTCCCTCCCGCATTTCGTCGTTGATGCGTGCAGCGTCGAGCAGCGCCTTTTCGCATGACACGTTGAACATGCATGGCTCGGCAACGTAGCCCTCATCGAGTGTGCTGCAGTGTACGGCGGCGTCACTCAAGAAGGTGAGGCGCCGAAACGCGTCAAACCCCGTGCCTCGCTCGTCGCGCGCGGACCAAAGCATTCCAGAGCGAATGACGATCGTCCCCCGCCCGGCCACCAGCCCGCGAATTTCAAGAACGATCGAGCGCCCCGACATGCCTGCAAGCTGCACGTAGTCGGCCACTGCGAAAGGCGACGCAGTTTCTTCGTCACTTTTGGCCGATAGGGTCTCGTCAGGTACGATAGGGCGATTCATCTTTGTACTACTTCTTCGGGATTCGGATGATGGTCTCGAAGAGACTGCGTTTTATTCCAGTGAACGAAGCGAGGCGATCGAGCCGGTCTTCCGCGTAGGAAAGGTTGATGATTAGCATATCGAGATCGCACACTTTGAGGAAGCTCGAGGCGTGGCGTCCGGCGGTCGCGCTGTCGCGTAGCTCGGCGATGATGGCCTCAACGCCTGCTGTGCGGATGAAGCTCATGACGGCTTCAACCCAATATGGATCGAGCCCAATGCGCACGTGGGTGAGGCCAATCTTCCAGCGTGAGGCGAGGTAGCTTTCGTCGTACACACCGCCAACCAGAGAACGGAGCCATGCAAGGTGCGTGACGCGCAACTCCTCGACACGACCTTTGATGAATTTTGCGGTTTCCGGAACCTCGCCGAGCCGTTTGTAAAATTCGGTGGTGATGCTTGGCCCATGCTTGGCCATGGCTGGCTGCAACGCGACGAGCCGGTCGGCATCAGCTTGCGAAAATTCGAGAAAGACCTTGAGCCGCTCAAAAATCGCGACAGTTGCCGGATCCATCAGAGCACCTTCCTGATTTCGTCGGCCGCGCGGCGCATGTCGAGAAACAGGAGGCCCAGCTTGGCTTGCTTGCTCGTGAGTGCAAGCAGCAGCGTGCCCGAACCCGTAGCGAGCATCACGGCGTAGCCGCGATCTCCGCCAACGAGCAATTCTCCCATGGTGCCGCGTTCGAGCTCGCTCGTCGCGCGCATGCCAAGGCTTGCGAGCGTTGCGGTGATGCCTGCAACGCGCGCATCGTCAACCTGGGCAGGCAGTGCGCTGGCAATCATCAAGCCGTCTTCGGAGATGAGCGCACTTGCTTCGACGTCTGGCGAGCCTGTAAGAAGGCGGCGCAGGATACGGTTTAGATTGTCGACACGCGACATGGCACCATTCAGTGTAACCCGAGTTGAGCCAACGTTCCCTAATATTGGGCCTTGATTTACATAACCGTTCGGCCTTCCATTGCCGCGGGTAGCTGCAACCTTTCGCATGCAATGCATTTGACGCCGTGCGGCGGAGCTTTGGGCTATGTGCATTGTTGATAGTGACAGCACGCGTCAGCGTGATTCGGAGGGCGAACCCTATCCTCCGATCCAACGAGTATGCGCAAGAAAAGCTAATAAAATGCTACAAACTCGTTGATGCGCGTTACAGAAGCCTTAGCGGAAGACCTTCGCTTGCGCGCCGAAAGGTGCCTTGCGAGCCCATCGCCAAGCGTGGTCGATGCTCACGAGCTTGCCATTCTCTCGCTCGAGTTTCTTGCGCGTGTTGCGCATGTTACCAGGATATCCGACGAAGCCATCGCAGCACAAGGTGGCGGGGCTTATCGAGCTTTGCAGGCGTGGCCCAATGAGCGATCGATTGGGGTGGACGAGCATGTGCAAACTGCGCGGGTCGTGGCGCTCGAACGCGCGCTCGACGAGTGCCGCGCGCGTCTTCATGTAGCGCTCGCGGAGCTTGAGGCACGCAAGTGAGATCAGCAAGATCGGCAGCTCTGGTGATAGCAGGCATGCTGCGGTGTGATAAAATTTGACGTTATGCGATGGCAGGATCCCTCTCCGGTCGACGTGGTTTCGTCCATTGGCACGGCAACGTACGCAGAGGCTTTTGTTGGATTCGTTCTTGGCGTTCTTGCGTACATGGTGATGCGCGTCGTTGTGCGTGGCGTCTTCACCGTTGGGCCAAACGAGCGTGCTGTAAAAACGATCTTTGGTCGTGCCGAGCGCATGCGCTCGGGTGAAACCACGCTTGCGTTGCCCATTGCGCAAACGCTTCGTCCCGACGAGCGCGAACGCTACGCGTATCCGCAAGTGGTCGTGATTCCACCCGGTGGGCCGTACTTCAAGTGGCCGTGGGAAGAGATTCACAAGATCAACATCGCAACGGTCACAACAAACCTTGCCTACGATCCCGTGTCGCCCGAGGCAAACGAAGGGGGGCGTCGTCTCGAGGCGGTCACCAAAGATCATCTCAACACGAAAATCAGCGGGCAAATTCGTTTTCGTGTTTCGGAGCAGAATCTTTATGCCGTGCTTTTCGCCATAAAAAATCCAATCGCACACGTGCTTGGCTATTTCGTGTCCGTGCTTCGTCAGCGGATTGCGAGTTTCGAAGCGCCGCGCGGCAAGCAAGATCATCTCGCGCTCGTCGCGGGCACGGGGCAAGCTCCGAATGCGCTTGCTGCGCCTGCTGCCGGCGTGTCCGGCACAGCAGCGGGCGATGGCCTTGCGGCGCAACGGGGCGTGTCCATCAACGATCTTCGCAAGAACCTTCGCGATTTGAATGATCACATGGAGGCTGATTGCCTATCGAGTGCGTCGCGTTATGGCATTACGCTCGAGGCGTGTCTCATTACGGAAATCGATCCGCCCGACGAAGTGGAGTCGGCCTTGGCGGCGATCAATACGGCTTACAACCATGTTTCTTCCGAAATCAGCCTCGCGCAAGCGGCCGCCGATCAGCGCATCGTGCAGTCTCGTCGTGCGGTCGAAATCGAAACCCTCCGCGTGCAGGCGGAAACCGAGCCATTGCGAGCGCTCTCGCGTGAGCTCGCAACGCTCGACACAGGCCCGGGGGCGCTCGATTCGTATGTGCGAAATCTTCGCCTCGGGCTTTTTGGTCGTGCCAAGCGCGTGTTCCTTCCGCCTTCGATTGGGTTACAGTCAGCAGGTGCAGCAAGTGCCGTGACGCGAGCCCCCGTGTTGGAGCCTGGGGGTCCGCCACCATTGTCACCGACCGGCCGAGGACCGGCAGGAGGAGTCCGATGATCTTGCTGAGTGTTGCTGCGGTCACATTCGTCGCGTTGGTTTTCGGTGTGCCGCTCTTCTTTGCCATTCTCCGGGCGTTCGGTGTTTACGATGTCATTCGTGAACGAACATGCCATGTTTATGTTCTTTTTGGGCAAGTGTTGGGTGTCATCACGGAGCCGGGACTTCATTTCATTCTTGGTGAATTGGGGCCTCGCGCCATGCTCGTGCGCTTTTTTGGAAAGCGATACGTGCTCGATATGCGTGTCGATCAGGAATACTTGCGCAGCCAACCCGTGAATTCGGAGGAAGGCGCGCCCATGGGAATTGGAATTTGGTACGAAATGTTCATTAGCGATCCCGCCGCGTATCTTTTCCGAAACACGGATCCACGCGGATCGCTGCGCGCCAACGTGGGCTCGACCACGGTGCGGGCGCTGTCGAACATGCGCCTCGAGGACATGCTCGAAACACGCCATACCATGAGCCTGCTCGTACGCAACGAAGTATCCCAAAAAGCCCACGAATGGGGATACAAACTCGGAAGCGTTTACATTCGCAAAGTGCATTTCCGTGACGCGCAGATGGTTGCCCAAATCGAGGAAAAGGTTACGAATCGCCTTCGCCAAGTCACCAGTGCGATTCGGCAAGACGGCATCAATCAAGTGAGCCTGATTCGCGGAGCCGCGGAACGCGAGGCCGCCGTCGAGTTTGCCAAAGCCGCCACGCTGCGGCCTCAACTTCTCGGAGCCACGCTTCGCGAAATGCTCTCGAACCCACGCGTTGCGAACGCCACGTTCGACGTGCTCGAAACGCAGCAGCTTCTGCAGTCGCCGGCGGAAGTCACGCTTCTTCCGCCAGAGGGGTTAGGCCTCGCCACGTTGATGGCGGCGCGCAATGACAAGGAGCCTCCACGGGGTTAACGCATTTTAGCGCTACTGCCGGGCAATTCCCGGCAGTAGCGCTAATCCCGCTTGCCGCGTGGCAAGTCTTTCAACCGGCCGAAGACGATATGCCCCTTAATGTCGGCCACGATGGCTGCCTCGAGCCCAGTCCAAAAGGCATGGCAAGAGCAGATTACGCCGCAACAGCATTCACTACCTATTACTTTGCGGCCGCGGCACGATAAGGCTCGGCCTGTATTTGGATCGAACGCCGTGGCGTAGCCCCCTTTATGATTGCGGATTGGCTTGAGATCTGCCGTGAGCTCTTCATAGCCTCCCCCCCCTGTGAGCATGATATGCCCTGCTGCAGATTGCAGTGTCGTATAGTAATCTGACGTTTGCGCGCTTTTTCGGGTGCGAACGATCTCGAGCGAAGGAAGGCTCATCGCAAACACGCCAAGGGATGGCTCATTAGCAGGTATGTATTTGTCACGGGCGGTCGTGAAACCCGAAACACCAGCAACATAAAGCCGATCGCCAAAGAACTCGAGCGCGTACCCAGAGTCCGCGGCCAACTCGGCCGTGCCAACGGACGTTGTCGCTATGGGGGCGAGATGGTTCGCGTCGAAAAGCTCGACTTTGAGCGGGTTTCGCCGGGTATCATCAATAACGGGCCTGAAGGAGACAGCGAGATATTTCTCGCTTACCTTGAGCGAGATCCCGCGGCTGCTGATGCCGATCGAGCGCGCTTCGCGAGGCCGCAGATTGGCATCAAGTGCGAATAACAGCGTTTCATCCCTCGCCTCCATCATTAATGCAACATACACGTTATCGTGAAACGTTGCGATGCTCAGCTCGTAGTGCGTTGCCACAGGCAGGTCTATGGATCGCAAAACGCGACCTCCCGCGACATCCCATTCGATGATTGTGGGTATGTGCTTCTCTTGGCGGTCGTTCGACAGACGGGTTGTGGCGCACCCGATGTAGACCGAGCCTGCCGGAAGCAACGGAGATGCTGATTTTCCAGGCGCGGCGTTGACGTGAGAGATGCATAAGTTCGAAGTGACGAGCGAAGTGCCGGGCGGCGCGTGGAAAGGTGGCATTTCGATGGCTTGTTGTGCCTGAGTGCTCACGGCCGCCAGCGGCTCGGCCAAAGGCGATGGTGATATGGGCGCAGCAGCGGCGGGAAGCGGAGGTGACTTTGCGATCGTGGAGGTCGATTCGGCACGATGCGAGCATGCAGCGAGCGTGATTGCTGTGGTAACGAGATAAATGATAACGAAATAATTTTTCATTTTGCGCTCGCTGGGCGAAACACATCCTTGAAGACGTGCTCATATGGACCATATTTGCTTTGAGAGAATGTCGGTGTGTCCGAAGAAGAGCTCGGGATGATACTTCCCCACTCCCCCGAGCTCTCATCGTAGAACCACGTGTCGCACCGACAACCGGCGTGGTCCACTCCGCCTTTGTCCACGCCCCACGACGAATCGACGTTCAGCACATGAATGGGCCCCTTGCGGTTGAGGAAGCTTTGGAACTCATCATGGGGGCTTACGTTGCGTGCGGAAAGCTCCTTGCGCGTTGCATCGGTAGCGATTTCGTGGCTGTGGACGATGACGTTATGACCGACATCTCTACCCGGAGAGTCGAGATGGATGATATCACCTGCGCGAATATCACGAATGTTGTGAACTTTAGGATCGTCGTCTTTTTTAAACGCGACTTTTTTAAACGCGGGGGTTTGTAATAAGCGGTGAATGGCGCCGTAACGATTCGCGCCGTTGACCAGAGATTGCGCGCCTTTACCGTGCACGGCAACGGCAGCTTCCCTGACGTATCCGGCGCAGTCGACACCAATGCCCCATTGGTACTGCATTTGACGAATGCGCTTATCTATGGTGTCGCCAGACAAAGACTCGGGTGGCAGCTTTCCGGCGTCGATAAGAGCCTGGGTAACCTTCACGAGCTCTTGGGGTGTAGGGCGCCCGATGCATGCATGGTTTATAGTGCTTTTGGGAATCCCGGCTTTTGTGCAGATCTTCACGAGCTCGTCCGTAGTGGTTTTGTCGGTCGGCCCATTTATTCTGAACTGCGGGCTGGCTTGTACCGGGACGCGTTTGCCGTTGATTTCGACTTGGTAAGGTCCTGAAAATCTTTTTTGCACAGCGTCGAGCTTCGCTTGTGCGTTGGCCGTACGTTTTGCCGAGGCGGCGCGTTTGACGTCCTCCGTCGCTACCAGGGGTTTGGTGTCTGCGAAAGAGACCGGCGGCCCCCAGTCTTTCAACTGGGCATAGTAGTTTTCCATCTTCGCATCGGAAGAGGAAGAAGGAAGCTGTGGCGGTGGCTGAGACGCTCCCGCGGCGGCCGCAGACGTGTTCGCAGCTTGTGGTGAGGGATCGGTTGAGTTGTTGAGGTTAGGGGTTTGTCGTGGCCATGAGGTTTGAATGCTGTTGTTACCCATGGCGGGTTAAGTCGACCGGTTTGCCTTGAAGTTGCGTCCACGGGGACTTTGCCTTCACTTTTTTTGGGGACGCGCTTTTGGCAGCTTTTTTGGCTTTGCGGTCTACTCTTCGCCGGCGAGCTCGTCGTGATCATCATGGTCGTCGTGATCATCATGGTCGTCATCCGGTAGGTCGGGCGCAGCGTTGGGTAATGCGATGGCGTCGAGGGCTTTGTCGAGATCGGCGCGCGCGATGGCAAACGCGTCGCGATCACGCGGTGGCAGCACGCGCACGCCGTCCATTTTGAGCGCAAGAGGATCGATGAACACGCCGCCTCGCTTTACCGAAAAATGAAGGTGCGGGCCTGTTGCACTGCCCGTTTTACCGACGTAACCAATGAGCTGTCGCGACTCGACGTGCTGGCCGGCACGAAGGCCGGCTGCGAAGCGTGACAAGTGGCAGTAGCCGGTTGTCATGCCATTTGCGTGATCGATTTGAATCATGTTTCCACATCGACCGCCGTCGCCCACGCTTGCCACGGTACCGGCGCCGGCCGCGTACACGGGGGTGCCCGTTGGCGCGCGAAAGTCGACGCCGTTGTGCGGCAAAATCGTGTGCAAAACAGGATGCATGCGCTTTGGGTTGTAGCGCGAAGTGATGCGGGTAAAGGGAAGCGGGGAGCGGAACGTGCCGCGGTAAGGCTCGTGGCCTCTGGCATCGTAGAAGGCTAAGTGAGAACGATGGGATTGGCTTCGCTCATTCTCGTAGCCGTAAATGCGAAGCGGTGTGCCCGACCTTGGCACAAACTCGAGCGCGTCAACGCGGTAGCGCGCAAATGTGCCATCGACCCAATCTTCCGCGCCGGCCACGCGAATGCGGACGCCCGGCTTGAGCGCGGTTGGATCGACGAAGCCTTCCAGTGCATCGTCGATGGCCTCGATGGACCCTTGGTGCAAGCCCGCTGCAGTAACGGCCTTGCCAAGATCGGCGCTGAGGGTTAGCACCGAACTGATTTTTCGGTGCTCGACATGCAAATCGAGCTTGCTTGCGACAAGGTACTTGCCCGTTTTGGCAGTCTCTGGGGCTTTCGCCTGCCAAATGTCGGTGGGCGAGGCGATGAACTCGAACGCAACGACGGTGCCATTTGACCTGTCGCGTGCAAGAGCGAAGGATTCTTTCGGTGCGTGATCTTGCTTCGGCGGAGCGATTGGTTTTGGCGATGCATCTCGCTTAGGGCGCTTGGTGTGCTCGACGTGTTCGATGCGCTCGATGCGGTGAACCCCTTTGAATGCGTGCAAAATTCGTTTGATTTCCGCCTTTGAGATCCCTACTTGCGTGAGGGCTGCCGACAATGTGCGGTTGCCTAATGTGCCCTCGATGATATCAATGCCAGCTTCGCCCTTCATGCTTGCGACGCGCCAGGCTTTGGGCAAGCGCGGTTCCGCGCTTTCGGTAGCGGTTGCGGTGGCAGCGGTGACAGGAGCAGCGGCGCCGTCGGGAGGAGCGGGAGCAACGGGAATGACGACAGTGGGCAGAACGGCACTTTCCGCCTCTTTCGGCTCCGGCGTGGCGGATGATGCAGTCAACACCACGTTCGTTGCAGTAGCAGCTCGGTCGGTGGTTGGAGGGCTTGGATGACGTGGAGAAAGAATGACGGCGAGCCCGCCGAGCGCGACCAGGCCACCCATGATTCCGATTGCGATGCGCTGGCCTCGATCGAGGCGATGGTTCGGCGTCGATCCGACGGGGGGCGGCGTTGGGTCGATCTCGTCGCTCACGGTGTTTCGGACATAGCCTCGACGGAGCGCTGCGACAAGGTAACGAGTGCTCCTCTAATATGTGACCACCTGCGCATGACCGCTTTCGATTTGCCGCGATCTCTTCGTTGGCGGCTCCGGTGCGGTCCTCAAAGCGCAAGGAGGCTGTTCCGGTCCGCTCCTCGCCGCCGCCTCAACCTCGCGACAACTTGAAAGCGGTCTCGTCCTTGTGGTTGCTTCAAAGTCTCTCCCCGAGGAGACCGATCGCCGGTAAAGTATGCTCCGATGATAAAGGTTGTTGGCTTGGCTTGGCTTGGCGGCGCGGAAAGGACGCGACGATGAACGAGCGCGTGAAACATCTCCTCGTCCTCGGTCGCGAGCATTATGTAAGGCGCGAGTTCGACAGGGCCGAGCCGATACTCCGCACGGTCCTCGAAGAAGAAGAGCACTGCGCGGACGTGCATGACATGCTTGGCATCATTGCGCATGCGCGTGGAAACTTTTCGGTCGCTGAGCGCCACTTCGAGCGCGCGCTCGAAATCAACCCAGCTTACACCGAGGCCGCGCTAAACCTCGCGGTCACGTGCAACGATAGCGGCAAGTACGACAAAGCGCGTGCCGTTTATCATCGAGTCAGCTTCCTCGTCACCAAGCATCACACCGATGCGCCGCGTGGCATCGATCCCTTTGCGCGCGGCAAGATCGCCAACATGCACGCCAGTCTTGGGCGCGCGTACCACGATGTGGGGCTCACACGCGAAGCCATCGCCGAGTACGAAAAAGCAACCGAACTTTGCCCGCAGTTTGCCGATTTGCACGTCGCGGTGGGCACGTTGCTACGCGAAGTCAATGATTTGCCCAATGCGCGTGCGCATTACGAAGCGGCGCTCGAGGCGAAGTCGGCATATGTTCCGGCGCGCCTGAAGCTTGGGTTGACGTTGCTTGCTCTCGGAGACGCGGCCGCTGCGGAAGAGCAGTGGAAGAAAGTCATCGAAGTCGAGCCCGACAACTCCCAGGCAAAGATGTACCTGCGGGGGCTCGAGCGAAATCGAAGTGAAAAAATTTAGGACGCGGCTGCAAACCGTCGCGAGCGACACGAGATCGGAGCGCGCAGCAGGTTTGCCGTCGCGGCGCGAGGAGCTTCGTCGCGTAGCACGCGCGGCGTGGCGCAGGCTCAAAGGTGGAGCGCTTACGCCCAGGCGTGCAGCTCTCAGCGTTGCTATTGGGTTGGCGATTGGTGTCACGCCGCTGTGGGGTCTGCACTGGCTGCTTGTCGTTGCGGTGTGCGTGCCGCTTCGTCTCGATGCTCGCGTTGCCTATCTCGCGGCGAATGTGTCCTTGCCGCTCGTCGCGCCGTTCGTCACATTCGCCGAGCTCGAAATGGGCTCGCGCGTGTTGCATGGTACATGGCTCGCGCTCACCCCAGACGAAGCGAAGAATATTGCGATTCGCAGTGTGGTTGTTGAGATCCTTGTCGGGACTCTTCTTTTGGCCGCTGGTTTGGCAGTTGCTGGTGGTCTTGTTACGTACGCTCTTGTTTCCATCAAGCGGCGGCTTGCTAGAAAGCCAGCATAAGAATGCAAACGGGGCGGCGGCGCCATCGCTCATGCGCGCGCCACCGCCCCGCAATCTTCTCAGCGATTTGTCAGCTGCGTGCCGTTCGGCGACGGCGCAATGCACCGACCGTCATGGCAAGCATGCCTGCAAGCGTGGCAAGGTCCGCATTCGCAGCTCCGCCACCCATCTGGCAGCCACCACCGCTCGATGAATTGCCGTTGCCACTGGGTTGTGCCGGACTGCCGTTACCCGCGTTGCCAGGTTCTTGCGGCGTGCCTTCGGTCGGAGTGTTCACGGTCGCGGCGTCGCTCGAAGCATCGGACGCGTCGCCGCTTGCATCTGCGCCGGCGTCGTTGCCCGGTCCAGCGTCTTCGCAGATGACGCAGTCGCCACCCCCGTAGGTGTTGCCGCAGCATGGCAGGTCACACAGTCCCGTGTCCATGTTGCAGTTGTTGGAGCGGCATTCCGGACTTGCGGTGCATGGATGGCCGAAGGCGAACCCGCAGAGGTCATCGCTCGTGTCGCAGACGCTGCTTATACAAACCACCGCCCCTGCTTCGGGTGTGCATGTCCCATCGAGAGGAGGCGTATGTCCCGGGATGGTGGGAATTGGCTTCCCGTTACTGAGTTGAGGTGTGCACATAAACAACGAGGTATCGCAGAAATTGCCAGCTTCGCAGTCGCTATCGACGGCGCAGCCGACGCACACATGCGTGTTTGGATCGCACTCATGGGAGCGACATTCCGGATCTGCTGTGCATGCGTGACCAACATCGTATCCGCACAAGTCGTCGGCAGTGTCGCAAACGCCGCTCGTACAGACCACCTCTCCTGCTTCGGGCGTGCACGTCCCATCGAGAGGGGGATCATGCCCAGGAATGGTGGGGATCGCCGCACCGTTGCCAAGTTGTGGTGTGCACTGCTGCAAGTCGGTATTGCAGAAGTTGCCTGCTTCGCAATCGCTGTCGAGCGCGCAGGCAGGAACACATACATTTGTATTTGCATCACACTCGTTGGAGCGGCATTCCGGATTTGCAGTGCACGCGTGGCCAATATCGTATCCGCACAAGTCGTCGGCAGTGTCGCAAACGCCGCTCGTACAGACCACCTCCCCCGCTTCGGGCGTGCACGTCCCATCGAGCTCAGGGTCATGCCCTGGGATGATGGGGATAGGTACACCGTTGTCGAGTTGTGCCACGCACACCTGCGATTGAGTGTTGCAGAAGGTGCCCGTGCCGCAATCGCTGTCGACCGCGCAGCCCGCGGTTGCATTGATCGACACAATTTGGAGCCCTTGATCGCCAGGTAGATTACTAACGACAAATTGGATTGTGTTGATTCCCGCTTGGAAAAACGCCGTGCCCGCGGGAACCACGAAGTTGGAAGGGGCTGTAGGGTTTGAAGCCCTGAAGTTTGGATTCTGGCTCACAACCCCCGTGTTCTGGCCGTTCACGACGATGGAACAGTAATCGTCGCACGCCCAGCGACCACTCAAAGTCACGGTGGACGGCGGCACGCCGACAGGCAGTGTGAACGACGTCGTGTACGTATAGTTCGTGTTGTCCAGGCCGGTGCCGTTGGTCCTGCAACTGATCCACTTCGACGAGGCCGTGTTTGCGACCCAGGCGACCGAGACCGTGCTCAAATTGACGACAACCGCGTTTGGGCCGGCGCACGTAGGATCGGGGCTTGACAGTGTGTAGTGAGGATCGACGGCTCCGTTCGCAAGAGGCACGCCCAGATCATTCACGCCAGTCGGAAACAACCCCGTGATGGTGATCGCAGCGGACGTTGTTGCCGTCTTTTCATCATTCGATGCAGACGGCGACGACGAGCACGCGGCAATGACACCGCTTGCGACCAGAATGGTCGCAAGCGAACTTCGAGAGAGGAGTGTTCGAATTCGAAATGACGAATGCATGATTTTGATTCCTTCTGCGACAACGATGGGCCGCACTTGTCTATTGAGTTATGAATGTGGCAACCTAAGCAATGAGATTGGCAATGCGATTGCGCCGGCGTCGTTGCCAGGTCGGGCGTCTTCGCAGATGATGCAATTTTCAATCGTTGCAATGTAACGATCGGCAGCATGCGCGGTCGATGCGCCCATTGCCGCCGTGACCAAAACCGCACCCAGCGGGATTCGGCTTTAGAACGGAACATGACAGAGACGAATTGCCCTTCCGCGGTCATTGAAACGGCCGCGCACACCACGCTGTGCAAGGGCTCGGCCACGGCGTGCAAGAACGACAAACTTGCTTGAAGGGGCGCATCGCGGTTGGCAAGCCTCGGCGATCCGGGCATGACGAGACCGCCCCGACAGCACACTCACAATTCGACGCGGCGAAGAAAACGGCGCAAGGCTTTCCACTCTCGCCGCTGCGACGTGGGCCTGCTACGGAGCGCATGCAATGACTGCCGCGATTTCCCTTGCGCCAAAACTCGCTTGGCCCAGGCAGCCATGACTACTGAAGCCGTCAACGACGCCTTCGGCAATGCGAATGCCGGGGAGGCAAGCGCGGACGCTATGCATGCTGGCCAAACTGGCCAAGCAAGCCACGCTGGCCGCGGAGGCCTTGCGGTGTTCACGGCCAAGGCGTTTTTCCTTGCGACGGGTCTTGTGCAGCAGGCCCTCTTCCCGCTCGTCACTTCGCAGGCTGCCTACGGCGCGCTGTCTCGCGTGCTTGCCATATCGAATGTCTTGAACAACGTGATTGTCTCGAGCTCCACACAGGGCGTCAGCCGCGTTGTAGCTGCCGCTGGCGATCGCGAGCAGCAGGCTTTGCGCGCGACGCTGCGGGTGCACGTGGCTATCGCCCTTTTCTTTGCGGCACTTCTTGCCATAATCTCGCCATTTTTAGCCTATTTCCAGCACGATAAACAACTCACGGCACCGCTCGTCGTCATGAGCTTCGTGCTTGGAATTTACGGCGTATACGCGCCGCTCGTTGGCTACCTCAATGGCCGCGGCGCTTTTTCACGCCAGGCGGCGCTCGACATGATGGCTGCCACGTTGCGCACGCTCGGCCTCATCGGCATGGGCTACGCCTTTGTGAAGTACGGCGGCGCGGTTGCAACGCGGTTCGGCACTTCACCTGCCGTGCTCGGAGCAACCATTGGCGCCACGCTTGCCGCCGCCGGTGTGTTCACCATCGCGCTTGGCTGGACGAAAATCGGCCGCGCGCTCGAAGGGCCGCGGCCGCACAGCGTTCCCACCGCGCGCGCTTACCTCGCGCTCATCGTGCCAGTAATGGTCGCGCAGCTTTTCACCAATGGCCTCATGCAGGCCGATATCCTCATTGTCGGGCGTTATCTGTCGCTTGGCGCCGAGAACATGAACCTGGCCAATCCCTCGGCCGCTGCCAACGAATGGCTGGCTGCATATCGCTCCGCGCAGCTCTTTGCGTTTCTTCCTTATCAAATGCTTTTTAGTGTCACCCAAATCCTCTTTCCCATGCTCGCCCGCGCGCGTGTGTCGGAAGGCAAGGCCCGCGTCGCCGAGCTCGTGCACCGCGGTTGCCGAATTGGCGCCATCGTTTGCGGAATGCTCGTCGTCGTTGTACTCGCGATGCCCGAGGCGCTCATTCGTTTTGCTTATGGTGCTGCGATGGCCAAGCAAGGCGCGCCCGCGCTTCATTATCTCGCGCTTGGGCAGGCCGCCTTCGCGATGTTCGGCCTTGCCGCCACCGTGCTCGTGAGTCTTGGCCGCGAGCGTGCGGCCATGGCCATGACGGCTCTTGTCCTTGCCGTGCTTGCCAGCGCGTGCGCGCTCGTCATTCCGGGCGCGGCCTTCGGCGCATCGCAGCTCGTTGCCGCAGCCTGCGCAACCACGGTGGCTCTTGGCATCGGGCTCGCCCTTGCGACCTACCTGCTTCGACGTGCCGTTGGTGCCTTCGTTCCGGCGAGAACTGCGCTGCGCGTGGGCGCATGCATTGGAGCGGCATGGGCTGTCGGTTTCTACATGCCCGCGTTCCCACGGTGGCTGACACCCTTGGTGGCCGTGGCTATCGTAATTGCCTATTTCGGCGCACTTCTCATCACCGGCGAGATTGGCAAAAACGATATTGCCATGGTCCGGTCAATTGTCGCGCGTCGAACCCATCGAATCACGCATTGACGAATAATTGGCAAGGGCCGTGACGAGATGAGGATCGCTCTCGGGCACAGCCACGACGCCATCGAGGGTCCAGAGAACGAGCCGCTCGCCAGCGCCATCAGCTTCCATCTCGAGCGCCGGCGAGTGAGCCACCGGGGTGAATTTTTGCTCCGTGCGCACACCAATGGCAACGCGAACCACCGCGCCCGCCGGCAGATCGTTCAGCACGATTTGACCCGAGAGCGGATCGACCTCGCAATCATGTTCGGAAATGGTGGGACCCTCCCACGAGGGCACGACCGCGATGGCGCGCACAACAAACGAATCGCCTGCCTGTGCGCTCTCCTCTCTCGTCTTGCTTGACACGCGCCACCACACATACGTTGCACCAGAGGGGAGCGGCAGCGCGATGCACACATCAGACTGTTTGAAAGCGGTCTCGGTGTCTTCGCTTTTCGGTATTTCGATCTCCGGCTCGGGCGGCATTGGCGGCTCTGGCGCAACGTACCGCACATCTTCGAGCTGGCCGAGCAGCGTGCGCGCGG
Source organism: Polyangiaceae bacterium (assembly GCA_009780955.1). Classification (GTDB taxonomy): domain Bacteria; phylum Myxococcota_A; class Polyangia; order Polyangiales; family Polyangiaceae; genus Labilithrix. The sequence continues at coordinate 20,484 of WQZB01000003.1, read as the reverse complement.
CAATGTGATCGGGCTCGTCGTCGAGCACGCCACGGAGGGTGTCGACCGCACGCTTTTTGTGCCCTTGAGCCGCGTAGATTTCCGCGAGTGTGAGCGTGGGCACGGCTTGTGGCGGCGCGTGTGCTGAGGGAGGAAAGGGACCACTGCCGAAGAGGCGATCGGCTGCGTCGGGCAGGTGTAACCCTCGTTCGACGACACGCGCCAGCAGATCACGCGCAATGCCAAAGAACCCTCGTGACTTTTTGAGCTGTGTTTCGTCGAGTTGCTTGTCGTGCCGAATGAGCTCGTCGATGAGCTCGGGGCGCGTGAGGATGCGCGCGTGCTGAACTCCCGCGGCCTCGGCGCGCTGCACGAGGCTTTCGCGGTCGAGGATATCAAGCTCGCTTCGATCCATTTTTGCCTTCTTAACACCAAATCACCAAACCCAGCCAGTCTAGGTTATGCGGAGCACCGAGCGTGCGCGCACGATGTCTTTTTCGATCTGCGTTTTGAGAGCGTGAAGCCCACCGAGCTTGACTTCGCCGCGCAGCCGCTCAACGAAATACGCCCTGAGTGGTACACCATAGAGATCTGGCGCGCCCTCGAGCAGGTGGACCTCGACGCGAAGTTTGGTTCCGTCGACAGTTGGCCGCACACCAATGTTCATGACGCCTGGCACGCTGGTCGTCTCGGGCGTGGCGAGATTCGTTACCCAAACCGCGTACACGCCGTGCGGCGGCAGCATTTCAACGATGCCGCCCAGGTTTGCCGTTCGAAAGCCGATCGTACGACCAAGCATGTCGCCTTGTTCTACAACGCCAGTGACTGCGTGCATGCGACCGAGCACCGTGTTTGCCGCGGGGATGTCGCCTGCGGCAATTGCGCTGCGTACCCGCGAGCTTGAAAACCGCCCGCTCTCATCGCCGGCAATGTCAGCGGCCATGGCAGAAAAACCAAGCTTGGCGCCGAGCGTGCGTAGCGAGTCGAAGTTGCCTGCTCGGTTGCAACCGAAGCGAAAGTTTTCGCCAACCACGACGATGCGGGCCAAGAGGCGCTCATGCAACAAGTCGTGCGCGAATTTCTCTGGTGTAAAGCTCGCGAGCTCTTTTGTGAATGGCAGAACTATGGCCCGATGGGCGCCGCTTGCAACGAGAAGCTCGATACGCGACGGAAGCGTTGTGAGACGTGCAGGCGCGCCGCGCCCAAGCACCTCGCTTGGATGCGGATCGAACGTCAGCGCCACGCAAGCAAGGCCGTGCGCATCAGCGATCGCGCGTGCCTGGCGGATGATCGACTGGTGCCCGCGGTGAACGCCGTCGAAGTTGCCAATGGCGATGGTGGTGGCTTGAAGTTCGCGGATCATCAGGATCGAAGCCGTTTCGAGCACACCGCGGGCAACCAGGAAAGAAGATCGCAACGCCCTTTTAATTTCAGCGCAAACGAGTTGCGCTGTAACGTGATGCACGCGATGCGCCCTTCCAGGATTGTCAGGTTTGCTGGGTTTGTATTGGCCATGCTCGCGTTCGCGGTGACCTTCGCACGCAATGCGAGCGCCGCAGGCTCCTTCAAGCTGAAAACAACCTCGGTCGACGAGGTGGCCGGTGGATGGCACCTTTTCGTCACCATCGAGCTGCCAACGGTGCCACCCATTGCCCATCAACCGATGAAGTTTATTTTCACGAAAACCGTTGCCTACAAGCGCATGCTCGTCGACGGTCACGATGGCCCGGTCAACACTCGCGAAGTGCTTTCGAACCAGTCGCCCGTGGTCGAAAGCTTCGACGTCGACTTCGCGGATCTTACCGGCAAGATCTTCAAAATCACGCGCTTCGACTTCAGCCTCACGCGCCCAAGTGGGTTCGAAGCTGGCGAGTACAGGGTCGACTTGAGAACGGCCGATGGCTCCGTCGTTGGCGGCCCACAATTCCTCGCGCTCAAAGGTGACAACGAAGTCGAAGACTTTCGCACAATGCAATTTAGCGCGAAAGACAAGTCAATCAGGAAGGTCAACGCCTACGACGCTGGTGCACCGGCAAGCAGCAACAATCCACTTCCGGCGTCGGCAGGCGGCAATGGCGAAGTTACGCCTACTGGCAGCGCGCAGCCTTTCATTCCAAAGGAAGGCTTCCAGAGAACAACCGAGGAAGAAATCAAAACGCGTCCGTCTGGCTGCGGCTGTTCGGTTCCGGGCTATAACGACGGCCTGCCCAATCGACTGGGGTTTTGGCTTACTTCTTTTGCTGGCATTGGCATCGCTCTCTTTTGCGTTCGCCGCGCTCGCCGCGTTAGTCGTCGCGGTGCATGACGCCTGACGAAGCTATCAACCGCGCCACCCGTGGCGAAGTCTTGCCCGTCTGGTTGCTGGTTGGGCAAGAGCGCTATCTGCGCGAAGAAGCGCTCGGTGTCATTGTGAAAAGCGCTTTGTCTGGAGGGCTTGCCGACTTCAACGTCGACAAGTTCACCGCGGGCGAGGCCGATGTCGACAAGGTGCTCGCGGCAATGCGCACCATGCCCATGATGGCAAAAAAGCGGGTTGTTATCGTGCGCGGTCTCGAGCGCTGGGACCGCGCGGCCAATGCATCATCGTCTGCCTCGCAGTCGATCGCGCCGCTCGATATGATTGCAGGTTACGCCAAAGCTCCTTGTGATTCGACGTGCCTCGTTCTCGTTGGCGACGAGCTCGACGGCCGCCGCAAACTTGTAGCGCTCGCGAAGAAGAGTGGCTTTCTCGTCGACTGCGCCGCGGTCGACAATCGAAAGCTTCCAGGGTGGATCACCCAGCGCGCACTTTCCAAAGGTCACACGATAAACCGCGACGTCGCCGAGCTCATCGCGGAAATCGCCGGACCCGATTTGTCATGCCTCGACGATGTGCTCGAGCGCCTCTCGCTCTATGTCGGACCGAACGCGCCCATCACCGAAGGAGCCACCGCCGCGATTGTCACGCGTGTACGCCTTGCCGACACGTGGAAACTCGTCGATGCCGTAAGCCGAAAAGATTTGAAGGTTATTTTTTTGCTCTTTGGCGATGTCTACGATCCGCGTGATCGCGGCTTGCCTCTTGTGGGCGCCGTGGCGTGGTCGCTGCGCCAGCTCATCAAGCTAAGGGAGGCTCTTGGGCAAGGCATGAGCCTCGACGAGGCCGCTGTGCGCGCGGGAATCGTTCCGGCGTTTCGTGCGCGCGAGCTTGCAAGCAAACTTCGGTCGTTTCGGCCGCGTGAACTCGAACGCTGGCTTACCGTGCTCGAACAGGCCGATCTCGCGCTCAAAAGCTCGCGCCGTCCTGCCGAAGCGATCCTGGAAGAGATGTTCACTCACCTCTGCCGCTTGCATACCTAGCCCATGGATGACAGAAAGTCTCGTCGGCATTAGACTTTTGTAACGAGTACCCTTCTTGCTCGGACAGCCCAAGGAAGTTCACGGATCGTCAGGAGAAGATGAGATGCACGTCCCCAGGGTGATCCGGCCTCACACTGAATGGATCGCGTCGGCCGACCTGCCAACGCGTTTCGGTTTTTACAAAACCCATGTGTTCCGGACAACGCACGAGGCCACCGATGCCGGCAGTGCTTTGGTGCAAGAGCACGTTGCGCTCGTTCACGGCAACATTACCGGCGGCTCTTCCGTCTTGGTGCGCATCCACTCTGAGTGTATGACGAGCGAAGTTTTTGGCTCGCTCAAGTGCGATTGCAAAGAACAGCTCGATGTAGCGCTGGCCGAAGTTGTTCGCCGTGGCGCCGGTGCCGTTCTTTACCTCCGCCAGGAAGGCCGTGGAATCGGCCTGGCGAACAAAATTCGTGCATATGATCTGCAATCCCACGGCGCCGACACGGTGGACGCCAACCGTCTTCTCGGCTTGCCCGACGATGCGCGCGAATACCACGCAGCCGCCGACATGCTTCAGTACTTCGAGGTAAAAAGCGTGGTTTTGATGACCAATAATCCGGCCAAGGTGCAAGGGCTGCACGCGCTGGGCATCGAAGTCGTCGGCCGCATGCCGGTGATCATTCCGCCGAACCCATTTTCTCGTCGGTACCTTGAAACGAAGCGTGCGCGCATGGCTCACGAGCTGCCGGCGCGCCTGCTCGACGGGGCGCAGGCGATTCTGACTCCTCTTGGTGGCGAATAGCCGAAAAGGCCCCGTGGCAGGCAACGACGAAAATCACCATCGCCACGATTTGGTGTGCAAGAGCCGCCCACAAAGGCACCCAGAAAAGCAAAGTCACAATGCCAAGGAGCGATTGCAGACCAACAAGCCCCAAGAGAAAAAAGGCATGGCGGGCTGCATGCGTGCGCGGGTTATGGCGCCCCACACCGCGCGCATCTATTACGTAAGCAATGGCAACCGCGGTTACGACATAAGCCACCATTCGGTGCTGAAATTGCACGAGTGTGATGTTGTCAAAAAAGTTTTCGTAAAATGGCGATTTGGCAAAAAGGTCGTTGACCGGCGGAATGAGTCGGCCATTCATGAGCGGCCAAGTGCTGTAAGCAAAACCAGCTTTTGATCCAGCCACAAGCCCGCCGAGCGCAATTTGCAGCAAAATAAGGAAGGGCAACGCCTTCGCCCAAACAGAAATTTTCGAGTCAATACGGCTTGGGCTTGCTGGAGATAACTTCACGGCGAAGTGCACCAAAACCGCGAGAATGCATGCTGCCACCACGAGATGGAGCATCAATTTGACCGGCGCTACCGCGATCATTCCGGGCTGCAGGCCTGAAGCCACCATGATCCAGCCCATGGCTGCCTGCAGAGCGCCAAGAACGCACAAGCCGCCAAGCCCGGCGATGAGCTTGCCGGAGGCCTCGCGTCGGATATAACCCCGCACGAGAATCAAAAATGGTACGAAAAACACGAATCCAATGGCACGACCGAATTGGCGGTGGCTCCATTCCCACCAATAGATAGATTTGAAATCGGAAAGCGACATCCACGGGTTGAGCAATTCATATTGTGGGCTTTGCCGGTATTTTTCGAATTCGCTGAGCCAGGCGGCATGCGACATCGGCGGAATGGCGCCGGTCACGGGTTTCCACTCGGTGATGGATAGTCCTGATCCGGTCAGGCGGGTTGCGCCGCCAAGAGCAACCATGACAATGACAATCCCCACCAGAAGCCAAAGCCAGGTGCGCACCCACGCGGGGGCGTAGTATCGGTTCGCCTGCATCGTTAGAGCATGTTTACCAGTCTGCTACGCGCCGCGATACCTGCGTTGGGCCCTGCGGTAAACGCGCGAGTGCGATAAGCGCGATGAGCGACAAAGCGAGGCTAACCCCCGTCACCCAAAAGCCCGCGGTGAGCCCGACGGGCCAGTACCAAACGCGCACGGTATGATGCCCGGCAGGAACATCGACGACAAGTTCGTGGTTTTGCGCTCTTGTACGGCCTACGCTCGTGCGCCAGCCGCGCGCAAACGACGTGTTCAAAAGAATCGTTGTAGGTTCGTCGGCACGAACCTCAATGGTGAAAGAGTTCTGCGTGCGTGACACGTTCTCGATATGGGCTTTGTCACCTTCCGAGCGCGCTTGCGGCACGTTTCCGGTCCAGAGGGGGGCGCCCGCATGCGGGGCCCATTCTTCCCAGCACTCGAGCCGGCCGCGGTTCTGGCGCGGTTGGTCAATGAATTGCGCGATGCCAGGGCCGCCGAGAAACAACTGCGCCGACGGCGTGACGGCTCCGGGCAGCGGGCCATCCCACTGGGTGTTGATTACGTCGACCGCATGGCTTGCCACATCACCGGCGCCAAAGAGCGCAACGCAGGCAATGGCGACGCCCGCGGCGCGGGTGAGTGGCCTCGAGCCAAAGATACGCACCAAGAAAATTGGCAGCCTGTCCACGGCGATGCCCGCATAGCCTGCGATGAACATCACGAAAAGAAGCCGGAAGCGCGAAGGCACGCGCAGCGACGGAAACGGCGGCACGTACGTGCGCAGAAGTGTCCACGGCGCCAGGTGTGCGAAGTTGCCGAGCATGAGCGCGAACACAATGAGCGCGGTCACGAAAAACCATGTTTCCCTGGTGATGGATAGGAGCAGGCCCGCCATGGCGAACACCAGCACGATGACGCCAATGTACGCGACGTACTCGCCCCACACGTAAGCATGGGGCGGCGTATGCAACGCGTGCCACCTGTCGAGGTACATGTCTTTGAGCATCTGCCAGTCGACGAAATCCGTTTCCGCATCGAGCTGGCGCTTGTAATGTGCAATTTGATCGATCACCGGCAGGAGGCGCGCGGCGGCTACGCACCCCGCCACGACGACGACGACGACCCCAGCGCGAAACACATGCAGCGCGCGCCGGACGGACGACAAACGCGTTAGTGTTTCGGCCGCGAGCATCAGTGCGATGAGTGCCGGCGCGTACACGCCGCCTTCGTAAAACATGAGCGCAACGAGCAGGCCGAGACCCACGGCGTAGCGCACATCGACTTCGGCGCGGCGCCAGAAAAGCAGGGCGAGAGGCGAGTAGACAAAGCCGGCAAAGGCCGTGTGCCCGCCGCCAAGATGGTTCGAGATTGGCAGCCCGAATGCAAACAGACACGAGGCAACGAAGGCTGCGCCGCGAGACAACCCGAGCTCGCTGCGAGACAAGAGCCAAAGCCCCACGAAACCGGCGGTAACGTGCAGGATGATCCACGCCCCGATGGTTGCTGCGGTGCTTGCTGACGTAAGAAGGAGCACGAGTGGCGACGCAGCGATGGACTGCGGGTTATCCCACAACGGTACGCCGCCGCACTCGTAGGGATTCCAGAGCGGCAGCTCGTGCCATCGGAGCAGGCTCACTTTGCCTGCCTCGATCATGCGAAAAAAAAAGACGCCGTCGCCCCCACCCGAACCCGGATAATGCCGAAAAAGAACAGGCCAAAGTGCCATGGTGAGCACGAGGCCAAGCGCTGAAATGCATGCGAGCCGGAGCCAACTCGGCGAAAGCGGGCGCTCGCGGGCAAAGGAAATCATGTTTGTATTTTACATATTTCTGCGCCGACAATGCAGGTCCCACGCGATGCGAAGCAATTCTTGACCAACGGTAGTGAGCTCGCGCATGCGCACGCGCGAGCCGACAACGTCGACCCAGGCATTCAGCGGCACCTCGCGAAACTTCGAGAACGCAACGCCCTGCACGCCGCCGAAGCCGCCGAGCAAGCGAGCGAGGATCTCGACGTCGAAAATCCACCGCGATCGGAATGGCTGCTCGATCGACGCACGAAAAATCGGCGTGTTGCGAAAAAGCTTTGCGCCGCATTGTGTGTCGTAAAAAGGGGCACGAAGTACAGTCGACGCGGCCGTAGAAAAGACGCGACCAAGGTAATGACGTGTGGCTTTGCGGCGAATGGCCGTGCCAGCCATGGAAATTCGTGAGCCCATGACAACGTCGGCGGTGCCTGCTTCGGCCAATTGTTTGAGCCGGAGGATCTCGTCGACCGACGTGGCGAAGTCGGCGTCGAGGTAGCCGCAGAAGTCCGCCCCTGCCTCGACTCCATCGCGCATGCCGAAACGCACAGCCTCGCCTTTGCCGCCGTTTTTTGACAGAGCGAGAGCGACTGCGCGCCCGCTGCTCTGCGCCGCGACGCTTTCGATGAGCGCGCGCGTTCGGTCACGCGAGCCATCGTCAACGAGGTAAACGCGGACCCCAGGGCTCGAGCAAAGCCGCAGCACCTCGCCCACATCGAGACGGCGTTCTTCGTTGTAACAAGGAATGACGAGCGCACATAAAGGCATTACCCTTGCTTTTAGCACTACTGCCGGGATTCCTCGGCAGTAGTGCTAACGAAGTCGCGGGAGCGACTTCGCGGAGGGGTGAATTGCCCGCTTTGCGGGCAAGAGGGGGCGCCGCGCCCCCTTGAAGACAAGTCTAACATGACTGCTTTCCGCGAAGCGGAAACGCGTAGCGCGGGACGAAGTCCCGGCAGTAATGTTAGCACGCATGTTATGGGGCCAACACGAAGACCGCTTTCGATTGGAAAGCATCACGAATCGCCAATTCCATGGATCTGATCGAAAAGAATTCTGGACCTCGCCATCCCTGGGAAAAAAGCCGCGCGGCGTTCTTCCGCTCGATTTTTGATCGAGCGCTTCATGAACGCGGATCGCGCGATTCGTACGATCCGGTATCGGTTCTCGATTGCGGTGCAGGCGACGCCTACTTTGCGGCGCACTTGCTGGCCGGGTTTGGCGGTCGCGTTCGGGGCGTCACGTGCTGGGATGCGAACTATCGTGATGAAACGATAACCGAGCTCGGCCACCAATATCCGCGTTTGAGTTTCACGCGCGAGATGCCAAAAAAAGTATTCGGCGCGGCCATCATGCTCGACGTCATCGAGCACGTGGAAGACGACATCGGCTTCGTGCGCAACGTGGTTGAAAATTGCCTCGAACCTGGCGGACTACTCCTTGTTAGCGTGCCTGCGTGGCAATCGCTTTTCAGCCGACACGACACGCGGCTTTTGCACCATCGTCGCTATAAACCCAAAATCTGCGACAGAGTGATCGAAGCCGCCGGCATTCATATCGACAAGCGCGGGGGCCTTTTTCACAGTCTGCTTGTGCCCCGCGCGATCGCGGTGCTTGGCGAACATGCTGCAAGTCTTGTCCACCGGCCTTTGCCGCCGCTCGAATCATCGAGCACAGCGTGGTCCAATGCCGCAGCGGTAACTACTGTTGTCGACGGCGCGTTTCGCATCGACAATGCTTTGTCACGCGCGGCGTCGCGTGTTGGGCTTGTCGTTCCGGGATTGAGCTATTGGGTCATCGGCCACAAGCAGCGATGAGCGCGCTGTGCATTCGACGAGTATGTTGATGCTGCCGGCTCTGATGGTATAGCTGCGCAAACCGTTGCGGAAGTTTTACGCAAATGGAAAAAAGAGGTCTCATGAACTTTCGACAGACAACACTCGCTTCCCTCGCAACTATGCTGCTTATCGCAGGCGGTACCATCGCATTCGTCGCGTGCAGTAGCGACGACGATAACTCCTCGAACAACAACGGGAGCAACACTCAGCAGGATGCGGGTGGTAACCCAGAGACCGATTCGGGTAACCCGTCAGAGACGACGGATTCGGGAGGGCAAGAGGCCACCGCAGACTCGATCGGCACGGTTATGATCACGGGCTCGACCACGAAGGCGACCGAAACGGGCATGACTAACGCCTCGATCACGTTCTACGCCGATCCGGTAGCTGGTCCGTCCACTGGTAACCTGCCGCTTGGCTGCAAGACAGATGAAGCGCCGGATGGTACAGGGAACACAGGGCCGCTGCCCGCGCAGGTCAGCGCCGGAGACATCACCATCAACATCGGAGATAATTCTGGAACGCTCTCGTGGGACGATGCGTCGAATTCGTATTCCAGAAGTTTAGACGCCGAAAATAACTGGATTACCGGTGGCGACGATGTGTCGGTGGTGGCAGCAGCGGGAGGAGACACGGTCCCCGCGTTCACCGCAAACCTCAATGCGCCTCATATGCCGACCTTCACGTCTGACTTGACCACCATGGCGCAAGGTGCCGACTACACGCTAACGTGGGACAACGGGGCTGCCTCGGAACAGATTCAGGTCATGTTGTTGAACACATCCGGGGGAACCACAACGACGGTGTCCTGCGTGTTCAATTCCATTGACGGAAGCGGAATCATTCCAAAGGCCCAACTCACAGATCTCGGCGCGGGTGATGCTGTCACTTTCATAGCAACGTCAACGACCGCGACGCGGGCACCGGCCGGTGACAACAAAGTCGATGTTAGCGTCAAGACGACGTACAACGACACCGCCGCGATAGCGCCGCTGCCCCAAGAATAAAGGGCACGATAACTGGCGCTCATTGCGTAGCGCACGTATGTGCCAGTACGGAAGCCTCCGATTTCGAATGTCGGAGGCTTCCGATACGATTGCGTTGCGGCATTGCAGAAATGTCAGGGCCGAGGTTATTGCAGATCACATGCATTTGGGTGTAGGGAAGCCCTTTCACCCGAATGACCGTCTGGAGGCCTCTGATGACTCGTCCCACTTTTCCCGTTGGCGCCGTTGCTGCTGTTGCGACCTCGATGTTTGCCATGTTCGCTGGCTTGGCTGGGTGCGCGAAAACGGATTCGTCGACACCCGCTGCCTCGGCTACGTCCGAGCCGCAACCAGCGGTCGGTGAATCGACCGCACCAGCGCCGAATCTGTCAACAGCGCCCGTGGTTCCGCCTGCGCCTGCCGCGCCCGATGCAAGCGCAGCGCAAGAACCGGTGGCCACATGGAAAAACGTGGGGCTCATGACACCGGAGTCGGTTCTTTACGACGATGCGAAGGATCTGTACCTCGTGTCGAACGTCAACGGCGGCCCAACGGATCGCGACAACAACGGGTTCATCTCGCGCCTTACGCCCGATGGCACGGTCGAAACACTGAAGTGGATTGAAGGCGGAAAAAATAAGGTCACACTCAACGCGCCGAAGGGCTCCGCTTTCTTTGGTGACAAGCTTTACGTTGCCGACATCGATACCGTGCGCATTTTCGATCGCAAAACAGGCGCGCCCGCTGGCGAGGTGAAGGTGCCGGGCGCAACGTTCCTCAACGATATTACGGCAACCGACAACGGCGTTATCGTTTCCGATTCTGGCAAGAAAGCCGGCGCAAAAGGTTTCGAATCAACAGGAACCGACGCCATTTACCTTGTCGACAAGAACAAGAAGCTTACAACCATTGCGAAAAGCACAGACTTGGCCGCGCCAAATGGCGTTTTACGTCAAGGCCGCAAAACTTGGGTCGTCACATTCGGTGGTGATCTGTATTCGATCGACGATCAGGGCAAAAAGGCCGACGCGCAAAAGCTTCCAAAGGCGTCGCTCGATGGCATCATTCTGGCGCCGAACGGCGATCTCGTGATCTCGAGCTGGGACGCCGCCGCACTTTATCGCGGCACGCCAGGTTCTGAGTTCAAAGTAATTATCGAGAATGTCAAATCGCCTGCCGACATTGGCTTTGACACGAAGCGAAATCGCGTGCTCATTCCTATTTTCACGGGCAATGAGGTAAGAGCGTTCAATTTGCCTTGATTCGTAGGGGCGCCATTCATGGCGCCCAACCGCGGTTGGCCAATCCCGAGGGCGCGATGAATCGCGCCCCTACGGTGTCCGCGGCCGGCGGTGCTGCGGGTGATTTAGCCCCGGGGATTGCGGGCCGTACGTATCCTGGTGGGCGCGGAGGCCGACCAGGCATCGCCGGAAGTGGTGCGGGTGGCCCAAGCATTGGCGTTGCTTACACGGGTGGCATTCCCAATTTTATCAACGCTGCCAGACCGAAAGCTGGCACGCCTGGCGCCGGCGCTGATAAGGATTCGAACACGTTCCAAGACGTGACTTGGATTCTTCCAGCATCGGACCCGGGCATCGCGGAAGACATGCACGAGTTTTGAGAAGCATTGGTAGGGGCGGCCTCGTGCCTGCCTCGCCCCCATCTGTCGCGGACACCCAAAATTTTGTCCGCGACAGGTGGGACACCGCGCATTCCACCATTTTTTCAGCAAATTATGGCATGTGGCAATTGGCGTGCGATGTGCTCAGGGCATAGGCAAACACATGCTAAACTCCTCAATCATGCATCATGGCGCGCGCGAGTTGCATCATCATCGTGATTATAAGCTGCCGCGTGATTGGCGAGATTGGGAGCTGTCCGAGGAAACCATGCCGGAGTCTCCCGATCACGCCAAAGCCATCAACCTGATAGAAGCCATTCTCGCCTGGTGGGCGCGCTCGCAGCCCTGTACCCAGGTGGAACACAACATAGGCATTCGCTGGATGAAAGATTGGCCCAGTGTTGGCCTCGATCCGGATGTATCCGTGTTTCGTCCGGCCTTGCCGGACAGCTCGCATAAGGAGTCCAGCATACACACGTGGGAACCGGGGTACACGGTACCGATATTGGCCATTGAAGTGGTGAGCAGAACGAATTCGCGCAAAGATTACGAGGTTGTGCCAAGAAAGTGCGAGAGTGCCGGAATTTCGGAGTTGTGCATTTTCGATCCTCTTATCAGGCCTCGCCGCACTCGCCTTCGCACTGGCTCCACTCCTGACGAACACGGAGCGCATCTCTTGCAGCTATGGCGGCACGATGAACGCGGGCAGTTCAGGCGAGTTTATGCTGGGGAAGGCCCGGTGTACTCGCCCACGCTCAATGGGTATTTCATTGCGGTCGACGAAGGCTGCAAATTGCGTATTTCCAACGATGAAGCCGGTTTTCAATGGTGGCCCACCAGCGGCGAAGTCTCCTTGGAATCTGATGCGATCGAGCGAGCCGAAAAAATGGCGGAGCGGAAAGCCAAGGAAGCCGCCCAAAAATCCGAAAAAGAAGCGTTGGCGCTCGTTGCGGAGCTTAAAGCGCAACTTGCCAAAGCAACGAATTCGACAAAGTGGTAGGGCCAGGTCTCGTGCCTATCGTGCTCGGCGAGCTCGATAGGGAACTCGAACAGCGTGGACATCGCTGCGCTACGCGGACAGCTGCAACTGCGCTCGCCTGTGCTGTATTCGCGACATAATTCCGCAGTCGATTTTTTCGTCATCGAAGCAACCGGAGGGAAAAAAGGACGAATGGGGGGTTATGCGCAAATCATACATACCCATTTCATTGTTGAGTTTAAGAGGAGTCATGAACTTTCGACAGACAACATTCGCTTCGCTCGCCACTACGCTGCTCATCGCAGGCGGTACCATCGCGTTCGTCGCGTGCAGCAGCAGTAGCAACAACGATAACTCTTCGGGCAACACCGGGAACAACACGCAGACAGGTGGGGGAGGCCAAGGCACCGCAAACTCGAACGGCATGGTTTCGATTGAGGGCCTGACCGAGTTCCGGATGGTAGACGACGTAACGCTGAAGTCTTCCACCTTGGCCCAGTTCTATGTCGATCCGCAAGCTAGCAATATCACTGGTAACCTGCCGCTCGGCTGCAAGACAAGCCATACACCGGCAACGATATACACAGGACCGGAGGTCAGCGCCGGAGACATCACCATCAACGTCGGAGATAAATCTGCAACGCTCACATGGGACGACTCGTCGGGTTGGTACGCCAACCCGTCCTACACCTTCGACATCGGCAGCAATAACTGGATCACCAGTGGCGACGATGTCTCGGTGGTAGCCAAGGGAGCCACGTTTCCCGCGTTCTCCGCAAGTCTAAAAGCCCCTCATATGCCGATTTTTACGTCTGACTTGACCGCTATGCAGCAAAATTCCGACTACACATTAACCTGGGACAATGGGGCTGCTTCGGAACAGATTGTGGTTGTGATGTCGAACGCCGACTTTTCGAACATGGATTCCGTGGTGTCGGTGACCTGCGTGTTCGATTCTAGTGCAGGGGCTGGAACCATCCCAGCGGCCCAGCTCGCGGATCTCGGGAGTGGGGCTATCTCTTTCGAAGCGAGCTCGACGACCGCTACGCAGGTATCGGCCGGTAACAACAAAGTCGATGTTATCGTCAAGACGATGTACGACGCCAGCGCCAAGATCCAATAAAGGGCACGACGGTGGCCGCCCGTGCGGTCTAGTTAAGGCGTAGGGCGGCTCGTTGGTGCCCGCTGGCGAGCCCCGGCTTTGGCGGCGTCGCCCATGTCTTGCTCGGCGAGATTCGGCGCAAGAGGAAGCGTGAAGCGAAACACGGTGTGGTCATCGACAACGCTTTGAACGCCGATTTTGCCTCCATGGGCTTCGACGAGGCCGCGGCAGATGTACAGGCCAAGGCCGAGGCCGGCAACACGGCTTCGGTTTTTGGCCGATCCGCGCTCGAAGCGTTGGAAGATCCGTTCGGCGTCTTCTGGCGGCAGCCCCGCGCCTTTGTTGCTCACCGATACTTCGACCTCACTTTCACGCCAGTCGATATCAACGTCGATGGGCGTTTGTGGTGCGCCGTATTTCACGGCGTTCGAAAGAAGGTTTCCGAGGATCTGATCCACGCGCGCGTCGTCGGCGATAACCCGCGCGGACGTGCCGTGTTCGGTCACACGCACTGGGCGCGAGGTGTCTCGTGCCGCAAACGAGTCGCTCGCTTCTTTCACGAGCAAGCCAAGATCGAGCGGGCGCCTGTCGAGCACGAGCCTACGCGCTTCGATTCGCGACAGATCGGACAGATCGCCGATCATTCGCTCGAGCCGCGAGGTTGCGCGGGTAATTCGCGCAATCGCGCGAGCGGCTTTCTCGGGTAGCGACATCTCGGAGAGCATTTGTGCCGAGAGCGAGAGCGATCCGAGCGGCTGGCGGAGATCGTGCGCCACGACGCTCATCCATTCTTCGCGCATGCGTTCGAGTCCCTTGAGCGCCGTGATGTCTTGGAAAGTACCAACGGCGCCGAAGGTGACGCCGCGCGCGTCGCGCACCGGCGCCGCAGACGCAATGACAGGTACGAGCTTGTCGTGTGGATCTTTGACGAGCAATTCTTCGGTTACGACTTCGCCCGTTCGAAGTGCTTGTTCGGTGGGCAGCCGTGAAGCATCAATAGGCTTGTTTTGTGGTGTGCGAAGCTCGATTGCTCCGGTGGGCGAAAGGGCCTCCATGAACCTGTTGTGGTTCGTCACGACTCCAGCCGCGTTGACGAAGACAACGCCGGCGGGCATCTGATCAACAAGGGCCTGCAGGTGTGCGCGCGCCATTTCGAGCTTGTGCTCGACTTCGTCGAGAGTCCGTGCACTATGCATGATAAGCCCAACGGCGATCACCATCACCGTGACCGAGCTCAATGCAGCCGACACTTCCGTTGGGTAAAGCCCAGCGCGATGGACGAGCATGAACACAAGGCCGACCAGCGGCGAGAGAACGATGGCAAGCAGAAACCTGCGTGCCACGATGCCGCCGCCCCGCGCGCTCGTGATGATGGCGATGGGACCAGCCCGCGGCCGCGCGCACAAAATGCCGACGGAAAGAGCCACGTAGGCGAGCGCCGAGTGAATCGACAGTCCCGTGTGGGGGAGGTACTTCGGCGTACCAAAGGGAGGGGCAACGCCATAGACATAGCCGGCCAGTCCCGTGACAGCGTTGAACGCAACGACGCAGGCGAGCAAGGGCGACAGCGTTCGCACGAAGCGGTTCGAAGCATCGATGGTAAGCGCGGAGAAAGCGAGAAGCAGCAGGGCGAGCGCCGAGTTGACCGAGGGGTGTACGCACGACGCCACGCCGCTACCGCATGCGGTTGGCATGAAGCGAGGGCGATCAAAGGCGAGATCGGCGCGCATGACATATTCTGCAAGCATGGCCACGCCAACGAGGCCGGATGCGACCGTTGCGATTCGCCCCGCCACACGTGCGGCTCTCGATGGTCGCTCGTGACCAAGCAATGCCACACCCGCCGCGGCGAAGAGCACCGAGGCCACGGCGTTCGGCGTCATGAGCGGAAAGCCAATGCCTGCACCGGTCAGCCATAGCTTTCCGCTTGCCCATCCGATGAACGCGACGACGGCGAGCAGGGATGCGAAAATGGAACAGAGCAGCGTGAGGCGAGCACAAGTGTGCTCCACGCGTTCGCGCACGTCGCGTTCCATCGCAAGTCCCGACTCCCCCGACTCCATGGTGCGCGCTCGAGCAAGGGGCTCGCCACGCAGGTCCGCCGTGCGACGGGTTGGCTACTTACACTGATCGCGTGCGGCGCCTGCTGCTGCTGCGCGGGCTTCGTCGCGTGCCGCTTGCGCGTCGTTGCCAAGGACACGCTCGAGACCGGCTAGTTTGTGCCATACACACGGTTGGTCCTGCCCGTCGTGCTCCGCGTTCTGCCGCAAACGCGTGATGCGATCGCGCCCTGGCGGCTCCCAGGACCGCGTGAATGGGAATGTGCGGGCTCCTGGGCTTAGAACGAAAAGCGCGCTTCCGTCTTTGGGTGGGCTCAGCGCCGGAACCATGCCCACGCCCAGCGCGAGCACGAACGACACCACTCGCAGCCCGTAGATGCGCCCCGTGTCGTGCGCTCGCCAAAGCCCGGCAAGGGTAGGGGCGAGCAGCATGGCCCCACAGACCACGTACCAAAAGGTCGTCGTTGTCCAGCCGAACCACTCGGCCACGTGATGGGGAACGAAGCCGGCAAAGGCGAGCGGAATGACGAATTGCGCGAAGGGTCGCGCGGTTTCTTCGGGCAACGTGTCGACGAAGATGCCCACGGTGCCAATGGCAAGAACGCTTGCGAGGGCAAGGCCGCCGGCGGTGCCACGCGCGATGGCTCGACGTGCGACGCTCGCACCGGAAAAACGCTCGAGCGCGCACGCGGCGCCAAAGGCGAAGAAGGGCGCCGCCGGAACGAGGTAGCGCGGCCCGATGGTCCAACCCCCGCGCCACTCGATGAATCCCGCATTGACGCCGACGAGCGCCGCGCACGCGAGCGCCCAAACGGCTGTTGCAACGCGCATTTCCGAGCGCCGCAAGCCATCGCCTTTGCCACCTGGCGACAGCAAAAGCAGCGGTATGGCCAAGAGGCCAAGCCACATGAACGGGCTCATTCCAAAAAAGCCCGAGCCCGGATCGATGGCGAGCTCTTTGATGGCATTCCACTGAGGCCACATGATGCCCCAAAGCCCGTGCTTGTGGATGGCGGCAAACTGCGCGGTTTGAAGCATTTGGTGACCGGGCGTAAGCGGGGTTCCAAATGCCTTCCATTGGAAATACATAACAGGCGGAATGTTGATGAGACCGCCGAGCGCAAAAGCAAGAAATTGCTTTTTCCCCCAAAATGTAAAAATGCCATAAATCGATAAAATGATGGCAACGAAAAGCGATTGATATTCGAAGGAGACGCACAGACTCGTGAAAAATCCAACGAGCATGGCGATTGTCCAGCGCCGCTTCGCCACTTCGCCGTACGACTGCCGCCTTTCGCGTTCGGTCAACGCAAACGCGACGAAAGCCGAGGCCGCATACGGCGAGTGACTCGCGAACATGTGCGTATACGCAAGAAAATTAGTGCCGAGTCCGCACGCGGCCACTACGGCGTAGCGCAGAAGCGGATCCCACGTGAAATCACGCAAGTACTTCTCGAACCAAAGAAGGAAGAAGAAACACGGAATTTGGATGATCGCGATGCGAAGTGCCCAAGTGCTGTTGCGAAGCCACCAAAGCTTGTCTTCTTGGGAAGATTGCGCCGTTGGGTAATGGTGACCCAAGGCCGGCGCAACGACTTTTGAAAATAGGAAATACGCTGGCACGCTCGCGTAGACGAGCGCGGGCCCCTTCACCGTGAAGTAGTGTGAGGTGCCGTCTGTTTTCGATGGGACGATCGCCATGTCGTTGACCCAGCCCCAGAGCGCCACGGGCTGGTCGATTGCGAACGTGTGGTGTTCGACAATGGCTATGGAAGTGAAAACGCGGCCGAATTCGTTTGGGTTGTTGACCGCGCGTAGGTACGGAAAAACCGTGAAAAATGCCGCGAAAACGAACAAAAAAAAAGCCTTCGCAGCGTGCGCGGCGTGCCGTCCTGTCTCGTTTGCTTTGCTTGTTTGGCTTGCCTTGCCTGTTTTGCGTCGTTTTTGATTTGCTGCATTGGCTTCATTCGCGACGTTGCGTACTTTGCATGAATGCCCAAGCGTCGGCCACGATGCCACCTAAATCGGTGCGTTTCGGCTGCCAGCCGAACACTTTTTTGGCACGTTCAACATTTGCAACAAGAACGGCAGGGTCGCCCGAGCGAGGTTCTGCCACGGTGACGGCGATCGTTCGGCCGGTGACTCGCCTGGCCGTTTCAATGACTTCATGCACCGAGTGGCCTTGCCCTGTACCAAGGTTGAATGAGCCGCTTTCGCCGCCGCTGGCGAGGTACGACGCAGCAGCAAGGTGCGCCTCGCAGAGATCGCGCACGTGAATGTAGTCGCGAACGCAAGTGCCATCGGCCGTGGGCCAGTTGGTTCCGTAGACCGAAATCGACGGGCGCTTGCCGCGCGCAACGTCAAGAACGATTGGCAAAAGGTGGGTTTCCGGATCGTGCCGTTCACCGAGCCCCGCCGCGGGGTATGCACCGGCCGCGTTGAAGTACCGGAGTGCAGCCCACTTCAGACCGTACGCACGCCCATAGCCGCAAAGCGCGCGCTCCACAGCGAGTTTCGTTTCGCCATACGGATTGAGAGGACGCTTGGGATGATCTTCGGGGATTGGGACTTCGTCGGGGGTTCCATACACGGCTGCCGTGGACGACAGCACGAAATACGGCACCTTGGCGTCGAGCACGGCATCGAGCAAACGGAGAGATGCAACAAGATTACCCTGGTAATATTGACGCGGAGAACGCACCGATTCTTCGACGCAAATCTTCGCGGCGAAGTGAAAAACGGCGTCGACGCGTGCGTTGGCAAGAACGACTTGCATTTGCGACGCGTCGGCGATGTTGCCCTCGATGAACGCCACGGAATCCGGCACGCTGTCGCGATGCCCTGTCGACAAATCGTCGAAAACCATCACTTCATGGCCCACATCGAGCAGCGTGCGAACCATGTGCGAGCCAATGTAGCCCGCGCCCCCCGTTACGAGTGCCTTCATAGGGTCTCTCCGAATCCTGTCAGAGCACTAGCTTAGTCTTAGCGGCAAGGCGCATGAGAATATTCGAGCCTTACTAGCAGCTACAATGTGACGCTTGACATGAAGCCGCACGAAAAGGTATTGGGCACGTTCTCGCGGGCCAATAGCTCAATTGGTAGAGCAGTGGACTCTTAATCCATTGGTTTCGGGTTCAAGTCCCGGTTGGCCCACTGAAAATGGGGCGGTACATGGGGCAGAGAGGTCCGGCAGCGCCTTGTGAAGCGCGATCAGCTCGCCGAGTTTTTTGCTCCGTCCACGTTCGCGCTCGGCGCCGGTATCGGTTGATCATCTGCGAGGAGCGGTGCCCCGTTCGATCGGCCACCCATGCCTCCGTCTTGCCGGTGGCGAGGGCGACGGTCACGAACGTGGCGCGGAGGTCGTGGGCTCGGATAGGCAAGCGGGTGGCGCTCCGTTCGAAGAGCTTTTCGCGGTTGACGCCAGCAGCGTGGAGATCGTCTCGGAGCTGCTCGGCGAGACGCGACATGTCGAGCGGCACGCCGTCTTGTTGCAGCACGCGATCCTTCGGCGTCGCTCCTTTGCAGAAGTTCTCCTTCCAGATCCGGAGGGCGGCGAGCGAGCCATCCCCGAGCGCCCAAGCTCGTGGATCGCTTGTCTTGTTGACGTCCAAGTCGATGCGCCCGCGTTCCAGATCGACGTCTCGCCATTCGATACGGGCGAGCTCGTCGGCGCGCATACCCTCACGGGCGAGCAAGCCGTAAGCAAGGCGGCGAAGAAGCGGCACGCCGGGGTGACTGTCCGTCGGAGCGCACGCAAGGAGCGCTCGATCCTCGTCGGGGTAGAGGCACTCCTTCGCCTTGTTGCTCTTCACCTTCGGGAGCCAGCCTTGCGGGATTGGCTGGTCCTTGCGGTAGCGGCACGGGTACACGGCGAGCGCAAGTCCTCGTCGGAGAACCTGCGCCACTTGGCGCCGCGTCCCGTCCGATCGCTCGGCAGGGATGCCGGCCATCACCAGTTCGCAGTGGTCGAGCGTGACTTCGTCGACGAGGACGCTCTCGAGCACCGGCGCGATGTGCTTGCGGATGCGCGTCTCGTCCCCGTCGGCGCTCTTCTTCACCTTGATGTGGTGAGGGTATTTCTTCGCGAGCTCGCCGCTCGTCCAATCCTCGAGATGTTGGAGGAACGTCGGCAAAGTGGGCGCCTCCTGTGCAGACGTAACAGCGCCCGCACATAGCGTCTCGACGGCAGCGACGACGGCGTCCCACGGGCGGCCGGCGCGTGCCTTGGCCGCCATCTCGAGCAAGATCGCCAACGCGGTCCGCGTGCCCCGCACGACTGCTGTCGTTAGTGCCGTATGCTCTTCATCCTTTGAGCTTCGGCTTCTTGTCGCCGAACTTGTCTTTGTATGCCGCTCGAATGAGTTGGCGAACGATATCGGACGAAGACAGTCCGGCATCGTCCGCCAGAGCCTGAAGCATCGCAATCTCCTCGGTCGATGCGCGAATACCAAAGCGCTCAGTCCTATCAATCAGCGGCGACATTGACGTGTGTCATTGTACGCATGAATTACACACGTTCAAGGCGCCGCTGCGAACAAACACGGATTACGCTGCGGAGCGCTTCTTCGTTTTCGGCTTCGCCTTCTTCGGCGGCAAGCTTTTCGCACTCGCGACGAGCTGTGCGAGCGACGCCAACGCCTTCTCGATAGCGGTCATGTCGCCGCCGAATGCGTCCCACACTTCATCGGTGACCTGGATGAGGCGCACCTCACGCGCGGGGCGAAGCTTGCTGGCAAAGTACCCGCGCGGATATGCGCGTGGCTCCTCAATGGCCTTGAACATAGGGTTTTCTCCTGCACGGTGTGTCGCGTTCGCCGAGTTTCTCCGAGATTCCTCGAGTATGCCCACCAGGCACACTCGGAGAAAGCTGGGGAATCCTGCTAACCCGGTCACGGCAACATGCGGCAGGGCGAGATGTAAACCGGATCTTCGATTACGGCGGCGGGTGGCTGCCCCTGGACG
>WQZB01000002.1 GCA_009780955.1 Polyangiaceae bacterium | reverse complement strand
TTCGGAGTAATTCTCCAGATTTATTGAGTAATTCTTTCGACTTTTTGTGTAAGTCGACTGGATTGTAAATGGGGAGGGTGGAAGGCGTGACGACTGGAATGGTTGACAGCTGCGCGTTGGCCATGGCGGTGACGTCGGCGCCGAATTGCTCGTCCTGGGCTTTTGATGGCTCGGGCAGCGGGGGCGGCTCGGCCCGGCGAGTGACCGAGGCGACGGCTTCTTTTGCTTTTGAAATGGCGTTGTGGGCTCCTTCTTCAGCTTGGTTAAAGGTTTCGCGAGCACGTGAGGAAACGGAGTTGAACCAACTGTTCATGACGGCCTAAGTCGGCCGCTTTCGACCGCGAGTTGCGTCGATGAACCAAAAATCGTCAGACGCTCGTTATCAATTCAGCAACGTCACAACATTGCAGCGAGCATGGACTGACCTTGCACACAGCTACTTCCGCATCGGCGGAGCACCGTATTTTCGATCGAGCGCCTCGAGATCGGCGATATCTTGCGCCCGACCCGCGGCGCGCTTGTTCTTGAGCAACGCGCTGAGACCGATCACGGGGATCCTGCGACCCTCGAGTTCGAAGCATTCGCCATCGGCAATCGCCTCGTCAAAAGTGATTCCATCAGCGCGGGTCAAGATATCGATCATGTCCGTCGTCCAGCAATGAAACGAATCGGGATGGCACTTCGTAAATATTCGGGAAAGGGGGCCCCGCTTGTCGACCAACTTTCACGGGAGAGCACGGTTACGAGCGAGATCGCCGCGGGACCATCAATCGAGTCGAGATCTCGTTCGACAGCGTGCAACGTGGTCTTGATGAGGATTGCAGAACGCCTACGCGCGTCGGCTCGAGCGGCACGATTGTCGGCGAACATGACCTACCTATAGCGCATCCCGTACGAGCTTGGTGGTGGGCCTTCGAGCCGTCGAGAAGGCGTGATGGCAGCTACTTCCGCATTGGCGGAGCACCGTACTTTTCCGCCGGCGCCAAACGCGCTCCGTCGGCATCGCCGAGACGAGGCGAGACTGCAACAGATGCCGTTGGCCACGGCTCGCGCACGATCTCGAAGCGCCCGTGATCAAAGGGCATACCGGGCGCCGTGGCCACACGAACGATGCGTTCGCGCTCGCCCTGTTCCTTCAACGTCAGCGCGCGATGATGGCAAAGGGGATTGTCGCCGATCTTGCCGAGGAGCACGTGAGCGGTGAAGTTGCAACCTGCACGGCACTCGCTCGCGTAGTAGCAAGTCTTGCAGAAGCCTCCGAGGTCTTCGACGCGTTGATCGCGTGTGAACCGCAGCGCGTGCGCACGCTGCCAGATATCCAGGAGCGGGGCATCACGGACGTTCCCGCCGACGTACTCGGACGTCGGGAGCGACGGGCACCCCTTCACGTCGCCATTTGCTTCGATACCAAGAGCGGCGATCCCTGCCCCGCAACGGCCGCGATGCCCACCTGGCAGATGCCCGCGGAGGGCGTCTTCGTACGGGCCGTAGTAGCCGATGCTGTTACCCGGCCAGAAGAGAGCTCCGGCGCGATCGCACCTCTCCTTCAGCCGCGCGAGCTCGGGGATGAGATCGAGCATGTGCCACGGCTCGAGGAGCAGATCGTTCTCATCGGCTGCGCGACCCAGTGCGGCCGTGAGTTGAGGCTGCCAGGCGGTCACGCCGTGCGCGAGCAAGAGATCGAGCAGCTCTGGCAGCTCGTGGACGTTCCACTGGTTGATCTGCGTGTTCGCCGAGGTACGCAGGCCCGCCGTGCGCGCATTCGCGAGCGCCGCCATCGCGCTATCGAAGCTGCCGCTCGCCGCACGCAGGCGATCATGTGTGGCGCCGATGCCATCGACCGAGACACTCACACCTTCGAGCCCCGCGGCGGAAGCGGCACGGGCGCGCTCGGCGGTGAGACCGCGTCCGCCAGTCGTCATTGTGCAGATCAGATCGCGGCGCGTGAGCCTCTGGATGATCTCGAGCCAGTCCTCGCGGAGGTAAGCTTCTCCGCCGATGAGCGTGATCTCTTTCACGCCGAGATCCGCGATTTGCTCGACGAGGTCGAGAGCCTCGTCGGTCGAGAGCTCGTCGGGCCGCGCCTTGCCGCCACGCGATCCGCAATGACGACACGCGAGATCGCACGCGAGCGTGATCTCCCACACGGCATAGATCGGTCGGCAGGCTTCGTCGATCGGCCGAGCCGACTCAGCGAGAGCAAGACGCCGCTGCGACGGCGCAGCCACAGGAGCAACCGGCAATCGTCGTGAGGTCATGGCCAAAACGACACGTTACCGAAGATAGGCAAGGACCGACAGCCGCAAGCCCACGATCTGCGCTAAGGCTGGCGACAGCGCCGAGAAAACATTCGTCACGAAGCCAGCGCCAATCTCCATGCCGAATGCTGAGTAGCGAATGTTGGGCCCCATGGTGAGCGCGTTACGGTGCTTGTCGGGCACGTTCGATCCGAACAAGTATAGCTGCTGCGCTTCGATCGACACTTCGAGATCTTTGCGTGCGCGAACGCCGAAGTGACCAAGCAGCCTGCCGTTGGTCTGCGCAACGCGCAAGCCCGCAACGTCGATCGTTACGTCGAGCCCCTGACGTGCCTGAGCAAGGAATGGCCCGCGCAGAATGCGCACATCAAACGCTGGCCTGAGAGCAACCGCTCCTGGCGCAAAATAGATCGCGTCGGTCGGGTCGAACGATGCGGCGGCCGTGGCAGCAACTTGCGCGGGGCCGCTCCGGTCGAACCTTGCCGTTGGCGCAACGACGCCGAGCGCAGCACCTGCCGCAAGCCACGTCGGCTGCGGGAACGTCACACGCAAATGCCCTTCGATGTTGCCAGCAATCATCTTCGCGCCACCCGATCCATCGGGTGGAAGCGCTGCTGCAATCGGATAAGTGACACCGACGTAAAGCCGGCGCACAGGCCCAACATCCGTTTCTGCGCTCAGGCGAAGCAAGCCAACCGCTGACGCCGGTCGCCGCCCGCTATCACCTGGCTCGCTGGGCACGCCCAACCCTACGGTCCACGACACACCGACAAATGGATCCGGATGCGAAACATCGGGCACGATGAAAGGAGCGGGCACGCGGGGCGTTTCGACGTCGAACACGGATCGCGAATTGCGAATCTCGATGGCAGGCGCGGCAACGGGCTCGTTGTCTGCGCGCACGCGGCTCGAAAATGGCAGCATCGCCATGACCAAACCGCAAAAAATCCGCCTTTTCACGGAACGCACGGAGCGCACGAAACGTCGAGGGACCAAGCAGGATCGCATGCGTCCACGCTTATGCGGGCGCGACGATGCCATCGCGCAGCGCTCGCTCCATGGCCGCGTGCGTGGCAGTGTGGCCCGGCCTGTACGCGCGGACTTTGCCGAGAGGAGGACCACCCAAAAGGTACATATCGCCAACCAGGTCGAGAAGCTTGTGACGTGCGGGCTCGTCGGGCAAAAAAAACGGACCTGCGGAGAATATGCATTCTTTACCAATCACGACAACGCTCTCGCGTGCAACATGAGAGGCAAGCCCGCGTGCGAGCAAATCTGCGACTTCGTGCTCAAAGCCGAAGGTACGCGCCGGAGCCATGCGTACACGAAAATCATTCGCATCGCCGTTCCAACGAGCGACACGCGAGAGGCGCGCGTCATGGAAGTCGACATCGACCTCGACGCAAACCTCTTGCCCGCGCTCGAAAACGTACTCGCTTGCTCCAACCACAATCTTCGAATCTCGAACCACACGAAGCAAAGGCCCGACGCTCGCACGCGCACCGACACACGCGAGGGCATCGCAAAAGTGCGCCGCACCACCGTCGGCAAGAGGCACTTCGGGTCCTTCGAACGTGACGAGCACGCCGTCGTAGATGCCAAGGCCACCAAGAGCCGCAAAGGCATGCTCGACTGTGCCAATGCACACGCGACCATCGCGGCTTGCAAGCGTTGTCGAGCGTGTGGTGTCTACAACGACGAGCTCGCCCAAAGGCAGCACGGTATTGCCGATGCACACGGCCAAAGGGCCTTCGTGCCGCTCGAAGCGGACCGCGGATCGCGCAGCCGAATGCAAGCCTTGACCACGCACCTCCGATGTCATGGCGACGATGACAATCTCAGACCGATAGGCAGGCCCTCGCCCAAAATGGCGACGCGCTCTTCGTCGCCAACGCTGACTAGCTCGCGCACGGCCTGAATCCACGCGGGCTTGGCACCGATGGCCATGAGTTTCTTCTCGACCTCGTTGCGATGCTTGTCGGAAACATCGCGCGCGCGATCGCCTGTTACGCGCGCGAGCTGCACGGCAGCGTGGGGAGCGGTGGAAATCGATTCCCACTTGAGCCGCAGAATTCTGTCGAGCCACGCTTCGGCCATGCTTGGCGGAACAACGTGATGCACGCTCGCGTAAAGAGGCACGCGCGCGCCAATGCGCCCAAGGCTCGACCAAAGCCGCGCGTCGCCGGATGCCCACGTTCGCTCGACAACCCACTCGCCGAGCGCGACGCGCCGTGCGACGGGAACGCGCTCGAACGACGCCAACGTGGCAAGCAGCTCGTCGGGCGCGTCGGGCATGCGCTTCGGTTTTTTCAGCCCTGCCTCGGCAGGTGCAATGACGGCGTCCATCGCGTCGCGAAAAGCCACTTGCATCGGTTCGGTCATTCCACCTGCCATGCGTCGCCACGCGATGAAAAACTGCTGCCAGCCGCGCGGCTCGCCCGGAAACGCGAGGCGGCTTTCGAACATTGGCCAGGCGCGTTGAACCCGGTCGAGATCACCCGGATCACCAAAGCCCGGTCGCATGCAGAAACCAAGCAGCAGCCAATAATTGCGTTCGTGGTGCGCGCTCCGCCTTCGCGCGCCGGTGTTGTCGAGAAGGCGGTCGCCGAGCTCGCGTGCAGTTTGCATTGTCCACGAGCCGCGATCGCCGAGGACCTTCTCGAGATCGCGCACGATGTCCTTGGCTTCGCGCGCATCGGCTTCACCTTTGCGACCGAACACGCGATCGATGATGGCGTCAGCCAAAGCGCGCGCAGGCGATGCTGCCCCTGCTGCTTTCGCCGATTGCGGTGCGATGGACGGCGGCGGCGCACCTGCAGGCGTGCTGGGCACACAGCCACGTTCGCGAAGCTGGAATTCGAGCCGATGGCTCCGCGGCTGCGCGAGCACTGCTTGGTTTTCTTCAATGATTTCAGTGCACTCGAGCGCGAGCTGCCCGGTGGGTAAAAGCTCGCCGCCAAGATGCACGGGCACGACACTCTCGCGACCCACGCGCGGAATGTTCGCAACCACCGCAGGCAATCGCTCGAACGAGTCGTCGTCGATCGTCACCAGGGCGCCAGCTTCGTCTTGTGCAACGTCGGAGGCGACCATGTCGAAGCGCACGCTGCGCCCGACGACGAGCTCGAATCGTCGCCCCGCTTCGTGGTGAACACCTGGTTTCGCGCCGCGCGGAATAATGCATACCGCACGCATCTGTTTCGAGCCTTCGTCAGGAGCGATCTCCACGTAATAGCCATGGGAGGCGCCGCTCTCGACGCGATAGACCAACCCGCGACGCGCAAGCCCATAGCGCACAGCTCCGCGCGCAACGGCCAAGTCGGGATCGCGGTTGGCGATCACGTTAGGCGCCTTGCCACCGCCCCACGCCGCCATGGCCTCGACGAGCGCGCTCGCGATGGGCGCCGCGTGAAACACGCCACCGTTCAAGAGCAGCGCATCGGGCACACCACCTCGAGCACCATGAGCAAGGGACGCCGCGTGGCGAGATAGAAACTGGTGCACGTGGCGCGTAATGGCCGGATCGCGCTCGTATGGCAACCCGAACGCAACGATGCCACCTCGCCCGCGCGAAGGCGCCTCAGTGCCAGTAATTTTCGGGAAGAAACCGGCGAGCACGAGTTCCGAGACTTCGCTTCTCGTCAGGGTTGTGGTGCGCGCTCCGCCAACGAGTTTGCCACCACGACCCAGGACCGTGACCGTGGCCTCGTTCGCATTCGCGTGGCCCGAGAAAATGCGCTCTTTCGCGGCTCGACACGAGGCGACGAGCGCGGCGAGATCGGCCGAATCGAGCCGGCTCGGCGGCGGAGCCATGCGCGATTCCGCAAGGTGCGCGAGCGCGAGATCCATGTTGTCGCCACCGAGCAGAATGTGCCGCCCAACGGCGATGCGCCTTACCGTAAAGCCATCGTCGTCGTCGCCGGACGACGGCGCAATGACCATAAGCGATAGATCGGTCGTGCCTCCCCCAACATCGCACACGAGCACGGTGCACTCGCCGTGGCGTGCGAGCTTGAGCACGGCGCGCTTGTCTTCGAGCGCGTCGTAGAATGCGGCGGTCGGCTCTTCGAGTAGCGTCGGGCAAATGCCAACACTTTCGGCCGCACGAAGCGTCAAAACGCGCGCCACTTCATCGAACGACGCCGGCAACGTCAAAACCACGTCTTGACCAGCGAGTTTGGCCATTGGGTGAGCCGCGTCCCACGCATCGCGCACGTGCGCGAGAATGCGCGCGCTCGCCTCGACAGGGCTCATGCGCGGCGCGCCTTGTTCGGTTCCCCATGGAAGGATCGCAGCAAGCCTGTCGACCGCAGAGTACGATAACCAGCTTTTCGCTGACGCGACGAAACGACCAGCGACTTCGGCGCCACGCTTTGCCGCAAACTCACCGACGATCCAATCTGGATCACCCAAAATTTCTGATTTTAGCGGAGCATAAAGCGCCGAAGGCAGAAGCGGTCGCGCCTCTATCGCACGCGCGGATGTGTACTGAGGCACATTGAAAATCTTCGGTCGCAGTGGTGTTGCGCGCGCGACCAGCTCGGAGAATGCCACCACCGTGTGGGTCGTTCCGAGATCGATGCCAACGACGAACTGCGCGCCCATTTCCGCCTATTTGAGACTATGAACGCACGGTAAGTTCTACTTTCCAGCGTTCGTCTTTTTTCTTTGGCTCGAGCGGCACGGCCTCGAGAAGAAGCGTGCCGATTTCGGTGATGGACGAACGCAGCGTTACTGGCACGACATCGCCGAGCGCGCGGCCATCAGCAGGCAAATCGACTTGGATTTGCGGCAGCTCGTCGAGCTCGCCGCTCGCCCAGCGCTCGAGCGCAACGCCAACGGTGTCGGTGCGGCGCACGCTCGAACCAAAGAAGCGAAAATTGACTTTCTCGCCAACCACTACGCCTAGCTCGCCGCCAGGCACTTCTGCGCTCGTTCCTTCTTCCATTCCGAAAGGTGCAACGCAAAGCGCGGTAACGGGCGGCGCCACGCCAGGCACGGCAGGCACCGCACCCTCGATGCCCACGTAGTAAGCGCGCGCCGTGCCCCCACGAATGCGCACGCCTCGCCCGCGACGCGACAGCCCATAAGCCGCGGCCCCACGCGCGACCGCAAGATCGAGATCGTTGCTCTCGAGCACGCGAACGGTGCCGCCGCTGCCCTGCTCGAGCCAGTCGTTCATACACGAGACCACGCGCGCCCGAAGAACGTCGCTCTTCATCACACCGCCGTTGAAAAGAATTCGTGTAGGATGCAGCATTGTGCTCGACGCTGCGCCTTCTTTGCCAAGCGCACCGGCATGGCGCGCGAGCAAAGCCGCCAGGTGCTTGGTGATGGCCGTGTCTTGTGCGTACGGCAAGCCAAGCTGCGTGAGCGCTGTGCGAGCGCGAGCCGCTGGGCGGGCAGAAGCATCAACGATTGGAAAGAAACCGTCGACAATCGCGCGCGTGACTTCTTCGCGCGTGACTTCGGCGCGAAGCGTTGATTTCACGAGTTTGCTACCTTTGCCAGCGATCGCAATCGGCATGGCGGTCGCGCCTGCACGGCCGAGCAGGCTCTCTTTCGCGCTGCGCGCGGCATATTGCAAAGCCGTGCGCTGCCAGCGATCGAGCTCCAACGTGCGGCCTGCGGCTTCTGCCTCGGCCACCATCTTCTGCTCCACGACATGGGCGAGCAGCATGTCCATGTTGTCGCCGCCAAGAAGGATGTGATCGCCAACAGCAACGCGCTCGAGTGTAAGCTCGCCGTTTTTTTCGAGCGCGGCGATGACCGAAAAATCGGTGGTGCCGCCGCCCACGTCGACGACGAGCACCACATCGCCAACCTTGACGTCATTGCGCCATTGGTCGCCTTTTGCGGCAAGCCACGCGTAAAACGCAGCCTGCGGCTCTTCGATGAGCGTAATGTCATCAAGGCCTGCGGCGAACGCGGCCTCGGTCGTGAGCTCGCGCGCCGACGCATCAAAGGAAGCAGGCACCGTGAGCACGACCGACTGCTTGCCCAACGCCAGATCGGCGTCGCCTTTGGCAACGAGGTGTTCCCATGTTTCAACGAGGTGTAGAAGCGTGCGCCGCGAAGCTTCGACAGGGCTTATGCGCGCAATGTCGTCGGGTGCACGCGGCGGAAGGATGTTCGTGCGGCGATCCACCGATGGATGACACAACCAACTTTTCGCGCTCGCCACCACGCGCGTGGGTGCGTCAACGCCGCGCGCGCGAGCGTACTCGCCCACGGCGTAGGTGCGCTCGGCATCCCAAGGCAGCGGCTGAGGACCTTCGCTTTCGTGTGCAAGATACAAGAACGAAGGCAGTAGCTCGCGCGCTTCGACCGAACCACGCGAAACCAGCTGCGGGATTTCGAGCACCGTGACGGGCGGAGGGGTTGCCGCAACCGCGCCGGTGCTGTCCGCATTTTCCGCAATGGGCGCGTAAGCAAGCGACGTGTGCGTTGTGCCAAGGTCGATGCCGACCACATAACGCGCGCTGGTCACAGCTCGACCTCGGCCTGGGCAACAATATGTGCGTCATGCATTCCAACGGTTTCAGGCAACGAGATCGAGGTGACTTTCCAGCCGCGATGAGTAAGGGTGCCAGCGTGCGGGCCTTGGCCTTGCACGTTGCCGGTGAGCTTCACTTCATCGGCGTTGAACCCTTCGGGCAACGTGACGCGAACGCCCTCACCTTCCGAGCGCACGGCTTCGAGCTTGATGTGATCGCGCAGGGCCTTGCGGCAACCTGCATGCACGACCCGCGCGGCAGCTCCAATGTCGGCATCGTTGAAGCTCGCGACATCTTCTTCGAGAAAGTCGACGAGGCGACCTTCACGTTGAAAAAGCGCGAGCAGCTGCAGCGCGGCATCGATTGGCGCTCGATCCATCGCGATTGGTGAGGCAGGTGCGATGGGTGCAGACTGCACGGCTGCGGCCGGCTCGGGCTCTGACTCAGGTTCGGCTTCGGGCTCCGCAGGCTCTTTTGCAGGCGCTGGCGGGAGCTCTTTGCCCGCGTAAAGTTCACCCGCGTAAATACCGTTGAACAGAACGCGAAAAAAACAGACCCAGGCGAACCAGAGTCTCGTCAAAAATGGCAAGGGCGGAGGCACAGCCCGTCACTTTAGACTGACTTTTGGACACTTTCGATATGCAGATTACATGACCGCTTTCAAGTTGACGCGAGATCGAGGCGGTTGCGAGAACGCTCGGCGTTCGCTAGACCGATGACGAAAGGCATGGCGCAAAAACGGATTCAGCTCATCGTGCGGGGGCGTGTGCAGGGCGTGTACTTCCGTGCCGCAACCCAAAGGGAAGCACGCCGGCTTGGCATTACGGGTTGGGTACGAAACCGGCCCGACGGAAGCATTGAGCTTGTCGCTGAAGGCGACGAAGAGGCCATCAAAGAGCTCACGGCGTGGGCCAACCACGGCCCGTCAGCTGCCCGCGTGGACAGCGTTGATGTTCGCTGGCGGGGGTACACCGGCGAGTTCCCCGAATTTCAGATCGTGGAATGACCGCTTTCGATTTGACGCAGACGCGATGAAGAAGGGCGGCCACAGGGGGCCGCCCCTACGATTATGCGGTGTGATGTGTTTGGTTGACGGTTGCGTGTAGGGGCAGACCCCCGTGTCTGCCCCACCTCGATGGGGGCACCTGCCCCACCTCGATGGGGGCACCTGCCCCCATCGAGGTGGGGCACCCACAAGGGCCGCCCCTACGATTTCGCGGTTTAGGCGGTCGCTTCCGCCGCAGATGCCTCAGGCGGTAACGCCTTGTCGACGAGCTCGATGATCACGACAGGGGCGTTGTCGCCGCGGCGCGGACCAAGCTTGATGATGCGCGTGTAGCCACCTGGGCGCGAAGCGAAACGCTTGCCGAGATCGATGAGCACTTTTTCGATCAGATCGACCTTTTTCGTGCTGGCTTCGCTGGCTTCTTTGCCTTCGCTGGCAGCTGTTGCGCCTTTCGCGATGGTTCCCCAGCGCGGAAGGTACGCCGAAAGCAGACGCTTGGTTGCCAAACGCCGCGCCTTTTCGCTTTCGGAGAGCTCGGCTTGCGGGGTGTAAGCGGCTTTGCCGAGACGCCGAGCCTTGGTGATGAGGCGCTCGGCAACGATGCGGAGCTCTTTCGCCTTGGCGTTCGTTGTTTCGATTCGTTCGTGCAAAATGAGATTTGCTGCCAAGTTGCGGAACATGGCGCGGCGGCTGCTGGTGTTTCGGTCGAATTTTCGACCCGCATTTTGATGTCGCATGACGTCCTCGATAAACAGCCCTTGGAATGGGCTTTGGAACGGGCTTTGAGTGCCGCTTAGTTTTGAGCTTGCTGGGCCTTCCAGCGCTCGAGCATCTGGGGCCAGTTGTCGATTTTCATGCCGAGGGCAAGCCCCATGTTCTGCAAGATTTCTTTGATTTCTTTGAGGCTTTTGCGGCCGAAATTCTTCGTTTTTAGCATGTCTTGCTCGCTGCGCTGAACGAGCTCGCCGATGAGCGTTATGTTTGCATTTTGCATGCAATTGGCCGAGCGAACGGTCAGTTCCAGCTCGTCGACGCTGCGAAAAAGGTTTTCGTTGAGCGGCTCTTCCTCGGATGTGCCTTGAACGTACGAGGCTTCTTCGGTTTCCTCGAAGTTGATGAAAATCGACAGTTGCTCTTTCAGGATTTTCGCCGCGTAGGCAACGGCGTCGGCAGGCTTGACGGTGCCGTTGCTCCAAACTTCGAGGATAAGCTTGTCGTAGTCGGTAACCTGACCAACGCGCGCATTGGTCACCGTGTAGTTGACTTTGCGAATGGGCGAAAAAAGCGCGTCGATCGGAATTGTGCCGATGGCCATGGTGGCCGTTTTATTCTTCTCGGCAGGTACGTAGCCGCGGCCCACGTTCACCGTGATTTCCATGGCCAAAGGGCCCTTTTTGTCGAGCGTGGCAATGAGGTGATCGGGGTTTAGCACCTGCAAGCCGTCGACGAGCTGAATGTCACGCGCAAAAACAGGACCCGGCCCTTCTTTGTCGATGCGAACCGTATAGGTTTTCGCGGTGGCTGCTTTGAGAACAACCTCTTTGAGGTTGAGAATGATGTCGGTCACGTCTTCCACGACATCGCCAATGGTCGTAAATTCGTGAAGCGCGCCGTCGATGCGAATGGCAGTGATGGCCGCACCCTGAAGCGACGAGAGAAGAACACGCCGAAGCGAGTTTCCAAGCGTGATGCCGTAGCCACGCTCGAGCGGTTCGCACGAGAAGCGACCGTAGAACTCGGTCAGCGTTTCTTGCTCCACTTGGATGCCGCGAGGACGAATGAGGTCCCGCCAGTTGCGCGTTACGATGCTGCTCATACGATCTGCTCCTTTTGCAATGTGTTCACGCGGCGATCCCGCGGCGCTTTCGAACCCGCTCTCCGGCGCGCGCCGTCGCCTGCCCGTGTAATGAGGATGTTTACCAGCCTGCTGCGCGAATCGATGCTTCGGTTGGGCGCTGCGGTGCCTGCGCACGTACGACAAGTACGCTTACGCGGGCTCCTCGCGCCCGCCCTAGCCTCAATTCGCTCGCGACGGCTGGTAAACATCCTCTAAAACGAAACCAATCAGCGTGATTAGCCTGAAAAATCAGCGAGAGTAGTACTCGACGACAAGTTGCTCGCGAATGGACGGCTCGTTCAGTTCTTCGCGAACTGGCGCACCTTTGAAAATGCCAGAGAAATTGGCTTTATCGAGCTCGAGCCACGAGAGCTGCGCACGGCGATCGACCTGGGCAAGCGCCGCGGCAATGAACGCAATGCCCCGGCTTTTTTCGTGCACTTCGACTTTGTCGCCGGCCTTGAGAAGGTACGACGGGATGTCGACGCGTTTGCCGTTGACCAGAATGTGCGCGTGCTTGACAAGCTGGCGTGCTTCGTTGCGCGACGACGCGAAGCCAAGGCGATGGACCACGTTGTCGAGGCGGCTTTCCACCAGCCCCAGCATTTGCTCGCCGGTGCGGCCTTTGCGGCGAGTGGCGTCGAAGTAATACGCGCGGAACTGTTGCTCGAGAACGCCGTAAACGCGGCGAACCTTTTGCTTTTCGCGAAGGCGAACGGCATATTCGGTGAGCTTGACGCGACCTTGGCCGTGCTGGCCAGGCGGGTATGGGCGGCGCGAGACCGAACACTTGTCGGTGTAGCAGCGCTCGCCTTTGAGAAACAGCTTCGTGCCTTCGCGGCGGCAAAGCTTGCAAACAGGGCCAATGTAACGAGCCATTTCTTCCTTCTTTTTGTGGGAAAAGAACCGGTTTACACGTCGCCTGCAAAGGCCAGACGTTTCACTTCCCGGCTTGCCCTGCAAGAGGCTGAAAACTTTTTCAGCATCCTGCTAGAGCGGGGGTTGGCTATTTAGCCGAGCTCCCAGAAATGGCAAGAGCCAAGACAAACAAAGCCAACGCGAAGGCCAGGCGAAAGCGCAAAGGTCTAGTGAATTCAAGCTTTATCGGTGCAAGTACGACCGATCCACGGTGACGCGCGATTTTTTAGGCGCAAAAATCGCAAGCATGCCTTACAGTAATTGAGCAGCTTCGTGGAGGTCTCTCATGCGCTTATCTCTATTTGGGCTTGGTTTCAGCATGCTTGTCGGCGGCGCACTCGCCGTGGCATGCAGCAGTTCTAACAACAGCAGCGAGTTCGGCAACCCCGACGGCAACGGCGTTGACGGCGGAAATTCGGGGACCGGTGGACCGCAATTCGGCACCGACGGCAGCGACACCAGTACCGGCGGCAACACCGGCGACGGAGCGAATTGCAAAACAGTTAGCTCAGATGCTCAGCTCACGACAGTGAACCTTGTCTTTATGCTTGATGCATCTGGCAGCATGGGCGACGTGAACGAAGATAAAAGCTACTTACCTCAAAACAAATGGTTCCCTGTCACCGAAGCCATCGAGCAATTCGTTACTACTCCAGAGTCAGCGGGAATGAATGCCGCTCTCACATTCTTTCCCCGACCTGCAGGTGTGAAGTCAAAAAATGATGCCGCCGCAACTGGCGACTCCGAATACGGTAATGCGAACTCATGCCAATGGGAAGACTACGGCGACGGAAAAGCAGACGTTCCACTCATTGCGCTGCCAGACGTTAGTGGGCAGTTCAAATCCAAGATCGACCAAATCCCCAATCCAACCACCACAACGGATCCAACCGGTCAAACGGTCCGTGCGCCGTGGGGCGACACGCCTACGCGCGCCGCGGTTAGGGGAGCCATTGATCAGGCAAATAAGCTCAACCAGGCTAGACCAACGGAAAAAGCGGTCATCGTTCTCGTCACCGATGGCGAGCCGTATTGTTGTGCTCGGGCGAATCCTCAGCAATGTGCATGGCTTGGACAGTATCCGGCTTCTTCAAATTACACAGCAGAGCAGATTATTACACAGCGGCAAACAGATCAGCAACAAGAGATGGGCACCATTGCCAGCGATTTCATTGGTCCAGCGCACGACAACGACAACATATTAACGTATGTCATCGGTATCGGCGCGGACTTCAGCTCGCAAGCTGATGTCGATAATCTCACAACCATTGCGACTGCCGGTGGCACTACACCCATGTTTGTCTCCGTTAACTCAGACCCAACCACGACCTCGGGGAATCTTAACGATCAACTCACTAAAATCCGCGGCCAAGTCATAAGCTGCGATTTCACCATTCCGGCACCACCGGACGGGCGCGGAATCGACTTCAACAAAGTTAATGTGAATGTCACGTTTCCTGGGCAGGACCCACAAACGTTTCCGTACGATCCCACTTGCGCGGCCGACAACGCCTGGCATTTCGACAACGACACGGCAGGCGCAACGCCAACGCATGTTGTGCTTTGCCCAAGCACGTGCGACAACGTTCGCACGCAAAACGCAAGCATTAGCGTTGGTTTCGCCTGCACCGATCGCAACGACGCGCGCTAACATTACTGCCGGGACTTCACGAGCGCCACGCAAACGCCATTTGCCTAACCGCAGTGGCGTTTTCGGTTGAGGCACTTCCACAAAAAGCTACCGTGAACCGGAGGTACACGTGGGGCGTGCCCCATCGAGCCTCACGGCCTTTGCAAGAGGGGGCCCCGGAGTTCGCATCACTTCAAGGACGTGACGCATTCGCGGTCGCTCCTCGATTTCATCAAAAACCAACCCTGCGACTGTTGCCCATGCAAGGCGATCGACATCGCGTTGGCCTCGCTCCCATCGACTCACTGTGTCTGCCGAAACTCCAAGGAGGTTCGCTAAAGAAGCCTCTGTCAGTCCCAATGTGTGCCGGAAGAAACGAAATACCGAGCCGCTCACCTCACCGGCATCGATCAAGGCACGTGCGACATGGCAGGCGAAAGCACGGTGATCGCTCGCGTCGGTGTAGATCTCGTCGCACTTTGGGCACCGCTCTGCCGGAATAACCCCGGTAAAGGTGTGACTACCTACCGTGACGGACTCGTCTTCGCTCGTTGCCTCGAGCTTGCCAGCAAAGCCACACGAGACGCACTTGCTCAGATTTGTTCCCATTGGCCGCCTCCTCAAAACACCGTGACCACGACAATTCCCGCTTCGAACACCACTACAGCCGTTAGCATCTCTCCGTCGAGATCCGGACCAGACACTTTCCATTTCGCTTCTGCTGAGACACACGCCATGGCGTTCTTCAGCGCGTGAACCACGTGAAGCTCGCCAATAGCACTGCCTCATTGAGAGCCTCCCTGGGCCGACCCATATTCACGTCTTCTGCGTTGCTTTGGCAAGTTGCGCTTCGAGCTCCGCAATGCGTGCCAACGCTTCTTCCTTGGCGGCTCGCTCCATCGCTTCGCGTGCCAACGCTTCTTCCTTGGCTCTCCGTTCCGCCTCTTTGGCTGTTCGTGCCGCCACTTTTTCGGCTCGCTCTTCTTCTTTGGCTTTCCGTTCTGCTTCCTCGCTGGTAAGCCACCATTGCAAGCCGGCTTCGTCGTCGGAAATGCGTAATTTGCGACCTTCGTCGACCGCAATAAAATACGCATTGAGCGTGGGCGAATACACCGGGCCGTCGCCCGCATAAACTCGCTTGAATTTCCCGTTTGCATCGTGCCGCCATAGCTGCAAGCGATGCGGTCCGTCATCTTCACCATGACCACGAGTGCGGCGAGGCCCGGCAAGATGAGGATCGAAAACGCACAATTCCGGTGTTCCGCATGCCTCACACTTGTCAGGCACAACCTCGTAGTCTTTGCGCGGATTCGTATTGCTCACCACCTCAATGGCCAATATCGGCGGCGTGTGCCCCGGCTCCCACGTACGTACGCTGCGCAAATCCCCGTCGGGATCGATGGGAGGCGCCGGACGAAACACGGCTATATCCGGGTCGAAGCCAACCTGGTGGCGATCTTTCATCCAACGAATGGCCAGGTCGCGTACCACTTTGGTATTGGGCTGCGAGCGCGCCCACCAGGTGAGAATTGCTTCGACCAGCTTGATGGCGTCATTGTGGCTATCGGACTGAGGCATGGTCTCCTCGGACAGCTCCCAGTCACGCCAATCCCGCGGCAGCCGATTAACACTATGGTGTAAACCACGATGATGCCATTCGCGCGCGCCATGATGCATGATTGAAGAGCGTAGCATGGGTGCTTGCCGCTCCAAGAGCACATCGCGCGCCAATTGCCGCATGCCATGATTTGCCTGAAAAATGCGCGAAATGCAGGCGCCGCCACCTGTCGCCGACAGAATTTGGGGTGGCGGCGACAGGGGCGCGTAGGGGCGTATGGCCATACGCCCCTACGACCAACCAACGACGCGTCCTAATTCCAAATGCGCGCCACGACGAGGTGTTCCTCGCCAGTATCACCACTGCCGGAGTGCGCCCCCATTGCACCACCCACAACCACCGTGCGCAAGCCGTCGGGCGTGTATACGGCGCGCATGCCAAACACATCGAGATTCCCACCATAGGTCAAGGTGGTGGGGACGGATATGGTAACAATACCATCGTGATTGTCGCCAATGGACGTATCGGGTGTCAAATCAGGCTTGTAATAGGCAACAGCCATCAGGGAATCAGCTTGTGACGATTGCGCTCCTGCAATAAGATAGCGACCGTCAGGCGCACGCGTGATACCGCTGCTATAAAGTGGCAAATCCACATAGGTCATTGACTTCCCGTCCTTTTCGATGTGAACAAGCGAATGGACTCCTGTGCTGTCATTGCTCGCAAGCAAGTCAACACTTCCATCGGTATTGAACACAGCATCGGTCACCCAATTCCAGTCCGTAGAATACCAGGCTCCTCCCTTGTTTCCGTAGCTCGGGTCAAGATTACATGACGATTGCGGCTGCGGGAATCGACCGACGCCTATGCCTACAAGGGGTACACCGGTAGCGGTCGATCTCGCATCGGTACCGGCAAAAGCAAGCGCACCAGCAAACTCGCCAGTTGGCAGCAGAGACAGCTGATTAATGGATGGGTAGGACTTGGTATTATCGGCATTATCACTATTATCCCAAAATTTAGAGCAGCCGATCATGCTTCCTTGCCCAGCGGGCAGCCGCCCATTGTTTGGGATTTGGACGAATGCGTATGGGAAAGCGGCTGTTCCTGCTGCGAAGGAGCCAACGTTAGCCGATCCGCCGATATAGATACTATCATCCTGTCCCACAGCGACGGCATCAGTTGACAAAGAAGTCCAACCGGCAGGGAGCGATGAATCTATACCAACGGAGCCTGTGGTATTGAATGTTGTGTCGGGGGCGCCGTTGGCCGTGTAGCGGGAGATGCCCGACCCGCCCGATACTAAAATACGGCCGTTGGTGTCTGCGGTCACGAGGTTAATGAACCCAGAGTTCTTGAGGATTCCAGAATCGGCAAACGTTGAATCGACCAAGCCATCGGCGTTCAGGCGAATCACCTCGTCTGTGCCGTAGTAGGGGAACCTTGTACCAATAAGGATTTTGCCATTGCTTTGCTGAGTGACCGCACGTATCGAAAAATGGTTTGATGCGTCTTCAATGACGCCACTGGGCGCAAATGTGGTATCGGGTGCGCCGGGCTTGCCCGCAACGAAAAGCTGGAGATTCATGGTTGCTATGGCGGACGCGCCCTCCGCAGAGCCCTGAAGTGTCAGGTTCAATGCGTTTTGAGGAGTGGATTCGTCAACCTGAGGAACGGACTCGTCGAGAGTAATGGCCAGTTGCTCGCTGTTCGATCCGGGTGGGATGGTAAGCGAGCCCACGGTAACGCCATTGGGTTTACTTGTTGCAGTGATTTTGATGTCAGTTCCGGGCGTTATGCTTCGCGCGATGTTAATGGTTACGTTGGTGGCTTGCCCTTGCCGCACATACACCGGGCCATCGGCTTGCACGAACGAGAACGTGGGGCCAGGGTCAACGTTCCCGCCGTCGAGTTTGCTGCCCCCGCCACCGCCGGAGTCGGTGTCACCATTGGTTTGACCCGACGGCCCGCCATCGGATGAACCCGATGACCCTGGAGCATCACCAAACGCGCCGCCGCATGATGCGAGGCAGCCAACAGCAACGAGCAATCCAGCGAAAGAATAATTTTTCATAGGAAATTCCTTTCGAAAGGCGGGCGAAAATCGACCGCTGTTGTCTATGTCGACCGCTCGCAAAAAGAGTTGCGTTGAAGTGCCACAAAGTTTCTTTGAAGCGAATGGCGCTTTCAATAGGCCAATCGGCTGAGCTCTACATGACGAGCCCAGCCGTCTACGGCAGCGGCACCGCCGGTGCGGGAGCTACAGGTGCCGCCGGAGCCGCGTTGCCAGGATCTGCGGCAGGAACTTGGCAGGTTCCATCCACGCAAGGCACGCCGTCGCATGACACCCCGCACGCGCCACAATTGAGTGGATCGGTCGCAAGAACCGCTTCGCAACCATTGCCGGCAATTGCATCGCAATCGGCAAAGCCCTCCAAACAGCTCGCGGTGCAGTGGCCATTGGTACACAGCGCAACCGCATTCGCCGGCGTGGGACACACGTCGCACGTTGCACCGCACGCATCTGGGCTCTGGCCAGGCGCCTCAGCGCTGCAGCCCGAAGTGCATGCGAATGTACCAAGCGCCTGTCCTGCCGTGCAGATGGGAGTCGTGCCCGTGCATTGCACGTTGCAATCGCCACACGACGTTACCTGCGACAGATCCGCTTCGCACCCGTCGGCGTCCGATTGATTGCAATCTGCATATCCATCGTCGCATGCGCCAATGATGCACGTCGTGCCTTGGCAAGCGGCTGTGGCGTGAGGCACCGCGCACGCTACACAACCCTTTTGCCCGCAACCATAGTTCGGATCATCCAGACCCACGCACTTGCCGCCGCAGAGTTGTTCGTTCAATGCGCACGCGTCGTCATCGCTACTCGGCGAATCGGCCTCGCCACCAGGCTCTTCAGGATTGCCTCCATCGGGCATCGCAGCGTCAGGCTCGTCAGGTTCGGTCGTAGTCGCAGCATCAGGCTCGGTTGATGCCGTGGCATCAGGCTTTGTCGGCGTTGCGGCATCAGGCTCGGTCGGCGGCGCGGCGTCAGTTGCAGCATCGGGCTCGGTTGGTGTGGTGAGCACGCCTTCCTCGTTGCCAAGGATCGTGTTGCAACCGATCGCGAGGAACACCACGCTCGAAAAGGCGCTAATGCGTGACCAGAAGTGCGGCGTCACGGCCAATTCCCTTTGAGCACAACGCCGCCACTGCCTGGTCCAACAGTGGCCGCAGCGCGCAGCGAGCCCATGAGCGGCTGCTTTTTTTTCTCATGGGTCGACCCATCTTGCCCTGGCGTGATCGGCAGCTGCTTGGTTTCACTCGGCGCGATGAGAACAAGCACGAGCCCACTCGCGAAAGCAACCGCACCGCCGATAGTCGCCACCGTCGAAATATTTCCGGCATCAAGCGCCTGTTTTCGCAGCGCAACTCCATCGGCGTCGCAACGGTCAGCCACGCAATGATCCTTGGCGTCGTCGCGCTTGCTCACAGACCGGAGCCCGTAAACAGCGCCGAAGCCGAGGCCAACAGCGCCAAGACCAAGTGCGACGTAACCCACGACGCGCGCTGGTGGCGTTGCGCGCTCAGTATCAGCAGCAGGAAGCGAAACCAGCGACTCCGCGCTTGTCACCGTCGCCGTAGCCGTTGGCACCTGACTTGGAAGAGCGGCTCGAGCCGGCAATGCGCCCAACGCAGATGGCGCGGGCGACGCGGGCGGCACATGAGATTGACGCGCGGTTGGCGTCGGGCTTGGCAGAGCCGGCAGCATCGCGGAAATAGCAAGATCGGGAAGATCGGACGGCACAGTCACCATGACCGTTCTGCCTTCGACTGCCTCGATCGTTCGTTCCCAAGTCTGCTTGCCGGGCGCCGAAACTGTCACTTTGCGCAATCCAGGATCAACGGCAATGGGCTTTCCCACGGCTGAAGCTTCCACGGTTTCGCCGTCGCACTGAACCACCATTTCGGCCGCAAGGCTCTCGACGTCGATGACGAGCTTCGGCAAACGCGGCTCGAGATCGTGCGCGCGCTTCCGCGCAACCTGCTCGCGCTCGGGTTGGTGTGCTGCGATCGCGAGAGATGCAACGTCGGAGAACCCCTTCCACGCACTGGCAAGTTTGCCGATGTGCTCGTTGCAGTCTGCAAGGTTATATCGCGTGCCAATTCCATCGTCGATTCTCAAGCTTTCCTCGAGCTTCGGGCATGCCTCGGCGTAGCGACCGGCCTGCATGAGCGAGCGGGCTTCGTAGAAAAGCGCCCTGGCCGCATCGGGATCGCCCTTGGCCACAGGCGGTGCCGCATGCGCGACGCGCCCAACCGCAATCACGAAGGCGAGAGCTAGTGCCGCACTCGGTTTCATTGTCGACGCTCGTCTCGCAAGATGCGAAGGTCGATCCAGGTGCACGAACATGCGGATGCACTGCCCAAGCACGAGCGCGACAACCGCGGGGCCACATCCCTGTCGGCTCCTACCGCTGCGCGCGCGTCGCCGCCATCGCTCGCTGCTCCACGTCGCGGAGCACGAGTCGGAACACGAGCGCGAAACTGATGCGGGCAGCAGGCGCGACGAGTCGCCCAACGACCGGGATTCGCACGTCGAAGATCGTGGTCCACGTGATCTCGGTCCCTCCCGCGACCTCGGCGAATTCGACGCGGCCAAGGCGGTGATCGGCCTTGGGGCGTGCCTCGCGAATGCGGTACTCCATCAGACGAGGGCGCTCGAACGCCGTGATTTCCTCGCGCAGCCAGACGACACGGCCGTCGACCTCGCGGACCGCGCCGAGGCCGTTCGGCTCGACAATGCCGGGTTTCGTCACGCGCGCAGAACGCACTCCGGGTACACGGGCGAGCGCGGCGTGATCGGTGTAGGCGTCGAACACCTGCTCGATCGGCGCGTGGATGATCTTCTTGATGCGAATGGTTTGCATGCTCATGGCATTCGTTTCTGCGGGCCTTTGCGGTTGTGGCGCGTGGACGCCTAGCTGCGTTTGAAGTCAGTGGCCGCGCCGCGTCATCCGCAGGCTCTCGATGCCGTTGTGCAGAAGGTATTGACCGACGTTGAGCGCGGCATGACGATCGGGAGCGGGGTCCTTCCCGGCCGCCATGCGCCACATCTGAACGCTGTAGCACGTGAGCTCGGTGAGATTATCGAGCAGCCGCAGGCCGCTTCGTCGCGGGTTCACGATGCTCTCGTCCGTGCGCCCGGCGAGGAGATCGGCAGGGAAATCTGGCTGAACAGCGAGGGGACGTCCGAGGCCGATGATGTCGACGGCGCCGGAGGCGACAGCGTCGATCATGCCGCCAACGGTTC
Organism: Polyangiaceae bacterium; assembly: GCA_009780955.1. Classification (GTDB taxonomy): domain Bacteria; phylum Myxococcota_A; class Polyangia; order Polyangiales; family Polyangiaceae; genus Labilithrix. The sequence continues at coordinate 140,464 of WQZB01000002.1, read as the reverse complement.
GGAAGCCTCCGGTGAGCATGAGAGGTAGCTTCGGGAGTTCGGCGCGGACACGCTCCGCATACGCGAGGAAATAGGCTTCACGCTTGCGCGTGCTCTCTTTGAGCGACGGATCGACACCGAGCATCGCCGCCGAGGTGTACGTCCCTCCGGAGATCTCGAGGAGATCCAGACCTTCGGCAGCGAGCGCATGCACCACCTCGATGGATTCGTCTTCGCCGAATCCGCCGCGCTGGAAGTCGGCCGAGTTCAACTTGATCGCCACGGGGATCTTCGCGCCGACCTCCGCACGCACCGCACGAAAGATTTCGAGGACGAATCGACGACGTTTGTCGGGCGTGCCTCCCCACGCGTCGGTGCGCTGATTCGAAAGCGGCGAAAGAAACTGGCTGATCAAGTAGCCATGCGCGCCGTGGATCTGCACGCCGTCGAATCCAGCCTCGGTGACGATGGCCGCGGTGGTGGCGAATCGACGAATGATGCCCTCGATTTCGTCGGACGTGAGCTCGCGCGGCTGGGCGAACATGCCTGCGGTGCCCGGAACGATGATGGCCGATGGCGCAACGGGATTGGCGGTGAGGTTGCGCGGCGTCTGGCGACCGGGATGATTGATCTGAACCCACACCTTGGACCCGCCGGACTTCGCGATATTGGCCCACTCGACCAGATCGTCGAGGTTACGACGGTCTTCCACGACGACGTTGCCGGGCTCGCCGATGGCGTTTCGATCGACCATGACATTGCCGGTGATCGACAAGCCTACGCCGCTCTTGGCCCACCTTCGGTAGAGGGTTTTGATCCGACTTCCCGGAGACAGATCGCGACGCCCGAGCCCTTCGCTCAGCGCCGCCTTTGCCAGGCGATTCGGGATCACGAAGCCGCTCGGCAACGTGAGCGAACGCGCGAGGATCGATCGATCCGCTTTCGTGCTACTTTCGCCGCGTTCGAATTCCCCTGCTCTCCGCTGCATTTCGAACCCAATATCACAGCGGTATGCCGGGCAAAGCTGCCAATGACCATTGCTCATCCCACTAATTTTTATCTCCGTCGCGTTCTTACGGCGCGCGTTTACGACGTGGCGCGCGAAACGGAACTCGATTTTGCGCCGAATCTGTCGGCGCGGCTCGCCAATCGTGTGTACTTGAAGCGCGAGGACAACCAGCCGGTGTTCTCGTTCAAGTTACGGGGAGCCTACAACAAAATGGCGCATATGACGCCGGAAGAACGGGCGCGCGGTGTGTTTGCGGCCTCGGCCGGCAACCATGCGCAGGGGGTAGCGCTGTCGGCGCGCAAGCTCGGCATGCGCGCCGTCATTGTCATGCCGGTGACCACACCATCCATCAAAATCGATGCGGTCAAAGCGCATGGTGGCGAAGTCGTTGAAGTCGTGCTCGCGGGCGAGTCGTACAGCGATGCGCAGCGCGCCGCGGTGGAACTGGGTGCCAAGCGTGGCATGACATTCGTGCACCCGTTTGACGACCCGTTCGTTATCGCAGGCCAGGGCACGGTGGCGATGGAAATTCTGCGCCAACATCAGGCCCCCATTCACGCGATTTTCGTTCCGATTGGCGGAGGAGGACTTATCGCAGGCGTCGCGGCTTACGTAAAAGCCATAAGACCAGAAATCCGAGTGATTGGCGTGCAAACCGAAGATTCCGATGCGATGGCACGCTCGCTTGCCAAGGGCACGCTCGTCGAACTTAGCGAAGTTGGACTTTTTTCCGACGGAACCGCGGTCAAAATCGTAGGAGAGGAAACTTTGCGAATATGCCGCGAATACGTCGATGAGATCCTGCGTGTCGATACAGACGCGATTTGCGCGGCGATCAAAGACGGCTTCAACGACACGCGCAGCATGCTTGAACCGGCCGGCGCCCTGTCCATTGCCGGGGCCAAGCAGTATGCCGAACGCGAAGGGGTACGCGGGCAGACTTTGATTGCCATTGCAAGCGGCGCCAATCTCAATTTCGATCGCCTGCGTTTCGTTGCCGAGCGCGCCGAAGTCGGCGAAGCGCGCGAGGCTTTGTTTGCCGTGACGATTCCCGAAGAACGTGGCAGCTTCCGCCGTTTCTGTGCACTTCTTGGCGACCGGGGCATTACCGAGTTCAACTATCGCATCGGCGATACGAAGCGTGCGCGCCTGTTCGTTGGCATTCAAACACGCAATCGCGGCGAACCGGAACAAATCGCGCAAGCGTTTGCAGCGGGCGGGTTCGAGGTGCTTGACCTTACCCAAAACGAATTGGCCAAGCTGCATTTACGCCACATGATCGGCGGGCGCACCGATCTGGCGCGAGACGAATTGCTTTACCGCTTCGACTTTCCTGAACGCCCTGGCGCGCTCGCGCGCTTTCTCAACGCACTTGATCCGGCTTGGAACATTAGCTTATTTCATTACCGCAACCACGGCGCCGATTTTGGGCGCATCCTCGTTGGCATTCAGGTTCCTGAACGCGATCGAGTGGCGTTTTCCGAATTCCTCGCGCAGCTCGGTTACGTGTATAGCGACGAAAGCAACAATCCGGCATACCAGCTTTTGTTGCGCAATGACATGTAATACCGACGCGTAGGGGCGTATGGCCATACGCCCCTACGACCGACAAAACGCATTTTCGTAGGGGCACCATTCATGGCGCCCAACCGCGGCATTTTGGAATCCATACCATTGGCCGATACCGAGGGCGCGATAAATCGCGCCCCTACCCGCCAACGACCCAATCGAAAGCGGGTTAGCCGGTCGGCGCAACATTCCGAGCAACAGCTACCGATCTTGGCGGGATCACCAAATCGTTTTCCGCCAACGCCATGGTTCCTCGCTCCACGGCGGCCGTGCCGCTACGCGCCAACTCGACCATTTCGCCAACTTTCAACAAATCGGCAAGAAATGCATCAACTTGAGCACCACTGCCCGTAAATTCGATCGTGCGCACGTCGCCGCAAATGTCGATGATCTGCGCGCGCGGATGGCGGCGCAGCACACCGACGAAATCGGCCAGCGATTCGGAATGCACGTTGAGTTTGAGAATGAGCAATTCAATTTCGATGTGATCGCGTCGCGTCAATTCGGCAATTTCAAGTACATCAATGAGCTTGCGCGATTGCTTGACAATCTGCTCGATGACCGCATCGTCGCCGAAGGTAACCAGGGTAAGACGCGATACCGCCGCGTCATGCGTGGCGGCCACGCTGAGCGATTCAATGTTGTAGCCGCGCGCGGAAAACATGCCCGCCACACGCGCGAGCGCGCCAGCTTCGTTTTGCAATAGGATGGATATGATTCGACGCATTAGAACATCTCCGCTGGTCCAATTTCCCGTTCCGCAGGCTTCTGCCGCGACGGGATAAAATCACCCGTAATCATTTCTGCGTAGGTCATGCCCGGGGCAACCATGGGGTAAACCCCGGCGTCTGGGTCGATGATGACTTCGAGAAAAGCTGGCCCATCGAACGCAATGAAATCTGCGACGATGCGAGACAAATCTTCCTTTTTGTCGAGCCGCTGCGCCCAAGGGAAACCGTCAGCCTGGGCCGCTTTGACGAAATCTTTCTTGCGTAGACTCTTATCACTGGCGGAAAAGCGGCTCTTGAAAAACAGTTTCTGCCACTGCCGCACCATGCCGTCGCCGTAGTTGTTGAACACAAGAACTTTAACCGGCAAGTTGTAGGTTGTCACCGTTTCGAGCTCGCCAAGGTTCATGCGAAGGCTGCCATCGCCGTCAATGTCGACAACCACGGCGTCGCGCCGGGCAAACTGAGCGCCAATCGCCGCAGGCAGACCAAAACCCATGGTTCCCATGGAACCAGAGGTGAGCCACAAGCGTGGTTCGCGGAAGTCGAAATATTGGGCAGCCCACATCTGGTGCTGGCCCACACCGGTCGAGATGATCGCCTGTCCTTTCGTGTGCCGATTGATTTCCTCGATGACCGCGTAGGGCTGGATCATCGCAGCATCGCGCGCATAGTTCATCGCGTACGTTTTCTTCAAATCGGCGATGTGCGCATGCCATTCTTTATAATTTTTGCCATGGTTCGCAAAACCATGATTTTTGCCATAATTGCACAACGCATTCAACGAATGATTCAAAAGCCCCAAATGATGCCAGTTGACGCGCTTGACCTTATCGATCTCCGCCGGATCGACATCGAGGTGCGCGATGAATTTGGCCCCGTGTGCGAACTTGTTCGGCACACCGGCCACGCGATCGTCGAAGCGACTACCAACAGCAAGGACGAAATCGCAATCCTCGATGGCGTAGTTGGCATACGCCGTGCCGTGCATGCCAAGCATATGCAACGACAACGGCTGCGTGGTATCCACAGCCCCAAGCCCCATCAGCGTGGTGGTCACGGGAATGCCAAACATCTCCGCGAACTGGCGCAACGCGGGCGCTGCATTGGCAGCAACAACGCCACCGCCGGCGTAGATGAGCGGTCGCTCGGCACGGCCGAGTGCCTCGAAGAACGCCGCGCATTCGGCCTCGCCTAGCACAGTGTTCTCGACGGCACGCAACCGCGCTCGATACCCAGGAATTGGCAACGTGCAGGAACCATTGAAAACTAGATCTGCATTCTGCACGTTTTTGGGAATATCAATCACGACCGGCCCCGGCCGCCCGCTGCGCGCAATCTCGAAAGCCGACCGTAACGTCGCCTCGAGCTTGCTCTCGTCGGTGACGAGAAACACATGCTTGGCACATGCGGCCATAATGTTGCTGACGGGGGCTTCCTGAAACGAATCGGTACCGATTGCCACCGTCGGTGCTTGCCCGCAAATGACAACGATGGGAATTGAATCGGCCATCGCATCACGCACGGGCGTGACCGTGTTCGTTGCACCGGGTCCGGAAGTGACAATCACCACCCCTACCTTTCCCGATGCACGCGCGTAACCCTGCGCCATGAAGCCCGCACCCTGTTCGTTCGCCGGCACAATCAACGGCAGTCGCTCGCTGCCATCGGCATGTGGATTCTCGTGGTTGTACCGGAATAACGCATCGTAAACCGGCAGAATCGCGCCACCGGAATAGCCGAAAACGATATCGACCCCCTCATCGACGAGTACCTGCACAACGATGTCTGCACCCGTTACGGCCTTACCAGCCAAAGGGTGGCTCGACTTCACATCGCACAATGCCGGTGGGGACGATAGAGTTTGCGCATTCATGGTTATCCTAAAATGTTTGGGTTAATTTAATATTATTTGGCAGGTGTTTTGGCTGCGCTTTGATTGAGCCACGGCATGCGCGCCCGCAAAGCTGCGCCAACCTTCTCGATTTGATGGTTGCAATCCGCTTGCTTGAATTTCTTGTAATTCGGCATGCCGGCCGCGTACTCGGCGGCCCATTCCTTGGCGAACGTGCCATCTTGGACTTCCTTGAGCACAGCGCGCATTTTCTCTTTCGTGGACGCATCGACCACACGCGAGCCGCGCGTGAAATCACCATACTGCGCCGTCTCCGAAACGAAGGTAAGCATTTTCGTGATGCCGCCTTCGTAGAACAAATCCACAATGAGCTTCAATTCGTGCATGACTTCGTAATAAGCAATCTCCGGCTTGTAACCAGCCTCGACGAGCGTTTCGAAGCCATAGCGCACGAGCTCGCTCACGCCGCCACACAGCACCGCCTGCTCGCCGAACAAATCGCTTTCGGTCTCTTCCTTGAAGTCCGTTTCGATGAGCATCGCACGGGCTCCGCCAATGCCCGCCGCGTAGGCCAACGTTTTTTCGCGCGCGTGCCCCGACGCATCTTGATGAATGGCAACCAAGCACGGCACACCGCGTCCTATTTGGTATTCCGTGCGCACGAGCGCGCCAGGGCCTTTCGGCGCAACCATCACCACGTCGATGTCTGCACGCGGTTTGATCGCGCCATAATGCACACTAAACCCGTGTGCAAAAAGCAGAGCCGCATTCTTTTTGATGTTGGGCTCGATGACGTCCGCGTACAGCTTGGCTTGAATCATGTCGGGCGTGAGCACGCTGATGAAACCGGCCTCGCGCACGGCCTCTGCCGGCTCGAGCACGCGCATGCCATCGGCCTTGGCTTGTCCAAAGCTTGGTTCGTCTTTGCCCTCGCGCAAACCAACGACGACTTGGAGGCCAGAATCACGCAGATTGAGCGCATGCGCGCGCCCCTGGCTGCCATAACCAATAATCGCAATGCGAGTGTCTTCGAGCGCCTTGGTTGTTGCTTTGATTTCTGTATTCATTTCTCTTTTTTCTCCATAAATGGAATCATGCATCAATTCTCAATGACCGCGCCGCGTGACGCCGAACCGACGCCGCGCGCGTATTTCGCTAAGACGCCGCGTCTTACCTTGGGCGCGGGCGGCTGCCAGTTCTTTTTCCGCGTTTCGAGATCGGCATCGGTTTCGATGACGCGTCGCTCGCCATCGATGACGATGTTGTCGCCGTCGCGCAAAAGGCCAATCGCCCCACCGCGTGCGGCTTCCGGTGCGATATGACCAACCATGAAACCATGCGTTGCACCGCTGAAACGACCGTCGGTAATCAGCGCAATGTCGTCGCCGAGTCCTCGCCCTACGAGCGCCGCGGTTACTGCGAGCATTTCGCGCATGCCAGGGCCGCCGGCAGGGCCTTCATTGCGAACGACGACCACGTCGCCCGCTTTGATTTTGCCTTCCTGCACAGCACGGAACGTGTCTTCCTCGCTCTCGAACACGCGCGCGGTCCCAGCGAACTTGAGTTTGCCTTTACCAGCAAGTTTGAGCACACACCCTTCCGGTGCGATATTGCCATAGAGAATGGAATATCCACCGCGCGGTTTGAAGGCGCGACTTACCGGCACCACGACTTGCTGGCCGACGGGCGCAGGCGGCGCTGCATCGATTTCGGCAAATAGGCTTTTGCCTGTCACGGTTGGCGCGTCTTCGAGCAGACCTGCTGCGCGTAACTCCCGTGCAACCTGCACCATGCCGCCAGCGGCCGTCATTTCGATTGCGGTATAACGGCCACCTGGCATCAAATCAGCGATCACCGGTGTGGTCCGCGACGCAGCTTCGAAATCTTCCAGCGTGAGGGGTATACCCGCCTCGCTGGCAATCGCAAGCAAGTGCAAAACGGCATTCGTGGAACCCGCGGTTGCATTGGCAATACGAGCCGCATTACGGAATGACGTAATGCTAAGAATGTCGCTTGGGCGGCGACCCGCGCGCAAGGCTTCCATGACGAGCTCACCCGAATGGCGCGCAACTTCGCGCTTTTTCGGATCGGTTGCCGCAACGTCGTTGTAGCCAAGTGGCGTCAAGCCCAGCGCCATCAGCATCATGGCCATGGTGTTTGCGGTGAACTGACCGCCGCATGCGCCCGCACCAGGACATGCGCGGCTCTCGACTTCGCGCAAGCGCGCATCGTCGATTTTGCCCGCGCCATGCGCACCGACCGCCTCGAACACTTGCTGGATGGTAATGGAACGGCCGTCAAGGGTGCCGTGATTGATGCTGCCGCCATACAGCGCAACGCCCGGGATGTCGAGACGCGCAAGCGCCATGGCGGCAGCCGGAATCGTTTTGTCGCAGCCACACAAGACGACCATGGCATCAAGGCAATGGCCGTCGACAACGAGCTCGATGGAATCGGTGATCACCTCGCGACTGACAAGCGAAGCGCGCATGCCGGACGTGCCCATGGCGATGCCGTCGGTGACCGCAATCGTATTGAACTCAATCGGCGTACCGCCTGCTGCACGCACCCCCGCAGCCACGTGCTGCGCCAGATCGCGCAGATTCAAATTGCACGGGGAAACATCCGACCAACTATGCACCACCGCAACGAGCGGCTTGTTGATCGCAGCCTCATCGAGCCCCGTGGCATACAGCATGGCCCGTGCCGGTGCGCGATCGGGGCCAGATTTCATTGCATCGCTGCGTAATTCGATTTTTTTTGACATTTCGATTCCATTCAATTGGAAAAACTTAACTGCCTTACTGCTTTACCAATGCTTTCTGTACGGCGGCACCCACTTCCTTTGTACTCGCATTGCCGCCCACGTCGCGCGTCAATGTGCCATGCGCAATCACGGAATCCACAGCCACTTGCACGGCCTTCGCTTCGGCTTCAAGACCAAGAGAATACCGAAGCAACAAGGCTGCTGACAAAATGGTTCCAAGCGGATTGGCCAACCCTTTGCCAGCAATGTCTGGAGCGGAGCCGTGAATGGGTTCGTACAAGCCCACCTTGCCGTCACCGAGCGACGCCGACGGCAGCATGCCAAGCGAACCCGCCAGCGCGGCCGCTTCATCGGAAAGTATATCGCCAAACAGATTCTCGGTCACAATCACGTCGTAGGTGGAAGGTCGCGTGAGCAAGAGCATGGCCATGGAATCGACGAGCTGATGTTCGAGCTTCACATCAGGGTAGTCTCTCGCGATGCGCTCCACTGTGCTGCGCCAAAGGCGCGAGGTTTCAAGCACATTGGCCTTGTCTACGTGCGTAAGGTGCCGACGCCTCGAGCGCGCGAATTCAAAAGCGCGGCGTGCCGCGCGTTCGATCTCCGGGGTGGTGTACCGATATTCGTCTGTAGCCGCCTCGGCCGACCGAGTTTTCGCGCCGAAATACGCGCCACCTGTCAATTCGCGCACGAACAGCAAATCGACATTGCGCAATTTCTCATCTTTTAGCGGCGAGAACCGTACAAGTTCCGAATGCACGCGCACCGGGCGCAAATTGGCGTAAACACCAAGCGCAGCACGCAAGCCAAGCAGGCCTTGCTCGGGCCGAACCTTTGCGTTCGGATCGGACCATTTCGGCCCCCCCACGGCGCCGAGCAGAACGGCATCGGCGCGCTTGCAAGCGGCAAGCGTGCTTGGTGGCAGAGGATCACCATGCGCGTCGATGGCCGCGCCACCAATCAAATGCTCATGAAACTGGAATTCATGACCACCGCGCGAGGCCACCGCACGCAGAACCTCCACGGCACATGCCGTAACTTCCAGACCCACGCCATCGCCAGGCAATAGAGCGATATCGGCTTTCATACCGCCTCGCGCTTGCTTTCGAATGCCGCGATTTGCGCTTCGTGCTGGAGCAAAAAGCCGAGTTCGTCAATGCCGACAAGCAGGCAGTGCTTCGCAAAAGGCTCCAAGGAAAATGGCAATCGATGGCCATCGGGCAAGGCAATCGTTTGCCCGGCGACATCGACATTGAGCAAGGTGCCAGGATGCCCGAGCAGCCAGGCGTGATCGTCTTCCTTCAGCACGGCAGCGAGCAAGCCATTTTTGAGTGCATTGCCACGAAAGATGTCGGCAATTTGACTCGAGAATACTGCGCGAAACCCGTAATCGGTCAAAGCCCACGGTGCATGTTCGCGCGAAGAACCACAGCCGAAATTGCGGCCCGCTACGAGAATTTCGCAGCCTTTGGCTTCGGGCTTGTTGAGAACGAAATCGGGATCGGGGCTGCCGTCGGACCGATAACGCCAGTCGGTGAATAGTGCCTTGCCAAGACCGGTGCGCTGCGTCGTCGTCAGAAAACGTCCAGGAATGATTCGATCCGTGTCGATGTTTTCGAACGGCAATACTACCGTGCGAGAATGGATATGCGTGAGCGGATTCATGCGGCCTCCGAAATGTATTTCGCCGGATCGGCAATCGCCCCCGCCACAGCCGATGCTGCCGCCACGAGCGGGCTGGCAAGTACAGTGCGCACGCCAGGCCCCTGACGGCCTTCAAAATTACGGTTGCTCGTTGACACGACGAGTTGACCGGGTTTGCCAATATCACCATTCATACCCAAGCACATGGAACAACCCGGCTCACGCCACTCGGCACCTGCTTCGAGAAAAACTCGATGAAGCCCTTCGGATTCCGCATCGCGTTTGACTTGTTCGGAACCGGCAACCACCAGCATGCGCACGTTCGGGGCAATTTTGCGCCCGCGCAGCACGCTGGCGGCGGCACGCAAATCGGAAAGACGCCCGTTCGTACAACTGCCAACGAAAACAACATCGATAGGCGTGCCAACAAGCGACTTGCCGGCTTCGAATTTCATATAGTCTAACGCTCGCTGCTCTTGTGCGTTCGCCGCGGGCGGCACCCGCGCATCGAGCGGTACGACCATACCTGGGTGCGTGCCATACGTAATGCTCGCCCGCACCTCGGCGGCGTCGACGAGCACTTCGTGATCGAAGTTCGCGCCAGGATCCGACTTGAATTCGCGAAAGCGCAAAATAGCCTTATCCCAGTCTGCGCCTCGAGGCATGTAGGCACGGCCCTCGAGCCAGGAGAGCGTGGTTTCATCGGCGGCAATCAAACCTGCGCGGGCGCCGGCCTCGATCGACATGTTGCACACGGTCATGCGCTCTTCCATCGTCAACGCTTCGATGGCACTGCCACGGTATTCGATCACGCAACCCGTGCCGCCGTTGACACCAATTTTGCGAATGATATGCAAAATGAGATCTTTCGCCGTCACGCCAGGATTTAGCCTGCCAGTCACCGTGATCGACATCGATTTTGGTTTGCGCTGGAGCAGGCACTGCGTGGCAAGCACATGGCCGACTTCCGTCGTTCCGATACCGAATGCGAGTGCGCCGAATGCACCGTGCGTAGAGGTGTGGCTGTCGCCGCAAACGATCGTCATGCCGGGCTGAACGGCGCCAAGCTCAGGCCCCATCACATGCACAATGCCGCGATTTTTGCTGTTCCAGTCATGAAGCTTGATACCGAATTCCTTGGTGTTCGCTTCGAGCTGGGCAACCTGCGCAGCCGTTTCGGCACTCGCGTAAGGGCGCTTGCCGTCGGGGCCAGGCGGCAGCGTGGGCGTGGAATGATCCATCGTGGCAACAATGCGCTCGGGACAACGCACACGGAGGCCGCGCGCGCGCAACTCGGCAAAGGCCTGCGGCGAAGTCACTTCGTGCACAAGCTGCAAATCGATATAAAGAATGGCCGGAGTTGCATTGGTTTCCGGAGCGACCACATGGGCGTCCCAGATTTTGTCGAAGAGAGTCCGAGGGACTTGGTGCGATGCCAAGGCCATCATGCAGCCTCCTTTTTTGAAACTTTTGACGCCGAACCATCGACCGACGACAGCCAACCCCACTCGTCTTTCGTTGTGCCGTCGAACAGACCGAAAAACGCTTTCTGCAAAGCTTTGGTCATTGGCCCGGGCTTGCCGTCGCCAACGAGTTTACGGTCGACCGAACGCACCGGCGTAATCTCCGCCGCCGTACCGACCATGAATACCTCATCGGCGATATACAACGCTTCGCGCGGTATATCGCGCTCTTCCACCGGAAGCCCGAGTTTGCCGGCAAGGGTAAGCACCGAATCGCGCGTGATACCAGCCAGAATGCTTGCACTCGACGATGGCGTTCGGATTTTGCCGTCGCGGACGATGAAGATGTTTTCGCCCGCACCTTCGGCGAGCAAACCATTGTAGCCGAGTGCAATGCCTTCGTGATAACCATTGCGTCTGGCTTCAAAACCGATAAGCTGGCTCGATAGATAATTGCCTCCCGCCTTCGCCCACGCGGGAATCGTATTGGGGGCAGGGCGGTGCCACGACGAGATGCAAATGTCGGCGCCATTTTCCACGGCATCGCCGAGATACGCTCCCCAGTCCCAGGCAATGATACACACATCGATGCGGGAATCATCATGGCGAATCACACCGAGCGGACCTTCGCCGCGGAACGCGACGGGGCGCACGTAAGCAGACGCCATTTTGTTCACGCGAATCACTTCATTGCAAGCTACATTGATTTCCGCCTGGGTATAGCCGATATGAATATCGTAGACTTTGGCCGACTCGAACAGCCGCCGCGTATGGTCGGCAAGACGAAAATAACGTGGCCCGCTGGGTGTTGCGTAAACCCGCTCACCTTCGAACACCGACGAACCGTAATGCAGCGCATGCGCCGTGACATGCACCGTGGCCTCTTTCCAAGGCTTGATGGTTCCGTTCTGCCAAATGAATTCGGTCGCCTTCATGTTTCAATATCCTTGCTTGCTCACCCCACCTGATGTGCCGCCACAGGCAATGCCTGCCCATGCTTCATGCGCTCGATGAGATTGACCACTTCAAGCGCTGCCAGCCCCGCAGCTTCGACGATGTCGGTGGACACACCGCGACCCACGAGTTTTCGCCCGGCATAATTGATCGTCAACGACGCTCGCCCCTGGGCATCGGCGCCGTAGCTTAGCGAGCGAATTTGGAAGTCGACGATATCGAAATCAACTGCGGTTGAGCGTGCAATGGCGCGCACGAGCGCGTGGACTGGACCGTCGCCGAGCGTGGCTTCGGTTTCGCCGACCATACGCCCGTCGTCATGCCGGAGCCGCACCGAGGCCGACGCACCACCACCCAAATGCGAGGTCGCATGCATATGCACGAGCCGCCACGGCCCAAGCGTAGCTGGATCTTGCCCTAATACGAGCGCATCGAGATCGGTGTCGAACACTTCCTTTTTCTTGTCAGCGAGTGCCTTAAAGCGCACAAAAAGATCGTCCAATTGCGTCTCGTCAACTTCGTAGCCAAGCCCCTTCATTCGATCACGCAACGCATGCCGGCCTGAATGTTTGCCAAGCACGAGTTGCGAGCGTTCCACACCGACGTCTTCGGGCCGCATGATTTCATAGGTTTCGCGATGCTTCAGTATGCCATGCTGGTGAATGCCTGATTCGTGCGCAAAAGCGTTGTCGCCAACAATGGCCTTGTTGCGCGGAATCGTCGCGCCGGTGACATTCGCGAGCAGGCGCGCAGTGGGCAAAAGAAGCGGCGTGCGAATGTCGGTGTAAACGCCAAAGTGATCGGCCCGTGTGCGCAGTGCCATGACGATTTCTTCCAGCGCCGCGTTGCCCGCGCGCTCGCCAATGCCACTGATTGTGCCTTCGACCTGGCGTGCACCAGCCGCCACCGCCGCCAAACTGTTGGCCACGGCAAGCCCCAAGTCGTTGTGGCAGTGCGAGCTCAAAATTGCCTTGCCGATGCCGCGCACCTCATGGATTAGCCGCGAAAAGAGCCTGTGGATCTCGGCCGGAGTGGTGTAGCCAACGGTATCGGGCACATTCACGGTCGTGGCTCCTGCCTCAATGACCGCGGAGAGCACTTCGATGAGAAACTCGGGCTCGGTACGAATCGCATCTTCAGCAGAGAACTCCACGTCGTCGCACAAACTGCGTGCATAGCGAATTGCCTTAATCCCGGTGTCAATCACCTGACTACAATTCATGTTGAGTTTGTGCTCGCGATGCAAAGGACTCGTGGCAAGAAGCACGTGAATGCGCCAGGCGCCCGCGCCCGAAAGCGCCCTTGCGCAGGCATCGATATCGCCGGTTTGCGCTCGGGCCAAACCGCAGATGGTTGGACCGCGCACTTCTTTGGCGATCGCCTGCACGGAAGCGAAATCGCCTTCGGAAGCACGAGGAAATCCTGCCTCGATCACATCCACGCCGAGCTCCTTCAAGGCGTGCGCCATGCGAAGCTTCTGCGGCAGACTCATCGAGAAACCAGGCGCCTGCTCGCCATCGCGCAAGGTCGTATCGAAAATGCGCACGCGATCGCGTACAGAACTAGACTCGGTTACGACATCTTCGTTTTTCTGGTTCATGGCATTTCCACAGAATTGTTTTGATACTCGTGCGAACGGGATATCGCAGAAATGAAGAAACCCCGCACTCGTTTCCGGGTGCGGGGTTCAGAGGATTCTTCGTCTGCTTCCGACGTGCCTCAACAACCCGCACCCTCGACGAGGGAAAGTACAAGGACGAGACCAAGGAGGTGCACCGGATCACGTTCAATTGGCGCACGCTCGGCAGCCCCACACTCAATAGAGCGCTGAACGATCGAAACGCTGCGATGGCCCCAATGACGAAACATTGACCCGACAGTAGATGAATCACTCTTTCATGTCAACATGGACGAAGAGTGTGCCGCACATAAATAAAGCTTCATGTTTTCGCCGCGAACACGATCTTTAAAGCCTGCTGCGCGAGCTGGGGCTTGAGAACTTTTCCAAGGGTATTTTTGGGCAGCTCCTGCAAAAAAAGGACATCTTTCGGAACTTTGTATGATGCAAGCTTCTCTTTGGCGAAGGCTCGAAGCGCCTGCGCATCGCACGCGGGGCGCTCGGAATCTGCGCAACGAAGCACGACACAGGCGACCACACGATCTCCCCACGCCTCGTCAGGCACACCAACGACGGCCACTTCGAGCACGCAAGCGTGCTCGCGCAGCACTTCTTCGATTTCGAGGGCGCTCAACTTGTAGCCACCGCTCTTGAGAATGTCGACGCTCGTGCGCCCGAGAATCTTGAACGGTGCGGGGTTGCCGGCCGCCGTGTCGCGCGTGACCGTATCGCCGGTTCGGAACCACGGTGGCCCGCCAGCTGGATCCGGTGCAAAAGCCTCTGCCGTGGCTTGCGGCTTGTTGTGGTAGCCCACGAAAACGCTTGGACCGCGGATCCACAGCTCACCGACATCGGCTTTGGCGCCGGCTTCGTCAACGATTCGCGTTTCAACGGTGGGCAGGGGGAAGCCAACGCTGCCAGGATAACGATCGCCCAAAAGACGGTTGGATAGGCCAACGCCAATCTCGGTCATGCCGAAGCGCTCGAGCGGGATCACGTTCGTGAGCGCGCGCCAACGCTCGGCGAGCGTGACGGGCAGCGCAGCGCTGCCACTGGTGGCAAGCCGCAGCCGCGAGGCCGACTGGGCAAAGTGGCTGCGTGCATGCTCGTCCGCTGCGTCGAAGGCGAGAAACAGTCGGTGGTACATCGCAGGGACGGCCATGAAAACCGTGGCGTGATCCATCGCCTCCCACACACGGGCGGCGTCGAACGGCATCATGCGAACGGTCGCTCCGCTGCCAAGCGCGGTGAGCAGCGCGATGCACAGCCCGTGCATGTGGTGAAGCGGCAGAACATGAAGCAATGTGTCTTGTGCGGAAAACCCCCATGCGCTGCCAACGAGCTTTTGCTGCACGGCAAGATTGGCATGGGTGATCACGGCGCCTTTGGGCTTGCCCGTCGTGCCGCTCGTGTAAAGCTGCAGAGCGGGCTTGTCTTCGGAGATGGCCCGGGCCTGCGTTGTCACGAAATCAGGTAGGGGCGTATGGCCATACGCCCCTACTCCTTGTATTTGCGCAAGAATTGATGCCACGTCGCGCACGCGAAATGCGCTCGCGAGCGGCGTGGCAAAAGCCGATAGATCGCCCGAAACAAGAACGGTTTTTACCCCAGCATCATCGCAGAAGTAGCGCGTTTCCGGCGCTGGGTGCAGCGGAGAGAGAACCACCACGCACCCGCCCGCGAGCAGCACGCCGAAGAATGCTGCTACGAACGCCGCCCCTGGCGAAACGAGAATCGCGACGCGCTCGCCTTGGAGCGAGCCTGTGCGTTCGTGGCCTTCGAGCAGTGCGAGCGCAACCCGGCCTGCATCGAGGACAACCTTGGAGTAGGCGTGTGCGCCAACACCATCGACAATCGCCGGTTTTTCGTTGTTTTTGTGCTGAACGAAACGCGCAAGTAAAGCACTAGAGCTCATTGCAAGGTACTCCCGTCGTCCAATCGCGCAATCGAGGACGCCTTTACACAAGAGCATTTGAGGCTACGCTAAACGGAGTATGAAAAAAATTGCCGGTGTTGCCTTGGTTGGTGCGCTCGTTCTCGGCGCAATCGTGGTGGCGAAAAGCGCGCCTAGTTTGTCGCTCGTGATGTCGGAAGAGGGCAAAGTATGCATGCGCCTCGGCGAGCTTTGCGACGGGCGCGACACGCCCGACATGTCAAAAGCCGGCGCCAAGTTTGACGAGTGCGTCGACGACATGAAGCAGGCGCGCAAAATGTCGGGAGAACAGGCTTTCGCGCGAACGCGCTCGTGCATGGAAGAATCGAAAACGTGCGGGGCCGCCACGGGCTGCGTGATTGGCGGCGTGGGTGTTGGCGCGGTCGGCGAAATGCTCAAAGGGTTCGGCTCGGCGTTATCTCATTAAGAAATGCCACGGTCGGGCGCCATGAATGGCGCCCCTACGGAATGCGTTGTAGGGGCGTATGGCCATACGCCCCTACGCGCCAATGTTGGTCAAACGCCCGTACGGCGGGTTGGTCATTGCAGATTGCCGACTAAATATGTGTACGCCGGAACGAGGACTTCCTCGGGCGAGGCACCGCCGTCGGTGATGCGTCCGCGGCGGTCGATGGAAAATCCATGATCGCCCATGATGAGCAAGAGCGTCCTCGGAGCAAAACTTTGAATGTGGCGAACGAGCGCGCCGGTCACCGTTTCGGCGATGTCGTCAAAGGCCATGGTCACCTGGGCGGGAGTGCTGCGCGCCACGTTGGTCAGGTTTGCGAGCATGGCAGGAATCACACTAAGCCTGTGTAGCTCACGCGATCCAACACGCAAACGGCGCACCGCCGGAGTCACGCGAACACGAACTTCCGAGCCGTCGTCAACCGAGGGCAGACGCAAAGCCTCCATTCCGCGCGCAAGGGTTTCGAGCTGGCGGAACGTCGTTGTCGGCAGCGCACTCCAAAGAAGCATCTCAGACGCGAGGAGCGCACTCGTTTCCGCGGCGCGTCGAGCAAGCGCATCGCGCACCATGCCGCCAAGGTCAAAGCGCATCGAGTCGACGATAGCCACGTGCGCGGCGCGCGCGTTGTGCAGCCGTGCCTGCTTTGCCGCAATCTCGTAGGCATCCATCACGAGGCGCGGGCGGCGGCCGGTCACTGCGAACGTTGCAAAGGCATCGCTGTACGTGCGCTCGAAGCCATGGCGAAACTCGTCGTGGGCACGAAGCGCACGCGGATCGTCGAGGCCAGCGGCGATGGCGTTCGCGAGCGGGACATAGCTGTCGGCAAAAAGGCGCTCGAGCGCCGCGAGCGGCTGGGGACCCTGCGCCGCGCCTAATGCCAAAGTCCAAGCGCGCCAGAAGTTCGAGGGACCGGACGCAGCAGGCTCGTTGGGCGCAGGCTCAACATGCGCAGACCCGTCGGGCGCAGACTCGTTGGGCTTGTCAGACTCGAGATGCGCCTCGGCAGTCTCGGCAACGACGGATTGAGCGAGGAGCACATCGAGTCTCACAGGTTTAGCGTAGCCGTAGGCTCCGAGATCGCCATCGTCAACGAGCAACACGAGCGGCGCGCAGGCAGCCGTGCGCGCGAAAAGACGGAGCGTCGCGCTGTCTTCTGGGCTAAGCGTGGGCTTCGCTGCGTCCGCGAGAGACCCGAGCAAAATCGCAATCCCAGTCGCACCGACTGCGCGAGCACGCGCGACTTGATCAGCAAGCAGCGCCTCTCCTTCATCAGGCATCGACGACCACGCGGCAAGATACGGCGAGGGCGCACCGCGGGCTGCGAGCTCGCGCTCGATCCTTTCGCCAATGTACTCGGCAAGTTGTCCGCGCGCCGCTCTCGGCAGCGGCGGGACATTCACAACAACCGCGCCAGAGTCAAGCAGATCTGCAGTCCTTTGCGCACGGGCTTCGCGACTTGCAAACGCCACCTCCCCAGGCAATTGTAGCCCAGGCAGTTCGAACCTGGGCAATTCGAGCGCACCATGGTCATGGTGCGCGTCGGCGAAGCCATCATCATCCATTGCGGCTTCTTCGGAGATTGCGGAGATGTCGGAAGTGAGGTCGGGCTTGTCGACGCCGAGCACTTGCATGGCTTCCATGTGCCAAAGATGGGCGAAATTGGCCCAATTTATGGCACGCAAGCACGCAAAAAAGGAGCGTTCACTTTACGTTGACCAAGCCAAGGAGCACTCGTACGCTAAGGGGTGTTCCTTCTACTGGGCTCGTGACTTCGCGGCTTTCATGATCCCCTTATGTAATGAACCAGGAGGGCAAACGGTCGCTCAGTGTGCACGCCGGGCCGTCTCTTCGGAGCTCCGGATCACTCGGAAGCCTAAAGCGCGATCAGCGCCCACCACCTAGTCCCTTTGGGCTAGGGGTTCATGACACCCGCACACGGTTTGGTGGTACGGAACGTCTCGCGGGCTCTCGCTGTAAGCGATGGGCCCGCGACTTTTTTGTCTTGCAAAGCACGTAGTTTCGTATCTTGAACGGTCCTATGTCAGGGCTTGCTTCCCCCACGCCGAAGGTTGGCATCATCATGGGCTCGGTGTCGGATTGGGACACCATGTCGAATGCTGCGTCGACCCTTGAATCGCTCGGTATTGCCTTTGAGGTGCGCGTCGTTTCGGCGCATCGCACGCCGGATCTGCTTTTCGACTACGCTGGAGCGGCCGAGTCGCGCGGCCTTGCATGCATCATCGCTGGCGCAGGAGGCGCGGCGCACCTGCCTGGCATGACGGCATCAAAAACGCTCGTGCCGGTTCTTGGCGTTCCGGTCGAATCCAAGGCGCTCCACGGCGTCGATTCTCTTTTGTCGATTGTGCAAATGCCGGCAGGT
The DNA here is from genome assembly GCA_009780955.1 of Polyangiaceae bacterium. GTDB lineage: Bacteria > Myxococcota_A > Polyangia > Polyangiales > Polyangiaceae > Labilithrix. The sequence continues at coordinate 122,096 of WQZB01000002.1, read as the reverse complement.
GTTCCTGTAGCAACCTTTGCCATCGGCAAGGCGGGCGCAATCAACGCGGCCCTCTTTGCGGCCGAGATCCTCGCGCAGCACGACCCGAATGTGCGTGCAGCGCTCGCCCGTTACCGCGAAGACCAGACGGCCGGGGTTTTGAAGCAGCCAGATCCGCGTGTAGCAGCAGCAGCGCCGGAAGGAGCGTGACGTGACGATTGGAGTTCTTGGCGGCGGGCAGCTCGGGCGCATGCTCGCCATGGCGGGTCAGACGCTCGACCAGCGCTTTGTGTTCCTCGATCCGAGCCCCGATGCCACCGCACGCCATGTCGGCAACCTGAGTGTCGGCGCTTACGACGACGAGGAGCACCTGTCGGAGCTCGCACGCAAAAGCGATGTTGTTACCTACGAGTTCGAGAACGTTCCAGTCACATCGGCGCGCTTTCTGAACGAGCTTGTGCACGTTTACCCGCCACCGCGCGCGCTCGAAGTAAGCCAAGACCGCGTTGTCGAGAAAGAATTCTTCGCGCGACTCGGCATTCCAACACCTGCATTTGCTGCTGTATCGACACGCGCCGAGCTCGAAGCGGCAGTCGCACGCCTTGGTCTGCCCGCTGTACTCAAAACACGCCGGTTCGGTTACGACGGCAAAGGTCAATGTGTTTTACACACGAATGACGATGCTTCGCACGCGTGGGATGCAATCGGCTCTGTGGCGCTCATTCTCGAGGCATTTTCGCCGTTCGAGCGCGAGATGTCGATCTTGAGTGTACGCGGCACAACGGGTGAAACGCGCTTCTGGCCGCTCGTCGAAAACGAACACCGTGGCGGCATTCTTCGCCGCTCGCTTCCCCAAAGCAACGCGTGGACACCAAAGCTCCAAGCGCTTGCCGAGGCTCACGCAGCGCGCGTACTCGAAGAACTCGACTACGTGGGTGTGCTCGCCATCGAACTGTTCGTGAAAAATGGCGAGATCCTCGTCAACGAAATGGCGCCGCGCGTGCACAACTCTGGGCACTGGACCATCGAAGGCTCCGAAACGAGCCAATTCGAAAACCACGTGCGCGCCCTTCTCGGTTTGCCGCTCGGCTCGACACGCATGATCGACCACGTTGGCATGCTCAACGTGATCGGCCGCATGCCTTTGCACGCAGACGTGCTCGCCGTCGACGGCGCGCACCTGCACGTGTATGGCAAGGAAGCTGCCCGAGGGCGCAAGATCGGTCACGTCACGGTGCGCGCAAAAACACGCGAAGATCTCGCGCAAAAACTCGAAACGCTCGTCCCTATCGTCGACGAATCGCTCGCAGCGCGAGATTGACGGCTCACGGATCGGGATCGGTATCCGGCGGCGATTCTGGACTCGCTGGAACCGTGATCTCGAATCGACCAATTCTTGCTTCGCGCGCAGCCGGCACTGCCTTTTCGGAGTGGGGTGGTGCATCGAAAGGTGCGTCCGTCACGGGTTCGTGCACGGGTTCGGGCGGCGGTGACGTCACGACACCACTGGTGATGGTCGCCGCGCCGGACTTCGGTTCGTCCTTTGATTTTGCGTCGTGCGTATGCTCGCTCGTTCCCGCAAGCAATAGCGCAGCACCAATCGCGGCTCCGAGCGCCGCTGCCACCACGAGCGCAACGCCAGATCCACGAAATTTGTGCTGAAATAAAGGACGCCACCAAGGACGCGACGCGCGCCGCGGCGCTGCTGCTGGTGATGGCTCTGGTGCGGCGTTCGCATGATTGCCCGGCGCTTGGCGCTCAGGCGACGGCGTGACAAGAGGCTTGGATTGGGGCAATAGCCCTCCGCGCGCCAAAAGGAACGCGGAGTTTCGAGCCGACGGATGTCCGAGCGGCCCGAATGGAACGAGCGCGTCGGCGAGGTCGGCGATGTTCTTGAATGCTTCGCCATCGTCCGGGCAAACGGCCCGGGCGATCACGCGCGCTACATCGGGCGGCACCCCCTTCGACGGTGCCTTCAGCACAGGCCTGCCTGCCTTTGGCAGGACCACAGGGGTGATCTCGGTGTCGCCCACGTCAATGTGGCCTGTAATGAGTGCATCAAGTAGCGATCCGACGCCCGCAATGTCGATTTCCGCGTGGGCGGGCGTAAGCACTGCACCCGGTGCAAAGGCTTGCTCGTGGCCGCCTTCCATGACCGACCTGCCCGGCCATGCGAGCTTGATGCTCGTAGCCTCTTGCCCTTGCTTGTAATGTGCAACATACACATGATACGGATCGATGGTGCCGTGGACAATGCCAAGAGAATGGGCTTCGGCGACCGCTTCGCAAACTTCGAGTGTCCAAGCAACGGCTTGTTCGATCGGAATCGCCGACCGGCGGTGCACTTCGTCTGCGAGCGTTGTCAGCGCAAACTCACGCACCACAAACGGGCTTCCATCGGGCAACGTGCCAACGTCGAGCATGTGCAGCACATGTGCGCCTTCAAGGCGACGGGCTACGGCCGCGTCATGATGGAAGCGCGCGCGGCCTTCGAGATCGCGTGCGGTCCCGACTTCGATCGCGACACAATTGCCGTTCGACCGATCCTTGGCTTCGAACACGACGGAGACGGCTGTCCGCATGAGCGCGTGTTCAAGCTCGTAGCGTCGTGACAACACTTCGCCGAGTTCCGGAGGCGTCACATCGCTCGCATCGCTCACATCGCGAAAGCCTCGCATCGACCAGGACATGGCTTTCGCGCGAGCAACACGCATACCTAAACCACTTTCACGTTGATGCGATTCCATTGTAGTTGGGCGCCATTCATGGCGCCCAACCGCGGCATTCTCGAATCCATGCCATTGGTCGATCCGAGGGCGCGATGAATCGCGCCCCTACAATCGAAAAAACGCAGCAAAACGTATATTGTGCGTAGGGGCGTATGGCCATACGCCCCTACCCGCTTGCAACGCTCGCTTTCGTGATCGCTTTTTCGGCCCGGGCCCTTGCGCATGCGATCGGTCTGTCGAGCGCGGAGTACACCGCTCACCAGAGCTCGCTCGTCATGAAGGCAACGTTTGCACGCAGCGAGATCGCATCGCTCTTGCCCGCGCTGGACGCGAATCATGACGGGCACATCACGGCGATGGAGGTCCAATTGGCCGAGGGCGGCCCTCAAGGACTAAGGCGCCAGATCGTGGAACGCGTGATCGTTACCGGCGACGGAGCCGTGTGCCCTGGCGTGCTGACCGATGCGGCGCTCGTCGACACCGATGGATTCTCTGTTCGTGGACGCTACGACTGCCCCAAGCGTGTCCGGACGTTCACGGTCGATGTATCGTTCATGAACGATTGGCCGGCCGGCCACAGGCATGTGGTGCGCGCGATCGGAAAGACCACCCATGATGCCGTGGTCGTCAAGGGGCAGACCACGTTCACGGTGGATGCACCAAGCGCAGTTGCCGACGACGCATCATCATCGCGCTCTGCATCGACACCGGCACGAGCACCCATACCCGCAGCGCGAGCCACGGCGTTCTTCTGGATGGGCGTTGACCATATCCTGACAGGCTACGATCACCTGCTCTTTCTCTTTGGTCTCGTACTCGCATCAACGCGCGTACGCGATCTGCTCTCTGTCGTGACAGCGTTCACGATCGGCCATAGTTTGACACTCGCTCTCGCGGCTACGGGCGCCCTCGTGCCAAGCGCACGATTCGTCGAACCAATGATTGCCCTGTCGATCGCGTACGTAGGGGTCGAGAACCTGTTCGCGCCGAATGCCGCGAAGCGCTGGCGAATTGCGTTGCCGTTCGGTCTTCTGCATGGTTTCGGGTTTGCAAGCGCACTTCGGTCGATTGGGCTCGATCGCAATTCTGTCCTGCTGCCGCTCGTGGCATTCAATCTCGGCGTCGAGACAGGGCAAGTCGTCGTCATTGCGGCGCTAACAGCGCTCGTCTTCGTCACGAAAAAACGCCCGTGGTTTGGAGAGCGGGGCATGCGCCTCTTGTCTGTCGTCGTGGCAGTGGTTGGCGCAGCCTGGTTTTTTACGCGGCTCGTCTAGCGCGCTGCGGCGTCCAGGGAGACTTCCCGTGGTCGCAAGGTTCGCGGTACAACGCGCGAGCCATGATTTCCTCTCTTGCCTCCGGGGGCATCGGCGTGCCGAGCACGGCGGCCGAATTGAAATCGAGCGAGCGTAACGAGCTTGTCCCAGACCTCGCACGAAAGGTTCACGAGCTTATGCTCAAGGCCCGCGTGCTCGAAGAGCGTCTCATTGCAATGTACAAGCAAGGCGACGGCTACTTCTGGATTGGGGGACCCGGAGAAGAGGCCCTCAACGTGCCTTTGGGTCTCTTGGTCAACAAAGGCCAAGGACTTGACCACGACTACTTGCATCTTCACTACCGCTCGAATGCCACCGTGCTCGCCATGGGCGCCGATCCGGTCGATTGGCTGCGGCAGATGAAGAGCACGGCAACCGATCCTTACTCGCGCGGGCGAAATTTTGCGGGTCACACGACGATTCGCAAGTGGAACGTCGTGCCCATCAATTCGCCCATCGAGGTCCAATTCTCAGTCGCCATTGGCACCGCCGAAGCGCAGCGTAAGGCGAAGTCGAAAGGCATCACCATCGTGCAAGGTGGCGACGCTGGCACGGCCGAGGGCGACTTTGCGACGTGTCTCGTGTGGAGCTCGCGCAAAGGCTCTGAGCTTCCTTTGCTCATCGTTGTCGCGAACAATCAGTACGGGATCTCGACGCCGTTCGAAGGGCAGCACGGCGAGGCGCACATCGCGGACCGAGCAAAAGCCTTCGGGATACAAACTGCCCTCGTTGACGGCAACGATCCCGAAATGTGCACGGCAGCACTCACAGAAGCCTTTCACTACGTCCGAACGCAGCGAAAGCCATGCTTGCTCGAGGCCACGGTGTCGCGGCTGTACGGCCACTCGTCGGCCACGGGCGCAAAGTTGGTGAGGAGCGAGGTCGACTGCATGGATCACTTCGAGCAAAAGCTTGAAGAGCGCAAGATCTTGACGCGTGCGCAAATGAATGAAATGCGCGCGCGCTTCACAGCGGAGCTGCTCGAGGCAAGCTTGCGTGTTCGCGAAGAGCCTCCGCCCTTGCCTCATACAATCTGGGATTACGTGCTCGCCGACAAGAACAACGTCGGCAACGGAAAAGGCGACCCATGGCAACCATGATTCAGGCCATTCGCATGGCGCTTCATGTTGGGGAAGAACGCCTCGGCGTGACAGACATCTTCGGCCAAGACGTGGGCCCGCCGCTTGGCGGAATCTTCACCGGCACGCAGGGACTCAAAACAGCGTGGAATTCTCCACTCGACGAGCGCGGAATCGTCGGCATGGCCATTGGTCTCGCGCTCGCGGGTCAAAAGCCCGTCGCCGAGATCCAGTTCTGCGACTACGCGTTCAACGTGATCGATCTGTTGAAAATCGCAGGCAACATACATTGGGCGAGCGCGGGCGACTGGAACGTTTCGCTCGTCATGATGACGCCCGTGGGCGCTGGCATTCGCGGAAGCATCTACCATTCTCACTCCTTCGATGCACAAGCCACGCGGATCCCAGGGTGGAAAGTCGTGATGCCATCCAACCCGCGCGATGCCTACGGCCTCATGCTCAGCGCGATTGCCGATCCGAACCCCGTGATGTTCCTCGAACCCAAAGCGCTTCTTCGCGTGAAAGGCCAGCCTGGCGAGCAGATCCCTGGCGAGCCAAGCGACGACAAGGCCCTGTCAAAGATGATCGATGCGCCGCTCGGCGACAGATCGGCGTGGAAACCCGAGTGGCCGAAGTTGGGCGAGTTCTACGTGCCGATTGGGAAAGCGCGCATTGCGTGCTCGGGCAACGACGTCACGGTGCTTACCTACGGACGCAATGTTCCCATGTGCACGCTTGCTGCCAACGAACTCGCCAAAGAAGGCATTGGCGCCGAAGTCGTCGACCTTCGATCGCTACACCCTTACGATTGGGCAGAAATCAAACAGAGCGTGCAGAAAACCCACCGAGTGCTCTGCGTGAACGAAGACACCGAGATTACGAATTTCGGTGAGCATCTGATTCGGCGCATCACCGAAGAACTGTTCTATGAGCTCCATGCGCCGCCAAAATTGCTTGCCGGTGCTCACGTTCCGGGCGTCGGTCTTGCCGACGCCCTCGAGCGCGCAACGGTCCCACAAGTGAGTAGCATCAAGGCGGCCATTGCCATGCTCGCCCGCCACGAACCATGACGAACGATTGCCCATCGCTTCATTCTGCAGCCGGTGCCACCGTGAACATGATCTCCCCCACCATTGGCCTCGTTGGCAGTCAGGGGGCCTTCGGGCGCTGGCTGCGGCGTTTTTTCGAAGAGCAAATGAAGCTCCGCGTAGTCGGTCGCGATCCTCCGGTAGGCGACACATCGCTCACGCCGAGCGAGCTTGTCGCGCTGTCTGACGTCTTGATCTTCACTTGTCCGATCCGCCTCACACCCGCTGTCATCGACGAATACACCACGCTCGCTGCCGGCCGCGAGCAAGGCAAACTCTGGCTCGATATAACTTCAACGAAAACTGCGCCAGTCGCCGCACTGCTCCGCTCGCATGCGGAGGTTACGGGTTTGCACCCGATGACAGCGCCGCCAAAAGTGTCCACACTCAAAGGCTGCGTGATGGTGGTTTGCGAGGCGCGCCTTTCGCGCTGGCGCGGCTGGCTCGAACGATTTCTTACCGCAAGTCAAGCCAACTGCGTGCGCGCCGACCCCGAGAAGCACGACCGCATCATGGCGCTCGTGCAGGGCATGGTGCACGCCGCACACATGGCGCAAGCCGCAGTGCTCCGTGAATGCTCACCTGGGCTCGGCGGCATCGACGCGATCCATCCGTTTCGTACCGTGGGCTACGAACTCGATGGCATCGTGACGCGCCGCATGTTGGAAGGGAACCCGGCCATCTATCAAGATATCCAATTCGAAAATCCGTACATTGGCGACGTGCTCGAGCGACTGGCCGCACATATCGATTTTTTGCGGGATTGCGTGCGCGCCAACAACGAATCTGCGCGTGACGCCATGCGGGCACGCCTGCTCGATGCGGCGCGTGCCTTTTACGATGCAGATTCTTTGCAAAAAGGCAGTTACGAATTCGACCGCTTGCGCTATTTGCTCGGCGATCTTGCTGTGGCAGCCCACATTAGCGTGTTTTTGCCGCTCGACGAACCCGGATCGCTACGCGCGCTTTTGTCGGTATTCGAAACGCTCGGAATCAACCTCGATTCGATTCATTCGTCGCGCACACAAAATGGCGAATTGCATTTTCGTATTGGCATCGATCCGGCCACAAGCCCTGAAAAGGTGCGCACCGCCATCGAAAGAATTGGGGAACAAGGCATCGGTCGCGTGCTGCCTAATGTTTAGCATGGTGCAAAAAGGACCGAGGGCGCGATGAATCGCGCCCCTACATTTGGTGTCCACCAATTCGGTGAAAAGCAGACGAACTACTCCATCGAGGCGTCCCTCGTGCGCAGCATTAAGTCGTGCCCGGGAAGCAGGTGCCAATCGAAAACCTGCTGGGTCTTCGAGGGAGCTGACGGCACTGTCGCCACCACCCCGCCCGCGGCGGTAACTGCATCGAGAAGGCGGTTGTCTCTCAGGAGAGTGCCCACGTCGAGGATGATGTACTTGGGCGAGCCTGACCCCGGGCTTGCGAATCCACAACCATCCAACTTCAATCTCTTTCCGTCCTTGTCTTCGAGGCGGTACTCCCGGGCCAATCTCCGCCCCTTCGCGTCGAAGAAATCCATCGAGTTTGCAAGCACCAAGCCAGGAGGGTCCTGCATCCCCTCGCACATGGCGTTGAAGCCGCCGTAGTGATCCGCATACGCAACGGTGCGTCCTTGCTCGTCGAAGACGGTCGTCCACGACACATTCCAGTCTCCCGATAGGCTAGTCGGAGAGATCTCCACGAACCGAACGCGCTTCTTCTCGTCGAGGATCACGACGTAGCTCTCACTCGTGTCGTCGGGCCAAGCATCAGGGTTAGCGACTCGAACGATGCTCCCGATCTTCGGATCTCCGTCGTCGCCCGTGTGCTCGAACCCGGGCACGGTTCGCGCAAATAGCAACATCTGTGGTCCGGGCTTCACAGCGAACCATTGCTTCATATTCTCCTTCAACCGCGCGACATCCCCCTGGTCCGCCGTCGTGGCAGAGACGGTGGTTCCCGCCGAGAGTGTCTGGATCTCTGTGGGAGCCGAGCTTGACGGGACAACCGGAACCGCCGAAGGCGTGCATGCACCAGAGGGGACCAAGACTCCGCACAACGCAGCGAGAACGGCGAGCTTGTTGAGCATAGTCTCGCTTTAAACTCGCTTTAAAATGGAATCAAGTACGTGTATCAACCTGTCTAAGAGCGTGTTCGACAGGAAGATCGAGGAAAAGTGGGTGAGCCGCCCGAAGATTTGGGTGGCCCGCAAACGAAAAAGCCGAGGCGTACTCTTGTACGTTGAGGTTTTTTCGTTGAGGACACGCCTGAAGATTCGGGATGGATCGCACGCTTTGTCCGATTTTTCCTGTCGAACACGCTCTAAGCTCACATCTCTAGGCGCCGTCACGGAAGGTCGTTTTTCTGTCACGGACGCCTGTTTTGTCGTCACGGGTCGCTGTTTCCGTGTCACGAGCGCCTGTTCGGCATCACGATTTGCGCGGTTTTGCGTCACGAGAACAGTTTCAGCGTTACGATTTGCGTGTTTCGGCGTCACGGGTGGTTGTTTCCCGCCAACAGACGCGATTCAAGCGACGATTTCTGGCGCCGCGGCCCCGTTGTCGGAGCCCTTCGTCGCCGTCTTCGTCGCTCGCCGATGTTTCGCTTGCCGGTCGGCTTCATACCGCGAGAGCAGCGGCATCAACTTCTTTGGCTCATCGCGAAGCACGAACCGCAGCGCAGCTCGGATTTCATTTGTCACGTTCTCTAGCGCCCAAAACGCTCGATTGCGCTCCGCCAGCGCATCGGCCCCTGGGATTGCGTCGCGACCTTCGCGTAGTACAGCAGCAAGCTTCTGCGCCTCGCGAACATCGATACGAATTGGGAGTTGTCCGAATTTATCGGCCCGTGCCTGCACGAAATTCACCAAATCATCCAAGTCTTGCACGAGATCGGCCAAGCCTTCCCCTGCTGCGATGCGATCGAGTTCGGTGAGATCTTTGACGTTGTGTCTTGCGAGGTAACGCGCTGCGGCCATCGCATCACGACGCCACTTCTCGGCGTTCTTACGTGCGGTACTTAGCGTATTGCCGCCGCCTTTGAACCGCAGACGAGACCAGCGCCTCTCCGCTCCTTCCAGCGTCTCGAGAAGGAGCGGGAGAAGGATGAGATCTGCCTCGCGGAAACCAGGCAACGCCAAGAGAGTTTTGCGATGCGGTGCTGTTCCTGCGCGCAAGCGTTCGCCTTCCAGCAAAGCCACTTTGACGGGCTTGTTGGGTGCCAGAGCAACGGTGGCAGCGTCGATGGTTAGGAGGCGTTCGGCGAGCAAAAAGGCATTGGCGACTTTGTCCTTTTGCGTATGCCTGGTGCCTTCTTTGGCATTCTTCTTTTTGACTTTGCTTGCACCCTTGCCTGCCCACGACTCCGTCTTCGCTTTGCTCATGACCGCCTCCGCGCTTTTGTTCGTGCCTGAACATGTGAGGTAGGTGCAAGCAAAAACGCGCGACCTACGACCGATCGGCCCCATGCATGTGACGCCGCTTCCAATGAGCAACGGCGACAGCGCGCCATTTTGTCTAGGCTTCTTAGCGCTACTGCCGGGAATTCCGCGACAGTGACCTCATGTGTGTGGGGTTGGCCATGGGTCCGGGCGTTCCACCGCCGCGGGCCCACTTTTTTGTAGACAGAGATTATCTGATGCGCTTCTACGCCGCCGTCAATGTTTTTTTTCGCGTGGGCAAGACTAAATTTGAACGCATCGGATTGGGGCGTCACGAACGAACGCGTGTCGGGGAAGAAGGAGGCATTCCCTAGCCTCAATTCAAATATGGTCGCTTATCCTGCTTCTCGAGAACAGCCAATGAAAAACCAAATCGCTTTCTCCACCACAAAAATCAAGATCCAACTCGTCACGAAGCCGAATCGGCAATCTCTGCTCCAGATCGGACAAAGACAACATCTTTATGCCTTCGGCTTGGAGGGTGCTCAAGACGAAAGATTCACTCTCGCTAACGCAGTCACCGGCATTGAGCACAAATCTTATATCCTTGCCTACCCCCAACAGATAAGCGTACTTCCCAACGAGTGAAATGGAAAGACCCATAATTTCTCCAGAAGCATCCTTTATAGACCAAGAGTAACCGCTGTCGAAGTTGAATTCCGTAAAGTCAGTGACAATATACCTTTTTTTAATTGACTCTATAATTTTGGAATAAGGCTCGAGCGCATCGCGCTTCAGAACAAAGCCAAAATTTGGTGATTCTATGCTTTTGTAGGCATCCATCACGGCAGAGCATATTTCCTCAATTAACGAAGTGTCCATTCTCGTCCTCCTCATCCAGCTGGATGTCCATGGATGGCTCCATTGTCATCAACATGAACACGAACCTTGGTTTGATTTGCGCCCTTTGGACTTGTTCCCACAGGCCTTCCAAAATCATACTCAAACTTGCCCGACACGACCTTGCCTTTGTCCGTCGTAACAGGCTTACCTTTTGCCAACGCCTCTCTCGTCAATGCTTCATGATCTACATCGGGTTTCCATACCGAAGTGGCATCTCCTTGTTTGATGCGATTCTTGTATTGCGGAGTACCTGAAACATGGCCGGCCTGTTTTTGTGAGCTGATAGGCGCAGTTTTAGCCGCCTTTTCTCGACTAATGACACTACCATCACTTCCTTTGAATCGATTCTCCTTTCTGTTGAACTCGACCTTCGCCTCACCTGGCTTGCCTTCCTGCGCCGTCTTGACAGGCGCCTCTGGTTCCGGCGACTTGCTTGGTTCGGTGGCAACGGGTTTTTCTGGTTCTGTGGCGGGCGTGTCCGGTGAAGCCGGCTTGGCAACAGGCGCAGCTCCTCTCGACATGAGAATGTGCGCGCCAACGGCGAGCGAGCCCGCAGTGACCACCGTTTGCGCACCTGCCGCCGCAAGGGGCACTGCCACTTCCGATGCTGCGCCGCCGCTTCCGCCTTCGACGGCAATGCCAGCACCGACCCCTACAAGGCCCGCCGCGCCGGTAACCACGGCTCCAACCATTTGGCCGGCACCGTATGCGTACTTGTCCTCCTTCGTTCCCACGCTATCAACGACGAAGTCGATTCCGAGTTGTGCCACCGCGCCTGGTGGGCCAAGCGCCCCGCTCACAACACTCGTGACCAGCCCGATCTCTCCCATGACTTGCGCGTGATGGTCTTGGGCCAAGCTGTCAAATTCTTTGACTCCTGGAATGGCTTCCGGAATTTTTCGGAGTAATTCTCCCGACTTGTTGAGTAATTCTTTCGGCTCGTGGAGTAAGTCTCCTGGCTTACGCACAGGGAGCGGGAAAGGCATGATAGCTGGATGGTGAGATGGAGGCGTCGACGCCTGCGCTTGGACGGCGGCGACGACGTTGGCAGCTGTGTAATCGTCCGCCGCCTTCGATGGCTCGGACGTCTCGATCCACCGATCCATCTTGGCGGCTGCTTCTTTTGCCTTTGAAGCAACGGCACTGGCTTCTTCTTTGACTTTTGAAATGGCGTTGTGGGCTCCTTCTTCAGCTTGGTTAAAGGTTTCGCGAGCACGTGATGAAACGGAGTTGAACCAGCTGGTCATGACGGCTTAAGTCGGCCGCTTTCGACGCGAGTTGCGTCGATGAACCAAAAATCGTCAGGCGCTCGTTATCAATTCAGCAACGCCATAAGATTGCAGTGAGCATGGACTGGAGCGAGCCCTTCACGCACTCTTCCGTGGCGCACGCTAGCGGTCTAGAGATTGTGCATGGTTTTAGTCCACGGCGGACGTCTCGTTGCTCAGGCGCTCAAGCGCCATGGCACAACGCATCTTTTCACGCTTTGCGGAGGGCATATTCAGGCGATCTATGACGGCTGCACCGACGAAGGGATTCGCGTCGTCGATGTTCGTCACGAGCAAACTGCGGGGCACGCGGCCGATGGTTGGGCGCGCGTCACGGGCAAACCCGGCGTGTGCGCAGTCACGGCCGGCCCTGGCACGACCGACGTGGTCACCGCGATGGCGAATGCGCAACGCGCGCAGATCCCTCTTCTTTGCATTGGCGGCGCAGGGCCGAAGCAGCTTAGCGACATGGGTTCACTTCAAGATATGGACCACGTGTCGCTCATGCGCCCGATTACCAAGTGGAGTGTGCAGGTTCCCGAAACACAGCGCATTGGTGAGTACATCGACGCGGCCTTCCGCATCGCACAAGCGAATGTGCCGGGCCCCGTTTTTCTCGAGATGCCGCTCGATCTGCTCATGAATGTCGGTGACGAAACCGAATTGCCAAGTACAGCACCTTTGGATAATCCCCCGCGTCCATCGGGTGACGCCCATGCGATTACAAAAGCTGCCGAACTGCTACGCAACGCAAAGCGCCCGTGCTTTTTGGTGGGTTCGCAGATCCATTGGTCTCCTTTGCGCGCTTTTCACGACGCAATTCGCGCGAGTCTCGAGCCATTCGGTGCTCCCGTTTACCTGAATGGTATGGCTCGCGGCGCTCTGCCTGCTGCACATCCGCTCCGCTTCAGCCGCTCGCGCCGGTTCGCACTCGCGCATGCCGATGTCGTGATCATGCTCGGCACGCCTTTCGACTTCCGCGTCAACTACGGTCGGCTCGGCACATGGAACCCTGACGGCAAAGTCGTGCAAGTCGATCTCGACGGCGCCGAGCTCGGTCGAAATCGCAAAATCGACATTGCCATTCAAGGCGATTCGGGGCTCGTGCTCGAAGCGCTTGCGCGCGAGCTTGGTGCGCCGCTGTCACATCCCGAATGGATGCACGCGATGCGCGCCGAGGAAGACAAGCATATTCGTAACATGCAAACCGAAATCAGCGACAACGGCTCACCGCCAAACCCACTGCGCGTCTGCGCCGAGCTTGGTAAGCGCCTCAAACCTAATGACATCGTCATTGGTGATGGAGGCGACTTCGTGGCAACCGCCGCAAGCGTATTACCGATAGAGTGGCCCCAATTGTGGATGGATCCTGGACCGCTCGGCACACTTGGCGTGGGTCCGGGTTACGCTATGGCGGCCAAGCTCGCGCGCCCAAACGCGAACGTTGTCGTTGTTTACGGGGATGGCAGCTTTGGTTTGCACGCCATGGAGTTTGAGGCAATGGCACGACAGAACATTCCTGTCATCGCACTCATTGGCAATGATGCGGCGTGGTCGCAAATCCGCCGCGGGCAAGTGGAGATGTATGGCGAGGCGCGCGCGGTCGCGACAGGGCTCGATTTTACGCGTTACGAGAAGGTCGTTGAAGCGTGCGGTGGCGTGGGATTTTGGGTTGAACGCATCGAAGAACTCGGCCAAGCGCTCGACGCGGCGTTTTCGTGTGGAAAACCCACTTGCATCAACGTGAAAATAAGAAAAAGCGATTTCCGCAAAGGCGCCATAAGCGTTTGACGTATTTTTATTGGACCGCTTTCAATTAGGATTTCACTCGTCGCTTGCGTCGTCTGTGGAAGCATCGCTCGCATTCGCATCATCCGCATCCACGCCGGCATCCAGCATCTCCTTCGCGCAGTCCAGGGCATCGGCGGGTAATCCGCCGTCCCATCCGGAGAGAATCCTTTGTTGCCAACCGCTCTTGTACTCCGCGGATGTGTCTGGATATAAAGCAGCCCCAGCTGCAACATCGCACAAGACTCGCTCAATGGTCACTTGATCGGTTTCATGTGCTGCGGCTTGCGCTTGCTCGGTCAGATCTCCGGGCAATTGCCCAGCGCAGGCTTGCGCACTCAAACGACAGGTCTCCGTGACACGGGAGTCCGGAAATCCGCGAATAGCACGTTGAATCAAGCAATCCTGCAGAAGCCCCACATGGCACGATGCGCGCCCAGGCAGCGTTGCTTGCGCAACGCATGCTGCTTGGTCCATGGGGAAGCCATCGCACGTGTCGCCCGCGTCGATATCGCACACGCGCCAACGCTCAATCCCTGCATCGTCCACCCAGTTTGCGTGGGCATAGCCATTCGTTTGAAGACACGCTTCCCAGTCGCAAAAGCCTTTGAGAGTGTCAGGCGGCAAGTCACTGATGCGCGCGGAGTAGCGCACGAAGGGATCGACAACAAGGTTTTCATCCACACCAAAGCGATGCACGTTGGAGACGTTGAGACCACGCTCGCGGGCGATCTGAAGGATGCTGATGCAATCGGCGAACCCTGCAGGTGCAGGCCCTGCTACCCAAAACTGAAGGAGCCAATCGTCAGATTTGTCTGATTTGCATCGAAGCATGCCCGCAGCAAGGAACGCCGCGGAGAAAGCCACCAGAAGGGCACGACGACGCATAGACTTCAATAGATGCATGACTGCTCCCATGCGTCACAGCTTGGGGTGTGATTGCTACCCGTAATCGACAAGATCCCGACCTCTCGGTTGCAATCCTCGTAGATACCTACCAAACATGAACCATAATAGGTTCGATAAAAGCGAGGCATCTCTTCGCGCACCTCTGGAGCGTTGTTTCCTCCCATATAATTATCTGGCGTCCGAGCACACGATGTCACGTAGTTCGTAAGAACCATTGGAGACTCGACACGCATCACTGAGTCCAATCGACCAGAACTCTTCGCATGGTCGCACACGTAGTGATACCCGTTACCTGTTATGCACTGCAAGAAATCGCTAAGCCGAAGAAGCTCGTCGTCTGTGAGCTCCGAGATAAGCTTATCGCGCGGCACACCCGAATACGGCACAGCGGACAAGGGCGTCAACTCAGAGACTGGCGCCCCCACTACCGCCACGCAATCAATTGCCCAGGTGCCATTGACACGCGGCGCATCACCATTCCCGCAAGCCGCTACGCACATGCCCGTGGCAAGCAACAGATGCATGGCAACTTGCAGGTTCTTTTTCATGACGGATTCCTTCTTCGGATACTTAAGGCTTGCCTTATTGCTCGAGGTGGTGGGCACTTCCGCTCCGCCCACCACCTTTCGCCTCTTATGGATTTTGATTCAGCAGGTACGGCGCGTACACGATTCCTCCCTCGTCGAAAGTTGCCGTGTCGAAATTACATACGGCGTACGCACTGTCACAACCCCACCCATTAGATTTAAAGCATGCCTTTGGATCAAACGCATCACACGTCCCATTCGTCGCCTCCGTATACTCCCCGTGGCACGCCAACGGAGTCGGATTCGGATTGTCCCTCGTGGCCGGCCCCACCAACGTTCGCCACTGCCGCGCGTTCTTTCTATCTGATGCCTTGTCTCCGCACCAGCCCAGCAACCTCATGTCGGTCCCAATCAAGATCCCTCCGCTAGGATCCATGGTGCATACAAATTGGAATCTCAACTCGTTGCAGTGGCTGGAATTGTACGCTAGCGGCACCGCTACTTCCGCCGTTCCTCCCGTGATGGGGCTGGAGCAGAAGTTCAGATGACCGCCGTCGCAAAGCCAGTTTTGCAGATCTTGTTGCGCCAGCGGATTGCATGTCGTTTCAAAAGAGCCAGAAACGTTCAGCGCGGGTTCCATACAAGTGCCAGTGCCGGTTGTCACCAGCCCTTGGATGTTCGCGGAGATCCTCACCCCTTGAGGCACCGGAACACACATGCTGTTCGTGCAAACAAGGTTGCTGTCACAATCGGCGTCCGTATTGCAAAGCTGAGGGCACGCCCCATTTCCATTGCTACAAAGCCGAATAGTGACCGAAGTCGTGTTGTTGGCCGTGATCTCGGCGGGGACACTTCCTCGGATAAGGGTATTGCAGGTCGGCTGAGGATAGCAGCCACATAATGTGTTAATAATCCCTCCGTCACTGCCCTGCTGAATCTTGCAGTCGCCCGTCTTATAATCTCCAGGGCATACTTGCGGCCTTTGCACGTAGCACCCATCTTGAGGCAAGTCCCCGGAATCAGGACAAGCCGGAAGTTTAGCAAGAGGAATGCTGGGCGGCGTGGAGTCCTCTGGTGGCGCTGCCGCATCATGCGCGCACGGATTGTATTGCGCTTCCACAATGTACTTGCCTGCGGCAAGCACGGGGAAGTTCAGATTGCCATTTGCATCCGTGTCTCCCTTCATCACCATGTCCAGAAAAACATCGGCACCAGGAAAGGCGTCGCCGTTTTCGTTTTCCACGCGGACATTGAGCGTGCCAGTGCCTGTGCTCTGCGTCCACGCATACCTATGCCGGAACATTGCTGGAAAGTATGCGAGCGGCTCGTTGTACCCATACGTCCCATTGTACGTCCCATCGTTCCCTTTCTGGGGCGAAGGAACATCCCAATCCAGAATGTTGTCGGGACTGACTGCTATTCCAGTGCCGGGACCGGGATTCTTCCATGCGTCGCTCGTGTCTGCGCACGCGTCGGAGGCAAAGCAGTTGGTCAGTTGATTGGCAATGTTGGATTCCACCTGATCGCACACCAAGGTTCCGCCGGCCACGCCAACGCCAATGCCAATCATCGCTCCTGCAGGACCGCCAAAAAGCCCTCCAATGATCCCACCGAACAGCGCACCACCCTCTTTGCCTGCCGACTCGCATGCATCCGCTGCGCTGTTGCTCGTGTTTGCGTACAGCACCTTGGCGGCTGCAAGGCGCTGGTCAACGGTATACGGCTGCATGCCGTCGGGGATATCGTTTGTCTGACTTCTATATGAGGACCGCAGTCTCAACGACTGGCCGCCTGCGAGCGTCGTCCCGCTCGCTGCATCGAGCGCAAACAGCGAGCACACCGTGGCTTGCGTTCCCGTGGCCCATCCATCCCCTGGATACGAAGCCGCCTCGTCTGCACGCGAATACATGAAAAACCGATAATGCCCCGTGGTGTTGAAGAGCGCTCCAGTATCCGGATCGGCCATGGACGCCACTGCTTGCTGCAAATCCGCAGGCGCATCCGGTGGCGGACGCACCACCAGCGTGGGAACGGGCAGAATTTCCGTCGAACACGTCACCACATTGGGCGTGATCTCGCTGCCCATTCGCCATTGTTTTCCATCCGGATCTGTCACGTAATACTGGGTGACCATCTGATCTACGGTGTACGTGTCTTTCCCGGCCGTGCCAGGGAATCCGTATCTCAACACGTCTGCGTCAAGCCGCAGTTTTGCAACGTCAAGGCTGTTCGACATGCGACCTTCGGCAGCCGTCGAGTGCCGGACGGCCACCCGGTTCTGCGCCATGATCACCGTATGCGAGTAATGCTGGTTGATCGCTCCAAGCAGTTGGCCGATGTTCCCGCACCCGTGGTCCATCACGATGTAGCCCTTGGAGGCGTTGACAAACTGCCCGAACTCCATCACCCAATCCGACTGGGGCTGGCACGTGAGTCCCGACTGGCTGTTCACATCGCCGGGCGTGCAAGTGTCGCCCGCCTTCGGCCCCACGTCTGCAGCCGTTGCCGCTAGAGGCGTTATGGTTGCTGCTGCTGGTGCAATGGTAGCCGCTGCAGCCTTCGCGGGCGCAGCAGCAGTCGCGCCGTTCCAGGACGCCGGCGCAGGCATCGCCGGTGGAAGCGCCGACAGCTTGCCCGCTGCCGCCAGCGCTCGGAGCTCTTGCCCATCGAATTGACTTGGATCTTGCGTCACCGCCGAAGCTTCGTTCAGCAAAGCAATCGTGTCTGGATCTGTCACGTCTTGCAAAAGCTGCGGATTCTCTTTCACGCGTGCATACGTGTCCGAATACACCGTGCCCGCAGGTGCATTGCCCATGAGATGAATGCCCAAGCCGCAAACATCGTCCGGGATTGTCGCTGGCGGCGCAACGTTCACGGTACCTGTTGCTGACGCGGGAACCGCCACATTCATCGCTTGCACCGGCTGCTGCTTTACATCTTGATTCGTATCGCACGGGATAAAATCCGTGCGCGCTGCGATGATGGAGATTGGCGTGGGCTCGTGGTTCTTCACCTGCACCGCGTAGTTCGATAGCGAGAAGCTGACCGTGCTCGGCGGCTGAATGATCCCTTTCGATCGGTTCTTTGCGTAAAGACTCCACACTGGGACCACTTTCTTCGTGGTCATGGTTCCCTGGGAGTTCGTCACGCTCACAAACACATTGAAGTAGTTGTACTCTTTCAATGGATCCACGGCCGCCGAATAATCGTGCGTCACCAACGGCGTGGTCGTCGCCGCCGTCGTCCCGTCACCGAAGTCCCACGTGAAACTGGCCGGCTGGGCAACGCTGACTTCATGTCCCTTGTCGTCATAACCGCGGACCATGAACTCCACGCCGTTCGGAACTCCTCTGTCGCCCCAGAAATGCAAGGCCACCGTGGGTTGCTCCGTCGGGCATGCGCGCACCGTGACGGGGATCTGAACGAAGTCCACATTCCCATCGGCGGTTTCCACCGTTGCGTACAGCAGGCGATTGCCCGGCGCATTGGCAAACTGCACGAATTGATGGTCGCCAGGCATCCCCATGATGCGCGTCGGTTGTCCCGGGCGCGCCCGTCGTCGCGAGCGAAACTTCCGTCTGCTCTCCAACGCAAAGATCCGTGTTGGAGACCTTCAGCTCGCCAATCAGAAACGGCGTGCCCAGCTTTTTGATGGTTATGCCGGGGCCGACCGTCACGTCTTTGCCATAGAAAGTGCCTTCGTTCGAAGCTCCTTCCAGCTCGATCTTCAGGCCTCCGTTGGGGGCCAGCGCGGTGCCTCGGAACGTTCCGGTCAGGTGAACGGTGTCGTTGCCGAGGTACCCAAATACAAACCGCGATGCATCTCCCGTAAGAGCTCCTTTCCAATCGGCCGACTGATTCACGTACACATTGACCGTGCCGTCGGTCGTATCAAGGTCAATGACCGACTTCGGTCCAACGCTGAACGAATCGAGCAAATACGTGCCAGCCGATAACTTCAGCGTTGCGTCTGGTCCAACGGTCACGTTTCCATAGCGACCTGCAGCGAGGGTCACTGGCGCTTTTTTGCTGACATCCACGTCGGTCGACGGCCCTGCCGGAGGATGCACGGTCACCGTGCGCTGTACCATCGGAGCGAGTACAGCCTGCTCTTGCACGGTACCCACCTTGGCGTTCGATCCCACCGACACTTTGCCAGCCGACCGCGCAGATGTGGCTGTGCCCTTCGGACTGATGGAAATATCCGGAACGCTAACCACATCTCCAGCCTGCACGCTTGGACTGAGGGACGTTGCTCCAGTGCCAGTACTTGTGACAGCACCGGGGTTTCCATCGGCTCCCCAAATGACGTCATTGCTGCCTAGCGAAAGGCTGCCGCTCGCGGCAACGGCTACTTGCCCAATGTTGTACCCGGTTGGATAAACAAGATTGAAGGTGATGTCTGATGGCGCCGGCGGCGTCGATGGATCTGCGGCCGCTGCTTTGACAGCCGAAGACTCCGAACCCGTTGACGACGAACTCGTCACGTCGTGTGTGCAAGCAAAGGCTGAAATTCCAAAGGCTACAACGAATGCAACCAGCATTCGCTTGTTCAATGGTTTTTGACGATGACTCATTGGAACCCTCCTGGGTTACGCGAGATCAGTCGCAACAAAGGTCTGGACCACTTTCTCGTTCGGCAACCAAAAACTTTTTGGTGCCTTCACTCAAGCCACGCGTCGTCTAACCGAGTGCGCGTAGCTGACTCCGTTCTCATCTGAACTATAACACGAAGTTTTAGCAACGTGTTTACCAAGATCATTCGCAGGCACGCCACTACGGGTGAGACCCCTCGCACCCGACAAGCTTCTGTCGAACGTCGGCCGGCGTATCGCCGAACTGCGCGTCGATGGCGGTCTCACGCAAGAAGCGCTCGCCGAGAGGCTTGACGTCACGACGCGATGGATTCAGAGCGCCGAAGCTGGCACCGAAAACCTCACACTCACTACCCTTGCGCGCTTCGCTAACGCCTTGAAGGTGCCCATCACGGAGTTCTTCTCTCCGCCCGCGAAGGCAAAGCCTCGACCAGGGCGACCGCGCATCGCCACGCGCTAACCTCTTACGCGAATGAGCGCGGCGCGCCCGCGGCTTTGCGATCATGAGATTGCCCGAGGTATAACAAAGGTTATACTCACCCTTCGATGACGACAAAGACAGCGATCTCGATGCCTGACGAGGTCTACAAAAGCGTGAACCACTGCGCCAAGCGGCTGCGTATCTCCCGCAGCGAGCTCGTAACGCGAGCGCTGAAGCGCTTCCTCGATGACGAGCTCGCAATCGAAGTGCGAGAGTCTTACGACCGAGCCTTTGGACCCGAAGCCGGCGGAGACGACATCGAAGAACTACGGCGTGCGGCAACGCGCCAAGCACTGCTGAACATCGAATGGTGAAACGCGGCGAGATTTGGTGGGCCGATCTCGGAGACCCACGAGGTTCGTCTCCTGCACTGCGGCGACTGGTTCTCGTCGTTCAGGACGACCTGTTGAATGCGTCTGCTCTCCATACCGCAATGGTCGTGCCGCTAACCTCGAACTTGAGAAGAGCGCAGGCAGTTGGAAACGTTCTGCTCGAGCCCTCGGAAACAGGGCTGAATCGCCCGTCGGTCGCGCTGGTCTGCCAGGTGATGACCGTTGACGTAAGTTTCTTCGACGAGTGCGTGGGCAGCCTATCCATGCGTGTACGGTCGCGGATCGATCGCGGTCTCGCTCTGGCACTGGGCCTCCGGGGAGCCATTGTCTCGATGTGAAACCGAATCTGCGACACCAGCGCAGAAGCCATTCCTTGGTTCGTGCCATGAAAGATCGTAGGTTAGCTTCAGCCGTCATGGTCATCTGAACCACCACGACTCCCAGCGAAAACATCCTCGAGCAAACCCCTGGCCGCACGCTCATCACTCTTGCGCGCTTCACCAACGCCCTGGGCGCGATTTGCTTTCCCCGCGATTCGCTGCCAGCTGCCTGAGCTCCGTGGCCTGCACAACGAGCTTCATGGCGCCGGCCTGCACACGCACCGCGCCACCCGACAGAACATCAATCACCTCGGCCTCTGCACGCAAACGCGGAACCCACACGCGAACGCCTTTTTTGAGCAAGGCAATGTCGGGTGCGCCTGCCTGATTGGCCTCGTGCGAAGCCGACGTGGAGAGCGCAGTTGGCTCGAGATCGCCGCCAATCGCGACGCGCGCCGCGATGCGATCGAGCGCACTTTCAGCAGCTTTCACCTCGCCCATCCCAAGGCTCTTGCTTCGAAGCTGCGCTTGCACGATTCGGAGTTCCTCGCGCGCGCGGCGCACCGACAAAACGAGCGATTCGGCCTCTTTCGAGAACCTTTGATGTTCGCGGTCGCGCAGGGCCAAAAGCTCGGTCTCGAACTCGCTCTTCTTCTGGCTTGCTTCTTCCTCACGGCGCGTGGCATTGGCGCGTGCGATCTCGAGAGCCGCGCGCTCGGCGTTTAGCTTTTGCACGACCGCTTCGAACTCGATGTCGGGGCGGGTCAGAAACTTTTCGGCGCGCTCGATGACCGCTTCCGGCAGGCCGAATCTCCTTGCGACAGCAAGCGCACTTGAAGAACCGGGAACGCCTTGCACGAGCCGGAACGTTGGCCTCATCTTGGACAGGTCAAAACCCATACTTGCGTTTTCGAAACGGTCGTCTGCGACCGCAAGAGTCTTGAGACCTTCGTAGTGCGTTGTCACAACCACAGCCCCACCGCGCGCCGTCAGCGCGTCGAGCATGCCGGCCGCAAGCGCCTCGCCTTCGCGCGGATCGGTACCGCCAGCAAGCTCGTCGAGCAACACAAGGGCACCTAGCCGCGTGTCGCTCAAAATGCGCGCGAGGTTTTGCACGTGTGCGCTGAACGTTGACAGGCTCTTGGCGAGGCTCTGATCGTCGCCAACGTCTGACAAAACCACCTCGAAGATGCCGACCTCGCTACCCTCGGCACATGCGACAGGCAAGCCCGCGCGAACCATGAGCGCGGCAAGGCCAATGGTTTTCAGAGCCACGGTCTTGCCGCCTGCGTTGGGACCACTGACGATCAATGCGCGCTGCGCGTGAATCGACAGATCGCTTGGTATGACCTGATGGAGAGCACTATTACCCTCGCCACCCTCTCCCATGGCGTCGAGAAGCAAGAGCGGGTGGCGCGCCGCGCGGAGATTGACACAAGCATCGCTCGTGATTTTCGGGAACGTGAGATTGAGATCGCGCGCAAGGCGGGCTGTGGCCGCGCGCACATCGACACGAGCAAGGGCATTGGCAGCGCCCATCACGCTTGGAAGCGACTCGCCGATGCGGCTCGACAATCGCGTGTAGATTGCCAACTCTTCGCGCTCCACGTCGGCTTCGAGCACTTTCAAGCGGTTGCCCATGGGGACGACCGCACGCGGCTCCACGAAGAGGGTTGCGCCGCTTGCACTCGTTGCGTGCACAATACCTGGAAATCGCTCGTGCGCATCGGAGCGAACGGGCACGACGTAACGGCCTTCGCGCTCGGTGACGAAGCGATCTTGCAAGACGGCTTCGTGCTTGTTCATCAGATCGTCGAGGCGCGAAAGCATGCGTGCACGCGCCATTTGGTATTCGCTACGCAGATCGCGAAGGCGACTGCTCGCGCGATCGGACAAGGTGCCGTCGTCGTCGAACGCAGACAGGAGTTCGTCAGCCAGGACGTCGAGCGTGGGATCGGTCGAGCACGCCGCGAACAAGGTCTCGACGCGCGAGCGCCGTGCACCGAGAAAGCGACGTAGCGTGCGCGCAGCTTCGAGTGCTTTGGCCATTTCGCGGATCTCGTGAGGGGCCAAGGTGCCGGAGGCTGCAACGCGTTCGAGGGCGCCCGTAAGGTCGCCGAGCGCTGCGATGGGCAGCGGCTCCCCTGCCAAGAGAAGATCGGTGGCTTCTATGGCTTCGCGCTGCCAAAGCTTCACCTCGTCACGCATTTTCGCAAATGGCAAATCGCGCGCAAGCGCTCTGCCCATGGCCGAAGCGCACCGCGCACCGAGCGCTTCGAGAAGGCGGCCCCATTCGAGATCAGCCCGAGTCTTGGGCGGGCATGGGTCGGCGAGCGTCATCGAAAGCGGGCTAGCCGGCGCCCTGCCCACCAGCACCTGAAGGCATTGGGTTTTGCTCGCGTTCAAGGTAGCGGAAGATCGTGCGCGGATCGACGCCGAGATCGCGTGCGGTTTGTGTGCGATTGCCGTTGTTGCGCTCGAGCACTTCGAGCACGTACTTGCGCTGAAATTCTTCTTTGGCTTTCTCGAGTGGAACGATTGCCATTTGACTATCTTGATTGAGCTCGAGATCGTCCACACCGAGCAGCGTTTTGTCGCAAAGGACGAGCGCCTTTTTGATGCGGTTTTCGAGCTGCCGAATGTTACCCGGCCATGGATACTTGCGGACCGCCGCAAGGGCCTGCGAAGCAAAGCCACGAACCGGCGAATTGAGCTCACTCGCAAACTTCGTAAGAAGCGCCTTTGCAATGACGAGAACATCGTCACCGCGCTCGCGCAGTGGCGGCAAGAAAATGTTGACGACGTTGAGGCGGTAGTAAAGATCTTCGCGAAAACGACCCGCCGCAATCTCGTCTTCGAGCACACGGTTCGTCGAAGCAACGACGCGAATGTCAACCTTCTCGGGTTTGCTGTCGCCAACGCGGAAAACAACACGCTCTTGCAGCGCCCGCAGAAGCTTCACCTGAAGGTTCAGCGGCAGCTCACCGATCTCGTCGAGAAACAGCGTGCCTTTGTCGGCCGCTTGGAATTTGCCTGGGCGCGACGCAATGGCGCCCGTGAACGCGCCTTTGACATGACCAAAAAGCTCGCTTTCAATCAGATTTTCGGGGATGGCGCCGCAGTTTATGACCATGAACGGGCCGCTCGATCGGTTTGAACGGCGGTGCACTTCGCGCGCGATGAGTTCCTTGCCTGTGCCGGTTTCGCCGGTGATGAGAACCGAAATGTCGGTGGTTGCGACCTTCTGAAGCTTGCGAAAAACTTCGAGCATGGATGGGCACACGCCGATGATGTCACCGAAGCGCTTGTCGGAAAGCTCGGCGGCGAGCTTTTCTTTGTCGGCGCGGAGCGCGCTGATTAGCTCGGCGTTTTGCAAAATGAGCGATGCTTGCCCAGCGAAAATGCTGAGCAGATCGAGCTGAGACTTCTGGAAAAGACCTTTGACGTGGTCGTTGCCCACGTAAAGGGCGCCTGTGATTTCGCCTTGCGAAACGAGCGGCGCACACATCACGCTCGAGAGGCGTAACGCGACAACGCTTTCGCTCGTGCGAAACACGTCGTCGGACAGCGCGTCGGAAACGATGAGCGGCCGACCGCTTTCGAGTACACGCTGCACGATGCTGTCGGAGATTGTGCCCGCCGTGTCGCTGACGGCTTCGCGCGTGATATGGCGCGATGCGCGGATGACAGGCTTTTTGCCTTTGCTCAATGCGCCGCTTTCGTCGTTGTCGAGGAGCAAAACAAGGCCCTTTTCCGCGCCCGTGATCTCGATGACCGCGTCGAGCATCGCCTCGAGCAGCTCGTCGAGCTTCTTCGTCGTCATCAGCTTCTCGCTAAACTCGTAGAGCTTGCGAACGCCTGCCAGCAACGTGGAAGGAGCTTCGGTCGCGCACGCAAGATCCGTTTTGCCCCCTTTCGCCGAGACGGAATCGGCCTGTAACGTGTGACGAGCGGCTTCGTCGAAAATGCTGAACCTCAGCTCCGCGTCACCGAGCGTGATGCGGTCGCCGTGCACCAGGCGCGCGCGGCGTTTCTTTTTGCCGTTGATGAGAATGTCACCTGCCCTGTCGACTTCCTCGAGGTTGAAGTCGCGGCCATCAAAGAGCACCTGAGCATGCGTTTCGGAAATGCCCTGCGTGGGTATGGCAACGTCATTGCAGAGCGCGCGCCCGATCGTTGAAACGGGCTTGTAAAGTACAAATATGCGGGGGGAGCCTTCCGGCAGAAACCACTTGAGGATCGGCATGAGCGAAGTCTCGGCCCAGAACGGGTTACGACAACGGGAAGGATACCGCAATCGTAGCGAGAGGGTGCAGCCAGCCAGACCGTTTTTCCATCGAAAGCGGTCTAATAGAAACCGTAACCTCGGCCCAATCCTTCACTAAAAATATTGCACATTGCATGGAAAAGAACGCTCGCACCGATGCCACCGGTGCGCTTGCGAAGCCACCCGAACGCAAGGGACGGAAAAAACACCGCCAGACGCGCTGGCGTTCGGACGGTCGCAACGTGGCCAAGCGCGAAGATGGCGCTCGTCACAAGAAGCGCCGGCCCCACACTTGCACCGAACATTTTCACGCGAGACGGCAACGCGCGCTCGATGCGCGACTGGAGATAGCCTCGGTAAAAGGCCTCTTCAGGAAGCGCGATGAGCACCACTTGCCCAAAGGCCTCACTTGCGATCTCGCGCCAAGCCGTTGAAAACGAAAATGGCCCGCGCGGTCTCCAGAACATGCGCCAGCCGAAGTAAAACGGTCCGAAGGTAATCGCCGCAAGCAGCAATGCCCAGAAGATTGCACGTATCGTGCTTTGCCAAAAATGCGCTCGGTCGATGCGCCCGGGAAGCACGAGCCCGCCAAGCGCAAGACCAGAAGACGTGACATGCGCGTCGTCCAAACGCCAAACGAGCGCCCACGTTGCACCAAGAAAAACGAAGCCAACCAAAGCCGCAATCGTGCGACTAGGCAACAGCGCCGAGATTGCCGTCACGGCTCCTGTCACGATCGACGACACAACCAAGGGCTCGACGAGCGCGCGCCAGACGTCCTCTTCACGCTCCTTTGGGCGCTCGTGCACGTTCACCTGCAAACGATGCGCGCGGCGTAGATTTCCGAGGGCGCGTTGCGGCTCTCTTGATCTTGCCAAGCGAGGTACCACTCGTTCTTGTCAGGCACACCCGCGAGCGACGGCCGCGGACTCGATGGATCGTAGACGCGAACAAGCACGCTCGGCACGGTGACGCCGTCGCGCGAGAGCACCGACAACTTGATTTTGCCCGCGTCGTAGTAAGCAACAGCAACTTGACCTCTGTTGACACCAAGCGACGGGTGACCGCTTTTGTCGCCAAGCTTTTTGCGCCAGATCACCTTGCCTTCTTTGGGGTCGATCATGGCGGCGAACGCGCCGGAGTTTTCAACATGCCAAGCAAGAAAGCACCCCTCGGCGCCGCATGCGATCACGGGCGCGTCGACCGGGGAATTGTCATCGAGCGGCGTGATGGTGGCAACGTCACCAACCTCGCGTGAGATCTTGTTGTCTTTGCCCGCTTCGTCGAGCCCGCCTTTGTCGATGTCTGCGAGCGGCACGCGCATTCGAACGATGCTTCGGTCGCGATCTTTGTCGAGGCGGTAGGCAACGAGCAGCATGCTCGGACCTACGGCGACGCTTGGGCCGCGCACCCTGGGCGGAGGCTGCTTCGACTTCGGCGCTGACACATAATCGGTCAGGCGCGTTTCCTGGCTTGCTGTGTCCAAGTCGCTCGTGAGGCGACGCACGAAAAGGTCGTCGTCTTTGTCGCGATCGTCTTGCCACACAACGAAGAAGCTGCCGTCAGGCCCTTTGTCGATGGAAGGCCAGTATGTGCCGGGTCGCGCCGCGCCGACCAAAACGCTTTGCCCTTTGCTCGTGTCGATGCGCCCATCGGCGTCGAGGAAGCGCACTCGAACACCGGCATCACTACCCTTTGCATCCCACCAGAGGAGCACGGATCGATCCGCACTTTGCGTGATGAGCTGCGGGTGCTCGGCCTCGGTTGCCTCGGGCGTAAGATCGCGAATGGGACCGATCGAGCGGCCTTTGCCATCGAGCAGCACACCGTAGACGTGTTCGCGCTTATCCTGCTCGTGGTCATCGGTCCACGTGACCAGGGCTCCTTTCGGAGTCGCGATGATCGCAGGGCGCTCGGCGCGTTTGTCGGTTGCAAGGCGCGGCCGCGAGAAGAACGCGGGCTTGCAGTTTCCGTTTAGCTTCTCGATGAATTTCGTTTGCTCGACGAAGCTTTTGCCCACCGTGGCGCCGGCTCCGCCAATCGCGATGGCGTCTTGGAATTTTGCCTGGGCTTTTTCGTATTGACCTTGCGTAAAAAGCTGTTGGCCTTCGCCGATCGCGGGCACCCACTTCGGCTCTTCGGCGCTCGATGCGAGCGTTGGCATTCCGGACGGCGTTGCGCTTGGTTGAGCGCTCGCCGAAGAAACAACGATAGGGGTAAAGACCTGCGGATTGACGAATTGCGTCCAGACAAATCCTGCGAGTGAAAGCGCACCTGCAAAGAACACGGTGCTGGCTGCGGCGCGCAACGGCGATGCCTTGGTACGCACAGCGGTGGCTTCCTTGTCGGAAGTGACCATGCCGCTGGGTGGCGATCCGTTCGAGACTGGGCCGTCACCCTCGACGCTGACACCGACATTGGCGCCGCTAGCGCCGCTGGCACCGCTGGCACGTGAAACGGCTTCCGTGCGCGGCGTGGCGTCAACCGCATGATTCGATGGCTGCTGCCGCCCACTCGGCGGCGGCGACGCCAACAGAGCTGGCACGCTTGGTGCGCTCGGCGACCCGAGCCCCAAGGAGTTTACCGTGATGAAGCTTGGAGAGCTTTGGCTTGAACTCCTGCGGCCCTGATTCCAGGCCTCGATGAACGCATCGGCAAGATCGCTCGCCGACTGGAAACGCGCGTTGGGATCGCGCTCGAGGCATTTGCCGAACCACAAGTCGAACGAGCGCGGCAAATCTGGGCGCACGTGCGAGGGCACAGGAATCGGCCCCGTCGCAATTGCCGCAAATGTCATGGCGACGCCCTGATCCATATTCCAAACGGGCCGACCGATCAGGCACTCGTACGCCATGCAGCCGAGTGCCCACAAATCGGCGCGATGATCGACGTTGCCATGGCCCTTGACCTGCTCGGGCGACATGTAAGCGGGCGTGCCAAAGACAGCACCCTCGCGCGTCAGGCGCTTTTGTGCCTTCTCCGCAGGGTTCATTGGCGCGTAGAACTTCGCCAGCCCAAAATCGAGGATTTTGCAGATGGCTTGGGAGTCTTCGCCCTTGGTGAGGAAGATGTTTTCGGGCTTGAGATCGCGGTGAACAATGCCCGCCGCGTGCGCCTTCACAAGCCCCCTGGCCGTGTGCACAACGACACGCATGGTGGTCTCGAGATCGATCACGCGTACGCGCGCCATGCGATCATAAAGCGACTCGCCCTCGAGCAGCTCCATCGCGATGAACGGGCGCCCATCGTCGAGCCGCCCAGAATCGTAGACGTCAACGATGTAAGGACTTTTGACGCTTGCAGCGGCGCGCGCCTCGCGAAAGAAACGCTCGATCACGATCGTCGAAGAACTCATCTCCGACGCGAGGATCTTCATGGCAACCTTCTTGCCAAGCGAAAGCTGTTCGGCCTCGTACACGGCCGCCATGCCTCCGCGCCCGATCTCCCGAACGACGCGATACTTTCCGAGCAGAGTCTGCCCGACCTGGATCATCGATTCGGTAGCCATCCGTGGTCCATACCTTGACCTACGATTGACAGCGGCTCGGTCAGCAAGAGGCGCATGGGCTGAAATCCTAGCTGTTTGTCCACTGAACGGAAAGCCCTCTCACACCGCGCTTAATTAAGCGCTTCATGCGCGCTCAACTCATACGCCTTCGATGCCGAATGCGCCACCTGCTCGACTGCCCCCATTCTGCGCGGCCTACCCTGCTTTGGTTACGTTGCCGCACGCCCGCTGCAGCTCACGCAGAATCTTTCAGCGTGACTGCACAGCTGCAGCGCAGTCTACTTGGTGGCGACGAAGCTTGACGCTGTGAAAGTCGATTGTTAACGGCTTCAGCAATGAAGCGAAAGAAGGGACCTGTCGAAACGTTCTCTGTCTCGGTCGACGCGAAAACCAAAAAAGTACTCAAGGCACATGCAGATCGGCTTTTCGACGGAAACATGTCCGCGATGATTTCTGCATTCGGCCGTGAGGCCGAGAAGCGTGACGCCATTCATTGGCTCGTCCAAGACGCTGGTGGATCCGCCTTGACTGATGCACTTCGAGAGGAGTTGTCCACCGAATTTCACGGGACTAAGAAGCGGAAGAAGCCAGCAGCATGATGGGGGCGACCTACGACACCGGAATGCTCATCGCTCTGGAGCGACGGAAGCAGAGGGCTATGGCAGTGCATGAGTGGCTGGCGGAAGAGCGAATACCAACCACCGTTCCTTGGATCGTCGTGGCCGAGTTCTGGCGTGGGCGCACGGACAGACGTGATGCCATCCTGCGGTCGGTCGACATCGGGGTGCCTTCCATCGCACTCGCGAAAAGCGCGGGACATGCGCTTGCGACCGTGCCACACGCTACCATCGTAGACGCGATCGTGATGGCCTCGGCGGCTCTGCGAGGTGACGTCGTGTACACGAGTGACATGGACGATCTCGGTGCACTTCAACAGCACTTTCCTGGTGTGCGGCTGCTTGCTGTTTGATACGCAAGCACCGGCTGCAGTGCGAGCCTACTTGGTGGCGACGAAGAGATCTCTGGTCCCGTTGGTCCCGTTTCGAATGCTCTCGAAGTACAGCCTGCAACCATCGTCCGAAAGCCAGCCGGGCAATGCCCACGTCTCGTTATCAGCTGCTAAGTTCGTATTAACGGGTTGGGGAATGTTATTAAACGACGCTGTGGGCTCCGCTCGCTCTGTATAATAAATGCGCATTGCTGATGAACGGTCTGATCCAAAAT
Organism: Polyangiaceae bacterium; assembly: GCA_009780955.1. GTDB lineage: Bacteria > Myxococcota_A > Polyangia > Polyangiales > Polyangiaceae > Labilithrix. The sequence continues at coordinate 92,416 of WQZB01000002.1, read as the reverse complement.
ACAGGGTGAGCCCATCTCGACTGAGAACAGGAGCGTCGTCGTGGTACGCATTCGGGTCGGACGGAACAATCCCAGAAACAAGTTCTGGCGGCTCGAGAAAGCCATCGGCCGAATTCCACGAATGGTAGATTTGGTACGCTCCGTTCGTGCTTGCGGCAATGCTCGAGAACAAGAGCTCATTTCCGTCGCTCGATAAAAAAGGACCTTCGCTGTTCTTCGCGTTCGCCGACCAGCTAGGAAGGAGCAGGTCGGAAATCCCGAATACGCCATTGTCACGGCGCGCACGATAAATGACATGCACGCCGTCGCTGCGATTTCGATCCGATGAAAATAGCAGTTCGTCGCCTGACGCAGAAATCCACGGATCGAAATCTTCCCAAGCTCCAGAGAGCTCGGTGATGAGTTGCGGTGTTTGGAAATCAGCATCGGCCGAGGTGCGAGTCGCGATGTACAGGTGCCAATGATCGTCACCAAACTCATTGAGCCTCGTAAAAACAATGGTTTTCTCGTCTGACGTGAGCCTCGGTATGGCCTCCTCGTACGTCGTCGTGTTGACACCGCCCACTTCAACAACGTTCAAAAACGGCATCGCCGTTGTGCACGGCCGGCCGGCATCAGCATCCGCGTCCAATCCATCCCCCGCATCGGCCATGGACGACACGTCGTTGTCGCTGGCTTCTTCCGGTAGGCCCAAAGCCGCCACATCGTGCCCAACGCACGCAAACAGAATCCAGCCCGCTACGCTCGCTGCGCCAACCACGGCGAGACCGCTTTCGATTTGACGCGATCTCTTCGTTGGCGGCCGCGGTGCGGTCCTCTGACGGAGCCGTGCGACGGCGTGTGCGTGTGCTACTAGCACACGCACCAAAGCCGAAGCAGGCTGTTCCGGTCCGGTCCTCGCCGACCGCCTCGACCTCGCGTCAACTTGAAAGCGGTCCAGCCCTGATGCGATTCGGGTCGACGCTCGGCTTCGCGCGCTTTTGTCGGGTTTCATCGTCAAGCCCCTCCGCTCCACACTTCCTTTCACGAAAACAGCGTCGTGCTATTCACGCGGTGACTCAGAATATCACACGCTGGAGCTGAAATGCTTCCCATCCGCCTTTGCGGAGCCTTCACGCACAACCTACGCGATGTGGATCTCGACCTCGAACCAGGCGAGCTCGTTGCGCTCACCGGGCCAAGCGGATCGGGCAAGTCTTCCCTCGCGATCGACACGCTGTACGCAGAAGGGCAGCGCCGCTTCGTCGAGAGCTTTAGCCCTTACGCACGCCAATTTCTCGAGCGGCTCGAGCGCCCGCCCGTGCGCTCGCTCGATCCCATTGCAGCCGCCGTTGCGGTGGACCGCCGGGCTCCGATCAAGTCGAGCCGATCGACCGTTGCAACCCTCACAGATCTCGAACCGTACCTTGCCGCGCTCTTCGCAAGTGAGGCCGTGCCCACATGCCCCGACTGCCACGAGCCTGCGGTTGCCACGAGCGCCGGCGATGCCACGAGCCGCACTCTTCACGATCTGTCGGGCGGCCGCGCCGTTGTCAGTTACCCCGTTCGCGTCGCAAGTGCCGAGTCGTATCTCGAGCTACGCGAAGAGCTCGCGAAAGAGGGCTACCGGCGCCTCGTCGTGGGTGGCGCGATCTGCGCGATCGACGATGTGCGCCCGAGTGAAGCCGCCAGGCCCGACGCCGGGGTCGAGGTCGTCGTCGATCGGCTCGAAGTTCGTGAGCAAGACCAAAGGCGACTTCAGCAAGCCATCGAAGTCGCGTGGAACCGCGGTGCAGGTCATGCACTCATCACACGGACCGACGGCGAATCGAAACGCATGGTCGTTGCGCGAGGGCTCACTTGCCCATCGTGCGCGAAAATGTTCGACCCTCCGCGCGCCGGGCTCTTTTCGTACAATTCTCCGCTCGGCGCGTGTGCCGATTGCCGCGGCTTCGGACGCGTGATCGCCGTCGACTGGGAGAAAGTCATCCCCGACAAGTCGAAGACCCTTGCACAAGGCGCCATCAAGCCGTGGACAGGGAAGTCCGCCGAATGGGAGCGCGAGGTTCTCGCTCGCTTCGTGAAAAAGCGAAAAATCCCGGTCAACGTTCCATGGGGCGAACTCGACGTGCAAGCGCGCCGCCTCATCATCGAAGGCGAAGGCACCTGGGAAGACGGCAAGTACCCCGGCGTTGCCGCGTGGTTCAAGTGGCTCGAGGGCCGCACGTACAAGATGCACGTGCGCGTTTTTCTCTCGCGTTACCGCGACTACATCCCTTGCACGACATGCAGCGGCGCGCGCCTCAACGGGGTGGCACGCACTTACCGCGTCGGCGGGCTCGACCTCGGCGACTGGCACCGGCTCACCGTGGAACAAGTACGTGCGCGCCTCGGCGCCATTGCACCTACGAGCCCACAAGGCAAGCGCGTGCAAGGTGAGCTCGCCACTCGCCTCGCCTACCTCGATGCCGTCGGGCTCTCGTACCTCACGCTCGATCGTCAAGCTCGCACGCTTTCAGGTGGCGAAGCGCAACGCGCAAGTCTCACCACCGCGCTCGGCGCTTCGCTCACCGGCACGCTGTTCGTGCTCGACGAGCCCACGGTGGGCTTGCATGCTTCCGATGTTCCACGCCTCACAGGCGCGATGAGCAACCTTGCCAAAGCGGGCAATACCGTGCTCGTCATCGAGCACGATCGCGCTGTGATCGAGCGATGTTCACGCGCCGTTGAAATGGGACCAGCAGCAGGTCCCGGCGGTGGCCGCATCGTTTTTTCCGGCACCCCGCACGAGCTCGCGAGGAGCGACACCGCCACCGGCCGCGCATGGCGCACGGGAGGCTCGGCACGGCAAACGCATCGTGAAGCCAAAGGCCACATTGTCATCGAAGGCGCGAGGGAGAACAATCTCGCGATCGAGCGCATGGCGATCCCACTCGGCATGCTCTGCGCGATTACCGGACCGAGCGGCTCGGGCAAAAGCACGCTTGCCGAAAATATTCTTTACCGAGCCGTTGCGCAAAACGCCGGCGCGAGTGCGCCGAAGCCAGGCGTGTTTGCACGCATGGTCGGGCACGAGGGTCTCGCGGGTGCGGTGCTCGTCGATCAATCGCCGCTCGGTCGCACAGCACGCGGGAATGCTGCAACTTACATGAAAGCCTGGGACAGGTTCCGCGCGCGGTTTTCGGCGGAACCCGAGGCAATCCGGCGCAACCTGTCCCCGGCCCACTTTTCATTCAACGTGGCAGGCAAAGGCCGCTGCGAAACCTGCGCAGGCGAAGGCTACGAGACCGTGGAGATGCAGTTTCTCGCGGACGTGATGCTTCTCTGCCCAGTCTGCCAGGGCAAGCGATTCAACGCGGACGTTCTCGAAATCACCCACGAGGGTAAAACAATCGCCGACGTTCTTGCCATGACAGTCGAAGAGGCGTTTGCAACGTTCTCTCCCAAGGCCGATCGCGACCATGTGCTCGAGCGCGCACTCGAACCGCTGGTGCGCGTGGGACTCGGGTACTTGCCGCTCGGGCAGCCGCTGTCGACGCTGTCGGGTGGCGAAGCGCAGCGGCTCAAACTTGCGCGCGCGCTATCACAGGCACAGGGCCAACTGTTGTTCGTGGTGGACGAGCCAAGCGCTGGCCTTCACGCATGCGATGCCGAACGCGTGCTCGATGCCCTTTTTGCGCTCGTGGACCATGGCGCGAGCGTTGTCATGGTGGAACACGACTTGTCGATGGTGCAAAAAGCCGACTGGGTCATTGATCTCGGTCCTGGCGGCGGCCCCAGCGGCGGGCAGGTGGTGTGCGAAGGCACACCCGAAAGCATCGCAAAAACCGACTCGAAAACTGGACTTGCGTTGTGCCATCAAGCGCGGGATGCCGCATTGGCTGGGCGATTGCTTCACACACCAAATCCGACCGAAACGGCCGGCCGCGCGCTCGCCGCGAACGCGCCGAACGAGATCGACGTGGAGCACGCGCGCGAGCACAACCTAAAAGATGTATCATGCAAGATTCCGCACGGGCAGTTGTGCGTCGTTACAGGACCTTCGGGCTCTGGCAAGAGCTCGCTTGCGTTCGACGTCGTGTTCGCCGAAGGCCAGCGCCGCTTCATGGAAACCTTGACGCCCTACGCGCGCCAGTTCTTGCCGACCTTGCCGCGCCCCGACGTCGACTTCGTCAGCGGGGTTCCTCCTTCCATCGCGCTCGAGCAACGCACCTCGCGCGCCGGCGCGAATTCTACGGTCGCCACGGTCACCGAAATCGCCCACTACTTGCGGCTGCTCTATGCGAAAGTTGGCGATCTTCATTGCCCTTCGTGCGACGAGCCAGTGCTTCCAAGTTCGCCCGACGAGCTTTACGAGCGCATTCGTACTGGCAGCGGGAAAGCACCCAAGGCGCCGCGAGCCATGCGAGGCGCACGAGCCACGGTGTACGCGCCAGCGGTGCGTGCGCGCAAAGGGACTTACCTCGATTTGTTCACGCAGGCCTCGCGCGCGAACATCCGAACGGCGCGCGTCGACGGGGCGATCGTGGCGACCGACCCGCCACCCAAGCTGACGAAAACGAAAGAGCACAGCGTCGATTTCATCGTTTACTACGGCAAGCTTTCCGATTTGGATCGCAAGCTGTTCGATCGAGCGCTTGCCTGGGGGCAAGGCGCGCTGCGCATCGCGCACGGGCCGCCAACGGCGCATCCAGGCAAAGGCGAAGAAATCTACTCCACGGCGCGCGCATGCATCCGTTGCGGCGTGGGCATTCCCGAGCTCGATCCGCGTTATTTTTCGTTCAACACCAAGCAAGGTCAGTGCACAGCGTGCGAAGGTACGGGCGTTCACGGCGGACCATCGGCACTTGAAAGCGATGACCCGCACGAGCCTTGCCGCGCGTGCCACGGCGACAGGCTTGCACCCGTTGCGCGCAGCGTTCGCCTTGGCGGTGAAACATACCCGCGGATGATGGATCGCTCCATCGCGTCGGCGCTCGCGAAAATGCGTGCACTTTGCATAACAGGCAGCCGCGCCGAGATTGCGAAAGCGCCGCTCGCAGAGCTTTTGCGCCGCTTGGAGTTCGCCCGCGAGGTCGGTCTCGGCTACCTTGGGCTCGGACGCGCGGCGAGCACGCTGTCGGGCGGCGAGATGCAGCGACTACGCCTGTCGGCCCAACTCGGAAGCGGCCTTACCGGAGCGCTTTACGTGCTCGACGAGCCAACGATAGGGTTACACCCCCGCGACACGAAAAGGCTCATTTCAAACCTACGCGCGCTCGTGAACACGGGATCCACGGTGCTTGTCGTCGAACACGACGCCGAGATGATACGCGCGGCCGATCACCTTACCGATCTGGGACCAGGTGGTGGAAGTGCGGGCGGTCACGTCGTTGCCGAGGGCAGCGCCGACAGCGTTCTTGCCTCCGAAGCATCACCCACGGGACAAGCGATGCGCGAACCGCTAGGGCGCATTCGCCCCAAGCGCGCCATGAGCGAAGTGTGGATTGAGCTCTCCGGAGCACGCGAGAACAACCTGAAAGGCGTAGATTTCCGCGTGCCGGTCGGGCGCATGTGCGTTGTATGCGGCGTGAGTGGCTCGGGCAAAAGCACACTCGTTTCACGCGTTTTTTTCCCGGCTCTCCGCGAAAAGTTGAAGCTACAAGCACAAGCCCCTGGCGCGTTCGAAAACCTTCGTGTGCCGAAGATGATTCGTCGCGCGCTCGCGGTCGATCAATCGCCGATTGGGCGCACGCCGCGTTCTGTACCAGCCACATTTCTCGGCGTGTGGGACGAGATCCGAAGGCTCTTTGCGTCGCTACCCGAGTCGAAAATGCGCGGCTACACAGCCGCGCGATTCTCGTTCAACACGGCCGCCGGCGGCCGATGCACCGCGTGCGATGGTCAAGGTTCCATTGTGGCGGAAATGAGCTTTCTGCCAGAAGTCGTAACGCCGTGCGAAGCGTGCGAGGGCCATCGATTCGAGCCTTCCACGCTCGACATCAAGTGGGCGGGGTTGTCGATTGGCGATGTTTTGCAGCTGTCGGCCGAGCAAGCCGCGAAACGGTTCGCGGCGCACCCAAAGATCGCCCGTCCGCTCGCGACGCTTGCCGACCTTGGCGTGGGTTATGTGTCGCTCGGCCAAGGCTCGAACACGCTTTCCGGCGGGGAAGCGCAGCGCCTCAAGCTCGCAAGCGAGCTCACCGCCGGCGTCGCGCACGAGCCCACTGTGTACGTGCTCGATGAGCCGACAACCGGTTTGCACTTGTCCGACGTTGGCAGGCTTATCCGCGTGCTCGACAAACTCGTGGAACGCGGCGACACCCTCGTCATCGTCGAGCATCATCCCGATGTCATTGCCAATGCCGACTGGGTCACAGAGCTTGGCCCAGAAGCCGGCGACGACGGCGGACGCATTGTTTTCAATGGCGAACCGTCCCAACTTGCCAAAAGGAAAACAGCCACAGGCAAGGTGATGGCTCACAATGCCGCTTTGCGAATCTAACATTACTGCCGGGGAATTCCCGGCAGTAGCGCTAACCTTGACATGGCGGCTGCCAATTCGCTTTACCGAACCTCACAAAGGATGATGACAATGCGTTCAACAATCATTGTTTTTCTCGCTCTTCTTGGCACGGCTTGCCAATCTGCTGCTCCGGCTGCCCCCGCCGAAAGCCCAGGCTCGCAAACGCCCTCGAGCTGGGCTTACGGAGGCACAACCGGCCCGGAGCACTGGGGAAAGCTCGCCAAAGAATATGCCGCTTGCCAAGCTGGCCGGCATCAATCCCCCATCGACTTGAAGCCGCAAACTGCGGCCCCTCTCGATAAGAAAGATTTTTCCGTTTCCTACCACTCGACTCATGTGACGGTCATCAACAACGGCCATACCGTCCAGGCGACGCCACCGGCAGGCGTGGGGCAAACCGTTTCATTCATGGGTGAAGCCTTCAATCTCGCGCAGTTTCATTTTCATCACCCAAGCGAGCACACCGTAACCGGCCAAAGCTTCCCGATGGAACTGCATCTCGTGAATACCAATGCAGCAGGCAACATCACCGTTGTGGGCGTATTCATCCAAGAAGGCGCCGAGAACACGGCTCTCGCCAGCCTGTTCAGCAAGCTCCCTGCCGAGGGCGCCGCCGCCGTGGCAACGAATATCGATATCCAGCGGCTCTTGCCACAAAACCAAACGGCCCTTACTTATTCGGGCTCGCTCACGACGCCGCCGTGCTCCGAGCAGGTCAATTGGGTCGTCATGGAATCCCCCATTGAAATGTCGAAAAACCAAATTGCCGCGTTCGCCAAGCTCTTTCCCGACAACCATCGCCCGGTTCAAGAGCTCAACGACCGCACAATCAAAAAGATTCAGTAACGCATATGCGTAGGGGCGCCATTCATGGCGCCCTACCGCACCATACAATCAGAGCAACCCCTGCTCCATCATGGCATCGGCCACTTTGACGAAACCCGCAATGTTGGCGCCGGCTACATAGCTTATCGAGCCGTCGGGCTGCACACCGTGTTCGAGGCAAGTGGAGTGAATGCTTCGCATAATCTGCAAAAGTCGCCCATCGACCTCTTCGCGCAGCCACGACATGCGCATCGCGTTCTGGCTCATTTCAAGCCCTGAAGTGGCGACGCCACCTGCGTTGCTTGCTTTGCCCGGCGCGTAGAGCACATGGGCGCTTTCGAAAACCTTTTGGGCTTCGAGTGTGGACGGCATGTTGGCTCCCTCGGCCACACACACGACACCATTTTTGATCAACGTTTTCGCGTCGTCGCCGTCGATCTCGTTTTCGGTGGCACATGGCAGCGCCACGTCGACCGGTACGCTCCACGGGCGCATGCCCTCGACGAACTTGACGCCTGCACCCGCGCGCTTGGCGTAATCGTTGACGCGGCCGTAGTGGTGGTTTTTCACGTCCATCAACACCGCGAGTTTCTCGGGCGTGAAACCTTCCTCGTCTACGATGGTGCCGCTCGAATCGGATACAGTGACAACCTTGGCGCCGAGCGCCATGGCTTTTTCGACGGCATACTGCGCAACGTTGCCTGAACCCGAAACCGACACGCGCAGGCCATCGAAGGAGCGACCCTTACGCTTGAGCATTTCCTCGGCAAAATATACGGTGCCATAGCCTGTTGCTTCGGGGCGTATGAGCGAGCCGCCATACGACAAGCCTTTGCCGGTAAACACGCAATCAGCGCGGTTGGTGAGCTTCTTGACCATGCCGGCGATGAAACCCACCTCACGCCCGCCTACGCCAATGTCACCCGCTGGCACGTCGGTGTCGGAACCCACATGACGGAAAAGCTCGGTCGCAAAAGCTTGGCAAAAGCGCATGACTTCACCTGGGCTTTTGCCCTTTGGGTCGAATTCAGACCCGCCTTTGGCGCCGCCCATGGGCAGCGTGGTCAATGCGTTTTTTAAGGTTTGCTCGAAAGCAAGAAATTTCAAAACCGATAGGTTCACCGTTGGGTGGAAGCGCAGCCCACCTTTGTAAGGCCCAATGGCCATGCTGTGCTGTATGCGAAAGCCTCGATTGACCATCACGCTGCCATGATCGTTGACCCAAGTTACGCGGAACATGACCACGCGCTCGGGTTCGATCAAACGGTCGAGCAAACTGTGCTCGCCATAGCGTGGGTGCTTCTGGATGTAACCCCACACGCTTTGCATCACTTCGGTAACGGCTTGCAGGAATTGAGGCTGGTTAGGATTCTTGCTGGCGACGTGCGAGAGGAAGCCATCAAGGGTTTCATACTTCGTGGTTGGGCTGTCATTTGAATGGCGCATTCTTGCACTCCCGTAATCACACAATTGCTCCCGAAGGCGAGAGGTCGCACGCTATAGCAGGTCGACGCTCCCACGGAAAATCCGATCGTCATCCTGCGTCATCATTAAAAAACCGTGAGCTAGCAGCGCCATTCTCGCCCGTTTTTTTCCATATTCGTTACCTGGGCTTTTTCGACGAGCGGCAAGGGAGGGCGCAGGCATTTGCATGCATTATACAAGCACACGCATCTCGTACCGCCTCGAGTGCGCGTCAAGTCATCCATGTCGTCGCACTACGGCGTTTCTGACCCATTTCGGAAAGCGGCACCGCGGGCGCGGCTTGCCCTCATTCGCAAGCACGCTGACAATAGTTTAGGCATGGCTACTGCTACTGCAGCCGTGCACATTGGGAGGTGTACCGTGCTGCGCAAAATCACCATTTTTTGGAGCGTGGTCGGAATCGCAGGCGCAAACGCGCTTGCACTCACCGCCGCGTGCGGTGACTTCCCCATCACAACCGATCCGGTGTACTCTCCGGCTCCCGGCAACCCTTACGGCGGGACCACGCGCAACCCGGGTGCATACGTGCCTGGAAGCTCGCCCCAACCTACGCTGGGCTCGGGCAACAGCGGTTCGACCATGAACCCAAGCGCATCTCCAGCCGCCGCGGGTTCGGCTCAGCACAGCACGACGTCGGCGAGCGAATCAGGCGCAACGCCAGGCACAATGGGCGGCACCAGCGTGCGTTCTACAAGCTTCGAAATCACGCTGGACGCAAGCACCGACACGCCGAATGCAAGCCCCGAAATGTAGTCTTCGCAGCGGGGCGCCCATTGATTGCATTTTACAAACATTGGGTAAAATTGATTTTTGGATGCACGCGAGCGGCTCGGCGTTCCTTACAATTTTTTACGCAGGACATGGTGCCCCTGCATGACCACGGACGTTGACGCGAAGTACAGAGCGGCGTAGCACGTTTCATCCTGCTAACCCGCCCAAGGCTTTGTATTTAAAGCCCTCGCCAACAGTCGCTCATGCATCTTCCCTTCGCTGCGCTCGTCGTCATTTCGACGTGGTTGCAGGCGGCGCCAGTTGTCGCGCCCCCCGCAACACCAACAACCCCCACCGCGGTGCCAACCACACTGCCGCCCGTCACGCGGCCGCTGGAGTCAGCTTCACGAGACTCAGGCATCCACGTCCTTCATCTCGCCGACGCGGAGACTCTCGCACTCGCGAACCAGCCTTCGATGCGTCAAGCACGTGCACAAACCGTCGCGGCGGGTGGTCGGACGATACAGGTGCGATCGGCCTTCTTTCCCCAGCTTACAGGGATCGCGTCGTACCAGCATCTTTACAATACGAGCTCGACGTATGCGCGAGGCGGGGCCGGCGGGGCAACGGGGACCGGCGGGCTCACCCCAACCCCAACGGGGACATCGTCCACCATGGACTACTTCAGCGTCGGCGGCACCGCATCGCAGCTCATTTGGGACTTCGGTCAGACATACAATCGCTACCGCGCCGCCAACGAAGCCGAGTCGTCGTACGAAGCAAGCGAAAAGACGGCTGAATACAACGTCGTCGCGAACGTGCGACGCGCTTATTTCTCTGCGCGTGCGCAGAAAGACCTCGTAGACGTCGCACGCGACGCGCTCGAAAATCAGCAGCGCCACCTCGTTCAGATCCAAGGCTTCGTTGTCGCGGGGACGCGCACGGAAATCGATCTCGCGCAAACGTTGACCGACGTGGCGAACGCGCGCGTCACGCTCATCAACGCGCAAAATGCCTACGATGTCGCGCGCGCGCAGCTCGTCCAAGCGATCGGCAGAGGAACGGCAAGTACGAATTTCGATGTCGCGAGCGACGAGATTCCGCCTGTCGACGGTGAAGATCTGCCCACCGAGAAGCTCGTCGCGCGCGCGATCGAGGCCAGACCGGAGCTCGTTGCACTCGAACGACAGCGCCAGTCATTGCATCTTACAACCAAATCCTTGAGCGACAACTACTGGCCATCGCTGGCGGCATCGGCATCCGGCGCGTACGCCGGCACCTCGCTCGACAGTCTCAACCCCGCGTGGAGCGTCGGCGCCACACTCACCTGGCCCTTCTTCCAGGGCGGTCTCACCAAGGGCCAGGTGCGCGAGGCCGAAGCCAACGAAGATGCGGCGAGAGCGAATATCGACACCGAGAAGCTCCAAGTGCGCTTCGATGTAGAGCAGGCGCAGTTGTCCCTGCGCGCCGCCAAGATCGTGAAAGACGCAGCGGAGGAAACGCTCAAAAACGCACGCGCACAGCTTCGTCTTGCCGAGGGTCGATACACCGCGGGTGTCGGAACCGTCATCGAGCTGGGCGACGCTCAAATTACTTTTACCAACGCCAGCGCGCAGGTCGTGCAAGCCAAGTTTCAACTCTCCTCCGCGCGCGTTAATCTCCTCGTTGCTATGGGGCGCCAATGATCGCGAAAACTCGCATCGTGATGCTGCTTGTTGGTTCACTCGTGCTCGCGGGCACCTATGCGCTGCTCTTCAACACGAGCTGTCGTGCACGCGGAGCCGAGCCCATGAATCCTCCGCCCGTGGGCAGCGCCGTAGTAGCAGGCTCTGCGCCGAGCGGATCGGCCGCCGCGCGAGCCGCACCCGCCGCTCCCGGCAGCGCCCCGGGCACCGATCGCGTCGTGCCCGTTGCCACTGCCACGGTCGTCAAACGCGACGTCCCCATCATCCACGAAGGGCTCGGCACCGTCACCTCGCTTGCCACGATCACCGTGCGAACGATCGTGGACGGCACACTCACCGATGTACTCTACAAGGAAGGTCAAGACGTCAAAAAGGGCGATCTGCTCGCCGTCGTCGACACGCGCCCGTTCGCCATTCAGCAGCGCACCGCGGAAGCAGCCCTTCAACGCGACGAGGCGCAGCTTGCCGATGCGCGCCTCAACCTCGAACGCTACGAGACGCTTCGCAAAGGCAATCTCATTGCTCAGCAGCAACTCGACGATCAGCGCGCCCTGGTGGGGCAACTCGAGGGCACCACGCGCGGCGATCACGCGCAGATCGACAACGCGAAATTGCAGCTCGACTTCGCTCACATCCGCTCTCCGGTCGACGGTGTCACGGGCGTACGCCTCGTCGACCAAGGCAACATCGTCCATGCCGCGGATACGACGGGCATCGTGATTGTTACGAAGCTCGATCCCATCACCGTGATCTTCACCCTGCCGCAAGACGACTTGCCGGCCGTGCAGGCGGCACTCGCCAAAGGCAAGCCCGAGGTGGTGGCATACGCCCGCGACGGCGTGCAGAAGCTCGGTGAGGGGGAGCTCCTCGTCGTCGACAACCAGGTCAATGCGGCAACGGCGACCATCCGCCTAAGGGCCGTCATGCCCAACCCACACCGCGCGCTCTGGCCGAACGCGTTTGTGAAGGCACGCGTGCGTGTTGCAACCGTTACGGGTGCACTCGTCGTTCCGGGTTCGGCCGTGCAGCGAGGGCCGAACGGCACCTTCGCGTACGTCGTTTCTGCCGATCAAGTCGCGACCCCCAAGCCCGTCGTTTTGGAGTTGATCCAGGGCGATGTTGCCGTCATCAGCTCGGGCCTCAACGAGGGTGAGATCGTCGTTACCGATGGGCAGAATCAGCTTCGCCCCGGAAGCCGCGTTTCGGCGCATGCGGCCACGCCAGCCACGCCAGCCACGCCAGCCACGCCAGCCGCACCAAAGGCAACGCCGTGAGTATTTCCGAGCCGTTCATCCGTCGCCCGGTCGCGACGACGCTCTTGATGATCGGCCTGTTTCTCTCGGGCGTGATCGCGTTCCGCGAGCTGCCGGTCGCTGCCTTGCCACAGGTCGACTACCCTACCATCGTCGTCTCCACGTTCCTGCCTGGCGCGAGCGCGCAGACAATGGCGGAGTCGGTGACAACGCCGCTCGAGCGTCAATTCGGGCAGATGCCGTCGCTCGCGCAAATGACGAGCACCTCGAGCTTCGGCAACTCGCAGATCACCCTCGTCTTCGTCCTCGATCGCAGCATCGATGCCGCCCAGCAGGACGTGCAAGCCGCGATCAACGCCGCGGCAACGCTCTTGCCTCGCACATTGCCCACGCCGCCTACCTACAGCAAAAGCAACCCCGCCGATGCACCCATTCTCACGCTTGGCATCTCGTCGCAGTCGTTGTCGCTATGGGAGGTGAACGACGTCGCTGACTCCGTGCTCGCGCAAAAGATCTCGCAGGTCTCGGGCGTCGGACTCGTGACCCTTGGAGGAGCGCAAAAACCCGCCGTGCGCGTGCAAGTCGATCCGCTGGCGGTAGCAGGCACGGGGTTGTCGCTCGACGACGTGCGCACCACGCTCGTCGCCGCAAGCGTCAACCAAGCCAAGGGCAACATCGACGGAGCCCGCCAGGACTACACACTTGCAACGAACGATCAGCTCCCGCACGACGCCGACGCCTTTCGACCGATCATTGTTGGGTACGCCAACGGCGGCCCCGTTCGTCTCGGCGACATTGCCCAAGTGGTCGATGGTGTCGAGAACGCCGAGCTCGCGGCGTGGGCAAACGATCAGCGCGCCATCATTTTGAATGTGCAGCGTCAACCCGGTGCGAACGTCATCCAGGTTGCCGACAAGGTCAAAGCGCTTTTGCCAAAGCTCAAAGTGTTGGTCCCACAGGGCATCGACATCCGCGTTCTCGGCGACCGCACCGAGACGGTGCGCGCTTCGGTCAAGGATGTTGAAATCACGCTCGTCATCACGATCGGCCTCGTGGTCCTCGTGATGTTCGTCTTCTTGCGAAATCTTCGCGCGACGATCATCCCGAGCATCGCCGTGCCGCTGTCGCTCGTCGGTACCTTCGGCATCATGTACCTCGTCGGCTACAGCCTGAACAATCTGTCGCTCATGGCGCTGACCATCGCGACCGGATTCGTCGTCGACGACGCCATCGTGATGATCGAAAACATCGCCCGCTATATCGAGGAGGGCGAAACGCCGATGGTTGCCGCGCTCAAAGGTGCGAAGCAAATCGGTTTTACGATCGTTTCGCTCACCGTGTCCCTCGTCGCGGTTTTGATCCCGCTTCTGTTCATGACAGGGCTCATAGGACGCCTGTTCCGCGAGTTCGCAGTCACGCTCGCCGCATCCATCGTCGTCAGCGCAGTGCTGTCTCTGACGCTGACGGCCATGATGTGCGGGCACCTCTTGCGACCCGAACCAAAACCCGAAGAGCGTGGACGGCTCTATCAACTCTCGGAACGCGGCTTCGAGGCCATGATCCAATTTTACGATCGCGGCCTTCGTTGGGTACTCAACCACACGCGCACGACACTCATCGCCACGCTCCTCACCGTCGTTCTCACGGGCCTGCTCGCTTGGTTCATTCCCAAAGGCTTCTTCCCGCTCGAAGACACGGGATTGCTCATCGCTGTCACGGAAGCGCCGCCCGACACTTCGTTCGCGCGCATGATGGATTTTCAAACCTCGGTCGCAGACGTCATCCTGAAAGATCCTGACGTTGTCTCGGTTGCCTCCTTCATCGGCTCGGACGGGACAAACCCCACCTCGAACGTGGGACGTCTTTCGATCACGCTCAAGCCGCGCGAAGACCGCAAAGCCGACGCAAGCGACATCATCGCGCGCCTGCAGCCGAAGCTTGCCGGACTCGCCGGCGTGAGCACGTTCATACAGGCGGTGCAGGATCTGCAGATCGATACGCGCCCGAGCCGCACGCCCTATCAGTACACCGTCGAAGATGCCGACCCCGTGGAGCTCGCCTCCCACGCATCGCGTGTCATCGACACCATCACGCATCTCTCCGAAGTCCGCTCGGTCACCAGCGATCTTGGCGCACGCGGCTTGAGCACGCAGCTCGAGATCGATCGCGACACGGCCTTGCGTCTCGGCGTGTCCACACAAGCCATTGCCGACGTGCTCTACAACGCATTCGGCCAGCGGCAGATCCTGACCATCTTCACGCAGCTCAATCTCTATCGCGTCGTACTCGAGATGCGCCCGGATCTGCGCAAGGACGAGCAAGCGCTCGCGCAACTTTTCGTCCGCTCATCCAATGGAGTGCAAGTGCCGCTCACGACGTTCGTGACCGTTCACCAGGGCACCGCTCCGCTCTCCATCAATCGGCAAGGGCAGTTTACTTCCGTCACCATCTCGTTCGACACGGCGCCCGAGGCATCTCTCGGCGACGCCGTCACTTCCATCGAAAAGGCCGTGGCGAATCTGGACCTTCCGCCCGGCGTTCACGGCGCATTTCAAGGCACGGCAAAGGCTTTTAGCGAATCGCTCGCAAGCGAACCGGCGCTCGTGCTCGCCGCACTCATCACCGTCTACATCGTCCTTGGGGTCCTTTACGAAAGCACCATCCACCCGATTACCATTCTCTCCACGCTGCCGTCGGCAGGCGTGGGCGCGCTGCTCGCGCTGATTCTGACTCGCTTGCATTTTACAATTATCGCGCTCATCGGAATCGTGCTGCTCATCGGCATCGTCAAAAAGAACGCCATCATGATGATCGACTTCGCGCTCGAGGCGGAGCGCGAGCATGGGATGCCGCCGCGCGAGGCCATCCATCAGGCGTGCTTGCTCCGATTCCGCCCGATCATGATGACCACGATGGCCGCATTGCTCGGTGGCGTCCCGCTCGCGATTGGCACGGGCACGGGCGCCGAACTACGCCGGCCGCTCGGCATCACCATCGTCGGAGGTCTCATCGTCTCGCAGGTGTTGACGCTCTACACGACACCCGTGATCTACCTCGCCATGGATAAAATAGGCCGCAGGCTCGCGCGTTGGCGCACCAAGCAAGGCATCCGCCCCGAAGGCGACAAAGCGCTCTCATGAACGTTTCGGCCCCCTTCGTCCACCGACCCATCGCGACCGCGCTGCTCTCGGCAGCGATCTTGCTCGCGGGTTTTCTCGCGTACGATCTGTTGCCCGTCGCGCCACTGCCCCGCGTCGATTTTCCAACCATCTTGGTCAGCGGCGCATTACCAGGCGCGAGTCCCGAGACCATGGCGTCGTCGGTTGCCACACCGCTCGAGCGACGCTTGGGACGCATCGCGGGTGTCTCGGAAATGACGTCGTCGAGCGCGCTCGGATCGACGAGTATCACCATCCAGTTCGATCTCGACCGCGATATCGACAGCGCGGCGCGCGACGTTCAGGCAGCGATCAACGCCGCGGGCGGCGAGCTGCCACCGAACCTGCCGACGCTCCCGTCGTACCGCAAAATCAACCCGGCTGACGCGCCGATCATCATCATCTCGGCCACGAGCGAGACGATCCCGATCGACCAAGTGGCCGACGCGGCCACGACGATCCTCGCGCAACGCATCTCGCAGATCGAGGGTGTGGGACAAGTGTTCGTCGGCGGCTCAACGCAACCGGCGGTTCGCGTACGCGCCGATCCCGTCGCATTGGCCGGTATCGGCCTCACGATGGAGGACGTGCGCGCGCGGCTCATGGCGAGTACCGTCGATTCGCCGAAGGGCGTGCTCGCGGGCGACGTGCGGGCGCGCATCGTTGGCGCCAACGATCAACTCTTCGGCGCGGCGGCTTATCGGAATCTCGTCATCGCCGGGCAAAACGAGAACGCCGTGCGCGTCCGCGATATCGCCACCGTCGATGACTCGGTCGAGAACGAACGCCTTGCCGCTTGGACCAACGGCGTGCGCTCGGTGCTTCTCGTGGTTCGTCGCCAGCCAGGCGCGAACATCGTCAAGACGAACGAACGCATCAAGGCCGTTTTGCCGAACCTCGCAAGTTCCATCTCACCCGCCATCAAGCTCGAAGTGGCCATCGATCGAACGCAGAGCGTGCGTGCGTCGGTCAGAGACGTCGAGCGCACGCTTCTCATCAGCCTTGGGCTCGTCATTTTCGTCGTCTTCATCTTCTTGCGTTCGCTGCGAGCAACAGCCATTCCAAGCGTCGCCGTACCGCTTTCCATCGTGGGAACGTTCGGCATCATGTACTTGCTCGGCTATAGCCTCGACAACCTTTCGTTGATGGCGCTCACCATCGCGACGGGTTTCGTTGTCGACGACGCCATCGTCGTGACGGAAAACGTCACGCGCCACATCGAACTAGGCAAGCCACCGTTGCAAGCTGCGCTCGAGGGGTCGAAGCAAATCGGCTTTACCATCGTGTCGATCACGGTTTCGCTCCTTGCTGTTTTTCTGCCCATTTTGCTCATGGGCGGCATCGTTGGGCGGCTCTTTCGCGAGTTCGCCGTCACGCTCAGCGTCGCCATCTCCATGTCGGCTGTCGTATCGCTCACGTTGACGCCGATGATGTGTTCACGACTTCTGAAGCACGACACGGGCGGGCACGGCAGGCTCTACACGGCGAGCGAGCGCGTCTTTGATTTCTTCGTCCGCATCTACGGGCGTTCGCTCGCGTGGGCCATTCGGCGCCACAAGCTCGTTGGCGTCCTCACGTTCGCGACCATTGCGACAACGGTTGCACTCTTCATAAAGATCCCGAAGGGGCTTTTCCCGCAGCAAGACGTCGGACAGATCATGGGCTTCGCCGAAGCACCCCAGGACGTCTCCTTCCCGTCCATGGCAAAGCGCGAAGAGGCCGCCGTCAAGGTCTTGATGACGGATCCGGACATCAACCACGTCGTGGCATTCGTGGGCGGCGGTCCTGGAGGCGGCACGGGCAACACGGGCAACGTGTCCATCGAACTCAAACCAGGCAAACGCGCGAATGCCGACACCATCATCAACCGTCTAAGGCCGAAGCTTGCAAAACTCGAAGGCATCACCATCTACCTGCAGGCCGTACAAGACGTGCGCGTTGGCGGTCGCCTTGCGCGCACGCAGTACCAATACACGATCCAAGACGCCGACCTCGCCGAGCTTCGCACGTGGAGTCCGCGCGTACTCGATCGACTGCGGAAGCTTCCCCAACTCAAAGACGTCAACACCGATCTCCAAGTCGCCGGGCTCGAATTCCGTTTCGATGTCGACCGCGAGACTGCCTCTCGCCTCGGCATCAGCATGCAGCAGATCGACGATACGCTCTACGATGCATACGGTCAGCGGCAGATTGCCACGACGTTCGCAACGATGAACCAATACCGTGTCGTGCTCGAGGCCAAGCCAGCCTTCGCGGCACGTCCCGAGTCCGTGAGTGACGTGTATGCACCAGGAACGGGCGGTCCCGTGCCCATGAGTGCGATCACCCAGTCGCGTACGAACAGCACGGCGCTGTCGATCAGCCATCAGGGGCAATTTCCCTCGACCACGATCTCGTTCAACCTCGCTCAAGGCTCATCTCTGAGCGATGCCATCACGGCCATTCACAGGGCCGAAGCCGACATTGGCATGCCCGCATCCATGAGTGCGGAGTTCTCCGGAACCGCGCAGGCATTCACGGACTCACTCAAGAGCGAGCCGTGGCTCATCCTCGCCGCACTCATCACGGTCTACATCGTGCTCGGTGTGCTCTACGAAAGTTATGTGCATCCGATCACCATTTTGTCGACGTTGCCGTCAGCCGGCGTTGGTGCACTCGTCGCGCTGCTCGTGACGAAAACGGAGTTCAGTATCATTGCCCTCATCGGGATCATCCTTCTCATCGGCATCGTCAAAAAGAACGCGATCATGATGATCGACTTTGCGATCGAGGCCGAGCGTGATGAAGGTCTGTCGTCCGAAGAAGCGATTACAAAAGCTGCGCTGCTGCGTTTCCGGCCCATCATGATGACGACGCTCGCGGCGCTCTTCGGCGCAGTGCCGCTCACGATAAGCACCGAAGTCGGCTCTGAATTGCGGCGCCCGCTTGGCATCGCAATCATCGGTGGGCTTCTGTTCTCGCAAGCGCTCACGCTGTTCACTACTCCGGTCATTTACTTGGCGCTCGACCGCTTCACGAAGCGGAAGCGCAGGGCCGACGAGCTCGCTCCCGTACAGGCATAGGCGCAGCCGCCCTCTCCTTTTGGCAGTTGACATCACCAGTCGGCGATCGACACTTCTTCCAGTGAGGTTCGAATGGGATCCGAAAAAGGAGCGTCATAACGTCGCGAAGCACGGCGTCAGCTTCAACGAGGCCAAAGAGCTCTTTACCTCCAAGGTCGACTTCTTTGAGATCTACGATTCTGAGCATTTGGACACAGAGGAACGGTTCATCGCCATTGGCCCCATTCGTCGTGGTCTCGTATTGATCGTCTACACGGAAAGAAACGAGGACACGATACGGCTTATCAGTGCCCGCTGGGCAAGCAAAACCGAGAGAGCGCTCTACATCGAGCACATGGAGAAGGACGCGTGAAAGCCATTTCCGAACTAACTCGAGCTGATTTCGCGCGAGCCATGCGACGAAGCCAGCGCGAACGCATTATCCGCGGCGAACTCGAACCTGGCGATGTGACCGCTCTGCGGCGCTTTATCGGGCTGTCGCAGACTCAGTTTGCCGAAGCGCTCGGCATCAGCGTACACAGGCTTCGCAGCTGGGAGCACGATCGTAAACAGCCCGAGGGTCCTGCGCTCGCGTTGCTCCGCATTGCTGCGCGTCATCCGAGCGTAGTGCGCGAGAATGTGCAGAGCGCAGCGTAAGACGCGTTAGACCGTTTCAGAATACGGCGCCGCCCAATGCGATCTGCAGTTGCTGCCTTGTGAAGGTGCCTTGCGCATCGACGCTGTAGTCGTCTTTTTCGAGCTGGAAGGTACGCGTTGCAGTTACATCGGCTTTTCCGATCACGCGAAAGGGCACGACATTCGAAGTGACTGTTTCGTGGCCAATTGCCAGCGCGAGAGGCATTGGGATGGTGACGGGAATGCGCACCGTCGTCGTGGTGCCCGAAGCGAGCCACAAGCCGTCGCCTGGGGCACGGAAGTCGATCGGCAGTGTGTACTTGTCGGCAATGGTAACCTGCCCGCGCATCGCGCGAATGGCGACGTCGTATGGGTTAGGATTGTAAACGTCGATCACCTGCGTCATCACAACCCCAACGCTTGGCGGCAGCGCAATGTGCACGCCATTGATTTCAGCGTGGTTGAGACGCATGGTTGGCTGTCTTGCGCACCCAGAGGAGGCAAGCGCGAGTCCTATTGCAAGCACCAACGAGGAAATCTTCGGCGAAACGGAAACCACGATAATTAGCGTACACCGGCCAGCACCGACGCGCTAACCGACTTGCAGCGCGAACCACATGAAAGTGATAGGTACGCAAGTAGCATGTCGCGTCTGCTCTTTACGATCCCGTCGTACGATTACCTCGAGCCATCCTTCCTCGCCGCCGGCAACTTCGAGCCCGGCCGCATCGAAAGGAAGTTCTTTCCCGACGGCGAGCGCTATCTGCGCATCACATCCGAGCCTTGGGGACGCGACGTCGTCGTGCTCGGAGGAACGCCAACCGACATGGACTGGCTCGAGGTGTTCGACCTCGCGAGCGGCATCGCGCGCGCAGGCGCTCGCTCGCTGGCCATCGTGATGCCCTATTTTGGCTACTCTACGATGGAGCGCGCCGTGCGAGCCGGCGAGGTCGTCATCGCCAAAACACGCGCACGGCTTCTCAGCTCGATTCCCGCGCCCGAGGCTGGCACACGCGTGTTCCTCTTCGATCTGCACACCGACGGCATCGAGTTTTACTTTGGCGATCGCGTGCTCACCAGGCACGTCTATGGAGCGCCGCTCATCACGAAGAAAATCCGCGAGCGTATGGGGAAAACGCCTTTCGTGCTTGGCGCGTGCGACGCGGGCCGCGCAAAATGGGTACAGAGCCTGGCGCGCGACATGGGCGCAACGCCCGCGTTCGTTTACAAGCAGCGCGATCCCTCGAGCGGCAACCTGGTCGTCACGGGTGTGAACGCCGATGTGAACGGCAAAGAGGTCGTGGTTTACGACGATATGATCCGCACGGGCTCGTCACTCATCCAAGCCGGCACAGCCTACCTCAATGCGGGAGCCAAGTGCGTGCACGCAATCACGAGTCACCTGGTTCTGCCGGGCAATGCTCTTGACAAGATTGTTGCATCGGGCGTGTTCGTTTCCATTACAGGAACCGACTCGCACCCAGCAAGCTCACAACTGCCCAGGGCAGATGTCATAAGCATTGCGCCGCGCTTGGTCGAGTGCCTCGAACTCGCATCAACGTGACCATCAATGTGAAAGGTACTACGTCGTTGTGCCACATACGTCGATTTCGTCGATTCGTGTTGAAAACGTAGCCCCCGATCCTACAAGGGTTGTGTCATGACGACGAGCCCAACGTCCGCAAGTTCCTCCCCTATCTCGCAAGCCTCGCAAGCCTCGCAAGCCTCGCAAGCCTCGCAAGCCTCGCAAGCCTCGCAAGCCGACTCGGCCGGCTCTCCGCGCAGCATTCGCATCGAGGACGACCGCACGGGAATGGACGACGCCACGCTGCGCCGCGCCTTCCTCGATCATCTGCAATACTCTCGTGGCAAAAGCTGGTCGACCTCCACGAATCTCGATCGCTTCTACGGGCTCGCGCTCACGGCGCGCGATCGGCTCACCTACCGATGGGCGCAAACGCAAGAGGCGTATTCCGCGGCCGATGCCAAGCATATCTACTATCTATCGGCCGAATTCCTTCTCGGCCGCGCGCTCGCGAATAACCTCCAGGCGCTAAACTTGTACGATCGAGCCAAAGAACTCCTAACAAAAGCGGGGCTCGAGCTGTCCGATGTGCTCGAAGCCGAGCCCGAGCCCGGGCTCGGCAACGGCGGTCTCGGTCGCCTGGCAGCATGCTTCCTCGATTCCATGGCAACGCTAGGCTACGCGGGTTACGGCTATGGTATTCGTTACGAGTTTGGCATTTTCGAACAAGAAATCAAAAACGGTTGGCAAATCGAGAGGCCCGACGAGTGGCTGCGCTTCGGAAATCCTTGGGAGTTCGTGCGCCCGGAATATGCAGTTAGTGTCCACTTCGGCGGGCGCGTCGAGAATACACTCGACCAAAATGGCGAACTCATTGCGCGCTGGGTCGACACCCAAACCGTGCTTGGCGTTCCATTTGATACCCCCATTGCGGGTTTTCGCAACGACACGGTCAATACGCTGCGCCTTTGGCAGGCTCGCGCCGGCCACGAATTCGACCTCAAAGTCTTCAACGACGGCGATTATGTCCACGCTGTTGAAGACAAGAATTCAAGCGAAGTGATCTCGAAGGTTTTGTATCCCAACGATCAGAACCAAGCAGGGCGCGATTTGCGTCTCAAGCAAGAATACTTTTTCGTTGCTTGCGCCATTTCCGATATTGTTCGCCGATACCGAAGGTCCCACAAAAACTTCGATCATTTCACGAAGAAGAATGCCA
The DNA here is from genome assembly GCA_009780955.1 of Polyangiaceae bacterium. Lineage (GTDB taxonomy): Bacteria > Myxococcota_A > Polyangia > Polyangiales > Polyangiaceae > Labilithrix. Next base: position 70,394 of record WQZB01000002.1, on the reverse strand, counting down.
TTCAGCTCAACGACACGCATCCGGCCATTGCGGTCGCAGAGCTCATGCGCGTGCTCGTCGATGAGCACCGCGTGCCGTGGGATCGCGCATGGGAGATCGTGGTAGCCACACTCGGCTACACGAACCACACGCTGCTTTCCGAAGCGCTCGAGCGCTGGCCCGTTGCCATGTTCGAGCGACTTCTGCCGCGACACTTGCAAATCATCTACGAAATCAACCGGCGGCTCGTCCGCTCGGTCATGGCGCGGTTCCCCGGCGACGACGCCCGTGTGCGGCGCATGTCCATCATCGAGGAAGGCCCGGAAAAAAGGGTCGCCATGGCGCATCTCGCGGTCGTTGGCTCGCACGCAGTCAACGGCGTTGCCGCGCTGCATAGCGATCTGCTCAAGCGCGACGTGCTGCGCGATTTTGCCGAAATGACACCGGCAAAGTTTTCAAACAAAACGAATGGCGTAACGCCGCGGCGCTGGCTTTGGCACATCAATCCCCGTTTGAGTGCGCTCATCACCGAAGCCATTGGGCCTGCGTGGGTGACCGATCTCGACCAGCTCGACAAGCTTGGCCCGCTCGCAAACGACGCCTCGTTCGTCGAGCGCGTGGGCGCCGTCAAGCGCGCGAACAAGGCCGATTTTTCCGCTTATGCGGAGCAAGCGTGGGGATATCGTTTCGATCCAGACTCCATGTTCGATATCCAAATCAAGCGCCTGCACGAATACAAGCGGCAATTGCTCAACGCGCTGCGCCTGATTCGGCTCTATCTCGACGCCAAGCGCGATCCAAGCGCACTCGCCGCGCCGCGCACCGTGCTCTTTGGTGCGAAAGCAGCGCCTGGCTACCGCGCTGCCAAACTCATTATCAAGCTCATTAACTCCATTGCCGATATCGTCAACGGCGACGTCGACTTGGGAGGGCGCTTGCGCGTCGCGTTCTTGCCGAACTACCGCGTATCGCTCGCCGAGCGCATCATTCCCGCGGCCGATCTCTCCGAGCAAATCTCAACCGCGGGCAAAGAGGCCTCGGGTACCGGCAACATGAAGTTTTCGATCAACGGCGCGCTCACGATTGGCACGCTCGATGGCGCAAACGTGGAGATCCGCGACGCGGTCGGTGCGGAAAACTTCTTTCTCTTTGGCCTGACCACCGAGCAGGTGCACGATCTTCAGCGAACCGGTTACAGCCCGCGCGCGGTCTACGACAGAAATCCGCGACTGAAGGAAGTGATCGACCTTGTCGCGAGCGGCTTTTTTGCGGGCGACGACCCAGCCCTGTTCCGCCCGCTGACCGAGAGCCTGCTCAATCACGATCCGTACATGATTCTCGAAGATTTCGCAGCCTACGTGGATTGCCAGAAGCAGGTCGACGACGTCTTCGTCGACAAGAAAGTGTGGCATCAGAAAGCCGTGAAGAACATCTCGCGCATGGGCATGTTCTCGTCCGACCGGACCATTCGCGAGTACGCACGCGAAATCTGGGGGGCCGAGCCGGTGACGATACACCTACGTCCGTACAAAGCCCCGTAGGACCGCCATTCATGTTGCCCGACCGCGGTATTTTGGAATCCATACCCATTCCCGAGGGCGCGATGAATCGCGCCCCTACACCCAACAACGCATATTCGTAGGGGCGGCCCTTGTGGCCGCCCTATTCGCGGCGCGCGATGAAAAGGGCACCACAAGGGGTGCCCCTACTCCAAGCGGCGCCGAAATAACCACGACGCCATCCCCATGGTGGTGATGGCGATGAGCGCCAAGGGGATGGTGTTGGATACAATTTCCTGCCAAGGCATGGCTTTGATGAAAACACCGATGACGATAACTAGGAAATAGCGCAAAGGATTGACTCGAGTCAGGGGTTGAAGCCAATCAGGCATATTTTCGATCGGAGTGGCAAAACCGGACAGCAGCATGGCCGGAACCATGAAAAGGAAGGCTCCAAGGATCGCCTGTTGCTGCGTCGTGGATAGGGCGGAGATGAGCAGGCCAACGCCAATCACGGAAAGAAGATAGAAGAGCCCACTTCCGTAAAGCAGCAGAAGCGATCCACGCAAGGGCACCGAGAAAACGAGCCGTGCGGCCAGGATGAAAATCGTCATATGAACGAGGCCGATCATCATCGGCGCGATGACCTTGCCAGCGAGAATCTCGTGGGGCCTCAGCGGCGACACCAGCAACTGATCGAACGTGCCGAGTTCGCGTTCGCGTGCGATGGAGAGGGCACTGACGATGAGTCCGATCAGCAAAGCAATCGCAGCCACGAGGTTCGGCACGATAAACCATTTGTAATTCAGATTCGGATTGAACCAATTGCGCAAGGTTACCCCAACCGACACAGGAGCTGCGCGCTTGCCGGCAGGGGTTTCTGCTGCCAACTCGCCCACGATTTGGGCGAGATAGCCGGCAACGATTTGCGATGCATTCGACTTGCGACCATCGAAAATGATTTGGATATCCGCGCTGGCGCTCGCCTCGATGTCGCGGGAGAAGCTTGGACCGATCTGAATGGCCGCGACGACCTGCTGCATGTCAATGGCCGATCGGAGAGCATCCGGACTGTCGACCATGAAAATACGGCCGAAGGTGGGCCGCGCATGGATGCGATAGACGAGTTCCTGGCCCCACCGGCCCGAATCGCGATTGAGGATCGCGACATCGACATTTGTCACTTCCAATGTCGCCGCGAACGAAAAGACAACGAGCTGCGCAATCGGCGGTACGATCAAGATGATTCGCCCTTTGGGATCCCGCAAGATTGCCAAGAGCTCTTTGATGATAAGGGCTTTGAGCCGCGTCCACCACATCAGCCGATCCTCTTCGAAACGTTGCGTGCAGCCAATGCAAAGAGAATCGCGCCAACGGTCAGCATGAAGGCGATCGAACGCAAAAACATTGGCCATAAGTCGCCTGCGAGAAATACGGTAAGCAAGCTGGGGATCAGATGCCGCGCTGGCAGAATCGTCGTGAGCCACTGAATCGGCAACGGCATGGACCGAATTTCAAACAAGAACCCGGATAGCAAGAAGGAAGGAAGAAACCCTGTGATGAGCGCGAGTTGCGAGGCGAGAAACTGATTCTTGGTAGCCGCCGAAATCAACAATCCTTGGCCGAGTGCGGGGATCAGGAAAGCGGCCGACAGAAGGTAAAGAGAAAAAATCGAACCGCGAAACGGCACGCGGAACAAGAGCACGGCCACCAGAACGCACAAAGTCATCGAGGCCATGCCGAGCACGAAGTAGGGAAAAATCTTGCCGGCGAGCAGTTCGGCGGCCGTCACCGGAGTTGCCATGACAGCCTCCATGGTTCCCCGTTCCCATTCCCGGGCAATCACTAGCGAAGTCAGCAGCGTGCCGACCAGCGTCATGACAATCGCGATGGCGCCGGGGACGAGAAAGTCTCGGCTGGTAAGTTCCTGATTGAACCAGAAACGCGGTTCGATGCGGATTGCAGGGCTTGGTGTGGCAAGTTCCGTCGATCGTTGCGCGGCCCAATTAGAAACTGTACTTTGCACGTAATTCTGCACAAAGTTGGCCGTGTTCGGATCCGATCCGTCGACAATCAGCTGAATTTGCGGGCCAAACCGACCGACGGAGTCTCGAACGAACGTGGGTGTGATCACGATGATGCCGCGGATGCGTCCCAAAACCAGATCTTGCTCGAAACTGCGCCGGTCGTACGCGTCGGCAACGGAGAAGTAGCGGGAAGCTCGAAAGCTTGCCGCCAGATCTTCGGTCATTGGAGTCTTTGACTCGACCACGAGGCCCACGCGCGTTTTGTTCGCGTCGAGAGACACAGCAAAGCCAAACAAGAACAGCAAAATGAGCGGCAGAACGAAAGCAATCAAGATGCTGCTCGGATCGCGAAGGATCTGCCATGTCTCCTTGCGCACGAGCGTGGCAAGCCGGCGGCAGCGGTCGGAAGCTTGGTCGGCAGTCTCCGTTCTCATGCCAAGCTCGCCTGATCTTGCTGCTTGATCAGCGCAATGAACGCGTCTTCCATGGTGGGGTCGGAGTTATCTACGCTCGCCACCCTGGCTTTGAGTTCGTCTGGAGATCCGAGAGCGATGGATTGGCCGCGATAGATGAGCGAGATGCGATCGCAATATTCGGCTTCGTCCATGAAATGCGTAGTCACCAGCACAGTCACGCCTTTTTCTACGAGCCCGTTGATGTGCGACCAGAACTCACGGCGCGTGATGGGGTCGACGCCGGAAGTTGGTTCATCCAGAAACAGCGCCTCGGGTTCGTGCATCACGGCGCAGGCAAGGGCGAGTCTCTGTTTCAGCCCGAGTGGCAGATCCTTTGCCGACATTTCGAGATAAGGCGCAAAACTAAAGATCTCGCTTACGAGTGCGATGCGTTCGCGCCGGTAGTCGCCGCGAAGCCCGTATACGCCGGCAAAAAACTGCAAATTTTGGCTCACGCTAAGGTCGCCATACAAGGAGAACTTTTGCGCCATGTAACCGAGTCGGTTGCGCGCCTCGGCCACGTCTCGTCGCAAATCGAACCCAGCGACTCGCCCCGCGCCGCCGGTTGGCTTGAGCAACCCGCACAGCATCTTGAACGTGGTCGACTTGCCAGCCCCATTGGGACCCAATAGCCCGAATATCTCTCCGCGCGGAATCGAGAAAGTAATGTCCTTTGCGGCCGTGAAATCACCGAACCGTTTCGTGAGATCCTTGGCCTCGATAACCGCACCAGCATCGCCTGCTTTGCGCATTTTCGTCGATTCTGCGAGCTTCGAGTGCCCAGACGGACCGCCGCCTAACAAATCGACAAATGCATCTTCGAATCGAGGCGGCGTAATCATTAGCTTGGCGTTTTTTCCGCCCAAGCTCGCTACTTCCAGCGGCGCCCCATCTGCCTCCTCTGCACGCATCACCAACCTGATGGCTTCGCCCTGCAGAACGCCGTCGATGACGTTCGGCCGATCGAGTGCTTTGGCCAGAATGAGCCTGCGCCGACCTTCAACGCCGGAGAGCTTGAATACTCGCCCTTTGATTCGGTCGGTCAAATCGGCCGGTGCACCGGTAAAAAGCAACTTGCCCTGGTTGAGCAAAAATACACAATCGCAGGCCTCTGCCTCATCGAGATAAGCCGTTGACCACACCACGCTTACACCTTGTTTTGCCAGATCTTCCACCATCTTCCAGAGATCGCGGCGCGATATCGGGTCCACTCCCACGCTTGGCTCGTCGAGGAGCAGAAGGCGCGGTTTACGTAGAAGCGCGCAGGCGAGCCCGAGCTTTTGCTTCATGCCACCCGACAACTTGCCTGCCAGTCGGCCGGCAAACCGCGACAGATCCGTGAATGTCAAAAGCTCATGGAAAACAGCCTGGCGATCCTCCTTTGGCAAGCCGCGCAAATCAGCATATAGATTTAAGTTTTCCTGAACCGACAGATCTTCGTAAAGGCCAAAGCGCTGCGGCATATAGCCAATGGAGGCTTGAATGCCCGCAGGGTTCTGGCGCGAATCCAAATCAAGCACGTGAACCGTGCCACTGTCCGGCAGCATCAACCCGGTCATCAGACGGATCAACGTCGTTTTGCCGGCGCCGTCGGGCCCGACAAGGCCTGTAATCTGACCGCCACGAATGGAACCGGAAACCGTATCAAGAGCCGCAGGGGCGTGGCCGAAGCGTTTCACGATATCGGTCAAGCGAACGAACGTATCCATCACGCTCTGTCCCCTTCAATCGGAATTTGGCATGGGAATGCGGACCGTGACCGGCATTCCCTGCCGCAAACCGTCATCTGCATTCTCGATCACCACCCGCAGGCGGTAAACCAGATCGGTTCGTAACTCGGGGGTTTCCACCGATTTGGGCGTAAATTCTGCGACCGGTGAGACAAAGCCAATTTGGCCCTTGTAGGGATGATCAGGAGCGGAATCGGTGATGACGTCCACGCTCATTCCAGGGTGGATCTTGCCGAGATTGGGCTCCGCAACGTAGGCGCGCACCCACATTGGCTGTTTGACGGAGAGCACGAACACGATGTCGTTCGGCGACACAATCGCACCAGGCTCGCGCACGCGCGACAGAATCACGCCGTCGGTTGGAGCGACGAGCCGAGTGTCTGCAACCGAGATTTGCGTGCTCGACAGATTCGCTTCCGCCGTTTGCAGCGTGGCGCGGGCAGCGGCGATGTCTTCCGCTCGCGATCCTTGCTCGAGCAGGCGCAGCGCCTCGCGCGCCGAATTGACCCGCGCCACCGCCATATCATGCGACGCTTGCGCGTCATCCAAAGCAGCGTGCGATACCGAGTCGGACGCTTGCAACTGGGCGTTACGATGAAACGTCAATTCCGCGTTCGATCTTTCGGCAACACGCTCGGCGAGCGCTGCACGAGCCTGATCGATTTCCGCTTTTCGCGGGCCAGCCACCAACTTGTCGAGCGTTGCTTTCTGGGCCGAAACCTGCCCAACGGCGGATCGCATCTGGTCTTCGTAAGGTTTCGCGTCGAGGCGCGAGATGAGCTGACCCGCTTTCACCTCGTCGCCTTCATCCACGAGACAAGCCTCGATGCGCCCGCTCACGCGGAAGCCAAGTTGCACCTGCCTGATGTCGACGTTGCCGTACAAGGTGAGATGCTTTTCGTGGCGACGCGTCCAACCCAACTTGGCCGGCACGTTGAACCACCACCCCGCGGCCACCCCCAGCGCCAACAAGACGACAACCGCGATAAGCTTCTTTTTCCTGCTCATGAGCGAGCCCTTAGCGCCGCTCGCAGGTAGCGCCCCGTGTGCGAGCGCTCGCATTGGGCAACGGCTTCGGGGGTGCCCTCTGCGACGATCTCGCCGCCCTTGTCGCCTCCCTCAGGACCTAAATCGATGACCCAATCGGCGCACGCAACGACATCGAGATTGTGCTCGATGATCACAATCGTGTTGCCTTGATCGCGCAGCTCGAAGATGGCTGCGAGAAGCATCTCGACGTCGGTGAAATGCAGGCCCGTGGTTGGCTCGTCGAGGACGTAAAGTGTGCGGCCCGTGGCTTTTCGAGCGAGCTCGCGCGCAAGCTTCACGCGCTGTGCTTCACCGCCCGAGAGCGTTGTCGCTGGCTGACCAAGCTTGATGTACCCAAGGCCAACACGCCGAAGCGCATCGAGTCTGTCACGCACCCTTGGGATGATGTCGAACAGCTCGAGTGCCTGCTCGACGGTCACCTCCAGGGCATCCGCGATGGACATGCCGCGATACTTCACCTCGAGGGTTTCGCGGTTGTACCGCGTGCCGCCGCAAGTGTCGCACGTCACGAAAACATCCGGCAGAAAGTGCATCTCGACGCGAAGCACACCATCGCCCTGGCATGCCTCGCATCGGCCGCCTTTCACGTTGAACGAAAAGCGCCCTACCCTGTAGCCACGCGCGCGTGCTTCGGGAAGCCCGGCGTACAGCTCGCGTAGCAGAGCGAACACACCCGTGTAGGTTGCAGGGTTCGACCTGGGTGTACGCCCGATCGGCGCCTGATCGATCGAAATCACTTTGTCGATCGACTCGAGACCTTCCACTGCATCGCACTCGCCGATGGGCGCCGATGCCGAATAAAGCTTGGCCCTTGCCGCGGGCAAAAGCGTGTCAACGACGAGGCTCGATTTGCCGCTGCCTGACACGCCGGTGAAGCAGGTGAAAAGGCCGCCTGGCACCGACGCTGTGACGTCCTTCAGGTTGTGGGCGCGTGCACCAACGATCCGCACGAACGACTCGCCTTTTGCTTTGCGCGTTTTTGGGAAAGGGAGCTCTTTTTTGCCTGAAAGCCAAGGTCCAGTGACCGATGCCGGGCTCTCCATGATCTCGCGCGGCGTGCCTTGCGCAACGACCTGGCCACCGTGCACACCAGCGCCAGGGCCCATGTCAACGACGTAGTCGGCCGCCATGATGGCATCGCGATCGTGTTCGACCACGAAGACCGTGTTGCCGAGATCACGAAGGCGCGCTTGTGCCTCGATGAGGCGAGCGTTGTCGCGGGCGTGTAGGCCTATGCTTGGCTCGTCGAGCACGTAAAGAACGCCGACGAGCGCGGCTCCGATTTGCGTTGCAAGGCGAATGCGCTGGCCTTCGCCGCTCGAAAGCGTCTGCGCGCTGCGGTCGAGCGAAAGGTAGTCGAGACCGACGTCGATCAAAAAACCAAGGCGTGCGGTAACGGCGCGAAGAAGCGGTTCGGCAACCGCTCGCTCGCGTGTCGAAAACGCAACCTGCGCGGACGAAGCCGACGTTGCTCGCGACTCAGAATCGTTCTTTCCGACATCGGCAAGAATGCCCCGCAGCTTGTCGAGAGCAACCCCACCGAGCTCGGCGATGTTGTAAGGCCCTAACTTGATAGAAAGCGCTTCGGGCCGAAGTCTTTGGCCGCGACACGACGTGCATGTTCGCGTGACAAGGAAGCGCCCAAGCTCGTCGTCGCCAAGGGCGCCTTCGTCTTCGTCTGCGTCGCCCGCGCCGTCGCGGTCTCCCCGGGGCTCTTGCTCGAGGCGCGCGGTAAGGCGAGAAACGATCCCTGAATATGTTTTGCGAACAGAAGATGCCTTGCGTGCCTTGGTCCTGTTCTTGGGTGCGGCAATGCCCGCGCTTTCGCCTGCGCTGTCATTGCCAAAAAGAATTGTTTTCTTGGTAGCCTCGGCAAGTTTTGCCCACGGCGAGTCGGGGTCGACGCCAAGGGCTTCGACGGCACGAGCGACTTCGGTGGCGAGTGCTACCGACCCGCGACGGCCCCATGCGAGCACGACGCCTTCGCGCAATGACTTTTGCGGATCGCCAATGAGGCGATCGGGATCGATCACGGTGCGTGCGCCAAGCCCGTCGCACGCGGGGCAAGCGCCATGAGGACTGTTGAACGAGAACATGCGCGGCTCGATGGGCGGCAGCGAAATGCCACAATCGATGCACGCAAAGCGCTCGGAAAGCCAGAACGGCTCTTGCCCCTCGACTGCCACGAGCAGGCGGCCCTCGCCGATTTCTAGCGCGAGCTCCACGCTGTCGGTGAGGCGCCCTTTGACGCCGTCTTTGATGACGATGCGATCCACGACGACGTCGAGATCATGCATCTTGCTGCGATCGAGCGAAATCGGATCGCCAAGATCGACAACGGCGCCGTCGACGCGCACGCGAACGAAGCCATCACGGCGCAGTCGTTCGAGTTCGAGTTTGAGTTCGCCCTTGCGAGCGCGAACGATGGGCGCAAGCACACTGAAGCGCGTGCCAGGGGCGAGCGAAAGAATGCGATCGACGATTTGCTGGACGGTCTGCGCCTCGATGCGCTTGCCGCAATTCGGGCAGTAAGGAACACCAACGCGTGCGAACAAAAGCCGGAGGTAGTCCGCAATCTCGGTGACCGTGCCCACGGTAGAGCGCGGAGACTTCGACAGCGGCCGCTGCTCGATGGCGATGGCCGGCGAAAGGCCATCGATGCGCTCGACGTCCGGCTTCGCCATTTGCTCGAGAAACTGCCGCGCATACGCGCTCAGCGATTCAACGTAGCGGCGTTGCCCTTCGGCGTAGATCGTATCGAACGCGAGCGACGACTTGCCCGAGCCGCTTGGCCCCGTAAAAACAACGAGCTTTCCGCGCGGCAGCGAGATGTTCACGCCCCGCAGATTGTGCTGCTTCGCGCCGGTGACAACCAGGCGATCCACGCGGCCTTCGTAGCACGATTCCGCACACGCAACGTCAACGGCGAATCGCAAACCTTGGTTTGCGATCCTTGCGAACACGTGGTGCGGAGTTGTCGCCGCGGACGAACGTAATGAGCAGGCCGCTTGCAATGACGAACGCCGTGCCCAAAAGGGCGATTGGCGCAGGGCGTTCGCGCAAGATGGCGGCGCCAATGAGAGCGCTCGCAACAACCGCGAGGTAGCCCATGGCGCCAACACGCGCAGCACTCTCGAGCGCATAGGCATGGGTCATGGCGATCTGCGCGAAGCCTGCGCAGACACCTGCCAGCACCATGAACAAAGCATCGCGAAGGCTCGGCGCGTGGGGATCGAGCGTGGCCACGAGCGTGTGCACGACACCGGCGAAAAGCGAGAATTGAAATGCGATGGCCTCGGGGCTCTCGGTTTTACCCGCACGCCGGAGCATCATCATCGCGATCGACGCAAGGAAGGACGAGAGAACGGCTGCGATGGCTGTAGCGCGCGCACTCGGCCCAGAGGCCACGAGCCCGCGGGCGACGATGGTGGGGCCGCCGAAAAACACCGCTGGGTGCAACACCAGAACGACGCCAGCAAGTGCGAGTGCAATGGCTATGGCAACCCCCCAGGTTGTGCGCTCACCAAGGAAAATGGGTGCGAGCAAGGCAAGGAACACGGGCGTCAGGTTGGTGAGCGTGACGGTGTCACCCAAAGTAAGCGTCTTGGATGACAGGGCGTAGAAGGTGCAAAGCATCGAAGCGGTGCCGAACAGACTTCGCCAAAAAACTACGCTGCGGTTGTGCGCCCCGAGTGACCGGCCACGCGCTCGAGCCACAGAGAAGGCTACAAAAGCACCAACGAAGGCACGCACCGCGCCAACGCTTGCCCATGATGCACTCTGGTTGGCGAGGCGCGCAAAAGAGTTCATTCCTGCAAAAAGCAGTGCGCTTGCGGCCATATAGAGAAGTGCGACCGTTGGTCTCGCAAGGGAAGGAGCCGGAGCAGCCGGGCCGAGCGGCAATCCGGAGGGGGGGTACGACAAGTGAGGCCGTTTCAATAGACTCTGCGCTTTCGCGTTCGGGAAAGCCTATGTGATAGCCTTTGTCGTTGTCATGTTGAAGGTCGCATGCGAGTCATGCAAAGCGCCGTACCAGGTCGACGAACGACGTATCCCCGAGAGTGGGCTGAAAATGCGTTGCCCAAAGTGCACGCACACTTTCATTGTTACCAGCCCGTCGAAAGGTGTTGCGGTCAGCGCGGCTCCGTCGGTTGCCGACGAGGCACCGGCTCTTCCCATTATTTCATCCAAGCGAACGATCCCTGGCATCGAGGTGAGTGCCTTTCTGCCGAGCGCCGCGATTCGGCCGTCGTATGCGCCCGCTCCGACGCAACCGGAGATCACGGCGATCGATCCGACCGAAGCAGCGATCGAGATCGAGATCGAAAAAAGTCGATCGCTCCCTCCGACTTTGCCCGCTGCATCGGCACCGTCGGTGTCGCGTACTCGATCCAATGCGGGCGTGAACCCCGCTCCGGATCCAGCCACATTGCCAGTGCTCGTACCTCTCCATGATTCGAACTTGCCGTCACGAGCGAGCGGCACGAAAAGCGATGCCGACGCGCCTACGACACGCAAGTCACCACGCTCCTTTGGCGACGTGGAGGTGGCCTCGCGCAGGTCACCGCGCTCCTTTGGCGATGCCGAGGTTCCCGCGCTCCCTTCGCCGCGCAAGTCACCACGCTCCTTTGGCGATGCCGAGGTTCCCGCGCTCCCTTCGCCGCGCAAGTCACCACGCTCCTTTGGCGACATGGAGGTGGCCTCACGCAGGTCACCGCGCTCCTTTGGCGACGCTCCTCTGCCGGATTTGCACCCGCTTTCAGGCGCCCCACTTTTGACGAACGTTGATTTGCCAGCCTTGCCAACCCTTCCGGCCGATCTGCCTGGCACAAGCAGCGATCTCGTTGCTGCCACGAGCGCAAATGCTTTCAGCGAGATTGATCTGCTAAGCATGCCCGATTTTCCACCAGCGTTCGGCGCCAACACGCCCAACGTGATCGGCGCGTCCGCGCCAAGCTTTGCGGAGCCCATCCCACCTGCACGCGATCGAGCAGACACAGTACCGCTGCTCTTGCCTGGCGAGATCAACATCGATGCAGTCATCGCACCGCTCACCGAGATGCACGCCGCGCCGCCCGCATTCGCGGAGACTTCGCACCCCGCCGTGCTCGCACAACCGACACTGCAAACCACGGCCCTTGTCCGCTACGTGGAGAAGGAGAAGAAAAAACCCATTGCCAAGAGGACGAGAATCCTCCTCGCATGTGCTGCGATTCTCGTCGTTGTAGGCGTCGCGCTCCAGTTCACATCCGTCGGTGCATTCGGCTACCTGGCGATGAGCGACAAGCTCAACGCCGGCGAGTACGCGAAGACTGCAGCAGCAGCCGGCGACACGGCTCGCAAAAAGCTCGCGGTCGACACCTACAGCGAAGCCGTGGCAGCGGCCGATGAACTGGGCAACCTGCATAGGCGCATGCCACGCGCGCACAGCGTCACGGCGTATGCGGCGTTTGTCGAATTCTCAAATCTCGTACGCTTTGGGAGCGACGACCAACGCCTTGCGCATGCACAAGCAGCCCTTGCCACCATTCCGCAAGGCAAGAACACCGCGTACCTCGCTGCGGCTCGTGCTGCTCGGAGTGCGGCCACGGGCGAATGGGCACGAGCCAAGACCGAACTCGCAGCCGCGGCCGCAGCCGAGCCGAAGAACGGCATTCAAGTCGATATTGCAATCCTGCGCGGCGAAGTCGCTCTGGCAGAGCACGACGCGCCCGCTGCCGAAAACGCATTCCGCGACGCACTCGCGCAAGGCGAGCCGTCGGCCCGCGCCGAGTGGGGACTTGCCCAGGCCTATGGGCTCGCAAAAGATGTCGCCAAGCAGCGCGAAGCCCTCGATGCAACACAAAAGCTCTCGCCGAAGCACGCCGGTGCTCGCACCATGCACGCGCTTCTGACCTCCCAGCTCGATCGCGACAACGATGCAGCACTGAGCGAGCTCGACGCAATTCTCAGCGATGCGTTGGTGAGCAGACTCGGCACCTCCGAGCTGTCAGCCACGCTCACGGCCAAAGGTTCCATTCTGTTCAAGCGCGATCGCACGAGCGAAGCGCTCGCGGCATTCAACGAAGCCGTGAAGATTGACCCGCACAACCTTGCGGCGATCGCTGGCGAAGGGCAGGTGTTTTACGTCGACGGGCGCTACGCAGAAGCACTTTCGCGCTTCGACGAGGTTGTGAGGAAAGAACCGACGAATCTACCTGCAACGATTGGGCGGGCGATGACAATGATCGCGCTCGAGCGATTCGGCGACGCGAAGACAGTGCTCACAGCAGCTCGCCAGCGCGCGCCAAAGGACGTGAGCGTGGCTTTGTGGTTGGCGCGCGCCGAAGAAGCGCTGGGCGACAAGGCGCGCGCCGAAGAGCTCTACACCTCGACTGTGGATCTGGCCGATCCTCAGGATCCGGACGCGATCCAGGCCCATGCGTCGTTTGCATCGTTTCTCGCAGCGCAAGGGCGAACGAACGAAGCAGCTACCAAGCTCGAACAGTCGCGATCCAAAGCAGATAGCGCCGCGCTTCAGCGCGCCTTTGGCGACATCGCAGTTGCTCAAGGCTCGCTCGAACAGGCTATCGACCACTACACCGCGGCACTCGAGAAAACCCCAAACGATCTCGGCACACGTTTCCGACTTGGCTCTGCGTATCAAAAGCTGAATCGACTCGACAAAGCCGCAGAGCAGTTCGAACGCATCGCTGCCGTCGACAAGGACTACCCTGGTCTCGCAGTCGAGCGAGGCCAGATTTTCGAAAAATTCGGCAACTTCGATCGCGCACTCGAGCAGTACCAAAGCGCGTACAACCTGGAGCCAAAGAATGTCGATCTCCAGATGCGCCTCGCCGCGGCGCTCGTTGCGACGGGCAGGGTCAAAGAAGCGCTTCCCTTGCTTGAAGCCGTGCGCATCGCACGACCGAACAGCGCGGAGGTGAACCACTTCATCGGGCGAGCCAAGCTAAAAATGGGCGGGGCCGATGCGGCTGCGGCCGTGCGCTATCTGCAGCGCGCCGCTTTTCTCGAACCGAATCGCGCCGACTATCATCTTTATGTGGCGCGGGCGGCGAACGAAGCAAACCCCGCGCAGCTCGCGCTCGCGCGCACCGAGGTCGACAGGGCACTCGCACTCGATAAGTCCCTTGCCGATGGATATTGGCTGCGCGGCACGATCCAGATGCGCCAGGGCGCGATAAGCGATGCCATCAGCGATCTTCGCCGCTCGCTCGAAATCAAGCCTTCGCGAAGCGAAGTGCATGCCTTACTGGCCGAGGCCTACGAGCAAAAAAACGACATGCCCACGGCGATGGGCGAGTGGGCCAAGGCCGTTGCGGGCGACGGCAAAGTGGCAGTGTGGCGCTATCGCTACGGGCGCCTGCTACTCGACACAGGCGCCACGGCCGAAGCTGCCAAGCATTTGCTCGCGGCTGTCGACGCTGGCAAAGCCTTGGAGCCACGGCCAGCGTGGCTTGGTCCCGCGGCGTTTTCTGCGGGCGAGGCTCTCCGCAAAACGGGACAGAAACCCGAGGCAATTGCAGCCTACAATGTTTTTCTCGAGCTCGCAGCGCCCTCTGCCACCCAACGTCGTGACGCGCTACGCGGGCTCGAGGAGCTAGGCGCTCCTTACACGGGCACCCGGTAGGGGCGCGATTCATCGCGCCCTCGCGATCGGCCAACCGCGGTCGGGCGCCATGAATGGCGCCCCTACGAATATGCGTTTTGCGGGCGCTCAAAAATTGCCGTCGAAGAAGTCGACAAAGCCGGTTTCGAGCGAAGCCTCGGCGCCCACGATGGCTATCTTGCCTTCGTGAACCAGTCTCTCGAGAAGCTTGCTTCCGTATCGCAGGTGGCTCGCAGAAACGCGGATGTTTGCACGCGTCGTGCGCTTGACGATTTCTGCCTCGGGCAAGTTTGACGTGGCGAACTCGGCGGCCGCGGGGGTGACTCGCTCCACGAGATCACGCACGTTGTCGGAAATGGGCTTGTTGCCGTTTCGCAATACATCGAGCGTGGCTCGGATCGCGCCACAACACGTGTGGCCCATGACAACAACGAGCGAAGTGCCAAAGGTCGTGACCGCGTACTCGACGCTGCCAACGAGCGATGGCGCAACCACGTTGCCTGCAACACGCACAACGAACAACTCGCCAAGCCCGCAGTCGAAGATGATTTCGGCAGGCACGCGAGAGTCGGAGCACGAGAGCACAATCGCGTAGGGATGTTGGCCATCGGCAAGCTTCGCGCGCGCCGAAAGCGAGAGCATGGCCTCGACGCTTCGCACGTTTTCAACGAAGCGCCGGTTGCCTTCGCGAAGGCGCGCCATCGCAGCTTCTGCTGCGGCAGGAGGCTTGCTGCTTTCGTTCATGAAAAAATCTTACTCCGACATAGCGTTGTCATGGCGCATGATACAACGCATCATGTCGTGATTACTTGCAAAAACGGGCGTGGCGCCCGGCATGCCAAGGTCGGTGGCAGGCCCCGTCAGAAAACTTTACCTCGACGTTTACGGCCTCGCCATCACCATGGTAGAAGCATCGCGCCTTACGGCGGTAGGTCAAGCCGGCGTGGGCCGAGGCGCGCTGAAGCGTCTACGTAGAAAGCATGGTTTTTGCGACGAAGCCACAGCTCCTATCGTACGGCGGCCAACCCCTCGAGATCGCGACGCGACGGCAGGATGCAACGAGATCCTCCGACTCGCTCGCTGAACCTCGGAGAGGACTCTGGTTTCATGATGTCTCGTCATCCTCGTAGTGCCATTAGAAACTGGCTCATTTTCGCTTTTGGTCTCACCCTTTCCTTGTTGTTTGGCGCGCCAGCGCTTGCTGCACAAGGTGCGCACAACGCAGCCGCTCACGCGGCCGGTGGCGCGGCTCCCTCTCATGGCGGCGAAGCCAACCTGAAGGTGCCGCGCCTCGACGACGCGTCGGTCGCAAGCTTCTTGGGCGGGAACACCGGCTCATCGCTGCTTTACGTTGGCCTCGTCGTCTCAGCGCTCGGCATCGGCTTCGGCTTCGTCATTTACACGCAGCTCAAGAACGCGCCTGTTCACAAATCGATGCTCGAAATCAGCGAGCTCATTTACGCCACGTGCAAAACGTACCTCATCACGCAAATCAAATTCATCTTAAAGCTCGCGCTCTTCATCGGCGCCATCATCTTCTATTACTTCGGCTTCGCGCAGAATTACTTCGCAGAAGGCAAGGGGGCGCAAGTTGCCATCATCTTGCTCTTTAGTCTCATCGGCATCGCAGGCTCTTGCGCGGTGGCCTGGTTCGGCATTCGCGTGAACACGTTTGCCAACTCGCGCACGGCATTCGCGGCCCTCAAAGGCAAGCCGTTCCCCGCTTATGCGATTCCGCTCAAAGCCGGCATGAGCATCGGCATGCTCCTCATCTCCGTCGAGCTGATTTTGATGCTTGCCATTCTCCTCTTTATCCCCGGCGAATTGGCTGGCTCGTGCTTCATCGGCTTTGCCATTGGCGAGTCGCTCGGGGCTTCGGCGCTTCGCATCGCGGGCGGCATTTTCACGAAGATCGCCGACATCGGCTCCGATCTGATGAAAATCGTCTTCAAAATCAAAGAAGACGACGCACGCAACCCGGGCGTCATTGCAGACTGCACGGGCGACAACGCGGGCGACTCGGTTGGCCCCTCGGCCGACGGCTTTGAAACCTACGGCGTCACAGGCGTTGCGCTCATCTCGTTCATCCTGCTCGCAGTGCAAGACAAGACCGTGCAGGTTCAGCTTCTCGTGTGGATCTTCGTGATGCGCATCGTCATGGTGATTGCATCGGTCGTTTCGTACTTCATCAACGATGCCCTCGCGAAGAGCAAGTCGGCGAACGCCGACAAAATGAACTTCGAGCACCCGCTTACCCAGCTGGTCATCCTCACGTCCGCCGTTTCCATCGTTCTGACGTTCCTCGTTTCGCACCAGCTCATTCCAAGCATCGGCGGCGACGACACGCTTTGGTGGAAGCTTTCGCTCATCATCACGTGCGGCACCGCTGCTGGCGCGATCATTCCCGAGCTGATTAAAGTCTTTACCTCGGTCGAGTCGGGTCACGTGCGCGAGGTCGTCACCTCGTCGAAAGAAGGCGGCGCATCGCTCAACATCTTGTCGGGCCTGACGGCCGGCAACTTCAGCGCCTACTGGATGGGCATCGTGCTCATTGGCCTGATGGGTGCAGCCTACATGGTGTCGCGCGAAGGTGTCGGGCACATCATGATGATTGGCGGCTTCGACCCATCGGCCGTCTTCGCCTTCGGGCTCGTGGCCTTCGGCTTCCTCGGCATGGGGCCGGTCACCATCGCGGTCGATTCGTACGGCCCGGTCACCGACAACGCACAAAGCGTTTTCGAACTAAGCGTTATCGAGGGCATTCCGGACATCGACAAAGAGCTCAAAAAAGATTTCGGCTTCGATGTTCAATTCGACAAGGGCAAGCACTTTCTCGAAGAGAACGACGGAGCCGGAAACACTTTCAAGGCAACCGCAAAGCCTGTTCTCATCGGCACGGCCGTCGTTGGTGCCACCACGATGATCTTCTCGATTATCGTCATGCTCACGAACGGCTTCACGGAGCACACCGACAAAGTCTCGATTCTGTATCCACCTTTCCTCCTCGGTCTCATTGCCGGTGGCGCGATGATTTACTGGTTCACCGGCGCATCCACGCAAGCCGTGACCACGGGCGCGTACCGCGCGGTCGAGTTCATCAAGGCGAACATCAAACTCGAAGGCGTCGAGAAAGCGAGCATCGAAGACTCGAAGAAGGTCGTTGAAATCTGCACGCAGTACGCACAAAGAGGAATGTTCAATATCTTCTTGACGGTCTTCTTTGGCACTCTTGGCTTTGCTTTTTACGATTCGTTCTTCTTCATTGGCTACCTTATTGCGATTGCTCTGTTCGGTCTGTTCCAAGCGCTCTTCATGGCGAATGCCGGTGGCGCTTGGGACAACGCGAAGAAGGTCGTCGAGGTCGAGCTGAAAGCCAAAGGCACCGCATTGCACGACGCAACGGTCGTGGGCGATACCGTGGGCGATCCATTCAAAGACACTTCCAGCGTTGCGCTCAACCCTGTCATCAAGTTCACTACGCTTTTCGGTCTGCTCGCCGTCGAGCTCGCCGAGCAAATGAAAAAATCCTCTAGCGCAACGTGGCCAATCCTTCTCGCCGCGTTGTTCTTTGGCCTGTCTGTGGTCTTCGTCTACAGGTCTTTTTACGGCATGCGCATCAATTCGGGCGCCGAGTCCGACGTTGACGTGAAGCCGGCTACGACCGCGAACGACGAAGCCGCGTAAGAGCATGTTTACCATCCTGCTGCGCGACGCGATTGCCATCGTTGGGCCCTGCGGTGCCTGCGCACGTACCACAACGTACGCTTACGCGGGCTCCTCGGGCCCGCCTTGGCCTCGCGTCGCTCGCGACGGCTGGTAAACATGCTCTAGCAAGTTTGCTGGATTTGATTATGCGAACCTTTCGCGCTGCCACGCTCAACATTTGGAATCGCTCTGGCCCGTGGGAAGAGCGGCTCATCGCGATTCGCGAAGGGCTACGCAAGCTCGCGCCCGACGTAATTGGTTTGCAGGAGGTGCTGCGGTTTTCCGGCTTCGATCAAGCCGCGATGATCACAGAGGGCCTTGGCTATGAGGTCGCCTGGGGTCTTGCATCGGAGAATTATGGCTACCCAATGGGCAACGCAATCCTTTCAAAGTGGCCAATTGTGCACAGCGAAACCATCGCGCTGCCCAAAGAAGGATCGGACGAAAGCCGATCGGTCGTTTTTGCCGAACTCAACTCACCCTACGGAAAAATTCCTTTTTTCTGTACGCATCTGAATTGGAAACTTCACCATGGGCACATTCGCCAGGCCCAAGTGCGCGCGCTCGCACAAGCCGTGGCTGCTCGTGCACCCATCGCTGGCTTTCCGCCTGTCATCGTCGGCGACTTCAATGCCGAGCCCGACTCCGACGAGATCCGCTTCATGCGCGGGCTCACCGGTCTTGGCGGGCCGTGTGTGTACTTCGCTGACGCATTCGGTGTTGCTGGCGAAGGAGCACCAGGTGTCACGTTCTCCAAGCGAAACCCGTTCGCCGCTCCGCTGCGCGAGCCCGAACGGCGCATCGATTACATCTTCATTCGAGGTCCCGACGACTCGCAGCGTGGCGAGCCGCTTGCGGCCAGCGTGTGCTTCGACACAAAGCACGCAGGAGTGTTTCCGAGCGATCACTTCGGCGTGACCGCTACGATCACTGCCGCTCGCTGACGCGCGTTGATCGCCATAGCGTTCGAGTAGAGTAACCGCCGTGCGGGTTTTTCTGCGCTTTGCCGCTGGCGTGGGGGTGATGCTCCATTGCCACCTCGCCCTGGCGCAAAAGCCCACATCTCAATCCACCGAGTACTCCCGCTACGAGAAGGAGACGATCGCCCGCGCGCTCGAGGCATCGGGTAAGAAAATCGACCCAGCCCCGGAAGGCAAGATCATCGAGCGTATCGACACGATGCGCTTCGAGGTACTCGAAGATCGCGATCCCATTCCAGACAAAGCCCTCGGCATTCCCGTACGCAAACTTTTGAATAGCCTGCACGTTGTCTCGCGCGACTACGTCATTCGCCGCGAGACGCTCCTGCACGAGGGCGAGCCATACCAGCAAGTTCTCGTCGACGAAACCGCGCGCAACATGCGAACGCGCATGCCGCTCGAGGTGTCGGTCGTCATCATCGTAGGCGTGGTGGGCAGCACGCCCGACAAGGTCGGTCTGCTCATCATCACCAAGGACATATGGAGCCTGCGGTTGTCCTACGATCTTGCGGTTGGCCCGGGCGGCGTCGAAAGCCTTCTTCTCGTACCGCAGGAAACCAACCTTCTCGGCCACCATCACACGCTGTCGACCACGTTCGTGTACCAACCAGAATCGTACACGTTCGGTGCGGGATACAATATTCCGCGCTTTGGCACTTCGTGGATTGGTGCGGCCGCGAATGCGAGCATCGTCATCAACCGGCGCTCGGGCGCGGCCGAGGGTATGACCGGCGCCCTGTCGGTTGGACAGGATCTGTATTCGACCTTGACGAAGTGGGCGTGGGGCTTCAACTCCTCATACTCCAACACCGTGACTCGCCACTACGTCAACGCGAACGTCGCGACGTTCAATTCGCCCGACGTCGTGGGTGCCGCCGGCATTCCCTATCAGTACCGAAGCCGCGCGGAGAGCGTGTCGGTGAGCCTCACACGTTCGTTCGGCTGGGGCATCAAGAACAATTTCTCGCTCAGTTTCAATGCGGCCAAGTCGTCGTACAGCACATTCGATTTGAGTGCTTTCAACCCCGTGGTTGCACGAGAGTTTCAGGGTCTCATTCCCATTGGCGAGGCGCGCGTGTATCCAATGCTCACGTGGGCAAGCTTCCGCAACGACTACTTTCGCACGCTCGACATCGCAACCCTTGCGCTGCAGGAAGACTACCGCCTTGGCCACGACGTGAGCGTGAGCCTTTACCCCGTGCCGCGGGCGCTTGGCTCGAGCCGCGATCTGGTCGGCGTCACCGCAAGGGCCGCCTATTCGCTCGCCATGGGCGACGGCCTCGTCGGCGCAACGGCAACGGCATTTGCCGAAGACAGCCGCGGTGACATCACCGACGGCAGCGTTGGCGCGTCGTTCGGCGCTATCAGCCCTCGCACTGGGTTTGGACGCGTGGTGATGAACGCGTCTTTCCTCAACCGCTTTCGCAATTACCTCAACGCACAAACCTTTGCCGGTGGCAGCGACAGGTTGCGCGGTTATCCTTCAAATTTTTTCTTTGGCAAAGATACACTCTTTTATAATCTTGAATTTCGCTCGAGGTCGGCGGAAGTCCTAAAATGCCAAGTTGGAGGCGTCGTTTTCTATGACGTCGGCGACGCGGCCCAAGGCTTCAACATGCTGCACGCAAAGCAGTCGGTCGGCACCGGCGTGCGCATTCTGCTTCCGCAATTGAACCGTATGGTCTTTCGGGCCGACATCGCGCTTCCCATGCAGCGCGGGCCGTTTCCCGAAACCGGGATTCAGACCAAGGTAGATCCGGTTGGGTTTTACCTGTCGTTCGGACAAGCATTTACACCCTAGCAAGCGGTGTCAAACAGAGAGCCCAGTATCGGGTATCTCCTGTCAATGGCAATTACTACCCGTGGCAGTACAACAACGAGAAAACCAATGGCCAGGACGGCTACGCCGGGGCGATTGGGCAACCCCTGGGTAAGTTCCAGATCCAAGGCTCCCCTTGATTGAATAATTGAAGATAGCCCCGAAACCATGTTTCGGGGCTATGGCTTCCACGCCGCCTGCCCATGCCATCTCGGATCTCCTCGGGTGTTCACCAAATCGGGTGAGGTTCAACATGCGGTTGCAGTAGTCTGTCGTCCGGATACTGCTCATAGAAAGGTTCCCCTGAGCCCACCGCAGGTCCCTCCGGAGCGACGCAATGATCCGACACTTCAACACCGCTGGCCCCAACAACCCCGCGGACCATTACAGCATCGACTCCTTCGCGCGAATCAACTGGCCCGAGATCCAGCAGCTCATCGACGCGAAGAAGTACTTCGTCATGCATGCTCCCAGGCAGAGCGGGAAAACAACGCTGCTGCAGGCGATCGTGGACCGGCTCAACGGCGAAGGGCGCTACGAGACGATGAGGTTCAGCGTCCAGTCGGCGCAGGCGGCACGCGACGACATCGCCATGGGCAACCGGATCATTGCCGAGCAATTGCTTCTTCGTGCGCAGCTCGACCGACCGCAGAGTTGGCTCGCCTCCGAGGGCCCATCCTTCGTGGAGAAAGTAACGCCCGGGAGCTTGTTGTTGGTGCTCCTCGCGCGGTGGGCAGCTCATTCGCCCAAGCCGATTGTGCTGCTCATCGACGAGATCGATGCGCTGGTAGGAGATACGCTGGTCTCGGTCCTGGGGCAGCTCCGAGACGGATACATCGCGCGCCCAAGCCCGTCCCCTCAGTCCATCATTCTCTGCGGCGTGCGCGACGTGCGCGACTACCGCATCCACACCTCGAAGGGCGAGATCATCACGGGTGGAAGCGCCTTCAACATCAAGACGGAGTCGCTGCGGCTGGGGAACTTCTCGGAGGCCGAAGTTCGTGAGCTTTACGAACAGCACACCGCCGCCACGAAGCAGGTCTTCGAGGAGTCAATCTATTCGAAAGTAATGGCGCTCACAGGCGGGCAGCCGTGGTTGGTCAACGCGCTGGCGAGAGAGCTCACCGAGAAGATGCCGGCACTCCAAGACCGCTCGCGCCCCATCACGCTCGACGACGTGGACGAAGCCAAGGAGCGGCTCATCCTCCGGCGCGACACGCACCTCGACCAGCTCGCGGACAAGCTCAAAGAGCCACGCGTTCGGCGCGTTATCGCACCCATTCTCGCAGGAGAACAATGGGGAGAAGCCGTATCAACCGAGGATCGCCAATATGTCGTCGACCTGGGGCTTATCACGATGCAGCACACCGACGGTGTTCGCATCGCTAATGACATCTACCGCGAGGTGATTCCCCGGGAGCTGACGTCCATCCTTCAGAGCAACGTCTCGACACAGGTGCCGAGCACGGCTTTCGTTCTTGCCGACGGCCGCCTCGATTTCCGAGGGATGCTCGCAGGCTTCCAACAGTTCTACCGGGAGAATTCCGAAGTTTGGCGAAATCGAGCGAGCTACGAAGAAGCGGCACCGCAGCTTCTCTTGCAAGCTTGGCTGCAGCGAGTGGTCAACGGCGGGGGGCGAATCGAACGCGAGTACGCGCTGGGAAGGGGGCGCGCAGATCTCTTCGTGCGTTTCTTTCGACAGGTAGATGGGAAGCGTGCGGAGCAGCGATTCGTGGTGGAGATGAAGGTCGTGCGCGAACGCCGATCGCTCGATGCGACGATCGAGGAAGGACTCACGCAGACAGCTCGGTACGCCGACAAGTGCCACGCCGATGAAACTCACTTGATCGTTGTCGACCCAAGCGAGCGAAGTTGGGACGAAAAAGTCTTCGTGCAAGAGCGCCGTGCCGAGGGCCGCTCGATCACGGTCTGGGGCATGTGAGGGACGGGAGCAGTTCAGCCTCGACCCACCGACGACCTTTATGGCTCACGGTCGCGGCACAACGGGCGGCACAACAACAGGCTGGTCTTGGCTGGGCGCGGGTGCACCGACGGCACCGATGGGATGGAGCACAAAAATAGAGATCCGTGCGCGTGTACTCTGCAAGAATTCGAGCTCGGCCGCGCGCTGCCGCTCGGTTGCCACCCAAAGACGAAGGCGGTCGCGCACGTCTTCGTATTTCACGTTGCGATAGGGATGGGCGGCACTTCGGTACGCCTCGCGCAGCGCGTCTTCGGTGACGGCGAGGATCGGTACAATCGCTTTGTCGATGTAGAAAGCAGCGCGGACCTGCTCGCGCAAAAGTACCGTGAGCTCTTCGTCGTCGATTCCTTCACGCTTCATCGCCGCATCGAGCGCACTCGAACCACCCACGCGGGCGGCAAGCTCGGCGCGGGCGCCGTCTACGCGACCAGGCAGATCCGGGGGCTCAATTCTGCGCTGCGAAAGAAGGCTCGCAAGCATGGAGCGAGCAATGAGACGATCGAGCGCGCTGCGAACGTAGCGCTCAGGGTAGTCGGCTTCGGGCATTGGCACCTGCTCGGTCATGGCCTCGAAACGCGCGAAGAGTGCAAGCGTGCGGTCGGTAACAAACCGAGGGCGCGCCATTCCCCCAGTTTCTGGGGTGACGTAACGAACGGCAACGCGATCGGCCGATATCCCGCGCCGCGCAGTGGGGACAGCTGCGCGGCCGGACGATGCAAATACAATCGACGCAACAACCATCCCCACCATCCCCACGGTGGGGACACGCCCTGGGTTCAACCGTTGCCTTTGCTTTCAGCGGCGAGCATTCCGGCAACCGGACTGTCGCTGCTTCGCGGAGCCCGTTGCGACTGCACCGATGATGTTTCACGCTCTTCGCGCATGTGCTCATGATGATGCGCGAACCCCCGCGCGGCACGACGCGCTCTCAGGAACTCGGCGAACGAGACAAGCAGATCGAGCTCGCGAGGTCCAAGGCTGTCGCCAAGCTCTCTCAGATGCTGGCGAAGCGTTTCGGCGTTGCGTTGACGACGGCCGCTTTGCGACCTCGGCCCCTCGGCTTCCACGGCAACCGCCATCGCGCCCAGCGACCCATCAGTGGAGTTGAGCGAATTGAGTGAGCTTGATGCGCTGGGCAGCTGGCTAAACGGACCAAGTAAGCTGTCGGGCATCGACTCGTCGCCGGACGGTGGCCCATCAGCCCATGTTGGACGCTCTGCTGCCTTCATGGCATGCGCATTCAACCATGCTTCCATGAACGTACGAAGGCGTTCGCTGCGAAAGGTAAACCAACGCTCACGCTCCGCGGCGAACGACATGAGTACGTCTTTGAATCGTCGGAAGGCGCCTTTGCCGTCGATCGCGTGGGCAAGCTTCGTGCGAAGCTCATTGTCGTCGACCAAGGGGATGAAGCGCTCCATCCAGCGGTATTGCTCGCGCGACGAGACGGGTTCGATGCGCAAGTAGTTTGGATCAACGCTGATGCGCGAATGCATTTGTGGATCGGCAACACCATCGACGACACGCAACACTTCACCGGTAGACAGGTGAAAGTAACTATGGACTTCCGGTGCGTTGTTCTCGAAGGCATCTTCGAGAGCCTCCCAGTCCACGGGCACGTCGCGAGCGGAGCCCGTCAGAGGACGGTCTTCAGACATTGAAATTCTCCCTTCGAAGGCAAGCATATCGAGCCCGAGCGGTCTGGTTGCCGATGGTGCTCGAGGTTGGCATGGTAAGAAAGAGTAAAAGCTTCGTTGTTCGGAGCAAGCGCAGATCAGCGTAGCACGTGCCGAGCCGTTGGCTCACACGCTGCACACCTTTTATGTCGAGGACCGCTTTCAAGTTGACGCGAGATCGAGGCGGCGGCGAGGAGCCCGCGTAAGCGTACGTTGTGGTACGTGCGCAGGCACCGCAGCCGCCAACGAAGAGATCGCGTCAAATCGAAAGCGGGCTAGAGCGCGTGCGGGCGATCGCACCCTCCCAGCGCCTTATGTGCCCTGCGCGCTCGGTATCCGACATGTGCGGCTCGAAGGTCTTATCAAGCCTGATCATCGTCGCAGCCGCGTCCAAGTCGAGGAGGCCAAGGCCGACCCCTGCAAGCATTGCCGCGCCCCGCCCCGTGGACTCGATGTCAACCGGGCGAACGGCCTGCGCTTGCGCAATGTCGGCCTGAAACTGCACCAGCAAATCGTTTTTTGCGGCGCCACCGTCGACCTTCAACGTATTCGTGGATCGCTGAGCGTCGCTCGTCATGGCTTCGAGCAAGTCCCACACTTCGAACGCAATGGCTTCGAGCGTTGCACGCGCGAGATGCGCCGCCGTGGTTCCACGCGTGATGCCGGTGATTGTGCCGCGCGCGTCTTGATCCCAATATGGCGCACCCAAACCCGCCAGCGCAGGAACGAACACAACGCCGTCCGTCGACGGAACCGTTCTGGCAAGCGACTCGATTTCCTCAGCGCTCCGAATGATGCCGAGCCCGTCGCGTAGCCACTGTACTGCCGCGCCGGCAACGAAGGCGCTGCCCTCGAAGGCGTAGGTCGTTTTGCCCAGGATGCTCCAGGCGACGGTTGTAACTAGACCATTTTTGCTGCGTGTCGGCACCTGCCCAAGATTCATGAGCACGAAGGCGCCCGTACCATACGTGCACTTTGCATCACCTTCGGCGAAACACGCTTGGCCAAACAGCGCCGCTTGCTGGTCGCCCGCAACGCCCGCGATGGGGACGCCGTCGGGCAGAAAGCCCACATTCTGCGTGACACCAATCGGCCCAGCGCTTGGCACAATTTGGGGCAGCACACTTTCTGGCACGCCGAACAGAGCGAGCATATCCTTGTCCCACGCAAGCTTCTCGAGGTCCATCAAGAGCGTGCGCGATGCATTCGTCACATCGGTTGCGTGAACCGCGCCACCGGTGAGCCGGTGAATGAGAAAGGAGTCCATCGTGCCGAAAGCAAGCTCACTCTTGTCGGCTCGCGCCCGCGCACCTTCGACGTGATCGAGGATCCAAGCGATCTTCGTGCCCGAGAAGTACGCATCGACAACGAGCCCAGTACACTTGCGTACCTTGTCGGCAAAGCCCAGAGCCTTGATGCGATGACAAGCCTCGGCAGTGCGCCGGCACTGCCACACGATGGCGTTGTAGATTGGCCGACCGCTCGCGCGCTCCCACAGCACCGTGGTTTCGCGCTGGTTGGTGATGCCGATGCCTGCGATGTCGCGGCCATCGATCTTCGCTTGGGCGAGCGCGCGCTCCACGGCAACGCTGACGCTCTTCCAGATGTCTTCCGGATCGTGTTCGACCCAACCGGGCTGCGGGAAGTGCTGCGGAAACTCGACGGTTGCCTTGCCCAGCGTGGTGCCGCTCTGCGACATGACGATGGCGGTGGATCCCGTTGTGCCTTGATCGATCGCGAGCAGATGCTTGCCCATCTTAACTAACGCTTTTAGCAGATAGCGAGCGGGTCGCCTCGGCCACGGTTAATTGAGTAAGATGCCGTGCATGAGCGCGTTCTACTATCAAGACATCCTTCCGCTCGGCGATGACACGACGCCGTACAGGCTTCTCACGAGCGACTACGTCTCCTGGTTCGAAGCCGCCGGCAAAACATTCGTAAAAGTTGCGCCCGAGGCACTCACTCTTCTCGCCGAGCAAGCCATGCGCGACATTGCTCACTTGCTCAGGCCTGCCCATCTCGCGCAGCTACGCAAGATTCTCGACGATCCCGATGCGTCGGAGAACGATCGCTTCGTTGCACTCGATCTTTTGAAGAATGCATGCATCGCTGCAGGTGGCATTCTGCCGATGTGCCAAGACACTGGCACCGCCATCGTCATGGGCAAGAAAGGGCAGTACGTCGTAACAGAAGGCTGCGACGAGGCCGCAATCGCGCGCGGCATCCAAACGACCTACGAAACCACGAATCTGCGTTACTCGCAGATGGCCCCGCTCAACATGTACCAAGAAAAGAACACCGGCACGAACCTCCCGGCGCAGATTGATATCTTCGCTGTCGACGGCGCGGCCTACAAATTCCTTTTCATGGCGAAAGGTGGCGGCTCGGCCAACAAAAGCTATCTTTTTCAGGAAACCAAAGCACTGCTCAACCCCGATAGCCTTCTTGCCTTCCTCGAGCAGAAGCTCCGTTCGCTCGGCACCGCTGCGTGCCCGCCGTATCACCTTGCGGTCGTCGTTGGCGGAACGAGTGCAGAATACACACTTAAAGTAGCCAAGCTCGCGTCGGCGCACTACCTCGACACGCTGCCCACGACGGGTAATGAGTATGGGCGCGGTTTCCGCGA
The DNA here is from genome assembly GCA_009780955.1 of Polyangiaceae bacterium. Taxonomy (GTDB): domain Bacteria; phylum Myxococcota_A; class Polyangia; order Polyangiales; family Polyangiaceae; genus Labilithrix. The sequence goes on along the minus strand of WQZB01000002.1, from coordinate 43,255 downwards.
CGTCGAACTTGAAGCGAAAGTCCTCGAACTGTCCCAGAAAACCGGCATTGGCGCGCAGTTCGGCGGCAAATACTTTTGCCACGACGTGCGCGTCGTCCGATTGCCGCGCCATGGCGCTTCATGCCCCGTGGCCGTGGCGGTCTCGTGCTCGGCCGATCGGCAGGCCGTTGGCAAGATCACACGTGACGGCGTTTTCCTCGAGCAGCTCGAAACCGATCCAGCAACGTACTTGCCTGAAACTACGCATGACGATCTCGAGGGCGAAGTCGTCAAAGTCGATTTGTCGCGTCCGATGCGCGAGGTTCGCGCGCAGCTGTCGAAGTATCCAATCAAAACGCGGTTGTCGCTCAGCGGGCCCATGATTGTCGCGCGCGACATTGCCCACGCAAAGCTGAAAGAGCGCCTCGATCACGGCGAAGGCTTGCCAGAATACATGAAAAATTTCGCCGTTTATTATGCCGGTCCCGCGAAAACACCCGAGGGCTACCCGTCAGGCTCTTTCGGTCCAACGACCGCCGGCCGTATGGATGCCTACGTCAATCAATTCCAAGAGGCAGGCGGCAGCATGATCATGCTGGCAAAGGGCAATCGATCGCCCCAGGTCACCGAAGCGTGCAAACGTCATGGTGGCTTTTATTTGGGATCCATCGGCGGTCCTGCCGCGCGCCTTGCAAAAGATTGCATCAAGAATGTGCAAATTGTCGAATACGCCGAGTTGGGCATGGAAGCGATTTGGCGCATTGATGTCGTCGATTTCCCCGCATTCATCGTTGTCGACGACAAAGGGAATGACTTCTTTGCCTCGCTCACCGGCCCATCGGACAAGCGTGCACTGCCGATGAAGTAAAGCCACGATTCGTTGCGAGCGCGATTCGTGCATTCGCGTATCGGGTCACAATGTCCGCGCTTTACATCGTGGGCACCGTTATCGCGGTTGCCCTCGCAATCTATCTTTTTGTCGCGATGCTCAGCCCCGAGAGCTTCGAATGAGCCTTCATGGGCTGGTGCAGATCGCCCTGTTCTTCGGTGCGGTCTTCGCGACGACCAAGCCGCTGGGCGCGTACATGGCGCGGGTTTTCGCACGCGAGGCCACCTTCGCCGGCCGCGTGCTCGGTCCGCTCGAGCGCCTCGTCTACCGCGCGGCACGCATCGACCATCGCGCGGAAATGACCTGGAAAACGTACGCGCTCGCGGCGCTCACGTTCAACCTCGTCGGCATTGTTGCACTTTACACACTTCAACGCATGCAAGGGATTCTCCCAGGCAATCCCCAGGCGATGGGCGCGGTCCCGCCCGATCTGGCGTGGAACACCGCCATAAGCTTCGTGACGAACACGGATTGGCAAGCGTACAGCGGCGAAGCAACCATGAGTTACTTCGTGCAGGCGGCAGGGCTCACAGTGCAAAACTTCGTGTCTGCCGCAACGGGCATTGCGGCGGCCATCGCCCTAATTCGCAGCTTTTCACGCCGCAATTCTCAAAGCATTGGCAATTTCTGGTTCGATCTCGTTCGTGCGACGCTCTTCGTGCTTTTGCCGCTTGCGTGTGTCGTGGCGCTCGTTCTTGCTTCGCAAGGCGTCGTGCAAACATGGGATCCGTATGTGACGATTCCGCTCGTCGAAAGCACGAAGGACGCAAGCGGCAACACCGTTGCCCATCAGATTCTCGCGCTCGGCCCGGCCGCTTCGCAGATCGCAATCAAGCATCTGGGCACCAACGGCGGCGGCTTTTTCAATGCAAACTCGGCGCATCCGTTCGAGAACCCAACGCCGCTTTCGAACTTCGTCGAAATGTGGGCCATTTTTGCGATTCCGTCCGCGCTCTGTTTCGCGTTCGGAAAAATGGTCGGCGACGCCCGCCAGGGCTGGGCAGTCCTCGCCGCCATGACGGTTCTTTTCGTGCCAATGATTGCGTTATGCACGTTATCTGAGCAGGCAGGCAACCCTGCCCTCCGCAATTTGCCCGTCGACGATGTGCAAAGCCTTCTTTCCGCAGGCGGCAACATGGAGGGCAAAGAAGTCCGCTTTGGTATCTCGGCGAGCGCGCTCTTCGCCACAGTGACCACGGCGGCGTCGTGCGGTGCGGTCAATGCCATGCATGACTCGCTGACACCACTCGGGGGCCTGGTGCCCATGGGACTCATGCAACTCGGCGAAGTCGTTTTTGGCGGCGTTGGCTCAGGCCTTTATGGCATTCTCGTATTCGCCATCATCGCCGTTTTCGTCGGCGGCCTCATGGTCGGCCGCACGCCCGAGTATCTCGGAAAGAAGATTGAAAGCTTTGAGATGAAAATGGCATCTTTGGTCATTCTCATTCCCGCTTCGGTAGTTCTCGTGGGAACCGCCGTTGCGGTCGTTACTGCCGCTGGGCAGAAAGGCATCGCGAACCCCGGCGCGCACGGCTTCAGCGAAGTGCTTTACGCCTTTTCCTCGGCGGCAAACAACAACGGAAGTGCCTTCGCTGGCCTCAGCGTGAATTCTGTATTTTACAACATCGCGACTGGCCTCGCGATGCTTATTGGCCGCTTCGGCGTCATGGTGCCGGTGCTTGCCATTGCCGGTTCGCTGGCAAAGAAGAAGCTCGTTCCCCCAAGCCTTGGAACGTTGCCAACGCACACGCTGCTGTTCGTCACCATGCTCGTCGGCGTCATCGTCTTGGTCGGTGCCCTCACCTTCATTCCGGCTCTCGCACTCGGCCCCATCGTCGAGCAAATCGCCTCGAGCAAAAGCTAATCAATGTCCGCGTCCGCCCTTGCACGCAGCCAGCGCAAAGGAAATCCCCACGCGCGCCACGCCCACTTTCACGTGAAAGGGCACCTGCTCGAAGGCCACATCGTCAAGCGCGCCATGGTCGATGCTTTGAAGAAGCTCGATCCGCGCCATCAGATCAAAAACCCCGTCATGTTCGTGGTCTGGGTCGGAAGCGTTTTGACGCTCGGCCTTTTCGCGCAAGCGCTGTCGGGTCACGGCGAAGCGAAGGCTCCTTTCATTCTCGCCATTTCGCTCTGGCTTTGGTTCACGGTGTATTTTGCAAACTTCGCCGAAGCCATGGCCGAAGGGCGCGGCAAGGCCCAGGCCGATGCCTTGCGGCAGGCAAAGAAAAGCATCGAAGCGAAGAAGCTCGAAAGCCCATCGCGATCGGCGCCCATGCGCAAAGTCGATTCGTCCCAACTTCGCAAAGGCGACATTGTGCTCATCGAGGCCGGCGATTTGGTGCCGTGCGATGGCGAGATCGTCGAAGGCATTGCGTCGATCAACGAGAGTGCCGTCACCGGCGAAAGCGCACCCGTGGTTCGCGAGAGCGGCGGCGATCGAAGCGCAGTGGTTGCCGGAACACGCGTGCTTTCGGATTGGATCATCGTGCGGGCGGCAGCAAACCCTGGCGAGACATTCCTCGATCGCATGATCAGCATGGTCGAGGGTGCCAAGCGCCATAAAACACCAAACGAAATCGCCCTCAATATCCTGCTTGCGGCGCTTACCATCGTGTTCTTGCTGGCCACGGTCACGCTCTTGCCCTTCTCGCTCTTCAGCGTGAAAGTCGCGGGCAGCGGGCAACCGGTCACCATCACGGTGCTCGTGGCGCTGCTCGTTTGCCTCATTCCAACCACCATTGGCGGGCTCTTGTCGGCCATTGGCATCGCCGGCATGGACCGCATGATTCAGGCAAACGTCATCGCGACTTCAGGGCGCGCGGTCGAAGCAGCCGGCGATGTCGATGTCCTTTTGCTCGACAAAACAGGCACAATCACGCTCGGAAACCGCCAAGCTACGAAGTTTCACCCAGCTCCTGGCATCTCCGAAATAGATCTCGCGAGCGCCGCCCAACTCGCTTCGCTCGCCGACGAAACGCCCGAGGGGCGCAGCATCGTCGTTCTTGCGAAAGAAAAGTGGGGCCTGCGCGAGCGCAGTGTGCGTGAGATGGGTGCCGTGTTCGTACCCTTCAGCGCGCATACGCGCATGAGCGGCGTCAACGTGGAAGAACGCGAGCTTCGCAAAGGTGCGACCGATGCACTCGACGCATACGTTCAAGCGAAAGGCGGCACGTTCCCCGACGCCGTGCGCGCTACTGCTCTTACCATCGCGAAACAGGGAGGCACACCGCTCGTCGTCGCCTCCGCGCCCGAAGCCGGCGCACACTCGGGCACGGACTCGCCCGCTGGCAGCGACATGAATCGCGCGCGAGTTCTCGGCGTCGTCGAGCTCAAAGACATCGTCAAAGGCGGCATCAAAGAGCGCTTCGCGGAGCTGCGCGCGATAGGCATCAAGACCGTGATGATCACCGGCGACAACCCGCTTACGGCCGCTGCGATCGCTGCCGAGGCTGGCGTTGACGACTTCCTTGCCGAGGCAACTCCCGAAGCCAAGCTAAGGCTCATTCGCGATCACCAATCCGGCGGCAAGCTCGTCGCGATGACCGGCGACGGCACGAATGACGCCCCTGCGCTCGCACAGGCCGACGTTGCCGTAGCCATGAACTCGGGCACGCAAGCCGCGAAAGAAGCCGGCAACATGGTCGACCTGGATTCGAATCCAACGAAGCTGATTGAGATTGTCGAGATTGGCAAACAACTGCTGATGACGCGCGGCGCGCTCACGACTTTCAGCATTGCCAACGACATTGCCAAGTACTTCGCCATTATCCCGGCGGCGTTTGCCGTGACGTATCCATCGCTCGATCGGCTCAACGTGATGCGCCTTGCAACACCCCAAAGTGCCATCATGAGCGCCGTCATCTTCAACGCGCTCATCATCGTCGTTCTCATTCCGCTTGCGCTCCGCGGCATTCGCTACCGCGCCCTTGGTGCCGACGCGCTGCTTCGCCGAAACCTGGGGCTCTACGGCCTTGGCGGCATTGTCGTTCCCTTCGTGGGTATCAAGATTATCGATGTGCTCCTCGCCTTTCTCCACCTTGCCTAAGAGCATGTTTACCAGCCTGCTGCGCGCCGCGATTCCTTCGTTGGGCCCTGCGGTGCCTGCGCACGTACGAGAAGTACGCTTACGCGGGCTCCTCGGGCCCGCCTCGGCCTCACGTCGCTCGCGACGGCTGGTAAACATGCTCTAACAACACGAAAATGGATCCCATTCCCTCGCCCCCGACTACCCAGCAGCCGCAGCGCGCGCGCTCGATGCTTGCTCAACTGGCGCATGCCGCAGGCATACTTTTCATACTGACGCTTCTCACCGGAGTCGCGTATCCGCTCGCCATCACAGGCATTGTCCGCGTGACGTTTCCATCGGCGTCGCGAGGCAGTCTCGTTGTCGAGGGAAACAAGGCCATTGCCTCGCGCCTCATCGGGCAGTCCTTCGAGGATCCAAAATATTTTTGGGGGCGGCTGTCGGCGACAACGCCAGCGCCGTACAACGCGCAAAACTCCGCAGGCTCGAACCTCGGCCCAACGAACCCCGATCTTCGCAAGAATGCAGAGGCGCGCATCGCGGCACTTCGCGCGTCCGATCCTGACAACCACGCGGCGGTTCCGGTCGATCTCGTGACCGCTTCGGCGAGCGGGCTCGATCCTCACATCAGTCCGGCCGCTGCGGAATACCAAATTGCGCGTGTGGCGCGTATGCGAGGGCTCTCCCCAGAGCGCGTTCGTGAGCTCGTACGCGCCCACACCGAAGGGCGCGGTTTTGGCGTGCTGGGCGAGGCGCGTGTCAACGTCGTGCTGTTGAATCTGGCGCTCGATGGGATGAAATGAGGATTATATACGGTTCATTCCACCCTGCGGGCTTTCGCCGAATCGTCCGTAATTGGGGAATTATCCGTGCTCTCCATCAGATAATCTCCTTGGTCATCGCTGCCCACACGGTATTGAAACGAGATATCCGCGTGCGGGCCGCCTTCGGTCACATTTCCGCCATGCCGGATCTCATACGTCGAATCATAAACTTGAACCGTATCTCCGCTTACCGAGTATTTCCCGTTTAAGTACATTTCAGTCTTCACGTAGGACAAGGTGGAGACAACCACCCTCACGAATGTGCCGTCTGCGTTGAACGCGTCGATCGAGCCTGCGCCCGACACACCGGTATAGGCGCCGCTGCTGTCATAATAGCTGCCGGACACATTGCCCAAATACCAGCTGCCGACCAGTTTTGCGTCTATATTTTGGCTGGGCGCCAGGTTGGTGCCGTTGCCAGAACCAGAGTTGGTGCCGCCGCCATCGCCACCCGAAGTCGTCGTGGTGCTGCCGTTGCCTGATGTCGAGTTGCTACTACTGCAGGCGCTGCATGCAAGTGTCGTTGAAACAAGAACGGCTAGGGCATAGCGGCCCAGCGTGCGTGAGAATGCTAGGTTCATGTGGAAACACCTCGTCGTGAAAGCCTGATGATTATCGACGTCGCGCTGCCCTTGCTCCCAACGCGACACCGTTTCCGCCGCTACGCCAAGGAGCGCGGCGAGATCTTTCGCCCGCATTCCAATGACGTGCCGAACGAAGCGGAACGCGTCGCCGTCAACATTGTCAGTGCGTACGAGCGCGGTCGCGACATCGAGCTCCATCCGCTCGATGGCGTCGACTGGGAAGTAGACCTCGCCACATCGTTCGCACGAAACGGCATCGATGACTCCTCGGATGCTCTTCCGCCCGATGCGGATTTCGTGATCCTATATCGTTGTTTTCAGCGTTTTCGATCCGCAATTCGTGCACGTTTTCATGGGCCTCCTCCTCAAAACAGCGTAATGACGACTACTCCGTCAAGGCCAAGTGCCGCAAGCTCATGGACCGCGTGGCCGAGTCCGACTACCCTTGATTCTGCCCTATTTTTGGAGGGTTATCATGAAGAACATCTTTAAATTTTTTAGCATGATTGCCGTGACGATGCTGCTCGGGTTTTCCATGGCGGCCTGCAACAGCAGCAGTACAAGCCAATCCGGCGCCAATGGCGGAGGCGGCGGAAACGATGGCGGCAGCCATGACAGCGCCGGTGGCAATTCGAACGCTTCACCCGGTATGCCGAACGGCAATTCGGGGATTGTTGGCGTGTGGCTCAGTAGTTATATTATTGGCACGGCTGGAATCGAGTGGAGATATTTCGTATTCTACGACGACGGAACCTTTCGCTTTTCACTACCCCAAAACGGATTCGTAGGGTTCGACAAGGAACAAGACAAGATTGCAAGGCAAGAAGACAACATCTGGGGAACCTATACAATGAATGGATCTACGGGAACTTGGAGCTATGACGCCTCCCCAAATGCCGTAAGCCAGATGAATCTCGCCGAAAACGGTGGCCTCGATTTAGGTACCTCGTACAACGTGTTTTACCGCTGTTCTTCTGTAGACGATGTTCGGTTCGACGGCTCATACACATCCTACGCCAATCCGTCCGACCCCGCGTTGAGCAACCCGGGGCAACGGCCCGTCATACATTTCAAGTCCGATGGAACATTTGTGGACGATGGCCTCTACGCTACCGTGTATGTTCTTTGTCCGAACCACGACACAACGCAATGCGCGCCCGGAAGTGGGACCTATCAATTGAAAGATTATACTTTGATATTGAGCTATTCCGACGGGCGCACCAACCAAACTGCCTTTACTTTTTCTTACGGACCTAACAGCACGGCCCTATCAGGCATTGTCATCGTTGATGATGGTCTTCAATTGAACCAGATGCCATAGTCCGTCACCGCGCATGCAGAGGCGCGTTCGAATTTGTAGGGGCGCATGGCCATACGCCCCGACCCGCAGCCGCCAACGCACCAATGCGAAGATGGCGCGTCCTTCAGTTTCGAACAGCCTCTCCGCGGTCATCACGACGCGTCCATCCGAGAGCGTGCCAGGCGCTGGCAAGTCGAGGAGCCCCGGCAGCACAGCGACGCCTTCGCGTAGCTCTCGCGGAACGCCGGATCACGGTAGACGCGAACCACGTGATTTACGCCATTCGCTGTCGTGCAACACTATTCAGCAGAATCTATGCGTACTTGGCGTCTGCCTAATCCGGATCATCCACGTCCTCTGATTGCGCCTCTTTGGCACCAACACCCCACGTTGCTTTTGCGCCCACGAGCGGTTTGGGAATGACAACCGAATCGAGCCCGGGGACGACCGGAGCAAGGCTTGGAATCACTGAATCGCTTTTTGCTGTCTCCTCGCGTTCGGAGCGTTCAGAAGGTGAGGGTGCGGACTTCGCCTTGGGACGCGATCGGACCGCAGGCGACTGACGGCTCGCCTGCGCACCCGCGCGCCCACGTACTTTTGATGATTTCGCGATCGGCTGCTCAACGCACCCGTTCATTGCTGAAGGGCACGAGATGCGAACGTGGAAGTGATCGTCGTGAGGGAGCGCTCCACGCGGCTGGACGAGCACCTCGGCGCCGCGCGTTCGAATCGCAGCGGGTGCGCCAATCTTGGTGGCATAAGCGAGCAAACGCTCGCGGATCGGAAAGGCTACGAAGATATGGGTGATGTGCGCGCTTGGATCTTTGAGCATCGCGGCGACGAGCGCCCAGTTGCGTGCGTCGTCGAAGTGCGCGCCTGGCCAGCTCGGCGATGTTCCATCGCCTTTGAATGCCACCATGTGATCGGCGTAGATCGGCTTTCCGGCGGTGTTCTTCACGTAAAAACCGAGATCGGCATCACGACCACTTTCGTGCGACGCGTGGCGATCGATTTCACCGCCGCCTGCCTTCGAGAGATGACCGACCGACAGCACGGCATCGGGGAATTGCTTGCGTACTGCACGCGCCGAGCGTTCGATCATTCCAACGAGCGACTCGAGCCCCCAGCGAACGTCACCCTGCGCATCGTCGGGATAGATGCGCCACGCAGCGTCGGAATCGAGGCGCGCTCCGCCAACGAGCTTGCCGTTGCTAGGCGATCCAAGGCTCATGCCTGCCGCACGCAACGCGGAAGAAGTTCTGTGCGCGGAGGTGCGGCGGCCCATGTGCGCTGGCGCGCTCAGAGCGTTCTTTGCAGTGTCCAAAGGCGTAGAAGACGTGTCAGGGTTACGAGCGGATGGCGCTGCCACAGCGATCGATGGCGCAATGGAGAACGCAGCAACGGCGATGAGTGAGCGGAGCGAGGCCACGTTGACAATGCCACCACAGCACATCGACCCGGGCCAACTTCCCAGCGCGGAACTGGACCGCTTTCAAGTTGCCGCGAGATCGAGGCGGGGCCGAGGAGCGGACCGGAACAGCCTGCTTCGGCTTTGAGGACCGCACCGCAGGCACCAACGAAGAGATCGCGGCAAATCGAAAGCGGAAATGAGACGTAGTCGCGACCTTCCCAGGTGCACCCCACTCAACTAACGTGCGTGGCCCATGGACAAGGTGATGAAAAGCGCCCGCGACGCGGTCGCCGATGTCCCGACAGGCGCTGTAATCCTCGCAGGCGGATTCGGCCTCTGCGGCATTCCGGAAAACTGCATCCGTGCGCTCGCCGAGCTTGGCGTGAGTGAGCTCACGTTTGTATCCAACAATTGCGGCGTCGACGATTTTGGCCTCGGCATCTTGCTGCGAAAAAAGCAGATCAAGAAAATGGTTTCGAGCTACGTCGGCGAAAACAAAGAGTTCGAACGCCAGTATTTGTCGGGCGAGCTCGAGCTCGAATTCTGCCCCCAAGGCACGCTGGCCGAACGTCTTCGTGCAGGCGGCGCGGGCATTCCGGCGTTTTACACTTCGACAGGTGCGGGAACCGCGGTAAGCGATGGCGGACTTCCGTTGCAATATGCACCTGACGGCAGCGTTGCGAAGGCAAGCCCGAAAAAAGAGATGCGCGAGTTCCATGGGCGCTCGTACGTTATGGAACAAGCCATTGTCGGCGACTTTGCTATTATCAAAGCGTGGAAAGGTGACCGCTTTGGCAATCTCGTTTATCGGCACACCGCGATGAACTTCAACCCAATGATGGCAACCGCAGGCAAAATCACGATCGCGGAAGTCGAAGAGGTCGTCGAGATTGGCTCGCTCAATCCCGATCACATACACACACCGGGCATCTATGTGCACCGAGTCATCCAAGGTGAAAAATACGAGAAGCGCATCGAGCGCCGGACGGTGAGCCAATGAGCATCAAGGGGCTTTCGCGCGAACAAATTGCCAAACGTGCCGCGCAAGAACTTCGCGACGGGTTCTATGTCAACTTGGGTATTGGTATGCCCACACTCGTTGCCAACTACATTCCGAGCGGCATCGAAGTCGTTCTGCAAAGCGAAAATGGTCTGCTCGGCATTGGGCCCTATCCAAAACCGAATGCCATTGACGCCGACCTCATCAACGCCGGCAAAGAAACCGTGACCATGCTACCGGGGTCAGCCATTTTTTCGAGCGCCGAAAGCTTTGCGATGATCCGGGGTGGTCATATCGACCTTGCCATTCTTGGCGCCATGCAAGTTTCTGAAAAAGGCGATCTCGCGAATTGGATGATCCCCGGCAAAATGGTCAAAGGCATGGGCGGCGCGATGGATCTCGTCGCAGCAGCCAAGCGCCTCGTGGTCATCATGGACCACGCGGCGAAAGACGGTACGCTGAAGATCTTGAAGGAATGCGATTTGCCGCTCACCGGCCGTGGTGTCGTACACCGCATCATTACCGATCTTGCTTGCATCGACGTCACTCCGAGCGGCCTCGTGCTCACCGAAGTTGCCAAAGGCGTTAGCGCGCGCGACGTGCAGGCTCTTACCGGGCCGACGCTTAAAGTGCCACCAAACCTAAAAGAAATGTCTTTTTAGGGAAGTGTTTGACGTTATAGGCGAAGCTGCGTTTTCTTACGGTTTGTGACGCACCTGGCGCATGGCCCGCCCGAGACAGCGCCTCCGCGGATTGCTCCTCCGCTGGCTCCGGATGCGCCTTTGCGCGCGAGATTCGTGCGGGTCGTCGTTCGCCTCGTACAAGGGCTCTACTTCCACGACGCGTTTCTGGCAGCGCCGGCCATGGCGTTTCATTTCTTTTTGAGTTTGCTGCCGGCGCTCGCATTCGTTGGTTATGTCACTGCCATTATTCTTCAAAGAAATCAAGGCGTTACGCTTATCGCCCCATTCCTTGAGAACGCTCCGGCCTCGGCTCAAGACACCATCAAGGGCGAGATCGACCGCCTTGCGAACGCAACTGCCGTTGGTCCACTCGGAGTCGTCGGGTTTGTGTACCTCGCCGCGGCCGGTCTTCATGGGCTCATGGACGCTCTCGAAACCGCCGTGAATGCGCCCCGCCGGCCGTGGTGGAAGAAGCGCGCGCTGGCGCTCGTGTATGTGATCGCCGGGTTGACGTTCGTTGCACTTGCCTCTTTCGCATTCATCGAATGGGAGACGATCGTGCATCTACGGCGAGGCGCGAGAATTCTTCGCGGCACCGGCCACGGCGTGCTGGCGCTGATGGTTTCCACGACTGTAACGGTGATTGGCCTGGCGCTTTTTTACCGATTTTCGGTGTCGTACCCTGCACGCATCAAGCGCCGCGTGGTGCCCGGCGCGATGCTCGCAGTCACCTTATGGGCAATTATATCGTGGGGGTTCGGAGTCTATGTGGCGCGCGCGATCGGAAAATATGCAGTCTACTATGGCAGCCTCGCGGCCGTTGCCGTTCTGCTCATGTGGCTTTGGCTAACCAGTCTATCGATTCTCGTTGGCGCCGAACTCAATGCACAACTCGAAGGAGTACGTGACAAGCCTTTGGACCACGGATAGTACTCCTGCCCTGCCGTGAGAGCGGACAGGAGGCGCTCCGTAACGACGTGTGCGCAGCGATGCGCGTGGCGTTGCGCGCGCATGTTGTAGGCTCATTTTTCGTGGTGAAGTCACGCGCAATCGCGAAAAGCCGTCAGCGGCGCTCGCGTGATCGCTCTTTTTCGTTCATGTTGATAACGTAAAAAATATTTTGTTGACCTGCCTGTCGTCGCTTTCTGTATGACACGATCACTAAGATTCACATTCCCATTACTCACCCTTGCACTCACCGTCATCGCAGCGGTTTTCTTTGGCCTCCTCGGCGGAGGCTGCGTGAAACGTCAAGAGGTTCCCGACGTTCGCGACAATCGCGCCATGGGTGCGATGGAAAAAAAGACATCTGCCGCTGTCGTCGCCATCGCAACATCCACGGCGGACGACCCTACACATCTCACGCTATGCAGCGGCGCCCTGGTGGCTCCCAACCTTGTGCTCACGGCACGCCATTGCGTGTCGCGCGCCGTGACGGCAACGCCGTCGTGCGATGCACGAGGCCAATCCCACAACGGGGATCATCTCGCGGAAGACGTGGACCCAGGTACGATTGCAATCTACACGGGAGCGCAAGTTCACCCTGATAGCGATCTGCCCATTGCGCACGGTGTGCGCGCGTTGCATCCAGCCGGCCAGGTGCTGTGCGACGCGGACGTTGCATTCCTCGTGCTCGACCGTGCAGTGCCGAACGCAAACATTCTGCCAATGCGCCTGCGTTCTTCGGTACACATTGGTGAATCCATCGTGCCCGTTGGCTTCGGTGGCGGGCCATCAAACATCATTGGTCGAAAAGTAGCACACACGAACAGCACCGTGCTTGCGCTCGGGCCCACAGCGAATCGTGAAACGGGCGCCGTGCTCGGGCCACACGAATTCGAGGTCGACCAGGCCACGTGTCGCGGTGACTCCGGCGGTCCTGCGATCGACCTCGAGACAGGCGAAGTGGTTGGGGTGATCTCGCGCGGTGGAAGCTGCACCAGCCTTGGCAACCACGTCTACACACGTGTGGATGCCTACACGCGCCTCGCTCAGGCTGCATTCGATGCCGCCAAGCGCGAACCCATCACCGACCAGTTGGAAGCGCATTCGACCCAATAGCGGAATGCGTCAGTCCAGGCGGTCGTCGTCGGGGATCGACTTGACATGATCTGGTTTGGCGGGCGCAGGTGAAGGCGAAGGTACAACCGTGGGTGGTTCGCTCTTGGGCAGATCCTCGTGCTTGCCACCTGCTTTGATGAACACTCGCTGCTCACCAATGGCGAGCACCGCAATCTCACGTGCACCGAGGTCGTAGCGTTTCCTGGCGATTTCGAGCTGGCGTAGCGGCTCGCCGGGATCGTCGTCGCCGAGGATGAATGTGCTGTGATGGATGGGCACCATCCACCGCGCGCCAAGGTCGAAGAAAGCCTGCACGGCCTCGCGCGGGTCCATGTAGAGCGACCGCATGCTACTAGCCGGCGCAATGGGCGCAATGGGCAAGAGCGCCACATCGATGTTGGTAAAGCGGCGCTGGGTCTCGATGAAGTCGTTCGGGTCGTAAGCCGTGTCGCCCCCGAAGTAAACTTTGAATCCGTGGTACTCGACCACGTAGCCGGTGAAGCTTGCCGTCATCCACGCCGCGTCGATACCGTAACGCAAGCCTACGTGATCGACCGGAACAGCCGTAACGCGAAGGCCGTCCTTTTCCCAACCTTGCCAGGTGCGAAGCTCGATGGCGGGAAAGCGAAAATCGGTAAGGTAGGTTACCCCCCCGCGCGGCATGATGAGCGTGCGCACCTTGTTTTCGATCATCGCTAGACTGCCAAGCGATAAGTGATCGAAGTGCATGTGCGAGATGAGCACAGCGTCGATTGGCGGCAGATTCGAGGGCTGTAGCCCGGGCTCGACAAGGCGTTTCGATACCTGCCCCACAGTCGTGGTGAAAACGGGATCGGTCAAAACGAACTTGTCGTCGATTTGGATAAGAGTGCACGATTGCCCAACCCAGAGCACGGCAAGGCGCGCATCCTTGCGCACGGGATGCTTGATCGTGGAGACTTTGCGGGGCGACGAGAAAAACGCACCGACGGTGTGACTGCTGCCACCGGACAAGCCGCAGCCCGCGGCCACGGCAACCAGAGCCGCGGCCGAGAGCGCAAAGGAATGCAAGGGACCAAGCGGGCGAATCACGTTATTGGGCACATTTTTAGGCACGTTAAAAGTACCGGATGCGGAAGGTGGCGATGGTTCTGAGCGGCTGCTGGACGGGTGAAAACGTGAGCTCTACACCGAAGAGCCCAGACAGAAAATACGTGCCCACGGTGTAGGCCATGCGCGCCGTGCCATCGTACCAATAGACCGAAGTGCCAAGCGACGCCGATAGGGATTCACCTCGCTGCACAATAGGAAAGGTGGCGTGCACACCAGGGCGGAGAAGGAGGCGATCGGCGTCACCGCCAAGGTACTCGATGGCGAGATCGGTTTCGATGGATCCGGCGTGCCGTGCGAGCGGATCGACAACCACGAAGCGCCACGGCGAAATGGCCCTGTGCGTTCCCCACGACCAAAGAATGGGCGTGACTTGCCAGCGAAAGCCGAAGGTAACAATACTTTCGTTTTCGGCATGTCCATCGATACCGATGCGCTGAACACGCCCGAAGGCGAGCTCGGGGCTTGGAACGAGCTGCGCGGCGATCCAGGCGAAGGATGGGTATTCGTGACGGCCCGCGTAGCTGTAACTTACATCCGGCGGCCCCATGAGGCGTGGCGAAGGGGGCGGAGACAGATCGAACGACTTGTCTGGTGGCGTTGGCGACACGTTGGTGGTCTTCGCGGTGGCGTTGGCATCGGCGCTGTCGGCGTGTGCGGCCGGCGCCAAGACCAATAGGAATACGACTGCCAGAACCATCGATTTCGCGTAGCAGGCTGTCGAACACGCTCTCACAGGCCGAGCACCTTGCGAAGGCCTTGCGGCCCAAGCTGCTCGAGCACGTTGCGCCGCGCAACGAACCGCTGCCAGCGCTTGCCAATGCGGATTGCCTCGTCTGTGATTCGGGTAATGGTGAACCGAAGCGTGGCAAGGATGGCTTCGTCGAAAAGTCCATCGCGCTCAGACTGCGACAGCTCGCGCTCTTCGCGGTAGCCACGGACCATCGCGTGCGCGACGTCGGGCAAAAGCGTGTCACCGAAACACCAGGAGAGAATTGTCACCGCGAGATCGTAGGCAAAGGGGCCAACGTAGGCGCTCTCGAAATCGAGCAGCGCCGCAATCTTACCTTGTTGCCAAAGAACGTTGTCTCGAAAGAGATCACCGTGAACGAGTCCCGTTGCAAGAGCAGGGTTGCGGCGACGAGTGACATTCACGACTTCGCTCCGCAGGGCCTCGGCCTGCGCCCGCGCGTCGGGATCGTTCGAAGTTGCGACGCGATCGCAACGGGCAAGGAGATCTTGGGGCCCAAAGCGACCGCCACCAAGCGCGTGAGCGATGTCGACCGGAGCCGAAATGACATGAATTCGGGCGAGCGCGTTGCCAACCGCCCACGCAGCCTTGGGCGTGACCGCGCGCTGGCAGAGCATTTCGCCGTCGATCCAAGGGAAAAGCGCTGCAGGCTTGCCTGCGAGAGTGCGTACCCGCGCACCCGACGGCGTCGCAATGGGCATGGGTGTTGGAATTCCGGAAGCTGCAAGATGCACAAGGAGCGCAGTTTCACGCGTGGCCCCTTCGTGGCCCTGTTCTTCGTAAAGACGAAGGAAATAGCGGCCTGATTCAAGTGTGACGGCGTAGCTGGTGTTGACCGTACCTGCTTCGATACCGCAGATGCGAGAGGGAGCACCAAGGCCGAAATCACGTAAAAAGACATCGAGCTCAGAAGCGTTGGGGATGGTTCGAATGGCCATTGAGGAACGCAGAAGTAACAGCGAAGAAGGCGGAGAAGTTTGTAGACGAAGACCAAAGCCAAGTGGTATGCGGGCGCGAAGACCTGCTAAAGAGCGCGACGAGGATGGCGACCAAAAAAGCTATTGCGAAGGGGAAAGCGGATAGCGTCAAGTCCCTCAAAAGCGGGACCAAGGCCGCTGCCAAGGGTGTCAAAAGTGCCAAGGGTGCCAAAGGTGATAGCGGGGAAAAGAAGAACAAACGAAGCAAACGCAGCGGGCAGGAAAAACGGGAAAACCCTTCGGAACCGAAGCGCAAACTTGGTCTTCGTGGTGCAGCACCGTGGGCGGCACGACATGCGGCGAAACATGCGGCCGAGGCCCGTGCCCGGGCGGCGGAGCCACCGCTTCCAGGAAGCGCGCGAGCAACCATTCGCACGCCCGTAGCCGCGGAAGACATCAAGCAGCGCATCGGGGACCTTCATAATGCGCTTCAGAAGATCAAGGGGTTTCGAAAGAACCTGAACAAGGGCTTTTTCGACGTAGGTGTTGTCTTGCGCGATATCCAGGCAAAACGCCTCTACGAAGCCAAAGGCTTCGGAACGTTCGAGGCATTTCTCGAGCGCGAGACCGCGGAGCTCGGAAAAACAACCGCGCTTCGTCTTGTGCGCATTGCGGGGCTGTTTCAGAAAGATGGCGCCCTCGAACTCGGGATGGATCGCATTTTCATGGCACTTATGTCGATCGAAACCGGCGACGGCATTGTCGACTCGCGCCCCAGCGGGAAAGTTCCGCCTCCGCCGCTGTCGTCGTCGGTATTGCCGCTCAAACCGCCTGGTCGGTAGAGGGGCGGCCACGGGGGGCCGCCCCTACGATTTTGCGTGTTTGGATGTAGGGGCACCCCTTGTGGGGTGCCCTATGTGGGTCGTTCCGCGACAACCAAAAGATTGCTGAAAGGTGTTCCACGCCAGCACTCAATCACCGCGCACTTCATACCGGCAGCGTTCAGTATGGGCACGAGATCGCGATGTACATCGCGCAGCGCGATGCACGCTCCAAGGTTGAATTTCATCGCTTGCGAAATGCGCTCGACAAAAAGGGTGAGAGCCGACCGCACTCCGCACGCCGAACTTGCCTCGCGCACAACAAGGCGTCCCCCCGGACGAACGCACGCGACGGCGCGTGCGAGCAGCGCGTTTTGCATGTCGATCGTCAGGTAATGCAGAACGTCGATGAGAAGAACGGTGTCGGCCGATGGAAGCGGCTCCACCATGGCATCCGCGGTTTGGAACGTTGCCTCGAGACCTGCCGCAGCACGCTTTGCGAGGTTGACTTTCTCGGCATCCCAATCCATGCCAACCACCCGCTGCGCAGCGTCCATTTCGAGCAGAAAAAGAGCCAGTTGGCCGCGGCCGCAGCCCACATCCAGCACGTCACCCAAGCCGCTCGATGTACCGGTCGACGCGAGATCGACTAGCGCACGCGTGACAGGATCACGACGGAGTTTGCTGCGCGTGAAATGCCGATCGGCCGACCGATCCGTTGCGCGTGCATAGCGCGCGGCCGTACGTGCCATGGCACCTTCGAAATCAATCTCCGCTCTCATTGCGCCGTTCCGAGCAGGCGCGCAAGAGTTGTATTGACGATCTCCGGGTTCGCGCTTCCCTTGGTTGCTTTCATGACTTGGCCGACAAAAAAGCCCAAGAGTACCGTCTTTCCCGCTTTCAGATCCGCCAATTGTTTCGGATTGTCAGCCATGACTTTCGCGCATACTTCTTCAATGGCCTTGGGGTCGGTTACCTGGCTCATTCCCACTTCAAGTGCCATCGTAACGGGATCGTGACCGGTAAATTTGATTTTCGCGTAAAGCTCTTTGGCTTGCTTGCCACTGATTTTCCCGCTCCGAACAAGGCCTAGAATCGATGCAAGCTGCTGCGATGAAATAGGAATTTTGGCCTGCAACCCTTGGGTTGTCACATCCCGTAAAACTTCGCTTTGGATAAAATTAGCTATCTTTCGCGGCTCGCCAAAAAGCATGGCAGCCTCTTCAAAAAATGCACTCGTCCGCGGGTGCTGCGAGAGCACGGCAGCCGCCTGCGCGGTCAACCCGAGTTCTTCGACGAAGCGCACACGCTTTTGGCGCGGCGACTCGCCGAGTTCGGCACGCATGCGTTCGATGAAATCCTTATCGAGCATGAGCGGCGGCAAATCAGGCTCTGGGAAATAGCGATAGTCTTGCGCGGTTTCCTTGCTGCGAAGCGAATAGGTTGTATTCGTATTCTCATCCCAACCTCTCGTTTCGGCAACCACGCGACCGCCGGTTTCGAGCACGTCTTTCTGCCGCTCAATCTCGGAGCCAATGGCCTTTTCGACGAAGCGAAACGAATTGATGTTTTTCAGCTCCACACGCGTGCCAAGTTTGCTTTCGCCTGCCGGGCGAATCGATACATTGGCGTCGCACCGCAGTGATCCCTCTTCGAGGTTGCCGTCGTTGATACCGAGAAAAACGAGCTCTTCGCGCAGCGCACGCAAGTACTCGGCAGCCTCTTCGCTACTACGCAAATCAGGCTCACCAACAATTTCGATGAGCGGAACGCCCGCGCGATTCAGGTCGACGACCGAGCTACCAAATACGTCGTGCAGATTCTTACCCGCGTCTTCTTCCATGTGAATGCGCGTGAGGCGAGCCACCTTGACGCGAGAATTGCCTTCGCCTCGAGCCGGCGGCAGCGTAATTTCGAGTGCACCGCCAAGGCAGAACGGCTCGTCATATTGGCTAATCTGATAGCCTTTTGGAAGATCGGGATAAAAATAATTCTTGCGTGCAAAGCGACTTTGTGCCTGCACTTCGCCACCAAGAGCGAGAGCGGCTTTGACCGCCATTCGCACGGCCTCGGCATTGAGGGCGGGCAACGCCCCTGGCAGGCCAAGGCACGTTGGGCAAACATGGGTGTTCGGAGGCGCGCCGAAGGTCGTGTCGCAAGCGCAAAAGAGCTTACTAACCGTGAGGAGTTGAGCGTGGACTTCAAGGCCGATGACGGCTTCCCAAGACTGGCCAATGGGCATAGGGCGAGATTAGCGATTTTCGCCGCGAACTGGTCCATTGCGTGCTTCCCGACTAATGTTCGTTGTTCAAGCAATGTCCTCCGACGCATGGCTCCGCGGCTTGCCTCTCGCCGTCTTGACGATGTCCGTCGTGGCCGTACCGGTGCTTTTGCTTGAACCTGAAGGTCTGCCGCGCATGCGCAACCTAGAAAATGAGCTACGCGGCGTTGAAGACGAGAACGCGGAGCTCGATCGCAACATCGCGAAGCTGCGCGTTGATGTCAAAAACCTCCGGGAAAATCCCACGACTGTCGAGCGCATCGCGCGTGAACAGCTTGGCTTGGTGCGAAAAAGCGAGGTCGTTTTCCAGTTCGACCGAAAGTAATAGCTAGACCGCTTTCAAGGGCATGCTCTCTGCTTCTTCGGTCGCAATGGCCGCTGTAAGCCCTGCAGACGCGAGCAAACTGCAACGCATGCGAGTCGACATGCGTGCCGATCTGTCCCGCCCATCGGCCTATCCGCTACCTCACCCGGATCGCATCGAAACGTGCGAAACGCATGTATCATACATATTTATGACAGAGCGAGAAGTTTACAAGGTAAAAAAGCCAGTTAGCCTTGGTTTTCTCGACTTCTCGACGGTCTTGGCGCGCAAGTGCGCATGCGAAGCCGAGGTCGTTCTCAATGCACGGCTCGCGGCGCCGGTGTACCTTGGCGTCGTCCCGGTGCGCGTTGGCCCGGACGGTCGCGCCCGCTTTCACTCGAACGGCGGCGCGAATGACGACGAGATCATCGACTGGGCGGTGCACATGCTCCGCCTACCCGACGAGATTCGGGCCGACCATCGACTTGTGCGCGGGACGCTCACACCTTTTCACCTCGATCGCCTCGCCAAGCACCTCGCTGATTTCCACGCTCGCTGCACCTCGAGCGACGTCATCGCCAGCTACGGATCGCCCACGGATATCGCCCGCAACGTCCGCGACAACTTCGATGCCGTGCGCGGCACGGTTGGTTCTGCAATCTCGATTGAGCACGCCCGTGAGATCGAGCACTGGCAGCTTGGCTTTCTCGATACCAAAAAGGATCTCTTTGCCGATCGCTCTCTACGCGGCATGGTTCGCGATGGTCACGGAGATCTAAGGCTCGATCACGTTTACTTCGACGACGACGCCGCGAATGACGACGACAGAGCGAAGGGAGGCATTACAGTCCTCGACTGCATCGAATTCTCCACTCGCCTGCGCTCAGGTGACGTGTGTGCCGACATTGCCTTTTTCTCGATGGACTTGAGCGCGCATGGACGCCCAGATCTCGGAGCGCGTTTTGTCGCTCGTTATGCGCGCGAAGCAGACGACTACGATCTTTATGCACTCGTTGACTTCTACGAGGGGTACCGCGCAACCGTTCGCGCGAAAATTTCGCTACTGCTTGCAGAGCAAAGGACAAATAACGAGGCGCGCACCCAAGCTTACGCCAAGGCACGCGCGCACTTTGCCCTTGCGCTCGCAAGTGCTCACAGGTCCATGCTGCCGACCGCTGTCGTGGCTGTGGGAGGTGTCATTGCGTCGGGCAAAAGTACCATCGCCGAGGCACTCGCCGAGCGCATGAGCGCGCCCGTAGTCGACACCGATCGCGCGCGAAAAGCCATACTCGGCGTCAACGCCACCAAGCCAATGCACGCGGCTCCGTTCGAAGGGCCCTACGACTACGATGTCACCATCAAGACATACGCCGAAGCCATGCGCCGGGCTGCCGTGGTCTTGTCAGCAGGGCGCAGCGTGATCATCGATGCAACGTTCCGCGGTAGGAGCGAACGACAACAGGCGCGTGCGCTTGCAGAGCGAGCGGGTGCTGCGTTCGTTTTCGTGGAGTGCCGCGCCCCACGCGAAGTTTGCCTTGCTCGACTCGAAAAGCGTGAGCGCGAGGGCAGCGTTTCCGACGGTCGTCGCGCGATCTGGGACGACTTCGCCCTCGCGGTCGAGCCCATCGCACCTGGCGAGTTTTCGGACGGACAGCACGTCACCCTTGACACGACCAAGTCAATTACAGAGAACATGCATGCGTTGGTCAACCACGTCGGTATGTGATGAGGGGCGGCCACAGGGGGCCGCCCCTACGAAGATGCGTTTTGTTGGTGGTAGGGGCGCGATTCATCGCGCCCTCGGGATCGGCCGTAGGGGCAGACCCCCGTGTCTGCCCCGGCCTCGAGCTCACGCTCACGTCAACCTGAAACCGTTCTAGATGCCAACGGCTTGCCCGAGCAGGTCCGTTAAACGCTTCGCAAACCCAATCGGATCGTCAATGGGGCTGCCTTCGGCGAGCAGCGCCTGCTCGTAAAGGACTGTCACCCACTCGCCAAGCCGCTCATCGTGGCTGTTTGCCTTCGCGAGCGCCGCAAGTTTGTCGACCACCGGATGCGCTGGGTTCACTTCGAGCTGGCGACTTCCGCGCGCAACTTGCTTGCCCGCGTGACGTAGTGCGTTCTCGAGATGCGCGGGCATAGCCCCCGCTGTGAGCACGAGGCAAGCTGGCGACTTTAGCAAGCGCGTCGACGTGGTGATGCTTTTGACCTTGCCTTCGAGCGCTTTGCTCGCAATCTCGATGAGCGGGCCCATATTTTTTGCGGCCTCATTCGTATTGTCGGCCGCGTTGTCATTGGGCAATGGCACATCGGCGCGCATCGCGTTCACAAGCTTTTTGCCGTCGAATTCCGCAATGGCATCGGCTGCCCATGTGTCTACGGCGTCGGTCATCAAGAGCACTTCGTAACCTCGCGCACAAATTGCCTCGATGTACGGTGACCCCTCGAGCATTGGCCGCGACTCACCCGTAATGTAGTAAATCGCGTTTTGGTCTTCTTTCATGGCGGCGACATATTCGCCGAGCGACACGAGATCGGTGCCGCGCGTGGAGGACCATCGCGTGAGCTTGGCAATGCGATCTTTCCACTCGGCGTCGACGACAAGGCCCTCTTTCAAGATGCGCCCAAAAGCTCCCCAAAAAGTTTGATAATCGCCTACTTGACTATTGGCAATCTCATCGAGAAGGTCGACTACGTGTTTGGTAACTTGCTTTTTTATCGTTCGTAGTGTGCTCGACTCTTGCAAAAGCTCGCGCGAAACGTTGAGCGGCAAGTCTTCGGCATCAACCAAGCCACGCACAAACCTTAGCCACTGCGGAGCCAGCGCGTCGCAATCATCCATCACGAGCACGCGCTTGACAAAAAGCTTCATGCCTCGCTGTGACCGCGGATCGTCGAGATCGAACGGAGCGCTTTTCGGTAGCCACAACAAGCCGACCGCTTCCACCGTTCCTTCGAGCCGGAAGTGCGTACGGGCAAGCGGCCCTTCGAACCCGTAGGGCGCGTGGGTGAGATGGCGATAGAGTTCTTCGTATTGTTCGTCTGTGATTTCGCTCTTCGGCCGTTGCCACAGCGCGTTTGCTTGATTCAAAACCTCGCGCGTGGCTTTGCCTTCTTTCACACTCTCGAATTCGATTGGATACGCAATGTAATCGGAATAGCGGCGCACCAAGTCGCGCAAAGTCCACTCGTCGAGCAAGTGTTTCTGGTCGACCTTCAACGTTAGCTCGATTGACGTGCCACGCGCACTTCGCTCAGCGGGCTCGATCGAAAATGTGTCTTTGCCGCTCGACGACCATCGCCACGCTTGGTTGGCTGCTGCCGCGCGCGATGTTACCTCCACTCGATCGGCAACGAGGTAAGCGCTGTAGAAGCCGACGCCGAACTGCCCGATGAGCGAGAGGCCTTTCTTTTCGGCTTGCTGGTTTTGCTCGTCGCCTTTCTGGTCATGCGCGTTTTGCTCGAGTTGCTTGAGAAACTCGATCGAACCCGAACGCGCGACCGTGCCAAGGTTGTCGACGAGTTCGGCCTCGGTCATACCGATGCCTGTGTCTTCGATGACAAGAACGCCCCGCTCGCGATCGGCGCGCAAAGTGATCACGAGAGCCGGCTCGCCTTCGAGCAACGCCGGCTCGGTGATCGATCGGAAACGAAGCTTGTCGAGTGCGTCGGACGCATTCGACACGAGCTCGCGGAGAAAGATCTCTTTGTTGCTGTAAAGAGAGTTGATAACGAGCGACAAAACTCGCCCAACTTCGGCCTGAAATGCGTGCTCACCCATGGAGTGCCTGGTGTGGGTTATGTGTAGTCCTTCTCGATCCGCTCCTGATCTTCCTTGCAGCGGATGCAGAGATTCGTCTCGGGCCGTGCTTCAAGGCGCTTGAGCGATATTTCTTCGGCGCACTCTTCGCATGTGCCAAAGGTACCGTCGTCGATTTTGCGAAGCGCCTTCTCGATTTTGTCGAGGAAGACTTTCTCGCGACCACGAAGGCGGAAGGTGAATGATTGCAAGTACTCGCTCGAGGCGAGATCCATCTCGTCGGGAAGGTCGTTCGCATCGAGGGACATGTCCTCTTCGAGCGTTTGCTTGGCCTTCTTGACAATTTCGTCGCGCTTCTCGGTGAGCAGCGTCTTGAACTTCTTGAGCTGTTGCTTGTTCATCGGACGTGCCTCGGTCCTCTCGACATTCGGGCTGAGGTGAGCCCCCAAGCACCATGTGCCGCTTGAGCGGCGAGGCACCTTAAACATCGGGGCTCCTTCCGTCAACGCTGTTTCGTCCTCCCCTTTTTACTAGACCCCTATGGATGGGCCGTTACTACGTGGGTATCGATGAAAATGGGGTGGGGCCACGTCTTGGGCCCATGGTTGTCACGAGCGTCCTTGCCCACACATGCGACGAAACAGGTGCGAAGCTTGTCACAACGTGCGCTCGAGGAGCGCTCGGCGCGCGCATTGGCGACTCAAAGAAACTCATCGCCTATAGCGACAATGCCCTTGGTGAAGCATGGGCGCGCGTGCTTGCCACAAGCGCCGGCAATTCGGCAAAAACGCCACGCGAGCTAATTGGTTCGATCATGCACGGATGCGAACATGGGCATCGCGCCCCCTGCCCCTCGCACCACAGCGATCTCTGCTCGGGAGCCGATGACGAAAGCTTCGTCGCAGAAAGCGACCTTTTGCGTGCATGCGAAGACGATCTCGCGCACCTTGCGAACGCGGGCGTGCACATTCTGCGAGTGCGCACCGTTGCCCTCTGCACACGAACACTGAACGAGGGAGCCGCACGCGGCTTGTCGCGCTTCGATCTCGACCTTCACACCATGGAGCTCCTTACGCTCGCCGCACGCGAGGATGCCGCCACCGAAATTTACGCCATTTGTGGCAAAGTGGGCGGTTTCGACTTCTACGGCAAGCATTTTGGCCCGCTCTCGAAATTTATGCACACTACACTTATCGAAAGCCGTGCACGCAGCGAATATGAGGTCGCCGGTGTTGGGCGCCTTGCGTTTGTTCGCGACGCCGACGACTCGTGCGCGATTGTGGCTCTTGCATCGCTCGTCGGCAAATGGGTGCGCGACCACTTCATGCACCGCATCATTCGCTACCACCAAGCCTACAAGCCCGACTTGCCAAACGCGAGCGGGTATCACGATCCGGTGACGGCACGCTTCGTTGCCGAAAGCGCGCTCGTGCGCAAAACCCGGCGCATCGAAAATGCCTGCTTCGAACGCACCGCCGTGTCTACTTCTTCGAAGAAGAAGCAGCAGCGGGCGAGGTAGGCACACGGGTTGCCACGAGATCTTTCAGGATGGTCGTCAATGCGTCGGTTGAAAGGTTCGCCTTTTCCGTATGCAGAGCGTATTCCTCGTTGCCCACGCCCCAAACGACGTTACCTTTTCGCGCAACCACGAACTCGATCTTTGGTCCCGCAGTTACGCTCTTCGCGTTTGCCTCGCTTGCCTCACTCGACGTGGACACGAGCACGCGCACACCTTCGTCGCCGACGCCGGCTATAGGAAGCATGCCAGGCGTTTTTTTGATTGTTTTGAAGACGTCTTTGGCCTGATCGATATCGTCTTTGACAATCGATAAAACGCGCCAACGCAGCGAAACATTCTTGTAAAAGCCCATTGCGGCAGGGCCAACCCCCTTGTACGCGAGGACGTCTTTCGGAGAGAATACGATACCATTCGGAATGAGATTCCCCGTTGGCAAGGCTTGCGCGGCCGGCGGAAGGGTTTTCGGTCCTGGCAATCGCTCGCCCATGTCGATGCCGATGGCCGAGAGAATGGTCTCCGAAGACTTCGCGAGCTCGGTCGGCGACTCTTGCTCGTTGACGTACTGAAGCTCGGCGAGATACTGCCCGCGCCACACGTAAGCACGCCCGGTGCCGATGGCACCAGCGGCCGTGGCAGCAAGCACTTTCGGCGTCGAGGGATCGTCCGGATCGCCCGCAACGACACGAAGCGTGTACATGGCATAGGCACCCGCGGTATCGCCGAATTGCGACAAGTACACTTCGACACTGCCACCTTTGCCGCTGCCGTCAATGTAATGAAGCGACACGAGGCGCTTGATACCGAATCGCTTATAAACTTCGTATTCGCCGTCAAACGCGGTTGTGGCAATGTCGTCGGCAGAATACTTGCCTTTCTCGCCGTACGTTCGCATCTCGCCTTGCGGATCGATGCAGTATCCGCCAATGGTCGTCGGGAAGAAGGTGGCCGACACGGAATCGGTGAGCTTGCCACCGCCATCGGCGCACGCACCTGCCTTTGCCACTGATGTAGCGGGAGGCGGGGGCGGCGCAGATCGTTTCTCCTTCTCTTCTTTGCACCCTACACATACGACTAGCAGGATCAGCAAGGGCGCGAGTGCAAACGCTTTCGACATGGCACCTCTCATACATCTTCAGCGCAGGGGAGCCAATGGGCGAAGATCTCGTCATGCGACATGCGGCCGCAAATTTGCCAAACTTGCTACTGTTGGGGGCAATTGTTTTGGCAATCATTTACATACGACACGCAATCGCTGTTTCCGTTGCAAGCGTTGACCACGGCAGCGTTGCAGGCATTATCCAGAACTTGGTACAGGCATGTAAAGCAATTGTCATCAGCGGCTTGGTTCACACAGAGCGTATTTTCACATGCCGTGGCACACGGACCGGCCCCGCCACCGGTAACGTTCGTGCCAAAGCACGCGCAATTGCCCCACGCGCTGTTGTAAACGGTTGCACCGTCGAGATGGTTGTTCACGCAGCACGACACGCAGTCGTCGGAGCTCGGGCAAGCCGAGTCGGGAACGGTAAAATTCGTACCTACATTGCCGCCCGAGCTTGGGCCAGCGTCAGTGTTGGTCACGGTGTTGGGCGAGGAGCACGCGGCCGCAAAGACAACCGACGCAACCAATGAAGAGATAGCCGTCACGATAAAAGACGCACGCATCAAAAAAACTCCTGTTTAAGAGAAGTCAATTTTGACATGCGAAGCCGCCCTCGACAAGGCAGGGGCGCCATTCATGGCGCCCGACCGCCATTTTTGAAAATCGTACCATTGGGCGATACCGGGGGCGCGATGAATCGCGCCCCTACAAGCGACGAGGCATCTTCTTCTGGCATTCGGTGCACGTGCCGTACATCTCGTGCTTGTGGCTTTTCAACGTAAAGCCATAACGCGCAGCCACGCGCGCCTGCAAAACTTCAATTTCCGGCTCTTCGAATTCGACAATTTTCGCGCACTCGACGCAGATAAGATGATCATGATGCGATTCCTTATCGGCAAGCTCATAGCGGGTAAGGCCGTCACCGAATTTGCGCTCGAGCGCGACCCCGCATTCGGACAACAGCTTCAGCGTGCGGTACACCGTGGCATATCCAACTTTTGGATCGTGGCCGCGCACCTCGGCGAGCAATTCTTCGATGCTTACGTGGTTTGGCACATGGAAAAAAGTCTCGACAATAAGCTTTCGCTGATTCGTCGAGTGGAGCCCACACTTCACCATGTGCTGGGAAAACACGCTTCGGAAGTGCTCCAAGCCGATCTTGCTTGCCTCGTTTGCCCCTGATCGCGAGCTGCCCCGCCCGGGCTTCGCGTTCCCTCGCGATCGGTCCAAATTCTGTGAGCTCGTCACGGCAAGGCCTTTCCGCGGTTTCACGCGGCCCCTCCAATCCTTACATCAACGCCGCTCGACGGGAAGCCCCTCGGTCTCCCACGCGAGAATGCCACCTTCAAGGAATGCGACCGGTGCGCCTTGCTCGGCCATGGTTGCCGCAAGCTCTTTCGTTCTGTCGCCGGAGCGATCGTATAGCACCGGTTGCCCCGGCAGCATGAAAAGCTCGGCGAGCCGCGTTGCGATCTCGGTCTCGGGCATGCTTTTGGCGCCCGGAAGGTGTGCGCGCCCAAACGCCGATGCATCGCGCACATCAACGGCAACCACTGCCCCACGCTTGATTAGCTCGGCGAGCTCGCGCGGTTTGATAGCACCTTCCTGGCGAGGCAAAAACGGCTCGACCATCGCACGAAGCTGTTTCTTGTCGAGCGGCCCAACCTGCGCGTCACCAAGGCGCTGATCGACGAACAGCATGAATGTTGGCACTTGCTGAAGGCGTAGTTGTCGTGCTAAATTTAATGATTTTTCGATGTCTACTTTCACGACGCTAAGCTTGCCGCTCATCTCTTTCGCGAAGGCAATAACCTCGGGCTCGATCGCTTTGCACGACTGCGACCGTTCGGTCATGAACTCGACGAGCACTGGGATTTCGCTGAGCAGCACCTGCTGCTCGAAATCTCGCTCTGTCACATACGGCAACAGCTCATTGCTGGTTGGCTTGCTTGGCCCTGGCGAGGCTCCGCCGGGGCTCTTCGAACCGCCGAAAATATGCATGAGGGGCTTGTCGTAACGCATTCCCTGCTGGGAACCAAGCCCCTCGTCGACGACTCGTCGTTGCGGACTTATCCCTTTCCTTCAGCTCTCCGTCCCTCCTCCCTACGTGGGCTGTCTGACAACCTCCCCCAAATCCTTTGCACTCTGCACCATGTCCAACCGTAAGGGTATCGGACGTGCCATCTTCGATGCGAAGTTGAGAACACCATGAGAATACTTTATCGTCATTTTGCCAAACTGCTCATGGCAGGAGCCATTGGCTGCCAGTCTAGCTGTCAATCTGTCCATTGGTCCAACAGCACAAGCGAGGGAAACGCTGTGATCATCAATCATGACGGCATAGCCAGAGCCGAAAAAGTCATCAAACAGTATGTCGGCAAGCAATACGCATGGAACGAGAATGTCTATGAGATTACCATTGACTCAAAACCGGCCAACCAGGACATTGTCGTCTTTAGGGTTTCTCACCAGGACGACAAGCATGCGACAGCTCCTGGAGCCGGAAAGTCTTTTCTCGTTAAATTTGACATGCAAAAAATGGAAGTGGTGCAGGAAATCGTACTTCAGTAGTTCAGTAGTGTAGTTGGCTAGCTTCCGCGCGGGTCGAGGCGCGCACGTCGCGCTTCGCCAACGATATTCATCGCCACGACCATGATGAAAAGAAGAAGACCGGGAAAGGCGAGCAGCCACCAGGCATGAGTGGCGTGGCGGAACTCACTCATCGTTTCGCCCCACGACGGCGCGCTCACGCCGAACCCCAAGAAATCGAGCGAAGCCTCGATGAGAACGACCGCTGGAATGCCAAACGCGCCAAGAGCCGCGAGCTGTCCGCGAATGTTCGGTGCGACGTGTCGCCGAAGAACACGCCACGGCGAGGCCCCGAGTGCACGCGCAGCCATGACGTAGTCGCGCGTCTCGATCCGAATCACTTCGGAACGCACCATCGTAGCAATTTGGGGCCAACGCGTCAGCGCAATCGCAAAAAAAAGAGTTGTAATGCTCGCACGTGCAACTGCAGCTTGAACGCCGAGAACGAGGACGAGCACGGGGAAAGCAGAGATGGTTTCGATCGTCCGACTCACCACGGCGTCCGTGATGCCGCCAAAGATGCCGGCAAGGCCCCCCAGCAGCCCGCCAAGAAGGAGGGATGCTGCGACCGCGGCAAGTGCGAACACGATGTAATTTCGCGCGCCATGAACCAAGCGCGCGAAAACGTCACGCCCTGCGCGGTCGGTGCCGAAGGGGTGTCCGGGAAGTGCAAAAGGACCGCGTAGACGCGCCTCGGGATTTGCATCGCCAACCCATGGGCCATGGGCAACGAGGGCTGGCAGCTGCCAGTCGGTTTGGCTGGCTCGTTCGCTCGGAGACATGCTGGTAAGTGCAGACGGCTGGGTAACGTTCGGAAAGAGCCAAATTTTGCCGGCCGTTTTGCTCACAATCGGCAGATCGCTCGCGAGAAAATCGGCGAAAATGGCAGTGGCTACGAACAGTGCCGACACGATCATCGCTGCACGAACCACGCGAGATCGTCCGGAAGCGCGGTTCATGGGGCGCCGAACCAGTCGACCAACGCCTGCGCGATCCGCCCGATGTCACCCATCAGAGGACTCCGGTTGCGAACAGATCGGCAAGTATGACTCGCCCTTTCCAGCCACCGAGATCGGCGACCTCGCGACCACGCAGAATTTGCGATGTTCCATGGTCCGTTCGACGGAAGACAAGCGCCTCATCGAGCGACGTTTGCGCGAGAAACACCGGGGAATGTGTTGCGATAAAAACTTGCGTTTTACGCATTTGAGAGAGCGCTTGAAACACCGATTGAATCGCAAGAGGGTGAAGGCCATTCTCAGGCTCTTCGACCAGACATAGACCCGGTTCTTCAGGCTCTGCGAACGCGAGAAGCGAAAGAGCGAGCAGACGCAGCGTGCCATCGGAGAGGAGCCACGACGGCACGGGATCGGTATGGTTTCCATCGAAATATGCGCGCAGCACAACGTGCTTGTCTTCCGGGCGTTCCCACGTGTCAATCGATGTGAGGCCCGGGATGGCATCGGACACGTGAGCCATCCACTGGTCGAAGGCAACGAGATCACGTCCTTTGAGAGCGTGCGCGGCAACCGCGAGGTTTCCGCCGTCGTTGGAGAGCGTAGCCGCACTGCGCGGCGGCGACGGCATTCGGAGTTTGTGCGAATCGAGTTCGATCATCCTGACGCCGTCGCGCAAGAGATTGCGTACGGCAATGGCACCCGGGAAACGATCGGCATCTTCGAGGATGTTGCCGAGTGCCGAACGTGTTGGACTGAAGCGAAAATTGGTATTCCACGTCTTCTTTTCGTTCTCGTCTCGAAAGTTGACGCTGCCTTCTGCCGTTTTGCTAACGACTTTTCGCCACCCTTTAGGGATTTTCTGGTGAATGATTTCGTCGCCTTTGAGATCGCCGAAATCACTTTTCAGTTCGGAGGATACGGCAACCGCGTCCTCTAATTCCTTTGGCAGGACGAAGAAGTGTTCGTGCGCGATGGCAAGAGCGCCGCTATCGATCGGACCGACCTCGAGCTCATAGCGATAGCGGCCCTCCTGGAGCTTCACCTCGAGCGCGATGGCGATGGGCTTGTTCTCATCGAAGCAGAGATCACGAAAGCTCGCGCCGGATCCATCGAGCGCAACATCGATCGCCCGTTCAACGCCGTCGGAGAGCACTACACTCACAAAACGCAGCGCCGACATGAGCGTGCTTTTGCCCGACGCGTTTCGCCCGACGAGCACAGCGAACCGCTGGAGATCTACGCGGTTGCTTTGCAGCATTCGGAAATTCTTTACCCAGATGCGCACAATCATCGCTGTGGACACCGACTGTACATCGCCTGCTCCCTCGACGTCCCCGCGATCGTTTCTCGATTCAATTGGCCGATTCAGGCGCCCGATTCACTTGAACCGGTGGCGATTGCCTCGATCGAACACTTCGATGCCAAAGATCATGCGGAAGGCGGGCGCGCCAAAATGGGGGTCGAGCCCCGCGCCAGCCCCAAGCTTGAAGCGAACCTGGGCGCCATCGTCGGCCGTGCCTTCAATTCGCCCAGAAACAAGGCCCTCGAGCGCGGTTGTGCGCTGTCCAAGCAGCGCGCGAAACGCGCTCGCTCCGAAAACCTCGGGGCCTATTACGAGCATGTGAGCGCCGCCGTTGAAAGGAAGACGCACGCCGCCGCCAGCGGCAAAAAGCAGCTCACTGCCGCGCGGGCTTTCTGGAGTGGACGCATCGTCGAGCGGACGAAGATGCACACCAAGGTGGCCTGCGTACGTGAAGAGACCTTGGTTGTTCGCACCACCAGCGTCACCAGCAAAGAGCACACGCCACATCGCCCGATATGAGCCGTCGGTTTGGTAGTTTTCGCGTTCGCCGTTGGGCACGAAAACGGCCACGCCGGTTCCTAATCGAAACGCGCTTTTCTCGTCACCCACAAGGCGAGCATCAAAGCCAATGCGCGCGTCGGCCATCACGTCGGGCGTTCTCGCCAGATCGACCGCGGGCGCCGTAAACTGGGCACCAAGGGCTGTTCCATCATGGCCTTTGATGACGAGCGGCACATTGAAGTTCGTAGAAAGCCGGAAGCGATCGTAGGTAACGGCAAAACCGAAGTTGGCCATCGCCTGATTTGCCACGACAGCAAGGTGCTGCCCGCTGTGGTCAATCACGAGCGGATTGTGCGCATAACCGAGCGTGAGCCCCATGACGCCGCCGAGGCCGCCGTGCATATCGAGCGAATCGAGCACGAACCAGCCAGCTCCTGGGGATGAGGGATAAAATCGCTCGACACCGAAACCGAGAGCTTGCGGCTCGGCGTTCGCAGGTGAAATCCATGTCACACATGTCACGAGCGCGCACGCGCAGACAGCGAGCAGGACTCTAAAACTCCGCATGGACCCTCCCGCTCAGAATGTTCACCGGGCCGCGGTCGGAGTTGAATCCTGGATTCCAAAGATGTTGGTAATCGGCTGTCAGCCAAATGGCTTTGAGGAAATTGACACTGTAAAACAAATCGATGACGCGTTCGCTCGCTTTCGTCAGCGCGCCGTCGCCCACGAAGCCGTCCACGCCGCCCATCGCGAGATAACGAGCATGCTCTTTTGAAATCCAACTCGAGGCAAAACCCACGCCCGTAACATCGAAAGGTCTATGCCACGCCGAGCCTTTGGCCACGCCGCCAAACGAAAGCGATCGGTCCGCGGGATCGAAGGCATCGACTTCGGTTCTTCCGTCGGCAATCATTCCGCGAAAGAAAAAGCCAATGTCTTTTGCTACATATTGTTCGAGATTGATGCCAATTCCTACTTTCGTATTCGGTCTTCGAACCCAGCAAAGATCGGGGGCAGTCGCATTGCCCGATCCGTAGTTGAACCCCGTGCAAGCCTTGGCATTTTTTCCCGCAGGGTCGGCTTCGTACGCGGCAATGGCCTCGTTGAAACGACCCACGATTTCGTGATTCCGATAGGCGAGCAGTCGGGCCGCACCGGGCTGCCCGAAAAGCTTGTGATCGTGTTCGAGCTCGAACGCATCCGCATATTGGTGCAAGTAGTCGATGACGATGGGTAGCTGATTCGGCTGGGCCGGCGGTGCCATGCGCCCGATGCGCAGCGCCCAATCATCCCAATAAAGCTCGGCGGCGGCGCCGAGCGAATAGCCTCGCGCGTCCGCGGCGAAGTCCCACGACGAGTGGGTCATGAATGCCATGTTCAGAAATGTCTGACGTGGATCCCAGGTGACGTTGTTTCGGTCGAAGACGTCGAGAACCGTGAACGTTCCGGCCGTGAGCACGATACGCCGACTGTCGACCGTCGAACCAAGCTGCATCGGATTGGACTCCTGCTTGATTCGCTTGCCGCCAAGCCCGATTGTTTGCCGAAGAAAAATGCGCGAACGATAGAGTTGCGGCACTTCCCCACCGCTTTTCTGAAGCTCGAAATTTTGGATCGAACCGCCAATGCCGCGCAGATCCGAAAGCGGCCGCTCGGCAATCACTTCAGGAACGAAATAGGCCTCGCCGCCGGGCCAGAGCTTGAGCGCGAAGAAAGGCGTGAACGTTGCCGTGAAGCTTCGCTCGGCCCCTGGCACGAGCGAATTCACGCTGCCGTTCAAATTTGTGTATTTTGCATGGAACGCGAATTTTTGGCTCGCAATGTACGTAAACTGGCCATAAATGTTCCACGCTTCGTCGTCGAGATCATGAAGGCCATGTTGGGCGAGCAGGTTCATGATGTCGAACGCCTCGTCCTCGTGGCCAGCAGGGGGCGCCGCCTGCGCCGTCGCGGGCGACGCGCGAAGAGCCAAGGCCAGACCTACCAAGACGGCGAACAGCCCGCGTTTGCCGCGTTCTATTCTAGGGTGCACCGGAGTCACCTGGCGTCGTGGTGCACGTCGCAGCGTCGTAGTGCATATTTACAAATTCCACTGGGAAAATGCGCTGCGTGATGAAGTCGGCGTCGGCTTGAAGCAGCACGCTGCCAGCTTCGCAATGGCCCTCGAACGCGATATCGTCGACCGGAATGCGAAGGGCATCGCCATAATTGACGGCAAAGCCCGCGCGCGACCTGAGAACCACAAACGAGGTCGGAGGCGATAGGCTTTCGGAGCTCCACCCCGGCGCGAGCAGCACGTAGGCCGGATTGTCCGAAGCGGCAACCACGGGTTGTGGATCCGAAGCGTCGCCCGGCATGATCGGCTGGTTGAACGCAGCGCCAGTGTCGCCCGGTGTTTCGCCAACTTCTTTGTACGATGCACGGTAGATGACGAGCGCGCTCTGCGAAGACGGGTAGCGATTCTCGATTGTCACCGTCGTGTCGGACGCCTTCAAGCATGCTGGCAACGCCGCAAACGCCGCCAACAAGAGAAGTACCAAACGCATCAGCGCGTAATTACCAAACCTGCCGCACATCGAGCGAGGCAAATCTTACTAAGATCACCGAGTTCGCAAAGACGTAACGCGTTCATCATCAACCGCTCAAGCCAGATCTCGATTGCCCAATTGTTTCTGGCGCACCCGCGGGTCGAGCAAGCCATAAGCAACTTCGCTGACGGTAAAACACGCTGTGGTTACCACGGCGCAGAGAAGCGTGACCGCGACGATCCACCCGATGTCCTGCACCTCGATGGCACGCAGGGTTTCCCAGCCCATGCCGTGAATATCGAAGACTTCCTCGACAACGAACGCCGCGCCGATGAGCACAGGAAGCTGCAACCCCGCGAGAGTGACCGTGGGCATGAGAGCGTTGCGAAGCGCATGAACGATTGCGACGCGAATTGGGCGCGCTCCCTTGGCTCGCGCCGCACGCACGTAGTCTTCGCCCATCGCTTCAATCATTGACGCGCGCTGCTGCTGCGTCATCACCGCGACAGAAACGGTAGCGAGCGCGAGCACCGGCAGGACAAAGCCCGACGCGCTTTTGAATACCACAAGGAGCTGGGCCACGAGGAATGTTGGCATCGAGTAGACCGCGAGCAAAAGTACGCTTGCAACCACGTCGATCGAACGCCCACGCCACCACGCGGTCAGCACGCCAACGGGAATCGCGACAGCGAATGCCACCAGAAGTGCGACCACCGCCATGCCGAGCGTGATGGGCGCGCGCGCGGCGAGTTTTTGCGCGATCGGCACGCCATCGCGTGTCGATAGACCGAGCTGCCCGGTGACTGCGCCAAGCATCCACTTCGCGTAACGAGTTTCGGTAAGGCTTGCGGCGATCTTGTCGCCGCCCTCGAACGTGACGTAATCGGCTTCGTGCACGTACCACCACGACAGCCATCCCGACACGACGGCCTGGGCTTCGTTTCGATCGGCATCTTCGGCGACCATCGCGCTCCTCGACGTGGCGTGCGAAAGAACGCGTGTGAGCCTCGAAAGAGCCTTGGTGTTCGTGGTCCGACCAAGGGCCTCGACGAGATCGGCAAGGGCAAAGGTGTCGACGAGCCTCAGACCTTCCTCGAGTGATTCGCTCGCACGCGTTTCGAGGCGGCGGAGCGAACGGCGCACGGCCGGACGGGTGAAATCAACCGAGCGATCCGCCCAAAAGCGCCGCCAAAATCTTGTTGCCCGATTCGGATCGGTCAGCACTTCTTCGGTGCCGATGCCCATGCGACGAGCGACCGGTGCGAGCGCGACAGCGATTCGCCCGCGCGCATCGGGCGCGAGATCGCCCATGCGCGGCAGAAGGTGAGGCAAGGCCGCGCCGCCGAGTGTTGCAAGGCGGGCTTCGCACAGGGTCGCGTCGTCGTCGGAAGCCACGATGTGCATAATGCAAGCGTTGACGTGCGCGCGGACGTCCTTGGGCGCACTGTTGAAAAAGCGTGGCAAGTCGGCAAAGCGGGCGCGCCGCAGCTCGCCCGTGCGCAGCCGCGCGGCCAGGTCGGCATGACCGCCGCCGTCTTGGGGATCGGGCCAGAGCGTCGTCAAGAAAAAGACAACCACGCTTAGCCCAACGAGCGTGGGGATCGCCCAAGCCATGCGTCGAAGGGCAAACGCAAACATCAGCCAAACTATAAACCGCGCGTTTACCGCTCTACCCCATTTATGAGAACGGGCTCCGGCATGCCGAACAGAAACCCCTGAAGGTAGTCGCACCCAAGCTCTTTTATCTGCCGAAATTCGTGCATTGTCTCGATACCTTCGGCCACCACCTTCATGCTGAGCGAGCGGCACAAGTCTGTGATTCCTTCGACGATGCGGCTACGCACCGGCGAGTCCTGAATGTTGCGCACAAGGGACATATCGAGCTTGACAACCTCGGGCTCGAGGTTCGCAAACGTCGTCAACCCCGCGTAACCGGCACCAAGATCGTCCACCGCGATACGGTAGCCAAGATTGCGAAGTTTGCGCGCACGACGACGCGTGTCGGCAACGTCGTCGAGGGCTGCACGCTCGGTTACTTCGAGAACGACGTTCGACGCGAGCTTCACAAGAGGCGCATTCGGCGAATAAAGCTCTTGATCGTCGAGCTCGGCGGCGTGAACGTTCACGAAAAGCAGGACGTTCGGATCGGTCGGCGTAAAGGACGACGCTGCACATTCGCGCACCTGCCGACCGAGATCGTGCACGCGGCCGAGCCGCTCGGCCGCCTCGATGACCGCGGTGGGCGTTGGCATCGACGGCTCCTTGCACCGGAGCAGCGCTTCGAACCCGATAGTTTTCTGGGTCTGCCCGTCGAGAATCGGCTGGAACGCGACCCACAGCGAATCGAGCGCACGTTGAAAGCTTGCCGCGAGCCCGGCCCGATCGCCTGAGAGCGCTGCGCGATCGCCAAAAGAGGCCAAGGCTTCGCGTTTCATGCGCGCCAGCCTACCGAGCTTGCTCGCACGGCCGAGAGCACGCTCGAGAGCGCCTTGTTCAAAGGGCTTTTTGAGATAGGTAAAAGCGCCGAGATCGATGGCTTCGATCGCCGTATCAAGGCTTGGTTGCCCCGTCATCAGAATCACCGGTACGTCGAGATCGCAGTCACGCACGAGGCGCAGCAAATCGACACCGGAGACTTGCGGCAGGTTGATGTCGCTCAGAACCACGTCGAACCTTTTGCTCGTCAACCGCTCTGAGGCGTCTTTGCCATCGCTGGCCTCGTCAATCACGTACCAGGGGCGAAGCGATCGAACGAGGCTACGGCGCAAATGGTCGTCGTCTTCCACGATGAGCAGCCGCGGTTTGTCCATCGCATTATTGTTTGGGTGTAAGCAAGCATCGATCCAAAGCCATGAAAGCTATGGTAGTGGTAAGTCTCATGAGCGACCAAGCCGCTACGACTGACCTCGTTGCCCGCGCAAAAAAGTGGGCCGAAAACGATCCCGATCCCGTTGCACGCGCTGAAATCGAAGCGTTGGTCGATTCGCCCGACATCAGCAAAACCGATCTCGCCGACAGGTTTGCGGGCTCGCTCGAGTTCGGCACCGCAGGGCTCCGCGGCATCCTTGGCGCAGGTCCCAACCGCATGAATCGCGCCGTCGTCATTCGCACGACATGGGGGCTGGCCCGCTACCTCGAAGATTCAAAAGCCAAAGGCAGCGTCGTTATTGCGTTCGACGGTCGCCACATGAGCCGCGAGCTCGCCACCGACACCGCGTGCGTTCTCGCGGCGGCCGGCATTCCGTGTTCGCTGTTTACCGAAGTCGAGCCAACGCCCATGTTGGCTTTTGCTGTCACGCACCTTGGCTGCTCGGCCGGTGTCATGATCACGGCAAGCCATAATCCGCCCGAGTATAACGGTTACAAGGCCTATTGGAACAACGGCGCGCAAATCGTTCCTCCGACCGACGTGGGGATTGCGCAGCAGATCGAGCGCGCACCCGATGCGAAAAACGTCGCGCGCATGCCATTCGATGAAGCCTGCAAAAAGGGTCTTGTCACGATCCTTGGCGACGATCTCGAAAAGGCCTACCTCGCCGAGGTCAAAAAGCTTTCCGTGCGAAGTGACGGTCAGCGTGATTTCGATATCGTGTACACGCCTCTTCACGGCGTTGGCGACAAGCTCACACGCCTTGCGCTCGCCCAGGCAGGGTTTTCCCATGTCACAACCGTGCCCGAGCAGCAGCTACCCGACGGCGCCTTCCCCACCGTAAAGTTTCCGAATCCAGAAGAACAAGGCGCGATGGATCTGTCTTTTGCGCTTGCAAGAACGAAAAAGGCCGATCTCGTCATTGCCAATGATCCCGATGCTGACAGGCTCGCGATTGCGGTGCCCAATGCTTCTTCGCCAAGCGGCTACCAGCAGCTCACGGGCAACCAGGTTGGTGTGCTGCTCGGGCATTACTTATTGACGGGCGGCCTTATTGAAAGCCACTCCACTCATGCGTCGAATGCATCAAAAGGCACTCCGCTTGTACTGGTGTCCATTGTTTCGTCGCCTATGCTTGGCGTCATTGCCAGTGATTTGTCGGTTCGTTACGAAGAAGTTTTGACCGGTTTCAAGTGGATTGCGAACCGCGCCATGGATCTGAAGGCAAGCGAAAACCTCCACTTCGTTTTCGGCTACGAAGAAGCGCTCGGCTACACCGTGGGCGAGCTCGTTCGCGACAAAGACGGCATCAGCGCCGCGGTGCTGTTCGCCGAGCTTGCTGCGGTTTTGCGTGCAAAGGGCACAAATGTAATCGCCCACCTCGAGTCGCTTTACCGGCGCTACGGCCTTTTCGTCAGCTCGCAGGTGAGCGTCACACGCAAGGGCGCCGAGGGCGCAGCCGAGCTCCGCGCCATCATGGCGCGCCTGCGAAAAAGCACGCCGAAAGTCATTGGCAACCACGAGGTCGTTGCCGTTCGCGACTACCTCGGGCGAGTCCGCACCACGAACACTGGCGAAAGCACGCCGATCACACTGCCGAAAAGCGACGTGCTCACCTTCGAGCTCGCAAGCGGTTGCCGCGTGATTGCACGCCCGAGCGGCACGGAGCCAAAAGCAAAGTTTTACTTCGACGTTCGCGAAGCCATGAGCGAAAAAGAGCCAATTGCGGAGGCCGAAGCGCGCGCCGCAGTCACCATGAAAAAGCTCGCCGATGCCTTCATGGCCATCGCTTCAGCGTGATGGTTGGCTTTCGAAGGGTTGCTTGACAAGACTCGCCTTTTTGACCATAAACCGCGGTTCCGCCATCCCTTAAGTAATGGGAAAGTCGTCATGCCGAAGATGAAAACCAACAAAAGCGCCGCGAAGCGATTCAAGCTGACCGGCCGGGGCCGCGTTCGTCGCTCAAAAGCCGGCGGCAACCACGGGCTCATAAACAAGTCGCGCAAGCGTCTCCGTCGCCTTCGCAACAACGACATGGTTTCGGACACCCACGAGAAAAAAATCAAGCGCCTTCTCAACGGCTAAAGCGCGTCCAAACGCAGCCGATCGCAACCACTTAAGAAGGCCACACGGAGAATATCAATGCCTCGAGCAAAACGCGGGTTTAAGGCGCGCCGCCGCCGCAACCGAATTCTCAAGCACGCTTCGGGCTTTCACAGCGCCCGCTCTCGTCTCTTTGCCTATGCAAAAGAAGTCGTGCACAAGGCGTGGGTTTACGCCTATGCCCACCGCCGCCGCCGCAAGCGTGACTTCCGCCACCTTTGGATTGCTCGCATCAACGCCGCCGCACGCAACAATGGCGTATCGTATTCGCGCTTGATGCACGCTCTCAAAGGCGCCGGCATCATCCTCGATCGCAAAGTTCTCGCAGATCTGGCGGCTACGGATCCAGCGGCTTTCACGCAGGTCGTGCAGGCCGTTCAAACAGCTAGCCCGCTTCCGAGTTGAGCCGCCTATGGCGGAGACGAATCCGACCGATACCATCGAAACGGCGCTTGCCAACCTACGCGACTCGTTCCTTCCCCGTTTCCGTGCCGCTGATACCGAGCAGGCGCTGCGCGACGAAAACGCCAAAATTCTAGGGAAAAAGGGAGAGCTCACCGCAATCCTCAAGCAGCTTGGCCGAGCCCCTGCGGAGAGTCGCAAGGCCATTGGCGAGAAGGTCAACGCGTTCAAGCAAGAAGTCGAAGCTGGCTTTGGCAGCTGCCTCAAGAACCTGCAACGCCTAGAGAGGGAGGCGGAGCTCTCGGCACCGCCGTTCGACCTTACGCTGCCAGGGCGCGCGCCAGTTCTGGCCGGGCACAAGCACCCGGTTGCCATGGTCCGCGAAGACGTGGTTGCCATTTTTCGTCAGCTCGGTTTCGCCGTTTTCGACGGGCCCGAAATCGAGCACGAAGAGAACAACTTCACGCGCCTTGGCTTCCCGCCCGATCACCCCGCCACCGACATGCAAGACAGCTTTTGGACCACCTCCGGAAAGCTTCTCCGCACGCACACCTCGAACATCCAAATCCGCGCGATGACGACAATCGAGCCACCCATGGCGTTCATCGCGCCTGGCACGGTTTACCGCCGCGACGACGACGCAACCCACTCTCCCCAGTTCCACCAAATCGAGGCCTTCCTCGTTGACCGGAACGTCACGCTCGCACACCTCAAAGGCGTGCTCGCCGAGTTCGCCGAGCGCCTTTATGGCCCTGGCACTCCCGTGCGCCTTCGCCCAAGCTACTTCCCATTCGTCGAGCCCGGCGCCGAAGTCGACATCGGCTGCGTTTTTTGCAAACAGGCCAATCAAACGCGTGCAGGGTGCAACATTTGCAAACACACCGGGTGGATTGAAATCCTTGGCTGCGGACTCATTCACCCCGTCGTGTTCGAAAACTGCGGAATCGATCCGGAACAGTGGTCTGGCTTCGCGCTTGGCATGGGGCTCGAGCGCATCGCCATGCTGCGCTACGGCATCCCGAACATCAAGCTGCTGTTCGAAAACGACCCACGCATGCTTGCGCAGTTTTGAAATCGGAGATGCGTGATGAAGGTCTCGTACAACTGGCTTCGCGAGCTCGTTCCCCTGCTTACGGCGTGTCCAAGTGATCTCGCCGACCGCTTGAGCAACGCCGGGCTCGAGGTCGAAGGCATCACCGAGTACGGCGTGGCAACCGAAGCATGCCTCGTTGCACGCGTCGTGTCGGTGCGTTCCCATCCGACAAAAAGCGGGCTTCGCCTCGTCACGGTCGATCGTGGTGCGGGTGTGTTGCAAGAAGTCGTCTGCGGCGCGCCAAACGTACCTGCTGCGGGCGGCCTCGTCGTGCTCGCGCCACTCGGCGCCCATCTTGCTGCCAAGAACATGACCATCGCCAGGCGCGCAATCGGCGGCGTCGAAAGCGAGGGCATGCTTTGCAGCGAAGACGAACTCGGGCTCAGCCTAGACCACAGCGGCATTCTCATTCTTCCGCAAGCCTTGGCCGAGCCCGGCACCACGCTCGCAGCGGCCATACCGAACGCGCGTGACACAATTTTTGAAATAGGTGTTACGCCCAATCGACCCGACTGTCTTGGGCACGTGGGGGTTGCGCGCGAAGTCTGCGCCATCTATGGCTTTCCGTTCGCGCTGCCTTCACCAGGCCAAAAGCCTGCAGCTACAGACCATCAAACCAAGAGCCTTGTTGCTATCGCGGTGCAAGACGCTGAGCGCTGCCCTCACTACGGCGCCGCGGGGGTGGTCGACGTAGCCATTGGTCCGTCGCCGCTTGGAGTCCGCTATCGGCTCCAGGCGCTCGGTGTCCGTTCCATCTCGAACGTCGTCGATGTCACCAACCTCGTGATGCTCGAATACGGCCACCCAATGCATGCATTCGATCTCGATCGCGTGGGTGGCGCGCGCATCGTTATCCGGCGCGCAACCAGCAGCGAGAAACTTGTCACGCTCGACGGCATCGCACGCACGCTCGTAAAAGACGATCTGCTCATTTGCGACGGAAGCGGGCCCGTGGCGCTCGCAGGCGTCATGGGCGGCGCGTCGAGCGAAATCCAAAACACGACGAACCGCGTCTTGTTCGAAGTCGCCTGTTTCGATCCGCGCGGCGTTCGAAGAACAGCGCGCCGGCACGGCATGCACACCGAGTCGAGCCATAGGTTCGAGCGCGGCGTCGACCCAGGCGACGTGGTGCGCGTGCTCGATCGGGCGGTGGCGCTCACCGTGGAACTTGCAGGTGGCTCGGCCACGGCAGGCCAAATTCATGTGCAAGGCACACGCGTCGATGCAGAGCCAGCGCCGCCACCGAGGCGCATCGTGCCGCTTCGCGCACAGCGCATCGGCGCCACGTTGGGCGTCGATGTTCCTTTCGTCGAAGCCATAGGTATTCTCGAGCGACTTGGCTGCGAAGCGAAAGCAGGCACGAGCGGCTCGGAAGGCCTGACCGACGAAGTCGAGGTTCTCGTACCAACGCATCGTCCGGATCTCGTGCGCGAGGTAGATCTCATCGAAGAAATCATCCGCATACGCGGCATGAGCAGCGTGCCCGCGGTGCTTCCGGCAGTCCGCGCGTCACGCGATGTGGGCGGGCGGGAAGAGCTCGCGCGTCGCGCACGCGCGGCAGCAACGTCGATCGGCTTGTCCGAGGCCATCACGTTCGGCTTCACGTCCGAGTCCGTTTTGTCGGCCCTGTCGGCTCCTCCGCCCGCGGTGCGCCTCGCAAACCCGCTCGGCGAGCAGTACGCCGTGATGCGCACCACGGTGCTGCCAGGCCTTCTCGAAGCCGTGAAGAACGCGCGTCGCCACGGCGAACGCAACGTAAGGCAATTTACGATCGGCCCCGTGTTTCTCTCGCGCCAAGATTCGCGCGATGGCTTGGCGAGCGAAGCCAGCGAAAAAGATTCTGAGTTGCCATGCGAATCGATGCGTATCGGTTTCGTGCTTGCAGGTGAGCGCCCGGGCTGGCTCGAAAAACCTAAGAGCTTCGACGCCTGGGATGCAAAGGGCTACGCAATGGCGCTAGTCGAGCGCATTTCGGGGCAGGCGGCGCGTGTCGAGCCGCTCGATCGCGCTCACGCACCGGCGCATCTTCACCCGCGCGGCGCCGCGTTTTTGTGCATCGGCACAGAGCGCGTTGGATCGTTCGGCCCGCTTCATCCAGACGTCGTCGATAGCCTCGAGCTCGACGGCGAAGTCCTGGTCGGTGAGATCGATCTCGAGCCGTTCACGAAAGCCGCGCAGGCTCCCCAATACGTGAACATTGCACGCTTTCCAGCAAGCGTGCGCGACGTCGCGTTCGTCGTCAAAGACGACGTTCTTGCCGGCGAGGTCGAGCGCGTCGTGCGCAACGCCGCCCTTCCTCTTGGCGAGACGGTGCACTTGTTCGATCGCTTCGTCGGCGGCTCGGTTCCCGAAGGCTCATCGAACCTCGCGTTCCACGTTGTCTACCGCGCCGTTGATCGCACGCTCACCGATGCCGAAGTCGACGCCGCACACGCCAACGTCGTCAAGGAAGTGGCAGCGCGCTTCGGGGCAATGTTGCGGGGGTAGATCCGTCCGACTCGAACGCCGCTCGCGCGACGTGGTCTCGCTTGCACGCGCAATTTTTACATCGCGACTTCGATGACTTTCCAGTCGCTGAATTCCTTTTCTATGTCGATGATGTGCCCTATCCCGGACGACTTGTTGACAAGCACACTCTTGTCTTCGTTGAAAAAATAAATCTCGTCAGCGTTGCCCGTTTCGAGATACGCCCTCGTGTGCACACGACTCATTAAACGAAAGATCATCCTTATCGCACATTCGAAAGCAGGGGTCGTTTCAATCCACTTATCAAACCGGAATGACAAGAATTGCCTATACTCAAACTCGGCAGTTCTTCCCCCTCCCCCAAGAAGCCATATGTCCAGCACGTTGGGCGGAGGCCCCATAGACTTGACCAGTGTCACCATAAAGCCCAGCGTGTTGTAGCACGATGTACAATGAAAAACTCGATCCTTGGTCGGGATTTCCGTTGTGGACGTAAACCCGAGATCATGAATTCCTTTGAGAACCATTTCTTCGTCCAACACTTCTTCTGCCAAATTAAGCATCAATTCAATAGCCATTTTCTGTTCTCCTTGTTCGTGCAGCAAGTCTTAGGGATAAAGGTCAACGACGGCTCCGCCTTTCACTACCTTGACCTCCTTCAAACCATTAATCGGGTAGTCGATCAGATTTTTCTTAAGATCCCTCATGTTTCCACCCCAATCATCCAGATTAAGAACAACCCTTTTTGCTTGACTTTCGTCTACCTTTTTCTTGATATGAGTGTATACACTTCGTGTATTCGTTTCGGCTTTGGGGGAGTGGCAATCAAAGATCTCCCCTTCGATGCGATAGTCTGGTTTTTTGTCGCCCGGAACCTTGGGACTTTGTTCCACATCATATCCGTTCTTTGCCAGAACGTCAGCTGCCTCATTTTCTCTTGTTATGCCTCTGATTTTCTCAGCATCGTCTCTAGGATTAAATTTCGCGCGAGGCCCCCTCGGCACCGCATTGGGATCTGGCGACCTGCTTGGTTTGACGACATCGGCTTTTGATGGACCGGCAGCGGGCGACGACGCCTTGACAGGCGCCTCTGCTTCCGGCGACTTGCTTGGTTCGGTGGCAACGGGTTTTTCT
>WQZB01000001.1 GCA_009780955.1 Polyangiaceae bacterium | reverse complement strand
TCCTGCCTGACCGCTGGAAACCGCTGCCAACTGCAGTGCCGGCCGCCAACGCCCCACTCTTCGACGCGTAGTACAACCTGCGGCGCCCTGATTTGCCGCTTGGGTCCATCTCCGGACGGTTACGTGGGTACGGCTTGAACCGAAGCTTCGAAGATCGTCTGGGAAGCTTCACGCTCGCCTGGGTAATGTGAAGAATACGAATGGCATGCACCTCGACGATCTTCTGCCCATTCTTGATTCCCTTGCCCCACTGCGCTTCGCCGAAGACTGGGACAACGTTGGCTTGCTCGTTGGCGATCCGGCAGCGGCGATCTCGCGTGTTCTCGTCACAGTCGACTTCACGCGTGCGGTCGCGGACGAGGCAGCAACGTTTGGCGCTGAACTCGTCGTCGCATACCATCCGCCCATGTTCGCGGCCGTCAAGCGTGTGCCGCACGACGCGCTCTGGGCCGAAGCAATTCGCAAAGGCATTGCGCTCTACAGCATGCACACAGCGCTCGATGTTGCCGAAGGCGGTACGAACGACGTGCTCGCCGATGCGTGCGGAGTCGACACGGCATCGCGCAAGGCGCTCCGCCCGTACCAAGGCAAAGATGCGGTCTACAAGCTCGTGACGTTCGTGCCAGAGTCCGACGTCGAGCGCGTGAGCCATGCGCTTTTCGAGGCAGGCGCAGGACGCATTGGCAATTACACTCAGTGCAGTTTCCGCGCTCGAGGAACAGGAACGTTTTTCGGCGAGCACGGAACGAATCCCGCGGTGGGCTCGAGCGGCCAGTTCGAAAGGACAAGCGAGATTCGCCTGGAAACCGTCGTGCCAGCCGACAAGGCAGCAAGCGTCGTGAAAGCACTTCGTGCGACGCACCCGTACGAAGAGCCCGCGTTCGATTTGATTCACCTCGCCTCGGCGGTCGAGACCGAGGGTGTTGGGCTCGGTCGCGTGGGCAATGTTGCATCATGCACGGCAGACGACTTGGTGGCGCGCGTGAAGAGCAAGCTTGGCCTCGCGCGCGTGCTTGTCGCCCGTGCTCACGGCAAAAGCGGCCAGCGTGACGAGCGCGAAAAGATTATCTCGCGCGTGGCAGTCGCTGCAGGGGCAGGGGGCGCGCTGCTCGAAGACGCGCGGCGCGCTCGTGCCGATGCCTTCGTGACCGGCGAGCTTCGTCACCACGATGCACTCGAGGCTACGCGTCGAGGAATGCTCGTCGTTGCAGCGCTGCATTCGAACAGCGAACGCGCTGCCGTGCGCGTGTTTGCTGAGAGGCTTCAGGCGCACCTGTCGGGGCTTTCGGGCATTACTGTTCGTGCGAGCGATGCCGATGCCGATCCGTTTACCATTGTTTAGACCGCTTTCAAGTTGACGCGAGTTCAAGGCGGCGGCGAGGAGCGGACCGGAACAGCCTCTTCCGGCTTTGAGGACCGCACCGGAGCCGCTAACGAAGAAATCGCGTCAAATCGAAAGCGGTTTATCGTTATTTTTCATTGCCAATCGCGTGCGTCCACAAGCGAACGTGCTCCGCGGGAATTCGCCCCCAAGGTGCAATTCGCGCGTCGGCATAGCCTCGCTCTTTCACGTCAACCAGGTATTGCTCGCGTGAAAGCAGGGTCCCCTGGCACACGGGCACATCTTCGTCGAGGCGCTCTTTTCGCATGCGC
Source organism: Polyangiaceae bacterium (assembly GCA_009780955.1). Classification (GTDB taxonomy): domain Bacteria; phylum Myxococcota_A; class Polyangia; order Polyangiales; family Polyangiaceae; genus Labilithrix. The sequence continues at coordinate 161,036 of WQZB01000001.1, read as the reverse complement.
TCGGCAAGTTCGTTCATAATCCACGCAGGCACCATGTGCCTGTCGTGAGGGAAAACGAACGAGAAGAAAACAAGGTGCCCGTATAAGATACGCCAGTTTTTCCCGTAGCGAGAAAGTAGCCGCTTCCAATCAATCTTGTGGCCGCGCGTCACAATGAGATGGGCGATGTCGGCGCCGTCGAATCGGTCTCGCTCCATAACGAACGATTTCGTCCAGATTACCTCTTCGATTGGGCAGAGGCGCGTATCCACATCGAATAGCCGTATTCTTGGTGCGGTTTTGAACCAGTTGTCGTCCACTGGGCAGAGACCGTTGGCCGAGCTGAAGATGAAATCAACGAAGTGCTCGCCCAAAAAGGCTTTCGCAAGCCAGTGCGGGAATGTCCGCGACGTCGTGAAGTGGGCTCGCTCGAGCGCCCGTAGCGCGCGCCTCAAATCTCGCTCGCGCAAAAAAACGTCGAGGTCTTTTGTCCCGCGCGTGAGACCAGCATAGTACTTGAGAGCGAATGCGCCGCCGACCACGAAGGGCACACGGGCTCCGGTCAAAACGCGCAGCGTTGTGGCATAAATGCTCCCGGCAAGCACCCGGACCATTTGCCGGGTGCTAATGGGTGCATGTTTCGGAAGCTGCCGACGAGTGTCTGGCATTGGCGACCGCGCAAGCAATCAAAGGTCGCGCCACATATTCGGGGGTACGTCGCTTGCGTTGGACCGCTTTCGATTTGCCGCGATTTCATCGTTGGCGGCTGCGGTGCGGCCTCTGACGGAGCCGTGCGACGGCGTGTGCGTGTGCTACCCAGCACACGCACCAAAGCGCAAGGAGGCTGTTCCGGTCCGCTCCTCGCCGGCCGCCTCGAACTCGCGTCAACTTGAAAGCGGTACATATGTCGAAGCTAAAGCACGGCCCGGTGAATGGGCTCAAGCCGATGCGCATCGCGGCAGTTGGAGATCTTCACGTGACAAAGGCGAGCGTTGGGCGCCTTCGTCCGATTTTCGCGCAGCTCGAGGCACGCGCCGACGCTCTTTTGTTGTGCGGGGATCTCACGGATTACGGCTTGCCGGAAGAAGCTCATATTCTAAATAAAGAGCTTTCGGTCGTGAAGGTGCCCGTGCTCGCGGTGCTTGGTAACCACGACTACGAATCCGGGCATGCCTTCGAGGTTGTCGCGATTCTGCGCGAGGCTGGTGTTTTGGTGCTCGACGGCGACAGCTGCGAGATAGGCGACGTTGGTTTTGCCGGGGCCAAAGGTTTTGCGGGCGGCTTCGGCCGCGGCACCCTTGGCCCATGGGGTGAATCTGCCGTGAAGAGTTTCGTGAAGGAAGCGCTCGACGAAGCGCTCAAGCTTGAAACTGCGCTGGCGCGCTTGCGCACCGATCGGCGCGTTGCCGTGCTCCACTATGCTCCAATTCGCGAGACCGCCGAGGGCGAGCCACCCGAGATTTTTCCATTTCTCGGCTGTAGCCGTCTCGAAGAGCCGCTCGATCGTTATCCGGTGACGATGGCCTTTCACGGCCACGCGCACCGTGGTTCGCTCGAAGGCCAAACGCGCATTGGAACACCCGTTTACAACGTCGCAATGCCTCTTCTGCGCAGGCAGTGGAGCTCGGAGCTCCCCGTTCGCATTGTCGAACTATCATGATTCAAAACGCATTGTCGCGGCGGTGTTGCCGACACAACTGCCTCAAGCAGCGTGCCTGCACGTTTTCGAGTGGCGGATCGTCCTATTGCGCCGATAGGAAGGCGTATCATGATCATTTCCATGGGAAAACCGCTCCTTCGCGCGTTCGGGAAGAGCGATCCCGGGCTCGTCCGGGAGACGAACGAAGACGCTCTGGGTATGATCGATCTGTCGACTGGGCAACGTTGGCAACGCCGCCGCGACGCGCCCATCGAGTGGTCCACAGCGCCCGCGGGAGTGCTTCTCTCCGTGTCCGATGGCATGGGTGGCGCGAAGGCCGGCGAGGTCGCAAGTGCGCTATCGGTCGAAAGTGTGCTTGACGGCATGCTCTCGGCAGCGCACATCCGTCAGCCAGACGGCGAAACGCTTCGGCACGTCGTCGAGCAAGCAAACCACCGCATTTACGAAGCAGGGCGTAGCCGGGCCGATCGCAAAGGAATGGGTGCAACGCTCACGGCGATTCTGCTCAGCGGGACAACGGCTTACATCGCACAAATCGGCGACTCGCGCGCGTACCTGCTTCGCGGAGGGCAAATTGGGCAGATTACGCACGATCAAAGTTACGTGCAGATGCTCGTCGACGCGGGCGCGATGACACCCCACGAGGCGTCAATCTCGCCGCGCCGGAACATCATTCTTCAAGTCATGGGTCAAGAGATCGTGAGCGTTGCGCTTGGCCGAATGGATGTGTGCACAGGCGATCGGCTCATTCTCTGTTCCGACGGGCTCACGAACTTCGTTGACGATGCAACTCTGCTCCTCGTCGCAAAGGCTCCGGCTCCTCTTGGCCTGGCGTGCGACGAGCTTGTCACGCGAACGCTCGACATTGGCGCGCCGGACAATGTGACCGTCATCGTTGCCGAAGTGGCCTGACCGCTTTCGATTTGGCGCGATCTCTTCGTTGGCGGCTGCGGTCCGGTCCTCAAAGCCGAAGAAGGCTGTTCCGGTCCGGTCCTCGCCGCCGCCTCGACCTCGCGCCAACTTGAAAGCGGTCCCTGTTGTACTCCACATGAGAGTACAACTGCGTGAATCGGTTAGTACCCGCCGTCACGTCCGCCATCGGTGGCGCTCTCAAGGGCGATCTTTCCGCCGTCCTTGTCGTCGCCCGGAACGATCTTTCCGCCGTCCTTGTCGTCGCTAAGAACGATCTTTCCGCCATCTTTGTCGTCGCTAAGAGCGATCTTCCCGCCGTCCTTGTCGTCGCCCGGAATTTCGGTTGGCCTGGCCATGCTGACCGCGGCGATCGTTGCGATTGCCGATGCAGCACCAACCACCATCATCAACTTGACATGCTTCATGAGATCGTCCTCTCGTTTTTAGGGGATGCGCAATGCGCGATGAAAACAGGCAGGCTAGCATCGAACGGAAGTCAACCCAAGCTCATAGACCGGCTTCACCGCGCTATGTGATCAAGTGGGCGCAGGTGGCGCAGGGTGGCTAGTAACCGTATGAGATCTGGGCTTCGAAAGCCGTTGCTTGATACGATGTGACACGAGGTAAAACGCCGGCACGACAAGCAGACTCAGCATCGTGGAAACGATGAGACCGCCGAGTACCGCTGCGGCCATGGGGCTGCGCGTTTCGGTGCCGGGACCGAGGCCGAGGATGGGTGGAACGGCCGACATCATGGTAGCCACAGTAGTCATCAGAATCGGCCGCAGGCGCAGCGGACCGGCCTTGAGCATGGCTTTGTGGTGATCAAGGCTTTCATGCTCGTGCACTTGGTCGGCGTATTCCACGAGCAGAATCGAATTCTTCTTCACGATACCCATCAGAAGCAGAAGCCCAATCATGCTAAAAAGATTGAGCGATTTGCCTGCGACGACAAGGCCAAGAATGGCGCCCGAAACCGCGAGCGGCAAAATGGTAAGCACAGTAACGGGGGCGAGAAACGAATTGAACTGACTCGCGAGAACCATATACGCGACGAGAATGCCAATGAGTAGGGCGAACCAAAGGCCGCTGGTGGTTTCCTCGAGTTGCGAGGCCTGACCGCCTGCGACCACGCGCATGCCCAGGGGAAGCGACTTGGCAAGCTCGGTGACTTTCGCCATGGCTTCTGCCTGCGAGTGGCCTGGCGCAACGTTCGCCGTGATGCTGATCGCGCGCTCGCGATCGAGGCGGCTAATCGTTTGCAGCGCAGGCACCTCTTGCTGCATGACGAGGAGCGACAGCGGGATGAGATTACCCGCTTGGCTGCGGACCATGATGCTCGAGAGATCTTCGGGGCGCGTGCGCTGGGAAGCAACGAGGCGCATGCGGATGTCGATTCGACGGCCGTCGGTGGAGAACTTGCCAACGGTGTTGCCTCCGATCAAAGCGCTGATGGTTTGTCCGAGATCGCTCATCGAGACGCCGAGATCGGTGGCGCGCCGGCGGTCAGGAAGGATTTGCAACTCCGATCCGCCCATTTGATAATCGGAGTTTAAATCGGTAACGAATCCGCTTTCGTCGAGTTGATCTTTGAGTTTCAGCGTCGCCGAAACAAGCTGGTCCCAATCGGAGCCGCGCACTGTGAAGTCGACGGGCGACCCCTTGCTCGTACCGAAGCCTTGCTGCGACGGATCTTGGATTGAGGCGCGCAGTCCTGCGATGCCCGAAAGATCTTTGCGGATCACCTGCATGAGTTCCATGGCGGTCATTTTCCGCTGCCCTGGCGGGACGAGGGTGAGCGAAATCTGGCCATTGGAGCCCTGTAGCGTCACGAGCATGCGATCGATCTCGGGGTGCTTTTGGAGCCGCTCTTCGGCGCGAGCGATGAGAGGCTGCGCGGCTGTAGGCGTCGTACCGGATTCGGTGATGAGGCGCACGTTGAGACGGCTCTGATCTTGCGATGGAATGAATTCGGTTTTGATGCGCATCGCGAGCGATGCGGAGGCCGATAGGACTACGATGGCGGCAAGCAGCATTTTGAGCGGATGGCGCAGCGCGGCTGCAAGCACGCGCGCATAGAAGCGCTCGATGGCCGCAAAACCATTGTCGACGGCTTTGCCAATGCGGCTTCGGCCTTCGCGCGACGCATGGAGCATTTGCGCGCAACGTGCCGGTGCGAGCGTAATGGCTTCGAAGTACGAAAGCAGGACGGCGACCGACAGCGTGATACCGAATTGGAAAAAGAATTTGCCGATGACGCCGTTCATGAAAACAACGGGCAAAAAGATGGCGATGACGGCGAGCGTCGCGGCAAGCGCGGCGGAGGTGATTTCTTTCGTGCCGTCGGCAGAGGCGCGCACGCGGTCTTTGCCCATTTCGGCGTGGCGATAAATGTTTTCCATGACCATCACGGCGTCGTCGACGACCAGTCCCACGGCGAGCGAAAGGCCGAGAAGCGTGAAGGTGTTGAGCGTAAAGCCAAAGAAATAAACACATGCCACGGTGCCAAGGAGCGACATCGGGATGGCGAGCACGACGTTCATGGTGCTCGAAAGCGAGCCGAGAAATAGCCAACAAACAAGTGCTGTCAGTGCTACGGCCATGCCGAGTTCGAGTTCGAGTTCGTGGACGGATTCTTCGATGAAAACCGTGGAGTCGAAGAGAACTTCGACCTTCATGCCTTCTGGCAAGCTTGCTTCGATGTCTTTGACCTTGTCTCGCACACCTTGGGCGACCGCCACGGCGTTGGTGCCGCGCTGCTTGAGAATGCCGAGTGCTTGCAGCGGCACGCCGTCGAGGCGCGCGATGGACGTGACGTCTTCGAAGCCGTCTTCGACGAGCGCGACGTCTTCGAGACGGACGGGCGACGGCTTCGTTTTTTTGACGACGATCTTCTTGAACGAATCCAAATCGATCGCTTCACCGAGCAAACGCACATCGAGCTGTCGATCGCCCGCGATGAGCTGACCGCCTGGCACATCGACGTGCTCGTTCGCGATGGCGTTGATGATGTCGTTGGCAACAACGCCTTTTTCGGCGAGGCGGCTCGTGTCGAGCCAGATGCGCACATTGCGGTTGACGTAACCGTTGAGCGTGATTTGCCCAACGCCGGGCACGGTTTGAAGCCGCTCTTGCACCTGGTAGCGCGCGGCGTCGGCGAGCATTTGGCGTGAGTAAGGACCCGTGACAGCGATCTGAAGAATTGGCTGATCGTCGGGATTCGACTTGGAAACCGTGGCTGCTGGCACGTCCTTCGGCAGCGATCGCTGCGCGGCGGCAACGCGCGCCTGGATGTCTTGGAGCGCAAGATCGACGTTGCGCGACATGTCGAAGGTCACGGTGATGCGCCCGGTGCCTGCCCGTGCCTGCGAGGCGATCTGCTTGACGCCTTCGACCTGCGAGATCGATTCTTCGAGCGGCGTGATGATCTCACGCTCGACCGCAGGGGGCGAGGCGCCCGCCCACGTAACCGACACCGAGATGTTCGGGTAGTCGACGTCTGGGAATTGGCTGATGCCAATGCGCGTGAGAGCGACCAACCCGAAGAGCACCACTCCCGCCATCAGCATCCACGCGAAGACAGGGTTTTTGATCGATACGTCGGTAATGCTCACGGAGCCGCCCCTTTTTTGACGCCACCATCGCGCTCATCGCGTTTGCCTCCATCGCTGCTTGCGCCAGCGCGGCCCGCCGAGCCCGCGTCGACATTGTCGTCGGGGAGCGAAGGTTGCCCGCCGTCGGTTGCCGTTACGCGTGTCGCACGTACACGAGCTCCTGTCGAAAGTGCTTCGGCGCCCCGCACGACGATCCAATCTCCCGCTTGGATGCCGGTGCGGACCTCGACCCAGCCGTCCTTTGAATTCATGCCGAGTGTCACGACGCGCTCTTCGACGACGTCGTCTTTGGCAACGTACACGACGTAGCCGTGATCGGTTGCGCGCGTTGCGGATCGCGGAATCACCGGTGCATCGCGCGTCGCGCCGACCGCGATCGTCACGTCGCAGAACGAACCCGGGCGCAGCCAGTAGCGGTGATTGTCGATGTCGACTTGGCCGGTGACCGAGACCATGTGTGTCGTGGTATCGGCGGCTCCGCTGACGAGCGTGATCTTCGCGGTAAAGGCGCGTTGCGTTTCGCGCATCGTAAAAGACGCTGTCATGCCAGGCTTGATGCGCGGCGCATCGGACGGCTCGACCTCGAAATGCAAAAGCATTGGATCGCTTTGCAAGAGCGTTGCCATGACATAACCCGCGCCAACGTATTGCCCTGTTTCGACTGTGCGCGTTTGGATGACTCCTGCCATGGGTGCGCGCACCGCGGAGTCTCGTAAGTTTAGCGTTGCAACCTTCAAGTTTTCGTTTGCAACCTCGGTATCGGCCTTTGCGGTGAGGCTCTTCGTGCGGTAACTTGCGAGCTCTTCGCCCGGGATGAGGCCCGGGTTCTGGTTGCTCGCTTCCTCGCGGCGCGTCACCATGGCCTCGGTGTCTTTCTGCGCGGCGATGGTTTTGTCGAGGGCAGCCTTCGCGCTGTTGACGGCAAGTTGGTAGCGCTGCGAGTCGATGACCACCAGCACGTCGCCGGCCTTGACCTCTTGGCCCTCACGGAATGCCACGCGGTCGACCGCACCAGCGACACGTGCTGTAACTTGCACGCGTTCGAACGCGTCTACGGTGCCTGGGGCCGTTACAATGTAATCGAGCTTTTGCGATTCGACTTGCAGAATATCAACAGCAAAAGAAATGCCAGTGCGCCCGCCGCCCTTGCCACCGTTGGCTCCCTTGTCGGCCGCGGCGACTTCTTGGCTTTTGCATGCAACGAGTGAAAGCGGAAAAGCCAGGGCAAGCAGAATAAGGATTGTGCGGCTGTTCATCGTGTACACCTAGTCGTTGTGCTTTGGGCGTCGTGCAAGGGTCATCGTGCAAGGGCAGACGGAATGTCGTCGTCAGTGGGCCCAAGACCCAGCGCAAAGCGCAGGTCGAGGTAAGCTTGTTCCATTTGAAGCATGGCGGTTGCGACGCTCACTTCGGAGTCGAACCGCCTGCCGTTGGCGTCGATGACCTCGATCGCCTTGGCTAGGCCCTGGCGGTAAAGAATTTCCGTTTCTTCGACGTTCTTCTGCGCCGAAGTAAGCGCATCGTTCAAGATGCGGTACGAGTCGCGTGCAGCATGCAGGCTGATGGTCGCGACTTTCACGTCGTTGTCGACTGAGCGCCGCAAGAGCTGTTCGTCGAGGGCCTGGCTATCGGCCTGGGCCAAGCGAGTGCGCCGATCGGCATAGCGCACGCCTGCGTCGAAGATCGCCCACGAGAGGTTCAAGGTTGCCATCTCATCGACCCCCCGCTCCGTTGCCAGAGGGTCGGGGAGAAAGCGCATTTGCGCCTGGAACGACGCCGACGGAATGAGTCGGTAGAGCGGCTCGCGCGCACTTGCACGCAGCGCAAGGGTGCGCTCGCGCGCAGAGCGGACATCGGCGCGTTTGTCGAGCGCTGTTTTTATCTGATTCGCGGATGCAGTCCCCACGCTTTGCGCCGAGAGCATGGTGCGTTCTGGTTGCGCCAGGGAGCCTGTCACGGGACGCCCAAGCAAAAACGATAGCTGTTGCCGTGCGCGTGCAACGGTGCCTTCGTCTTGTGCAACTTCGCGCTGACTCGACGCGAGATCGATGCGCGATCGTGTTGCGTCGTTCGTGCTCGTGAGCCCCGCTTGTGCGCGTGCTTCTGAATCGTGCAGGTTCGCCTGCGCCGTTTCGAGCTTGCGCTCCGCGGCAACGAGCACCCGCTCGGCCGTCAGCACTTGGAGGAATGCTCGCGCCGTGTCAAAAGCCAAAACGCGTGTATCTTGCAGAGCGCCCCACTTTTCGGATTCGAGCTGATGGGAAGCCTGCGAATACTGCGGGAATGCGCTTGGGTTGAGCACAGGTTGCGAGAAGGTGACGGTTCCGCTGTGAACGAAGTTGCGATTCGCGCTGTCTTCGGTCGCGCGCCATTGGGATGAGCCCGCAGCCGTGAGCGACGGGAGAAACGCGGTGATGGCCCTGTCGCGTTGCCCTTTCGCTGTGTCGATGCGCAGAGGTGCCTTGAGCGCGCGCTCGTTGTTGGCGAGGGCGAGGTTGATGGCGTCTTCGAGATGCAAGGGCTGTTCGCTCGGCGGCGCCGCTGCTGTTGTGGGCGTCGTGGGCGTTTTTGGCGTTTGCGCGTCCTGCTGGAGTGGCATGTTCTGGCCGCGCGCGCGGGCTGGCAGAAGGAGCAGCGGCGCAAGCAATAACAGGCAGCATCCACGCATCGAAAGGCCTTCCTCACCAGGTCGCGAACCGGGGAAGACCGGATTCCGCGGGGCGATCTATGGTCTCGCATCGCGGCATACGGGCGCAAGCCCCTCATCCCGTAGAGCTCGGTAACTTTGCGCTCGAGCGAAAAATCCCGTGGAGTTGCGGCGAAAAGACGTGGTAGCGTGGAGGGCTTGTAAGTCGACCGGAGGAGTGGCCGAGTGGTCTAAGGCAGCGGTTTTGAAAACCGCCGTACGGCAACGTACCGGGAGTTCGAATCTCTCCTCCTCCGCCAGGCGAGCGCCGTGACAAAGCTGACCGACGATGTGTCCAAAGGCGAGCTGCTTCTCTACGAGGAGGAGCTGCTCAACCAACGTTTGTTCGTGCTGGGGTCGGACAACTACGAAACCTTCGTGTCAATGCTCGACAATCCCCCCGCGCCGGGGCCGAAGCTCACCGCGCTGATGTGCCGGGTTCCGGCATGGCGGAAGAAGTAGACAGCGCGTCAACCCCACGATCATCCGTTATCGTAATCTCGCCGGTAAACGACTCGACTGCCATGCGAAGTGCTGCAGTGATTCGTTCCCGCTTGGAACCCTTGAGAATGCGGGCTGGAAGTCGTTCATGCCACGATTCCCACTGTAATGCGGGGATGCGCGCCACCTGCTGCGTCTCGGACCGAGTGCGGATAGAGTGGTAAAGAGGACACCATGAGCACCAACGACAAACCGAAGACCGTCACAAAACATGGCCCCATGATCCCCACACCCAAGCTTGGGCAAGGGCTCGAGGTCTCGGCCATCGGCTTCGGCTGCATGGGCCTCAATTTCGGTCTCGGCGTCGGCGTCGACAAGGCGACGGCCATCGCGCTCATCCGTGGCACGACGAAGAGCCACTGAGGCGCGATCTGCCTTGCCTACAAGCCTCTTGGAGTGTATTGGCATTGAAGATTCGATTGCTTATTTCGGTTCCATGTCCAGGGTTCACGCTACGTCCCATGCACGCCGTCATGTTGCGGCTCCCGCACGGGACGCGGCGTGTCGGATGGCGACCGACACCAAAGGCGACATCGCCCTTCGATGTTTGTTCGTGCTGGGTTCGGACAACTACGACACCTTCGTGTCGATGCTCGACAATTCCCCCGCGCCGGGGCCGAAGCTTACCGCGCTGATGCGCCGGGTTCCGGCATGGCGAAAGTAGACGACACGTCAAAGCACCATGACGATCAGTTATCCGATCCGGTTTCGTCCCGTTCGTCCCGCTGAATCATAATCAGCTTGCCGCCTAAGTCCCCGATCGCACGTTTTTCGCCGATATGCCGTACTCGTTGAGACGGTATTGGATGGTGCGTACACTGATATCGAGGAGCTCGGCTGCCTTCGTGGTGGAGCCCTCGGTTGCTTCGAGAGTTTTCAAGATGGCGTAGCGTTCGAGTTCGGCCATGGTGGCGCCAGGCACGCGAATGGGTCCGAGCGATTCGCCCGCGGCCTCGAACGGAAGATCGTCTTCCTCGACGATATTTCCCTCGCAGAGCACCACGGCGCGTTCGATTGCGTTTTCGAGCGCGCGCACGTTGCCTGGCCACCTGTGCGCGAGAATTTTCGCGCGCGCCTTGTCGGAAAAGCCGTCCACGCGCTTGTGATTTTCGAGCGAGAATTTGCGCAAGAAATGCTTGGCTAGGACAATGATGTCACCGCCGCGGATGCGAAGCGGCGGCATTTCGATGTGCACGACATTGAGTCGATAAAAAAGATCTTCGCGGAATCTGCCCTCGCGCACATCGGATGCAAGATCGCGATTCGTTGCTGCCACGAGGCGAACATCGACCGAGATGACTTCGCTGCCGCCCACGCGCTGGAACGAACGCTCTTGCAACACCTGCAAAAGCTTGACTTGCGTGAGCATTGGGATTTCACCAACCTCGTCGAGAAACAGCGTGCCGCCGTCGGCCTGTTCGAAGCGGCCCGCGCGCCGCTTGTCGGCGCCCGTGAAGGCGCCTTTCTCGTGGCCGAACAGCTCGCTTTCGAGCAGCGACTCGGCGAGCGCTGCGCAATGAAGCGACACGAGCGGTTTTCCCGCGCGGGGGCTCAGCGCGTGAATCGTGCGCGCGAGCTCGCCTTTGCCCGTACCGCTCTCGCCGGTGATGAGCACGGTCGCGCGCGATGGAGCGACCTGACGTGCTACGCGATAAACCTTCTGCATTGCGGTGCTGGCGCCGATGAGGCCGCGGAGCCCTTCAGCGTCGCGCTCGCGCAGCTGGCGGCGCAGGTTTTCGGCTTCAACGCGCACCTCGCGCTGCTCGAGTGCACGCTCGATTGTGACGAGCAAGGCCTCAAAATCGATGGGCTTGGTTAGGTAATCTTCGGCGCCCGCGCGCATTGCGGCGACGCCGGTGGCGAGTTCCTGCGACGAGGTGGCAACGATGACGGGCATGTCGGGATCTTGCATGTGGAGTTGCTTGAGCAGCTCCATACCGCCCATGCGCGGCATGCTGAGATCGGTTACAACGATGTCAGGGGGGCGATCTCTCGTGAGTTCAAGCGCAGCAAGGCCATCTTCCGCTGATTCAACAGTGTACTTCTCGCCTGCGAGCAGTTGCGTCAGGCTGGAGCGAGAGCCTTCGTCGTCGTCCACAACGAGCACGCGAGCTTTGGCTTTCTTTGCTTCAGACATACGAGCGTTCTCTTGGCCAGCAACAAAAGTGCACCCTGCATTCGACAACGGCAAGTTCGTCGTGCGCCGCCCAATCTCGATTGGCGCAGCCTATTGCGGACCTGTTTCGTAGGTCTGTAGCAGACCGTTGCAGAGGTTGCATGTTTTATGCGCAATACGTGCGCGTACGCCAAGGCTTAGCCAAAGAGGATTTTGTGGTTGGGGCGCATGTTGTGCGTTAAATCGCATTTTTTGCGCAAACGTCTGGCTCGTCCCCATATTTTGGAGTACTCGATGGCACGGAGTTAAAGATGATGCCATCCGTCGTCGCCAGGCCCCGAGAGGCGACGATCCTCGTCGTCGACGACAACGAGGCGAACCGATCTCTTGCGCGCAATACCCTCGAGGACGAGGGCTATTGTGTCGTTCTTGCAACGAGCGGCGCGGGCGGCATTGACGCTTTCGAGCGCGAGCACCCAGACTGCATTCTGCTCGACGTTCGCATGCCTGATATCGACGGTTTCAACGTGTGCGAGCGTATCCGTGTTCTGCCGTACGGCAAGGAAACGCCGATCTTATTTTTGACGGCGCTTCGAGATGTCGACACATTCGACCGCGCTCTGGCGGCTGGTGGCGACGACTTCCTCACCAAGCCGGTTCGCCCGACCGAGCTCGTCGTTCGCGTGCAAACTGCACTTAAATTGCGACGCATGAGCGTCGAGCTTCGTGATCATTACGAGCTTCTCAAGCATCAACGCGACGATCTTTTGCGCCTTCAGCTCCAGAAAGAGCGGCTCATGGCGTTCGTTGTCCATGATTTGAAAAACCCAGTCAATGCGATGGACTTGCACGCGCAGCTGCTCTTACGCGACCAAGGGATCTCCTCGAGCGCGCGCACGACCGTAACGCGGATCCGCAGCGAGGCGCAGAAGCTATCGCGCATGATTCTCAACTTGCTCGACGTCAGCAAGGCCGACGAAGGCAAGTTGTCGGCGCGCCCTAGCTCGCTCGACCTCGCCCCGCTCGTGGGCGAAGTCTTCTCCGAGCTCGGGCCCACCGCTGCGGCTCGCAACGTGGTGCTTGCCTGCGCGATCGAACCTTCGCGTGTTCACGCCGACGAAGACTTGCTTCGGCGGCTCCTCACCAATCTTGTCGAGAATGCCATCCGCCACGCGCCGCGGGGCTCAACGGTCAACGTGAAGGCGTCGGTGTCCGCCGCGGGTGCAGAGCTGCGCGTCATCGATTGCGGCAGCGGCATTGCCGCCGAAATGCACGACAAAATCTTCGATCCGTTCGTGCGGCTCGAGCTCGACGACGGACCCGCATCGCGGAGCAGCCGCGGCCTCGGATTGGCATTTTGCAAGCTCGCGGCCGAGGCTCACAACGGGCGGATTTGGGTCGAAGACGGCGCCCCCGGCGCTGTTTTTTGCGTGGAATTGCCGAATGGAATCTGAAGAGACATTAGCAAGGCTCAACGCGGGGCGTCTTGCAAGCGCGGTCGAAAGCATTCAGGACGCGATTGCGCTCTACGACGCAAGCGACTGCCTTGTTCTTTGCAACAGTGTTTATCGGAGGCTCGTTGGTGAGTCGCTGCCTGGCCAGCTCGTCGGTCGGTCGTATGACTCCATTCTTGATGCGTGGATGGACTTGCTTCATTTCGATACCGACGAGGAGCGCGCCAAATTCCGAGCGAATCGTCTTGCCGAGCACTCCGATCCGAAAGGTGCGACCGATACGCGCACCCGCGACGGCAGAAGCTTTCGTATCACGAGCCGGCGAACGGTCGAAAAAGGCATTGTCGAGACAATATGGGATTTGACCGAAGACGTTCGCCGGCAGAAAGAGCTCGACGAAGCGCGAGCCCTAGCCGAGGCCGGCAGCGCAGCGAAATCAGAGTTCCTCTCGTCGATGAGTCACGAGCTTCGCACTCCGCTCAATGCCATTCTTGGCTTTGCTCAGCTTCTTCAGCGTGACAAAAAAATGCCGCTTTTAGAACGTCAACGCGAACGCGTGGATCATATTCTCCAAGGTGGGGAGCACCTGCTAAGGCTCATTGACGACATTCTCGATTTGTCGAGGATCGAGGCGGGGGGAATTTCGATATCGACTGGACCGGTGAATGTGATTGACGTTCTCGGCGAAGTCGAGCGCACGCTTGAACCCATGGCGGCACGTGAAGGGATCCGCGTGGCCATCGAGGCGGTGCCACAAGAAATGGCCATGGTGTCGGCCGATCGAACGCGCTTTGTTCAAATTCTTATGAATTTCGGGTCCAACGCGATCAAATACAATCGCCCATCGGGCGAAGTCACCTTCACAGTGGCGGCGCCAACTCCCGGTTTCGTGCGTGTTTCGGTCCGCGACACAGGCATGGGCATTCTGCTCGAGAAGCAGGACAAGCTGTTTCAGCCATTTCAGCGCGCAGGTCAGGAAACCGGTCCGATCGAAGGCACGGGCATCGGTCTTGTCATTACCAAGCGGCTCGCGCGGCTCATGCACGGCGACGTTGGTTTCCGAAGTGTTCCGGGCGAAGGGTCTGAGTTCTGGGTGCAGATCCCAGCCGACGAATCGGGGGCGCGCCGCAGGGCGCAAGAGGTTGCGCTCGACGGCATGCAAGGGCGCCTTGCAGGCGAAGACCGGCGCCTCGTGCTTTACGTGGAAGACAACCCCGCAAACGTGACGTTCATGCGAAACCTTGTCGCAACGTTTGACAATCTCGATCTCCTAACCGCACCCACCGCGGAAATGGGTATTGAGCTTGCGCGCAGCAGGCACCCCGAGGTCATTGTTATGGACATTAACTTGCCCGGAATGAGCGGGCTCGATGCACTTTACGTATTGCGCGCACTTCCCGACACGAAAAACATCCCAGTCATTGCGCTCACGGCAGCGGCATCGGAGCGCGACAAGCAACGCGGCATTCAGGCAGGCTTTTTTCGGTATCTCACGAAGCCCGTGAAGGTTGACGAACTTGTCACGGCGCTTGAGGTTCTGCTTTTTCCGGTTGGGTAATTTCCGACACGGTTGCAAACATCGAGTAGAGCAAACGATCTTCGTTGCGTGTGTGTGCACCAAGTTCCTCGATGAAGTCGCGTGCAACCTGCAATCTTACAATGTGTAGATCGATTCCCGCGGCAAGCTCCATGAGACGGTTGCGAAGGTGACGATGCTCCTGCAAAAGAGCGCGAACGTCGCGGGGTGAGGTTTGCTGAAGCACGGGAAAGAGATACTTTTCTTCCTTCTCGAAGTGTGTGAGAACGCCGGTGTCGAGCTCGGTCCAGATCGCCGCGATGTCTTCGCGATCGTCGGCCTCGAAAGCCGCGATGAGCCGTTCGACAATGCCCTCGATTCTGCGATGATCGGCCAGGAATCGATCGCGAACGGAGGACTTGGGAGTAGCAGCATTGGCGTGCATGAGGTGCCCTTTACGCAAGCGTCGTGCCTCGGTGCACGGCTCGGTTCATTTTTAGCAGCCTTTAGTTGCCTGCCCTTGCCCGTAATCAAATCGCGAAGACGGATCTCGACCTCGGCCGTGCGCACCGCGTGCACTCGCAGCGCGAAATCTGCGCTTCGCTGATATCATCGAAGCGTGCATACTAAAGAGGTTCTCATGAGCGGCTTCGAACACATTCTCGTGCCGACCGACTTCGGTGAAGTCGCTGAGCAGGCTCTCGCAGTGGGAGTCTCCCTTGCATCAAAATTCGATGCAAAGCTCACGCTTCTTCACACAACCCCCATCGCGCCGCCGTCGTACGCATCGTACACTGCAGGGCTTTTCTGGCCGAGCGACGAAATGGTTCAAAGTGCTGCGAGTGAGCTCGAGGCGCTGGTTGGGCGAGCGAAAAAATACTACGCGAGGATTGCGAGTGCGCACGTGCTTGGCGAGCCATGGGAGGCCATTTTAGAATTTCTGCAAGACCACGATGTGGATCTCGTGGTCATGGGAACGCACGGCCGACAAGGCCTCGCGCACGTGCTGCTTGGTAGCGTTGCCGAAAAACTCGTGCAAATGTCGCCCGTGCCTGTCCTTACGGTTCCTGGTAGGAGCGAGCAGCAGGTTCAACTGGCGCCGCCCGTCGAAGCAGCAGGGGCCACGAAAAGCTGAGAGCATGTTTACCAGCCTGCTGCGCGCCGCGATACCTGCGTTGGTCCCTGCGGTGCCTGCGCACGTACCACAACGTACGCTTACGCGGGCTCCTAGCCGAGCCGTGCGAGGCTGTGTGCGTGTGCTATACAAGCACACGCACCTCGGGCCCGCCTTGGTCTCGCATCGCTCGCGACGGCTGGTAAACATGCTCTTACAATTTCCTTTTGCTTTTTCCCGTAATCGAGGTAACGCAAATTTGTAAAATTGTGACCGCCTTGAGCGATTGCAGTTTGTAGCTTGGCTTTCCTTCAAAGCCATATCGTTTCATGATGACGTCCAAAGCATGAATTCTTCTCGCTTCGTCGGTTACGAGAGAAATCTTTCCTTCGCCCATCACACTTTGAAATTCGGCGGACCAATTGCAGGCTGATTCCGCTGTCAATGTTTTGTAGCAGCAGTCGGCTTCAAAGCACGCATTGCTGTTCTTTGCGATCATATCCAGCTTTTTGCCTTCCGATGCGCCATGAAAATAGATCATGAGATCGGTATCGATGGCTTCGTAGGCAAAATTCATCGGCACAATGTAAGGTTTATTGCCCTCACACAAGCCAATGCGCATAATCTCGCATTGGTCCAGAACAGCTAGAATGTTAGACAAGCCAACGATTTCTCGGTCGCTTCTTCTCAATTCGGTGGCTCCTCATGGAAGCGGGTCGGCGCCCGCGTTGAAGTTTCTCATAATTTCATCAGCGCTGAGTGCACGACCATAAATGGCAACGAGGTGGAGGGTGCCAAGCCAGCCTTGCCCGCCTTGAGGCACACTTCCAATGACGAGCGGGTAGCTTTCCCAGTCTGCGAGATTTGCCGTGTTCTTTTGCGTACCAGCAAGATCCCCATTCACATAAAGGCTAAGCGTGCCGTCGCTTGTGCGTGTTGCGACGAGGTGCGTGGGCGTGGCGTCGGTGGTGATGTTGCCCGCGTTGAGATCGTTGCCGGGCTGGATCGAAGCCCACCAATTATAATTGTAACACTTCTTAGTATATGCGATCCCGCATCTATACATAGACGTAGACGTGCCCAACGCGAAGTTCTGGGTTACGGAATTCGAATCCGCCATTGTCACGATAGATGCGTGGTCGCTTTCGCTTGTCGTTTCGGAGTCGACCCAGGCTTCGATGGAAATCTCATTGGTTTGCTTGCAAGCGTTTGTAATCTTCGTGAGCGAAAAGCCAGATTGGATGATTGTGGACTCGTCGATCGCAAGTGCGTGAGATTGCCAGGTTACATTGGCTTCGTCCGGGATTGTCAGATTGCAAGGATCAACGGTCCTATCATGAAGGGTTGTGCCATTGCCTTCCTCGAAGTCGTAAAGAACGACAAGTCCATCCGTGATACGAGTATTGTACGGCCACGGATATTCCACACCCGCATCGACGCCACCAGTGTCCGGTGTGTTGGCGTCTGGCGTGTTCACATCTTCGACGGTAGTCGTCTCGTCGTCCCCCGGCTTGGGCGGCAAAAGCTCGCTCTCGCTGCCGTCGACAGACGCATCAACGCTGTCGGTGCCCGTCGCTTGCCCAACTGCGCTGAGACCACATGCACCCGTGGCCGTCACAACGCCAAAGAAGAAAAGAATTGCTATGCATTGTGGCGTTCGCATGGCGCAAGCTTACGCCTGATGTGCGACCAAGGCGTCTATTTATCCTGCTTTTGAAAAGGCGCTTCATAAGCCGTGTGCGAATCTTACGACGTTGGCCGACATTGTCGCGCATACTCGTTCGTTCCGTGATACCGAAGCGTGAGGGAGCTTCTGCACTACTGCCGGAAGTATTCTGGCAGTAGTGTTCGGAGATCATGTCCAACATTCTTGGCGCACTTGTGGCGCTGCTCGGCCTCGAGCGCATCGAAGAAGACATCTTTCGCGGCCAAAGCCAAGATCTCGGCTGGGGCACGGTTTACGGTGGCCAGGTTCTCGGCCAGGCACTGTCGGCTGCGGCTCGCACGGTGCCTGCCGAGCGCCGCGTTCATTCGCTGCACGCTTACTTCTTGCGGCCAGGTAACGCGCTAAAGTCAATCATTTATCAGGTTGAGCGCATTCGCGACGGTCGCAGCTTTACCACACGCCGCGTTGTTGCCATCCAGAACGGCAAGCCCATATTCCACTGCTCTGCGTCCTTTCACACGGAAGAGCCCGGTTTCGAGCACGGCGATGCAATGCCCAACGCGCCAGCGCCCGAAACGCTTCGCACCGACCAAGAGCACACCGCCGAGCATGGTGAGCGTATTCCTGCGTTCATGCGCGAATATTTGATGTCAGAGCGTCCGTTCGAAATGCGCCCCGTGGATCCAACCGACGATCCCTTTGCGCCGTCAAAGCGCCCGCCGCAACACATGTTGTGGCTGAAAACGGTAGGCTCTTTGCCTGACGATCCTGCGCTGCATGCCTACTTGCTTGCTTATGCGTCCGATTATTCGTTCGTTACAACATCACTCTTTCCTCATGGCGTTGCTCTCCTCACACCTGGTTTGCAGGTTGCAAGCCTCGACCACGCGATGTGGTTCCACGCGCCGTTTCGCGTTGACGAATGGCTCTTGCACGTTGTCGACAGCCCGGCCGCTCGCGGTGCACGCGGCTTCGTTCGCGGCCGCATCTTCACCCAATCAGGCCGCCTCGTCGTTTCCACAGCGCAAGAAGGGCTAGTCCGCCAACACAAGCTTCTGTAGTCTAATACACGTGGCGGCTGTCCGCGGTGGAAGCGGGATCGGCGCAGCAGCGAAAACCGGTCGAATAGTCGTGATAATCGTAGCCATGTGAGATTGTGCGGTACGCGCAGCCGTCGCCGTGCTGCGAGGTATCGAGCCAGTAGCCGCCCTGGAACGTTCCGTTCGGATCAGCCGTCCACTCGTGAAGGTTGCCGACCATGTCGTAAACTTCGAAGTCGTTCTTGCAGTCGGGGAAGGCGCCGGTTTTTGCGACCGTGCCTTCAAGTTGGTTGTTGCGTGGATCATTGAGCTCGTCCTGCCCCCAACCGCGCTGCATCGAATCTTGGTGGTAGACGAGCATGGGCGAAGCGCCCGAGTCGTGACACTTGTCGTTGTGACGCCAAGGCCCGTACGGTTGTGCGTAGCCTTCGCTTCCGCCGCACGCCACGCGCCACTCGACAGGTTCGCACAATCGCTTGCCGGAAGCTTTGCACGCCTCGGCGGCCTCCGCCGCGCTGATGTACCCTTGCGGAATCACACCTTTGACGCTACGTGCAAGATACACGTGCCCAACGCTAGCCGGTGTGACGTAGGGTGAAACAGGCGCTACGGTGCCATCGGGCAAGCGTTCGACAAGGCTGCCTTCGTAGCGATCGATGCAGAAGCGGTCGAAAACAAGGGCCATGTCGACGGGGCAGTGCGCCTCGGGTCGGATGGGTCCGAGCATTCCTTCGCTCACAGCGTGAAAACGCGCCGGCGCATACGCGGCAATGGCATGCTCGATGGTTCCGGGGCTTGCTGCTACGAGCTTTCGCTTCGCTTTTGCGTAACCGGGCGCAAGAGCCAAAAGCGCAATTTGCACCTGCGCGCGGCACTCGGGTGGGGCTTCGGCAGGAGGCGCGGCTGCTAAGCGCGATGAGATGGATGCAAGCGCCAATGCTGCGAGAGCGGCTTTGGCGAACGACACAGTGTGGGGAGCATGAACGTGTGGAGCATGATCCATAGCGCTGCAAAATGCAGCATAGTCTAGTCGCCGGGACGGATGAACATTGAGCCGATCGCGAACGTAGGTGGCGTCTCGTAATGGAGATGGCCACGCGCGTGGACTCGCCTATGGTCGTGTCGTGCGCACCATAGGCTTTGACCGGCACTGGCCTTCTGAGTGGCCACACACTCTGGGCACGGCGGCTCGATCTCAGGGACGTTGCGGTTGCCTTTCGGACGCGCCACGAGCACCTCGCAGTTCGCTTTGCGCACGACTTGGTCAGAGACCGAGCCAAGCAGCCAATGCTCGAAGCCGCGTTTGTTGTTTGCGCCAACCACGATGAGATCGGCTTCGAGATTGGTTGCAAGCTGCACGATTTCTTGCCATGGCGCGCCCGTGGCAATGTGGCTCGCGACGCGCCCCTGGAAATGCTTCTTTACGCTCTCGGTGGATCGGTCAACGACCGTGCGCGCGTTTTCCAGAAGCTCTGCGATCATTGTAGGCGAAGGCGCCTCAACGACATGCACGAGGTGAATCTCCGCGCCCGAGCGCGTTTGCGCGTGAAGTGCCGCGCTCCGCAAAACGTCATCGGACGCTTCTGTGCCATCAATGGCAGCTACGATCACAGTGCGTGAAGGCAATTGGGATGGCGACGTCATAGGCGCTTGGGAGAGCAACCTGTATGCCTCCGCAGTGCGACGGCCAGTAGGGGCGCAGCATGCTGCGCCTCTACAGTTTTGGTGTGTGTGCTTGTATAATGCACGTACACGCCGTCGCACCGCGAAGTCAGAGGACCGCACTGCAGCGGTCTAAGGTTGCGATATGATTGCGATGCTGCCGTAGGCTCCGCCCTGTTCGCTATTCGGACCGGCGGTGAAGTACAGCACCTTGGAGTCGAACGTGCCCGCATTTGGCGGGAACTGTAGCGACCACAAGCCGTCGATCGAAAGAGGGTTGTTGGCCGAATCACCGAGCACGCCTTCGAAGGTGGCCGACATGTTCGCGCTGTCGGTCAGCGCGGCAGCGAACACGTTGATCTTGCCGTCGCCGAAGTTGCCGACGAGCAGACGGCCTTGGATGGCGGCTGCGTCGTTCGGCACCACCGCGAGACCCCACGGCGAGTTGAGCGTGCCGTTCGAAGCGAGGCGCGTAGCCATGTTGCCGTTCAGGTCAAACGCATTGATGAAACCATTGCCTTCGCCTTTGACGTCGTCGTGCTTTTGATCATCCTGCTTCGCATAGGTAACGACAATGGCGGCGCCAAACGTTGCCACGTTGAACGGGGCGAAGCCGGCGGGAAGCGTTGTGTCGGTGAGACCGCCGGTTATGGTTGTCGGTGCGTAGTTCGCGTCGAAAACGTCCACGGTGCCGGCGTTGAAGTTGGTCACCAGAAGCAAAGGCTGCCCACCCGAGGTTGCGATGGCAACGCCTTTGTAGACCGCGCCACTGCCCGAGTTGTCATAGCGGATGGCCGGATCGCTGCCGTCCGCCGGGAAGCCGATCACGGTGCCCTCTTCGGTAACGCCGATGAACGCGTCGCCGTTGAAGTTATCCGGCAAGCTGTTGGCGATGAGGCCGCTTGGTGCCGCGGTATCGATTCCATCCGGCACTGGCACCGTGATGGTGTTGACGAGCGTATTGTTTGCATCATACACGCTGATATTGCCCGTGCCATTGTCGGCAATCCACGCGGCATCGCCGGCCGGCGTGAACGCAAGGCCCCATGCATTGACGACGTTTGGGTCGTTCGCCGTGGCGACCAGGACGGTCTGCGTAACGACCCCGGCGATCGTATTTGGCCCCGGCGGTTCTGTGCTGCTGTCTTCTCCCCCTGCGTCTGTCAGACCGCCATTGCCGCCGTCCGGTCCGGCATCGGCTACTGGTACCGGCCCGTTGTTGTCGTCGTTGTCGGAGCAGGCCACGGCTCCTGCAAGGACGCCCGCCGACGCCAGTGCGAGCATGACTCTAAGTTCGTTCTGCATCTCGCATTTCCTTTCCAATCCGACTCGTCGGAGTCGCATTCGCGCCAAAGGGTTCACACGCGAGCGAACCCCATCAAGGCGACAAAGGTCCTCGCAGCACGACGTCGCGGACTGTGAGTCCGCTTCGCTGTGCGTGCTCGCACGATGATTCGATTTGCCACGGACGATCCGCCGCTTCTCGTCGCCCGCGTGACGCAGCTTGACCACTGGGAGTAGTCTTTCGTCCGTGAGTGCTGGTGACGTATGGTTCGTTTACCTTGCCCGGTGCGCCGACGACTCGCTCTATACAGGCATCGCTCGCGACGTTGCATCACGCATCGAGCAACACGGCGCAGGCAAGGGTGCACGTTACACACGTGGCCGCGGTCCCATCGAGCTCTACGCACGACGCCGATGCAGCTCGAAACACGAAGCGCTCGTGCTCGAGGCTGCCGTCAAGCGCTTGTCGCACGCCCAAAAGCAAATGCTTGACAATTCTCGATTTTTTGGCGCATTCGCACGAAGCGTGAAAGCAGCCCGAGTCGCAAAGGCATCGTGTTAATGCTTGGCGCTATGGACTTTACGTGCGCGCTGAAGCTCGAACTCGAACGACCACAAGTTTACGTCATCAACGTTCCCGAAGGCTGGCGTCATGGTTCCGGCGCATTCGGTGGGCTCGTGCTCGGTTACATCGTGCGCGCCGTGCTTGCGGAGCAAGTGCAAGTGTCTGCCCACGAGCGCCCGCTGCGCACCATCACAGCGACCATTGCCGGGCCGCTGATGGTGGGCCCGGCAAAGGTGCATGTGGAGCGCCTTCGCATTGGCAAAAGTGTCACGGTGTTTGCCGCGCGCATCGTGCAAAATGACGAGACCCTCGCGCACGCGGTTTGCGTGCTCGGCCTGGCTCGAACGACGCAAACCTCCGATGTCGACCACCTCGACATTGCCCCTCCAACGGTCTCAACGCGATGGCAAGACATCGAGCCGCTCGCAAGCTCGCTGTTGCCCGAGTTCTCCCAGCACTTCGAGTACCGATTCGTTTGCGGCGTTCCTTTTTCGGGCAGCGCGGAAGCTCACACAACGGGTTTCATTCGTCTGCGTGAACCGGTAGACGCCGCCGATGCAGCCGTCGTTGTCGCGCACGCCGATGCGTGGTGGCCTTCTGCGTTGCCACGCATGTCTACGCCGCGGCTCATGGTGACTTTGTCGTTCACCCTCGAGATGTTCGGCGGTCCCGAGCTTCTCTCCTCCGCACCACTGCTCCATACGTCGCGAGCAATGGCCGGCCAGTCGGGTTACATCACCGAAGCACGCGAGCTCTGGACGGTCGACGGGCGCCTTGTTGCGGCGAATCAGCAAACCCTCGCCATCGTGAAGTGACTTAGCACTACTGCCGGAAGTATTCCGACAGTAGTGCTAGCAAAGCCGCGGGAGCGGCTTTTCGGAGGGGTGAATTGCCCGCGAAAGTGGGCAAGAGGGGGCGCCGCGCCCCCATGAGACAAGGAAACACTACTGGTTTCCGCGAAGCGGAAACGCGCAGCCCGGAACGAAGTTCCGGCAGTAGTGTTAGAGAGCCTGCTCTCCTGCGCGTAGCAACGGCGATGGGTGCATAACCGATTGCCTGCACAATATCGACTAAATGTCAAGAGTAGTGTGGTGATGCGGCACATATTCACCGGACGCTCACCGTAATAGCGACTTTTCGACGCTTTTGATTCGGTATGTAGTTGCAGTGAAGTGCGATAATTTTAGTGTAAAAGGAAAACGCGGCAGTGACGCTGTAATTTTTCACCCTATACTTGCGCTTATGGGCTGTGGTTAGGGCCCTCGGCGGTATTCCGCCCCTTAATCAAAGGATGCAACATGCAACGAAATCTTTTTTTGACCGCAGTTTTGGCTGCCGGAATCGCACTGACCGCGTGCGGCACCGATCCGTCACCAAAAGTTCACGACGAACCCACGGCGAGGACTGCCGAAGCGGTGTTCGCCACGGACGATATCGACGGGACGAGCCTCCCGGACAAAACACTCGCATTCACGTTCGACGACGGGCCCGGACCTCAGGCCAAGAACATCTCCGCGTATTTACGGGACCAGGGCATTCGAGCCGTGTTCTTCGTTATCGGAGAGCACATTGCGAAGTCGCAGACACTTCCGACCACCACCGACGTCGTCCCTGGAGCGGCTGGCATTCTCACGCAGATCGCCCTCGACGGTCACTTGATCGCCAACCACGCGACAAGCCATCGCGATCTTACGACGTTGTCGTCTGCCAATGTCATCGCAGAGGTGACCGAGACGGACAACGACATTGCCCCCTACACACAACCGAACAAACTGCTTTTCCGAGCGCCTGAGGGGGCGTGGAATAAGACCGTGGCGAATACGCTCAACGGCTCGCCAATGAGCAAGTACATCGGGCCAATCTATTGGGACATGGGTGGCCTAACCGACAACTATCCGAACGCCGCTGCGGACTGGGCCTGCTGGCAGGGCCAGATGAAGGGCAACAAGACGTATACCCCAGACCAATGTGGGCAAGCTTACCTCAATGAGATTCGCAGTACTCGTAAGGGCATTGTGCTCATGCACGATCTCGACGGCTACGAGCAGAACACGCTCGATATGCTGACAATCATCGTGCCGACGCTCAAACAAGAAGGCTATTCATTCGTCCGGTTGGACGAAGTCCCTGACATTGCGAAGAAGCTGCCAGTGCAATGCAATGCGAGCTGCGCTACCTGCACGGGTCCTGGGGCGGATCAGTGCGACAGCTGCGCGGCGGGCAAGTTTCTCGCGGCGGGCACGTGCACGGCGTGCAGCACCTGCGCGAACGGCAGCTATCAGGCGGCGTCGTGCAATGCCTCGACCGACACGGTGTGTGCTCCATGCGATGCAAGTTGCGCAACCTGCACGGGGCCGGCGGCCACCGACTGCGTGACGTGCGCTGCCGGGCGTACTAGCCACGCTGGTGTATGTGCAGCTTGCACGCAGTGCGGATCGGGCAGTTATGTGGCGTCGCAGTGCACCGAAGCAGCGGACACTGTGTGCGCGTCATGTGACGAGAGTTGTACAACGTGCTCAGGTCCGCTCGAGAGCGATTGCGGATCGTGTGGAGCAGGCCGTTACCTGCATGATGGCGAGTGTGTAACTTGCACGCAATGCAAGGCCGGCAACTATGTGGCGTCGGCGTGCACCGATACGGTGGACACAGTGTGCCAGCCGTGTGCACCGGGAACGTCATCGGCAACCGATGATGCTTCGGAGTGCACGAGTTGTGGAAACTGCGACGATGGCGACGAGTGCACTGTTGATTCGTGCGATGCCGTGCGCGGATGCGTGCATGTTGCCGACCCTACATGCCAAGCAAGGAAGGACGCGGGTGTAGATGAGGGTGCAACTTCGGACTCCGGCGACCAGACCGCGCATGACCAAGCGCAGCCAGGCATCGGTGGAGATGCCGGCACTTCAGGCACTTCGGATCTAGATTCTGCGGTTTCTTCGGCGAAAGGCAGCGGTTGCAGCGTTGGGCATGCAAGCGGCGGGCAAGGGGCAATTGCCCTTGTTGGCGCGCTCGCGTGGGTGCTTGTTCTTCGACGAAGGCGTTCGGCCGCCTAACCACGCGATGCGTGGGGCACCCCTTTGTGGGTGCCCCTATATGGGGCGGCCACGGGGGGCCGCCCCTACGGATACGCGTTGTGTGGATGTAGGGGCAGACCCCGGTGTCTGCCCCATTTCGGCCTCGCGTCAACCGTCGTCGAGTAACTCGGACAATCCCACGAGCGGAATTTCAATCCAGTCGGGGCGACTGTTCATCTCATATCCAATTTCGTAGATGCATTTCTCGAAAAGGAAAAAATCGAGCAGAGTGCGCTCGGCCGCAACGCTCTCCGGCAAGATGGATGCATTCGCAACGGCGTCCAACCACCCTTCGCATAGGGCCACAGATACGGCGCGTTTCCAGAGTGTCGCCCACGGAATTAAAGTGGCGCGCTCGGTCGGGGCGTGCGCGCGAAGGGCGGTGGCTGCCGCGTAGTCGTAGGACCGAAGCATTCCTGCAACATCAACGAATGGCGAGCGCTTGGCCTTGCGCTCGCCTAGCGATCGCGCTGGTTCGCCTTCGAAGTCGATGAGCATGAAGTCGTGCCCGGTGAACAGCACCTGACCCAGGTGCAAGTCGCCATGCACGCGCGTTTTTTCCCCTGCGTCATCGAGCGACGCAATCAGGCGCAGCCTTGTTTCGAGCTCGGTTCGTCGGCTTTGTATCGTGCGAAGCGTGCTTTCTGCCGTGGGCGAAAGGGTGGGCCCGCGCGTCGTGAATTCGCCAAGCGCACCGGTGAGCGAAGACTCGGCGTGGGCTATGAGCTCGAGGCGGGTTGTGAGGTCGAGCGGTTCGGCCGAAAACGCGCGATCGTCAGGACGCGAAGTGAGTGCAACATGCATCTGACCGATCCGAAGCCCGAGTTTTCGTGCGTCATGCACATAATGACCAACCGTGCGCTCCACGTTGGCGGGGAGCCCGGCCCTTGCCAGCGTGAGCAACCTACCAGGTAGGGCCGGTAGAGTGGGCACAGAGCCGCGCTCTCCGGCAAGAATGGCGCCCAACCAAGCCTTCAGCTCTTCGAGCGCATGGGCCCATGCATCACCGCGATTTGGCACTTGCACGTGGAGTAGGCCTACTGTTTTCGGCTCGGCATCGTCGCGTGCGCTTTTGAGATCGATCCATCCGGCGAGCGCGGGGGCGTGAGCGTAGCCAACTTCGGTGAGAAACCGTCCCATCTCGACATCGGCGCTCACTCCGTCATCGAGCTTGCGGAGAATTTTCGCGACGAAAGAGTCGCCGTACATCACACTCGTGTTCGTTTGCTCGCGTGCCATCCGGCGCGGGGTGAAGTTCGGGGACCGAGGCGCATCGAGGGGACCAAGCCTGTGCAACGTGAGTATGTCGCTCTCCGAATGGAGAGTCGCTTGCGCCTCGAAGGCCTCGAGAAGCTCGGCGAGGAACGCATCGACCGACAGTCCGTCGACGAGCATGCCGATCTCTGTCTTGCCATTGCCTGCGAAGGAGAGGAGAGCCACAATTTGTTCGGGATTGCGCTCGCGAAACTGCTTTGCCTCGTCACCGTCAAGGAAGGTGAGCGGCACGACGTAGGTGGCCGTTTCTCCACCCTCGAGTGCCACGTCCACCATCGCGATGTGCGAACGCGTTCTTGAAAAGGGAAGGGCAAATACGCTTTTATAGCGCACGCTAAAAATAGATTTGGTTTTCGTCCGATACCAGCGGCGCCGCCCGATCCACGCGGTAAGTGCGTGCTCGAGTGACCTCTGGTCGGCGCCGTTGCCGGTTCCGTTGAATGGGGCTTGCCACGAAGTTGTCCGCAGCACCGGTGTCGCGCTCTCTTCGAGGCTTGCGGAGATCATTGGTAGTACTCAAAGTCGTGTTCGCTGCGAATCTTTTTGCGAACGACGAAGATTTGGACGGGAAAGACCCGTGGGTCGACCGAGACGTGATTGCGCGATCCGCAAAACGTATATCGTACATCGCTTATCAAATCGTGCACCTGAAATGTCTCGTTGTCCTTTAGTCCGAGCGCAGGAAGATCGAGGTCGAGGATGCCCGAGTGCTCGTGGTGAGTATCCATATTGGCAACGATGAGCACAACGTTGTCGCCGGCGCGCTTGCTAAAGCAAAAGAGCGAGTCACTCGTCGTTGGGTGAAAGGTGATGGCCTCGGTTTGCTGAAGAGCCGGGTTGTCGCGACGGATGGCATTGATGCGTGCGATGGCATCGAAGAGCGAATCGGAAGACTCGAGATCCCACGACCGTAGCTGATATTTCTCACTATCTTTGTACTCTTCGGAGCTCTCCTTTGCGACGTGCTCCATGAGCTCGAATGCAGGGCCATAGATGCCGTAGCTGCTCGATAGAGTGGCTGCGAGCACAAGGCGCAAAAGGAACGTTGGGCGGCCGCCATACTGCAAGTGCTCGGGCAGAATATCGGGTGTATTTGGCCAGAAATTCGGTCGGAAATAGTTTGCAATGTGGGGCTCGGTGATCTCACGCAAATACGCTTCCAATTCGACCTTCGTGCTCCGCCAGGTGAAGTACGTGTAGCTCTGCGAGAACCCACTCTTCGCGAGCGCGTGCATGACCTTTGGGCGCGTGAATGCCTCGGCGAGAAAGATCACCTCAGGGTGTGCGGCTTTGATCTCGCCAATACACCACTCCCAGAAGCGGAGCGATTTCGTGTGCGGATTGTCGATGCGGAAAACGCGTACGCCTTCACCAACCCAGAACAGGAAAACATCGAGAAGCTCCGCCCAAAGGCTTTGCCAGTCGTCGCACTCGAAGTTGAATGGGTAAATGTCTTGATATTTCTTCGGCGGATTCTCGGCAAATTGAATTTTGCCGTCAGGTCTTTGAAAAAACCAATTCGGGTGCTCGTGGACGTACGGGTGATCGGGCGAAACTTGGAATGCAATATCGAGAGCGATTTCCATCTTGCGTGCGCGTACTTCACGGACAAGCCTGCGGAAATCGTCGAACGTACCAAGCGCGGGATGAATCGCCTTGTGGCCGCCTTCTTCTGAACCAATCGCCCACGGGCTTCCAGGATCGTTCGGCCCGGCCGTGAGCATGTTGTTCGGCCCCTTGCGGAACGCGCGACCGATCGGGTGAATGGGCGGAAGGTAGAGCACGTCGAACCCCATCTGCGCGACGTAGTCGAGGCGCCGAACGACGTCGCTTAGCGTGCCATGATTGCCGCCCGTACCAAACGATCGCGGGAAGAGCTCGTACCAGGAGCCAAAGCGCGCAAGAGGCGGATCGACAACGATGGAAAGGATATGGTCGTAGCGCGTTGCGCTCGAAAGATCGGGTGCGCGTTCCATGGCGCGGACGACTTGCTCGCTAGTGGCGGCTTCGAACCTCGACTCTTCGGAACGCGAGCGGTCGGCAGCTCGATCTGCGGCTTGATTCAAGAGAGCGGATAGCTCGCCTTGTACGCGTGACGCCGCTTGCGACAGAAGATGCGCTCCGATGAGAAGCTCGACATCGATGTTCTCTCCGAGAGCGCGCTTCTTCTCCGTTCTGAGGCGCCAGGTCGCGAACGCGTCAATCCACGCCTCGAATGTGATCTCCCAGCGTCCGATCTCCGAGGCGACAAAGCTGGACGACCAGCGATCGTTGCCACGCGCGACGAGCGGGGAAGATTGCCACGTGCGTTCGCCAACTCGACGGTACAGCATGCGACCGCCCAACGAATCATGGCCGTCGGAAACGAGGTCACAGCTGCAATCGACAACATCCAAAAGGACGCGTTTCGCCGGGTAGTGACCGCCATCGACCGCGGGGGACGCTGCCTCGATGACAACGCGTCGCTTGCCGTCCTGCGGGAAATGTCGCGCCATGTCGCTTGCCTCCGCACACTCCTATGCGAGCTTCGCGCCGCCTCCGGACCGCTGCGGTCCAGGTCTTAGAGTCGACGGAGGGAACGCGTCGTGCTCCGATCGTTTCTCGCATGAGCGACCGCACCGTCCGACGTGATCTCGTGCGAGCAGCCTTGCGAGCGCTACAGATCGACGATCTCGTGTTGGCTATCCATGACGCGAGCTTTCCAAGCTTCGCCGACGAAGACACGGGACGCGGATCCCCTTACACCCGCGGTGGCCACGCCATGCTGTCGTTCGCGAGTGATCTCGGCTTCAACGGGATTCAGCTCGGCCCGCAGGGGCAAACGTCGCTTGGTAACGCATCGCCGTACGATGGATCGGTGTTTTCGAAGAGCCTGCTCTCCGTGGCGCTTGGTGAGCTTGCGTCCGCACGCTTTGCGTTCACGCTTGGTGCCGAGGACATCGAGACGATCGTGGCAGAAGCTCCGCGGTCGTATACGCATGCGCACTACAAGTATGCTTTTGTTGCGCATCAGGTGGCCGTTCGCAAGGCTGCAGCACGCATCCGTGAGCGCGCGATGGCAGGCGAGACCCATGCGGCCGATCTCGCCGCTCGCGTCGATGCCTTTAGCAAGCACGCGGCGTGGCTCTGGCACGACGCGATCTTCGAAGCCCTTGCGCAATCGCATGGCACTGACGATTGGCGCTCATGGCCCGCGGCCGACCAAAGGCTACTCGGTCCCCATGCGGGCGCGGCCGATCGCGCGCGCGTTGCGCAGATCGAACGCGCGAGTGCTGGTGTCATCGACGCGTGGCTCTTTGGGCAGTTCGTCCTCGATGAGCAGCACGCGCTCCTTCGTGAGCATGCGCATGCCGTGGGGCTTCGACTCTTCGGTGATTTGCAGGTGGGCTTCTCGCTGCGCGATACGTGGTCGCGTGCCGATCTGTTCATGGCAAGCTACGTCATGGGCGCTCCACCGAGTCGCACGAATCCGCAAGGGCAACCCTGGGGCTATCCGGTTTTCGACCCATCGCGTACCGATGGTGCTCCGCTCTCCTTCATGCGTGCCCGCGTCGACAAGCTGCTGGGCGAGTGCGACGGCGTCCGCATCGATCATCCGCACGGCATCGTTTGCCCATGGGTGTATGTTGCAACTGAATCCGACGCAGCGCTCTCGGTGATGCGCGGCGCACGCCTCTTCGAGTCGCCCGACGATCCAGCGCACCCGGCGCTCGCTCCCATGGCCATCGTGCGGCCCTACGAGCTCGATCGATCCATGCCGCTCTACGCCGACGAGCGCGTCCTACAACTCAGCGAGCTCGAGGTGGCACGCTACGCGATTTACGTCGATGAGATTGTGCGCGCGGCAGAGGCCCGAGGCAGACCGAAAAGCAGCATCGTTTGCGAGGTGCTCAGCACATGCCCGCTGCCGCTTCGCCGCGTGATGGACCGCCACGGGCTCGGCAGGTTTCGTGTGACCCAGAAAGCGAGCATGACGAACCCCGACGACGGCTACCGGAGCGACAAGGCCGGGCCTCCGGATTGGATCATGATCGGCAACCACGACACCGATCCTCTATCGCTCGTTGCCGAGCGGTGGAGGGCCAACGGCGCCGCTGTCGACCGAGCCGCGTACCTTGCCTCGCGCCTCGAGCCCAATCTCGCCAAGCGCGCGCACCTCGCCCACGCTATTGCGACCGAGCCCGGTGGTCTCGAGCGTGCCATGTTTGCCGAGCTGTTCGCGAGCCGCGCGAGACACGTGATGGTTTTCTTTGCGGATCTGTTCGGGATGCGTGAAATCTACAACACGCCAGGTGCCCTTCGACCGGAAAACTGGATGATGCGTGTACCCCGTGACTTTCGAAGAGCGCACGCCGAAGCGTGTGCGCGTGGCGTAGGACTCGATCTCGATCTCGCTCTTGCAACGGCCATGCGTTCGCGTGGCGACGCGTTTGTGCGTAGCCACCAAGACCTCATTGGGGCACTCGAACGCACAAGGTAAAACGTAGGAGTGTGTTCCCCCCTTGGCCTGCGGAAATCCGTCTTCGTGCACGCATGGCAGATGCGGGCTTGCGAGATCCCAAAGGTTCAGTACTATGCATCCCGTCTCACGAGAACGTTGCCCAGCACCGATTGCTCTCTCGTCATCCGGGATCGCGATTCGCAAGCGAAGTTTCGTTGCCACGTGAGGTCGCACAAGCTCCGAGCTATGTGCGGGCCTCCTCCGATCCTGACGGCTTGTTGGATGGCAGGTTCTGTTGCTACTCGAGCTGTCACTGGGAATTGAGAAAAGAGATATGGGTAATCGACTGTACGTGGGGAACTTGTCCTTCAATTCGACGACCGAGTCTGTTCGCGAGTGTTTCGCAAACGTCGGTGTGGTTAGCGACGTCCACGTCGTGACCGACCGCGAGACCGGTCGCTCGCGTGGCTTTGCCTTCGTGACCATGGGCTCGCAGGCAGAGGCGAACAGAGCCATCTCCGAGATGAATGGCGCGTTGCTCGACGGCCGTCCGCTCCGAGTCAACGAGGCTGAAGAGCGCCAAGCTCGCAGCGGCGGTGGTTTCGGTGGCGGTGGTGGCGGCGGAGGCGGTGGGCGCGGCGGCTTCGGCGGAGGCGGCGGGCGCCGTGGTGGGGGAGGCGGCGGCCATCGCGGCTGGTAATCTGACCTCGTAGGGGCGCCATTTATGGCGCCCGACCGCGGGGCCATGCGATTGGCGGACCGCCGAGGGCGCGATGAATCGCGCCCCTACAACCACGCATTTCGTAGGGGCGTATGGCCATACGCCCCTACTTTTTTTGTATCATTGGGGGGTTGTGCTTTTTGCCTCGAGATGCTCCCAGCGTGCGGTGAGCGTGGCAGCCAGAGCGCGGGCTGTCTCGAGGCGCGCGCGGATCTCGGCGATGCGCGGATCCTGCTCACGAGATCCGCGAGAATAAAGTGATGGATCGGCGAGCTCGGCTTCGATGGCGCGCACCGCGTGTTCGGCTTCGTCGATTTTGTCTATGATCTGCTCCATCTCGCGCTGCTCGTTTTTCGATAGACCGCTTTCGCGCGCTTCTTCGCGTTGGTTCGTTGGTGGCCGAGGTGCGGTCGCGCGCACTTTCTCGGCGCGGCGTTCGTTTTCGAGGCGCGCACGAGCGGCTGCAAAGGCTTGGTACGCGCCCGCGTAGCGCGTGACTTTGCCGTTGCCCTCGAAGCACAGGATGCCTGTGGTGACGCGATCGAGCAGGTAGCGATCGTGGCTGACGACGAGCAGCGAGCCGGTGTAGCTTGCGAGAAAGTCTTCGAGCGCGCTCAACGTATCGGTATCGAGATCGTTCGATGGTTCGTCGAGCAAGAGCAAATTTGCCGAGGATGCGAGCAAGCGCGCAAGCGCAAGTCGAGCGCGCTCTCCGCCCGAAAGTGACGCTACTTTTCTTTTGTGCGCATGGCCGGTGAAGGCGAATCGCTCAAGGTAGCTTTGCGGATTGATCCGCTCTTTTTCGACGATTGGTATTGCCTCGGCTACCGCTTCAAGGAGCGACAGGTTTGGATCGAGTAGATCGCGATTCTGATCGAGGTAACCAATGTGCACGCGCCGCCCAAGCACGATTTGGCCTTCGGTTGGCGCTAACGTGCCTTGCACAACGCGAAGAAGCGTTGTTTTCCCGGCTCCGTTCGGTCCGACAATGCCAAGCCTGTCGCCTGATGTCATCGCGAGATCGAGATCTCGGACGAGCCACAGATCGCCCATTTTGATGCCGAGCCCGCGCAGATCGATCACGCTACGACTTGCTTCGGTGATCTCGGCAGAGAAAACCACGGGGGCTCGCTCACGCGGCGTCGCGGTGTTGCGCGCAGTTTCGGCGCGACCGATGCGCGCCTTCTGTTTGCCTGTGCGTGCCTTTGGTTGGCGCGCGAGCCATTCGAGCTCTTTGCGAAGGAAATTCTGGCGATTTTGCTCGGTGCGCTCTTGCAGTGCCAGGCGCTCGGCTTTTGCGGCAAGGGCATCCGCGTAGCCGCCGCTGTACGAGTAAACTTTGCCTCCGTCGACTTCGATCGTGCGATCGGCAACGCGGTCGATGAGCCATCGATCGTGCGTGATAAGGACGACCGCGCCGCGAAATTCCACGGCGAGCTCTACTTCGAGCCAGTCGATGGTGGCCGTGTCGAGGTGGTTGGTGGGCTCGTCGAGGATCATCACATCGGGGCCACTGACCAACACTCGTGCGAGGGCAACACGGCGCTTCTGACCGCCGCTCAGCAAACCTGTGCGCTGGTCGATGACGTCTTCGATTCCGAGGTGAAAAAGAACGCGTTCGACTTCGTGAGACCGGTCCCAACCGCCAAGGCGTTCGACTTCCGTGGCAAGAGCGAGTTGTTCGGCAACGAGCGCGGCGGCGGCCGATGGCTCATGGCCGATGCGGTCGGTCAGTTCGCTATGACGCTTTCGTGCAGCGAGCCAAGCGTCGAGCCCTTCTTCGACCACAGAGCGAACCGCGGCAGTATCGTCGAGAATCGGTTCTTGGGCGAGGTACGCGATGCGTGCGCCGCGCCGGACCGCGAGGGATCCGGCATCGGGTGTTTCATGGCCGGCGAGGATCTTGGCGAAGGTGCTTTTGCCAGCACCATTGCGACCAATGACGCCGATGCGTTCGCCATCGTCGATCGTAACCGATGCCCCTGAAAGCAAAACTTGTGATCCGTAGGCCTTCGAGATGTTTATGGCCGACAAGACGCTCATGTTGAATTACAGGCTCCAGTAGTGAACGTGCGGAGAGATCTCGTCGGCGCGAAACATGCTCGTGAGGTCAACGAGCACGCCACCTTCCTTGACCCTTGCTAAAAGGGCCTGTTCGCCCATGGCAACGTATGGCGCATGCGCAACCGCGATGACGAGCGCATCGAGCGAGGTGAGCTCGCCGAGCGGCGTAAGCGTGATGCCGCAATCATGAGCCGCGTGAGCCGCGTTCGCGAGAGCATCAGAAACTTTCGCATCGATCCCGAATTCTCGAAGCTCGTCGACGATGCCTGGCACTTTGCTGTTGCGGACGTCGCTCACGTTTTCCTTGAACGTGATGCCGAGAATGCCGACGCGTGCGCCGCGCACCGGGATGTTGGCGCTGACAAGGAGCTTGACCAGGCGCGTTGCCACATGGTGCCCCATGTTGTCGTTGATACGTCGCCCGGCAAGAACCACTTCGGGTTGGTAGCCATGCTGCTGCGCCTTGGTGGCGAGGAAGTAGGGGCTTGTGCCAACGCAATGGCCTCCGACGAGGCCTGGTCGAAACTTGAGGAAGTTCCATTTCGTGCCGGCCGCATCGAGGACGTCGGAGGTACGGATCCCGATTCGGTCGAAGATGAGCGACAGCTCGTTCATGAGCGCAATGTTGATGTCGCGCTGGGTGTTCTCGATGACTTTGGCGGCCTCGGCAACTTTGATGGACGGCGCGCGGTGAATGCCAGCGTCGATGATCTCGCGGTAGGTGTTGGCCACGCGCTCGAGAGCTTCGGCATCTTCGCCCGAAACGACTTTCATGATGCGCTCGAGCGTGTGCTCTTTGTCGCCGGGGTTGATACGTTCAGGAGAGTAACCAAGCTTGAAGTCGACGCCCTGCGTGAGCCCGGAAGTTTTCGCAAGGATAGGACCGCAAATCTCTTCGGTGACACCGGGATAGACCGTGGATTCGTAAACGACCACGTCGCCCTTGCTAAGGACTTTGCCGACGGTTTCGGATGCGCGGATAACGTGCGACAAATCGGGCACTTTGTTCTGGTCGACCGGTGTGGGCACGGCAATGACGTAAAACGTTGCGCCCGCGAGATCGGCCGGATCGCTCGTGATCGTAAGAGGGCAAGCGCGAAGGGTATGTTCCGGCACTTCGTGGTTGCGATCGCAGCCGCGCCGCAATTCGGCGACTTTTGCCGTGTCAATGTCGAAACCGATCGCGTTCGGGAACTTTCGCCCGAACGCAAGTGCCACCGGCAGCCCAACGTAACCGAGCCCGATGACCGCAATTCTCTCACCCATGATTCAACTGAGGTCCGGCCTCTAGGCCGGCCGACAGCGCCGAAGGCGCCGGCGATTGTTGGCAACGCGTTGTACTCCACTTATGAGTACAACTCGACGCCCGGCCTGGATGGGATCAGCGGATGATCTTTACGATGGTCGAAAAGCCTCCGAAACGGATCTTGTCGCCATCGCGCAAATCGCGCCGAACATTGTACCCGACGTGCTCTTCGTTGACGAAGGTGCCGTTGGTTGAACCGGTGTCTTCGACTTGAATGCTGCCAGCAACACCATCGATGATG
The DNA here is from genome assembly GCA_009780955.1 of Polyangiaceae bacterium. GTDB lineage: Bacteria > Myxococcota_A > Polyangia > Polyangiales > Polyangiaceae > Labilithrix. The sequence goes on along the minus strand of WQZB01000001.1, from coordinate 126,145 downwards.
AACGTTGCGTGTCGTGAGGAAATCGTTGCGTCAGCGATCGAAATGTCGACCTTCTCTCCTGAGTTCGCACGTCCGAGCGTTTTGCGACCTCCGGTGAGCGGCCAGAAATCGCCCTGCGTATTGAGCTGGTAGGCAACCAGAAAGCCGCGAAGTGCAGAGACTGGAAGATTCGGCGGGATTGCCTGAGGTAGCGGCGCAACAACGTCGGCTTGAGGCGGGGCCCCGTAAACGTTGGCCCCGCCACCGCCCAGTCCTGGTGGTGGGCCTGGTGGTGGGCCTCCTGGTGGTGGGGCAGGAGCCGGCAGGAAGCCCTGATCTTGCGGAGGGGGAGGGTAACCTTGCTGAGGCGGATAGCCAGCAGGCGCACCTTGGGGATATCCGCCGCCGTACGGGGCATTTGGATCTTGGTACGGCTGGGGGACATAGCCTTGCTGCTGGGGATCGCCGTAACCGCCTAAGCCAGGCGTGTACCCAAAGCCTTGTTGCTGAGGAGGAGCGAAACCTTGCTGCGGGGCAGGAATGAAACCTTGTTGCTGAGGAGGAGGAGCGCCGAAGCCTCCCTGCTGCGCTTGACCCGCCTGACCGTAGGCGCCGCCGTATTGATCGTTGGGGAACTGCGCAGCGTCGGGCGCGCCCGCGATTGGGTGACCGTGTGGGCAGTAGCTTGCTCCAGGAGCAATTTCGTGGCCCATTTGGCATTGCAGTGGTGCGCCAAACCCCGCATCTCCAGCGCCTGCTGGTGGTGGCCCACCGAAGCTGCCCTGTTGTGCAGGTACGCCAGCAGGTGGGGCATAACCACCTTGCTGTTGGCCAAAGCCTTGTGCGCCAGCAGCTGGTGTACCGCAGGTGTTGCAGAATTTGTCCGAAGGTTGACCGAACGCACCACAGTGCGGACACGGAATCATTCGTTGCTCCTCGACTGACGCCCTAACGCCGGATCATCCGAACGTGCCCGATAGCATATCGGAGTAGCGAACAAAAGACGAAGAACCCAGACCGCTTTCAAATCGACAGCAATCTGGCCCGTAGTACCGCCTCGATGACCACTCGCACCGGAACGTTGTGATGGCGAGCTGCGGCAAGACACGCGTCGAATTCAGCCTTGCATGTCGGGGGACCGAAGTCACCCTCGGCCACCTTCACCGGCAGGATGCCGAACGGTGTTGCAACGTGCTCGATGCGCCGTGGACGCTCGACACGCGCGACCTCGTGATGGCGGACACCGAGCGTGGTGCTCTCGCGCAACATGATGGATGCAATGGTGTCGCGAAGGGCGATGGGAGCAAGAGCGCCGAGTTGGAATGCGGGTCTTCCCTTTTTCATGGTGAGGGGAACGGCCCATGCGTCGAGCGCCCCTGCCGCAAGCAGTGCGCTCATGCAATGCCCCAGAAGCTCGCCCGTCGTATCGTCGACGTTGGCCTCTACGACCACGTGCGACGCGCAGAATGCTGAATCGCGATCCGTTGGCTCGCCGAGCACTGCACGCAGAACATTCGGCCTGTCGGCGAGGGTTGCGGTTCCCGCGCCCCAGCCGGTGCGTTCAGGCGATAATGCCGGCCAGCGCGTTGCGCCCGTGGCGTGTGCGCCCACGATGGCGGCACCGGTTGGTGTAACGAGCTCGAAAGCAATGTTGCCGTCGTAGGTCGGAAAACCCCGCAAGCACTCTACTGTAGCGGGCGCAGGCAATGGTAAAACGCCATGGCGGGTTTTCACCCACCCGTGACCCATGGGCAGGGGCGAGACAACGAGGCACGCGCAGCCAAGGTAATCGAGTGCGGCTGCACTGCCAACGACATCGACGATGGAGTCGACCGCGCCGACTTCGTGAAAGTGCACGTCGTCCGGAGCCACGTGGTGCACTGTGGCTTCCGATTCGGCAAGCCTTTGGAAGGTTGCCTGGGCCTTTGCCTTGATGCCAGGCGAAAGCTTTGCCTCTTCAAGCATGGCGCGAATCGCGTCGTACGTTCGCTCTGGCTGAACACCGTCGACATGGACGTGGAACGTTGTCGCGACAATCCCGCTTCGTTCACACTGGTCGAAGTGAACATGGAAGCCGCTGAATGGCAGTGCCGAGGTGGCGTTGACGATGACGTGTTCCGGCACGCCAAGGTCGACGAGGGCCGCGATGATCATGTCGCCTGCAAGCCCGCTCGGCGCGTCGAAGAAGAGGATTTTTCCGTTTCCGCCGCCGCGCTCGATCGCCTGCTTGGTTTGCTCGTCGTGCGCCGCGTCGTGCGTGTGGTGCTCGTGGTGCGCGCTGTCGTGAGAATGCGCCGTTGCCGGAGCGGTAGTTTTCTTCCCCACCCTCATGTCTCCGATTTGCCGGTTCTGTCCGACCTGGTGATGCGCCCTTGTGCGCGCAAGATCCGAACGGTCGCGAAAGCCGCCCCGAACCCGTTGTCGATGTTCACCACGGTGATTCCCGAAGTGCAGCTTGCCATCATTGCGCACATGGCTGTGATGCCGCCGAACGCGGCTCCGTAACCCGTTGAAGTTGGCACCGCGATCACGGGCACGTCGACAAGGCCACCCACGACACTCGCGAGCGCCCCTTCCATGCCGGCGATGACAACGATGACGCCTGCTTTCTCGAGCACTGGCTGCTTCGACAACAGTCGATGGAGGCCGGCAACACCCACGTCGATTACACGCTCGAAGCGCACGCCAAGCATGCGCATCGTTTCGGCGCACTCTTCGGCTACGGGCAAGTCGCTCGTGCCTGCGCAGACGATCGCCACGAGCACGCCCGGCAGCATGACGATTGGCGCTTGCTCGAGTGTGCACATGCGCGCTGCCCGTGAGTAGCGCATTCCGTGGATCTCGCGCACCACGATGGCCGCGTGTGCTTCGTCGATGCGTGTAATAAGCACGTTTTGCCCCGTGCGCCCAAGCTCGCGGGCAATGGCCACAATCTGCTCGCTCGTTTTCCCTTCGGCGAGGATTACCTCGGGCACCCCTTGCCGAAGGGCGCGATGGTGGTCGACCATGGCGAAGCCGAGATCGGCAAAAGGCAATCGCCGCAGCTCACTCGCCGCCTCGTCAATGGTACGGTCGCCCGTTTTCACGAGCGCAAGCAAATCTCGAAGACGTTTCTCATCCACGTGCGCTCTTTAGCACTACTGCCGGAAGTATTTCCGAGTATGGCATCAAGCGTCCAACACACGTCGCATTACCCGCCACGGCTTCCCATGCCAGTCCCTTTTGCATTTCCCTTTGGCTTGTTCTTAGGCCTACAGCTCGCGTGGTTTGCTCGAGGCGAGCTTTCGCGGTCGGACGAGCCGCTCCTTGTCACGAGGCCATTTCTTCTCTGCGTAATGCTTGCGGCGTTCGTGTTCGCGCCCGTCGTTGGTTACTTTGCCTCGCTGCACGGCGATTGGGCCTATTTGTATTTCGTGCGCTCGGGCCGTGTGCCGTCTGCGATCGATCTCACCCTCGTTCTTTTCTCGGCCGCGCAGATCCCGGTCGGGTTCGCGCTCGCGGCGCCGTGGGTGATGGCGAAGCGACGCTCGCGGCTGCTGTCGGTTTCGGTCATTGTTCTTGGCGTTGTATTTGTCGCGGGCGTGCTGTTCAATAAGCGGCTTGGCGTAAGCGCCACTTTCGCGCAGTACCACGGCGGCTTTGGTGTCGTTCCCATTGGGCGAAGCCCGCTCGGTCGAGGCGTGCTTCTAAGTTGGGTTGCTCTCGTTCTTGGCTACGCGTGGACGGTCCACGCGCTACGTCGACGCGCATGAGCCAGCTACCAAAAGCATCGCTCCTAATTGCGCCGTGTCTCGTTGCTCTCGTTGCGGCGTGTGGTGGCTCGGCACCTGCGCCACCTTCACCTTTGTCGCAAGTGTCGCAAGCATCCGCCGCTCGTGTCGATCCAACCGACGACGATCTGCTCTACCTCGAAGAGGTACATGGCGAGCGTGCTCTCGGTTTCGCGCGAGCGCACAATGCGGCAACGGAGACCGAGCTCGTGGCAGCGCCTGGCTTTCGCGCGCTCGAGGCACGCCTCTTATCGATTTACGGCTCGAAAGACAAGATTCCTTGGCCCACGGTACACGGGAGCACAATTTTCAATTTCTGGATGGACGACGAGCACCCGCGTGGGCTTTGGCGCCAAACAACGTTGGCAGAATACAAGAAAGCATTGCCGGCATGGACAACCTTGCTCGACGTGGATGCCCTCAACCGGGCAGAGAAAGAGAGCTTCGTTTTTCACGGTGCAACGTGTCTTTACCCACGATACAATCGGTGCCTCGTAAGGTTGTCGCGTGGTGGCGGCGATGCCGAGATCGTCCGTGAATTCGACGTCTCAAAGAAGGCTTTCGTCGAAGGAGGCTTTACCCTTGCCGAGGCCAAATCCACGGTAACATGGAAAGACGAAAATACACTTTTCGTTGCCACGGACTTTGGCTCTGGATCGCTCACGCAATCGGGCTACCCGCGCATTGTCAAAGAGTGGAAGCGGGGCACACCGCTTGCCAGCGCAAAGCTCATTTTTGAGGCGGATTCTCGTCACGTTCGCGCGATGTGCGAGCGCGCCTTTCATGGTGGGCATGGGGGACGTCACGACGACGTCTGCACGCGCACGATAGACTTCGAACATCACGAAGTCTTCGTTTTCCAGGGCCCGAAACTCGTGCGCCTCGATACGCCCGACGATGCCGATGTCGTACTGTGGAACGACAACGTATTCGTGCGGCTCAAAAGCGATTGGAAAGTGGGTGAAGCCACTTACGAAAGCGGTAGTTTGCTCATCACCAAGCTCGCGTCATTTGTCGTGCCAGTTCTTGCGCCAGTCGCGCCAGGTCTCGTGACTGGGCGCAGCTTTCAAGTGCTTTTCAAGCCAACGCCGCACATGTCGCTCCGGGCATTCGAAGGGGCGAAGAACAAAATTTTGCTCCACGTGATGCGCGACGTAAAAAGTGAAATCGTACTCTTTTCGCTCCGTGCTGGCGTGTGGGGGGGGGCGCCGCTCGATGCAAGGGATGCCAAGGCGGGCGCCATCGAGGCGCATGCATTTGACCCGGACAACTCGGACGACGTGTGGCTGCTCACCGAGGACTTTACGGTGCCAAGCACGCTGTGGTTTTGGAGCGCGCGCACCGCTGAGCGTACGATGGTGAAAAAGAATCCGTCGTTCTTCGATGCGTCGAACATGGAGGCAACGCAGCACTTTGCGATATCGAAAGACGGAACGAAAGTGCCTTATTTTGAAGTAGGGAAAAGGGAAGGATCAGCCGCAACGAGAGCGACGAGACCCGGCCCGACACTGATGACGGCGTACGGCGGCTTTGAAATCTCGATGACGCCAAACTACAACGGAGTGCGTGGTGCAGCATGGCTCGAGAAGGGCGGCACCTTCGTGCTCGCCAACTTGCGTGGTGGTGGCGAATATGGCCCTCCGTGGCACAAGGCGGCGATGAAAGACAAGCGCCAGAATGCCTATGACGATCTCGTGGCGGTTGCCGAAGATATCATACGCCGTGGAGTCACCACGCCAAAGTTGCTTGGTGTCATGGGCGCAAGCAACGGGGGCCTGCTCACGAGCGTGATGCTTACGCAGCACCCTGAGCTTTTCGGTGCAATTGTGAGTGCGGTGCCGCTGACGGACATGAAACGGTATCATAAGCTTTTGGCAGGCGCTTCGTGGATGAGTGAATATGGGGATCCCGACGATCCTGCCGATTGGGAATCACTTGCCAAGTTCTCTCCCTTTCACAACATCCAACGTGGTGTTGATTACCCGCCGGTGCTTTACACGACATCGACGATGGACGACCGCGTTCATCCGGCCCACGCGCGCAAAATGGTTGCGCGACTCGAGGCTCGTGGGCACACGCCCCTGTATTACGAAAACATGGAGGGCGGTCACGGTGGCGCGGCAGACTTGAAGCAGCGCGCGTACGTCGATGCGCTCATCTACACGTTTCTCCGTTCACACCTTGGGCTGATGCAATAGCCTCGTCGAGTGTTAGCGAGCCGTCGTAAAGCGCGCGCCCGACAATGGCACTTTCGACGTTCGCGATGGCCGCGAGCGCGCGGATTTGCGCGGCCGTGCTGACGCCTCCGGAGGCAATGACGGGAAACGGGGACGAGCCAGCAAGGGCAGCGGTTGCCTCCACGTTCGGTCCGGCGCCAGTGCCGTCTTTCGATACGTCGGTGTAGAGAACGGCGCCGATTGGTACGTCGGCGAGCGCGCGCACAAGCTCGATTGCCGTGATGCTCGAGACTTCCGTCCACCCATCGGTTGCAACGCATCCGTTTTTTGCGTCGACCGCGAGCACGACAACACCCGGGTAGCTGCGAGCGATGTCGCGGACGAGATCAGGGCTTTTCACGGCGGCTGTGCCGAGCACGACACGAAGCGCGCCCAATGCAAGGTAGTCTTCGAACGAAGCGCGCGAGCGGACACCGCCGCCGACCTGGAGTTTGCCAGCACCGCCAGCACCAAAGGCCGCCAAAATCGCGCGCACACATTCCTTTTGAACAGGCGCCCCTGTCTTCGCGCCTTCGAGATCGACAACGTGGAGCAAATCAATCTTGCCTGCGAGCCGTCGTGCAACACTGGGCGGATCGGCATCGTAAACCGTGACTGCGTCGTAGCGACCTTGATGCAGGCGGACCGCCTTGCCATCAAGCAGATCGATTGCAGGAACAACGCGCATTTTTTCTATTTATATTGATTGAGAGAAAAATGTTTTTAGAAGAAAAATGCCTGCATCTTGGCTTTTTTCCGGGTGAAACTGCACACCGAGCACGTTGTCGCGCACAACTGCACTGACGAAGCTTGTGCCGTAGTCGGTGGTTGCGAGAACCAACGCCTCGTCGGTTGGTACAACCGCGAAGGTGTGCGCGAAGTAAAAGTGCGTGGGCTCGCCCGACAGTACGTTGTGTTTGCTCAACGGCATAGTTGCTTGGGCTGCTTGGGCGCGCGTTACCGCATTCCACCCGATGTGAGGCAGCGGAAGCGGGCGACCCTGTTCCGTGTCCATGCCTGGCCTGAGGCGCCTGACGTGCCCAGGGAGAATACCAAGCCCGCGCAAGCCAAGTGCTTCCTCACTGTCTTCGAAAAGTACCTGCATGCCAAGGCAGATGCCGAGGTACGGCTTGCCCTTCGCGATGTGTTCGGCGATGGCTTGCCCCAGGCCACCTTTGATGGCACCCGCGAATGCACCGAACGAACCCTGGCCCGGAACAATGAGGGCATCGGCTGCTTGCAGTTGCTCTGGCCTGCTACTGATGGCAACGGTTGCCGAAGTCCGGGCAGATTGGCTTGCCGACAGTGCACACTCAACCGCCCGGACAACGCTGCGAACGTTGCCCACACCCGCTTGGCAGATGACGACGCGCACCGAGGCTTACTCATAGCATGCGTTACGCGTCCCATGATAGAGTGGCTCAAAAATTGGACTAAAATTGGAAGAGGAATGAAGTGAGCCGCGTCGCATTCGGAGGATCTTTGGCGTTCGTTTTTGCCAGCCTCGTGGCATGCGGACGAGCACGGCCTGTGGTTATCGAGCCCAATGCCGACTCGCTTCGTTGCCCCGATCTCACGAAGGCCGATGAGGTGAGCGCGTTCGACTTCGCGAAAACGTATTCTCTTTCGCGCGAAGCCGCTGACAAACTGAAAGCTGCCACGCTCGCAACCATCGAGATCACCCAGCTTTCAGAAAAGCTCGACGCCGATTTTGGCATCGCGTGCGCGCAGATCGCACTCGACCTTGGCACACGCGGCGACTTTCACAGTGGCAGCGAAGCGTGCACCGCGGCCATCAACTCGCTTCACGCTGCACGTCAGAGACTGGGCAAAAGGGCGGCCACCAAACTCGTAGTCAGTTCTCCAGTTTGTGTAGCCGACGCAAGCTCCATGACCAAGTGCGCAAGCCTCTGCGATTCATCCATTGCTGCGGACCAAAGCAGGAGCGACTGCACGCTCAAAGCAGGTCGCTGCGATGGCAATTGTGCTGGCATTTGCGAGGTCAAGTCCCCTGAGAAGTGCCACGGTCACTGTACGGGCATTTGCGAAGGCACAATGAGGGGCAGTTGCGGCGGCCGATGCAAGGGTACATGCGACGGCCGCGTGTCCGCGGGCTTGTGCGCGGGCACCTGCGTTGGAACTTGCGGGGGCGCCATGAAGGGCGAGTGCATGGGCCAATGCTCTGGCTCGTGCGAGTCGAAGTCCCCGATGATTTGCGATGGTCTTTGCGTGGGTACGTGCACTGTTGCGCTGGTCGACGCAAAGTGCTCGGGCACTTTCAAGACGCCGCCGATGAGTACCGACTGCCGTGTGCGCTGCGAGCTCGCCATCATGAATCAGACCGAGTGCTCGTCGCCGCGGGTGGGGCTTGTTTACTCGGGAATCATGACTCTGAAAGAGCGTGAACAGGCAGAAGCGATGAAAGTCGCGGTCGACAAATCGTTTCCCACCCTGCTTCGGGTCCTTTACGAGCTCGGTGATAACGGCACAACGAAGGTGGCGCAGGCCCAGGCCGTTATCCGTGGCGCGCGTGTCGGGCTGCCGGCAATGGCGCGTGCCGAAGGCGAGCCGTCGCCAGCTGCCCCCCGAGCCCGGGCACAGCTTATGAAGTGCTTTGACGAACCGTTCAAAACCGCTGTGGCACGTGCCGCTGCCGTCATGTCGGAGCTCGATCAGGCAACTGCAGTGCGCGACGAAGTGGCGAAATAGGACCGCTTTCACGCAACAAGAACGGTGCCGACGCTGCCTGGTTCAGTCACGGCGCGCGCGAGATCGCCCGGACCGAGATGCCCAACGATGTGCACGGCAGCAACACCCTCGGCAATGGCGGCAAACGACTCTTCGAGCTTCGGTATCATTCCTTTGGTTACGACGCCATCGTGGATGGCGCGTTTGCCTTCCGCGACGCTCAATTGCCTGATGCGTGAAGATGGATCGGCGATGTCGAGCAAAACACCTGGCACGTCTGTGACGAGAACGAGGGCGCGTGCCTTGAGCCGGATCGCGACTTGGTTGGCAACGGCGTCGGCGTTGATGTTGAAGATGCCGCCGTGCTCGTCGGCGCCAAGGCACGCGAGCACGGGCACGTAGCCAGCACCAAGGAGCAGGGTGATGAGCGCATCGTTGACACCAACCACGTCGCCGACCAGCCCGAAATCGATTGGGTCTGGTCCCTGGCCCGCGATGATTCTCGGCGGCTGCCTCGTTGCGTGTACTATGCATGCGCTTGCGCCGTGAAGGCCAACAGGCTTGGTCCGCGCTTTGATGAGGGCAGCACAAAGGTCCACGTTGACCTGGCCTGCCACGGTCATCTTCATGATGTCGAGCGTTGCTTGGTCGGTGATGCGCCGTCCTCCAACGATGTTCGGCGTTTGGCCAAGCCGCTTCTGCAGACGCGTGGCCTGCGGGCCGCCGCCATGCACAACCACCACGGGCGTGGCTGCTGCGCACATCGTCTGAATGTCCGCCGCAAGGAGTGCCATGTGCGGGCCTTGCACAACCTCACCGCCAACCTTGATGACAACTGGACCTTGGTTTGTGCGCTTAGTCACGGCAGGTGGCACTAGGTTTAGCATTACGAAACGGCTTGCAGACAAGGCTCGCCAGCGACTAAGTTCTCGAAGTCTACCGTTTGGGCTGGTGCCCACACGGTGGTTCGGGGCGTAGCGCAGCCTGGTTTAGCGCACTTGACTGGGGGTCAAGGGGTCGGAGGTTCGAATCCTCTCGCCCCGACTGGTTCCGAAGGGCCCTTCGGGGCCTTTCGGTTTTTGTTTTTGTGAACTGCGCACTATCAATAGTGCGCCATGCTTCGTCGTGCCGTTGCTTCCATTGCCGTGGCTTTTGCGATTGCCGCGGTTGCGTCGTGCTCACGTTTCGGTGCGGTCTACCCGCCACGTCCGCCTGGCACTGCTGGCGAGCCCATGGTCGATCCGACGCCGTCACGCGTGGTCGCACATGTTTCCGTGACATCCGGTGCACTTGCCCGCGCGCTTGAGGAGGCAGTGCCACGCCGTGGTGACGGCAGCTTCAATTTCCACGGCGAGCGCCGCTACGACTGGAGCCGCGACGACTTTACGGTGGGCTTTTCGCAAGGACGCGTTGTGATTGACGCGCGAGTGCGCGCACGCCTTGCGGCTCCCATTTTTGGTCACCTCGAATTTCCGCTCGACTTGCACGTGGTCGCCGAACCCGTGGTGAACACCGAATACACCGTGCGCCTTCAGTCGACCGAGGTAAAGGTGCAATCGGTGGATCGCCGCCTGGCCGTTGCTGACTACGTGGCTGGCGTTTACGCAACGCTCGGCGAACAAATCCACGCGCAAGTCAAAGCCTTTTCGTACGATTTGAAACCTCTGGTCAGCGAAGCCTACGCGCGTATGGAAAAGCCCGTGAGCTTTGACGTGGGTGACGCAACTGCGTGCGCCGAGCTCGGCGTGCTCGGTGTCGAGGCCGGTCCTCTCGTTGTTGCCGATGGTCTCGAGAAAGACATCGCGCTCATCATCGCGCCGCGGGTAACGCTGCCTTGCGGATCCGCGAACAAGGCCGCATCGTCTTCGGTCGCCAGTGCCGAGCCGCCGCGGCCAACGTTGCCACCGCTCGCGAATGTCGCCACGATTGTGCCTGGGCCTTTCACCGTCACCATTCCGATTGCCGCCCGCTACGACGAGCTAACGCGCGCCATGAGCGCAACGTTTACCAACGGCAAATACTTTTTCTCGACGGAGTATCCCGATCTGTATCTCGAAAAGCCCGAAGTTTACGAATCGCAAGGGCAGCTCGTCTTGAAAGTGCATATCCAGGGACCCGTGCACAAATTCGGAATCTCGACCGATCTCGACGGCGATCTTTATCTGACGGGCAAGCCTGCCGTCATCGACAACGAGCTTCGCATTCCCGATCTCGAGCCCACGATCGAGACACGAAATCTTCTTTTGTCGCTCAAGGCCATGGCCGACAGCGACAAAATTCGAGATCAGGCGCGCGCTGCATTGCGACTCGACATTGGCGATCGCATTCGTCCGATTCGTGACAAGCTTAGTTCGGATTTGACCTTTGGTACTGAAAGCGGTTGTTTCCGAGGCGCGGTCGACAAGGTGGAAGTCACCGGCGTTCACCCTCATGCTTCGTACCTTCGAGTCTACGTGAGCATGACGGGCCGTGCCGCCGTTACGGTGCCGTGCGCGAAATAGCTTTTGGGGTGGCACTCGTGGCCGCCGCTTTGTCGTGTACGCGTTCGAGTGACTCTCGAGATGCAGGTACATCCAACGACGCGGGCGTGATCCCACGTGCCGATCGTACGCCCGTTGCAAGCAAAAAGGAGCCGTTGCCTGCCGCTCCGCCGCCCGTCGACGCTGCGCCCGTCGACACTACGATCGTGGCCGCCGTCCGGTCCTCGTGTCGTCTCGTCTATGGTCCTGCCGAACAGCCCTTTCGCGGTACGGCGGCCCTTTTCGTTCGGGCGCGCGAGCTATTGCTTGTCACGAACGATCATGGCAAACCGCGCATCTTTCCCATTCCCATTGTTGCGCCGTCTGCTGCAAGGGCGCCGCGTGCGGCAGCGGCTGCGAAGCCCTTGTCGTTCGTCACGGCGTCATGGCCGCCGTGTGAAATCGCCGAACCGTTTGCGTATTGCACGGGCGACGATGGAACCGTGTATCGTACAACGATAGGTGAGAGTGACACGAAGGCCGTGGCGAAAGGCCGACCGGGCAGGCGCATTGCCGCAGCCTCGCTAGGCAACGGGCACGCAGCCGTTGCCACGCTCGATACGCGCCGCACCGCCGTGGGCGAGGTGCTCACGGCGTTCGTAACGCTCGACGACCGCGAAACGCGGCAGCTCTCGGAAGACGGCGCTGGCGCGACCGCCGTGCGCATGCTGCCACGAGATCATGGCGCTGTAGCCGTTTACCTCGATGCGCGTTCGGCGATGACCCCGGTTCATGCGCGCACCATCGCGCTCGACGCAGCCGACCTGGTGCTTGGCAGCGACCGAGTGCTGTTCGTTGGCGGACCTTCGGAACGTGGCACCGACGTCACGCTTGCTAGAGGTGCTGGTAGCCTTTATGCGCTTGTGCCGCTCGCACAAAGCATGCACGAGTTCGGCATGGCGACCATCGAGGTGCACGATCCGCCAATAGACGATGTTCCTGCAGTCTGGTCGCTCTACCCGAACGGGCTCGATCCCGCGCCGATCGGAGCGACCACGCACACAACTCAATTGAGCGCCCAATTGAGTGACAGAGGCGGAGCATGGGTTTCGCGCGTGCGCCCATCGGGCACGAGTGCGCAATCGCGTCGGGTGCTTGAACTCGGGCGCATCAATGAATCTGGCGCATTCACGTCGATGGGCGTTCTTGCCGACGGCGACGGTGTGACCGACATTGCGATGACGACCGATGCTTTTGGCAGCGTGTGGATTCTCTACGGGAATATGTCCGTGGCATGGCTCGAGCGCCGCGTCTGCTTTTAGACTAGCTTGGCCCAATGACCAGCGACCGTTCCATGCCGACAGTGCCCGATGACCTCGCTGCTACACGTGCATACTACAATGAATTCAGCGAAGGCTACGAACGCCGCCGCCGTCCGAACGACGCAGGCGGTTACCACGCGCTCGTCGACGATCTCGAAGTCGAACTTTGCGCACGCTATGGTCGTGGCAAACGGGTCCTCGAGTGTGGGTGTGGCACGGGTCTTATCCTCGAGCGCGTGGCGTTATTTGCGTCGCACGCCGTTGGCATCGACCTGTCACCTGGCATGCTAAAGCTTGCGCGCTGTCGCGGTCTCGACGTTTACGAAAGTGCGATAACACACATGCCATTCGACGACGCAAGCTTCGACGTGACCTGCTCGTTCAAGGTGCTTGCGCACGTGCCCGATGTTGGCCAAGCACTCAAAGAAATGGCCCGTGTTACGCGCCCAGGGGGCGTCGTTTTGGCGGAATTCTACAACCCGTGGAGCTTCCGCGGTCTCGCCAAGCGGTTCGGCCCGGCACGCAAGATTAGCGATCGTACGTGCGAAAGTGCAGTTTACACGCGCTTCGATGCACCGTGGGTGCTCCCGAAGATCCTCCCACCTGGCTGCCTGGTCGAAGCAAAAAGGGGGATTCGCATCGTCACGCCGGCAGCCGCCGTCATGAGCGTGCCAGGCTTGAGGGAAATGTTCCAGCGCGCGGAGCGGCTGCTCTGTGAATCGCCCCTGGCCGTTTTCGGTGGGTTCTATGTCGCCGTGATTCGCAAGCGCTAGCCCGCATCAACTTGAAAGCGGGTTGTTGCTCGTTTGCAGCTATAATGCCGTGACCTATGCGTCACTTCGCCCGCGCGTTCAAGTTCCTTACGCTCTTCGCCGCCTTCGGGTTCGCTTCCTGGCTCGCTCTGCTCCTTCACGGTGGCGGGCTGTGGGACGGGCTTGCTCCGGCCAGCGCGGCTAGCACCTCAACATCCTCGCGCGGACCAGCCAATTACGATCTCACGCAGCTCAATGTCGTCAACGAGGTCCTCAAAAGCATTCGCGACAAGTATGTTGACCCTAAGCGCGTGAGGCCAAAAGAAATGCTCCTCTCGGCGCTGAATTTTGTGCAGCGCGATGTAGCGCAGGTCATCGTTTTGCATGAAGAAAACCAGCCCACCATGAAGGTGCGTGTCGACACGCAAGAACGCGAGTTCCGTGTCGACAACGTGCTCGGGCTCTGGGATACGTCGGCACGCCTGCGCGAGATTCTCGGCTTCGTGCAAGAGAACCTAAAGGGCACCGACGTTGATTTGCGCGAAGTCGAGTATGCCGCGTGCAATGGCATGCTTCATACACTCGACCCGCACAGCGTTCTTCTCTCGCCCGAGGCATACAGAGAAATGAATCTGTCGACGAGCGGCCAGTTCGGCGGTCTCGGCATTGTCATTTCGATTCGCGATCAGCAGCTCACGGTGATCAATCCCATGCCCGGCACACCGGCTGCGCGTGCAGGGGTGAAGAAGCTCGATCGCATTGTGAAGATAGGCAACGAATCTACCCTCAACATGGGCCTCAACGAGGCCGTTCAGCACTTGCGTGGCGCACCCGGCACGAAAGTGACCGTGTGGCTGCGCCGCGATGGTCCCGATGGTTGGCAGAACCCAAAGCCATTCGAGCTTACGCGCGAGGTGATCAAGGTTGCGAGCGTGGAACGACGCTTACTCGACGGCAACGTTGGTTACGTGCGCATCAAGCAGTTTCAGGCGAATACATCGAAGGATCTCGACGACGCGCTCGTCGAATTGAAGAGAAACGGCGAGCTCAAGGGGCTGGTGCTCGACTTGCGTGGCAATCCGGGTGGCCTGCTCGACCAAGCTGCGCGCGTGGCCGACAAGTTTCTCGCTTCAGGACTCATCGTCGCGACCGTTGGCAACCCGGGTGCGGGCGAAGGTCGCCAAGAAAAGGTTGCGCATCCCGATGGCACGGAACCCAATTATCCGATTGCGCTTCTTGTCAATGGCTCGTCTGCGAGCGCAAGCGAGATCGTTGCCGGCGCGCTGAAAAACCACGATCGCGCCATCGTCGTTGGCGAGACGACATTCGGTAAGGGCTCGGTGCAGCTCGTTTTCACCGAGCTGCCCGACCGTGCGGCGCTCAAGCTGACGATTGCGCAGTACCTCACCGAGCCAGGCGACATCTCGATTCAAGGCACTGGCGTCACACCCGACATCGAGCTCGATCCGATGACCGCCGACAACCAAGAGATGGACCTTACCGTTGACGCCGGCATCATGCTCCGAGAGCGTGATCTCGCGAAAAGTTTGCAAAGTGCGCGCATCCGCGAGGGTCAGAAGCCCACGGAGATCGTCCGTTACAACTTGCCCGAGTCGCTTCGCCGCGAGCTGCGCGAGCGTGGGGGTGATCCCGACGAGCAGATGGGGCCTGATTTCCCAGCCAAAGACTTTCCCGTAAAATTTGCGAGGGATCTCGTCGCGAAGGTTTCGCCGGGCAAGCGCCTCGAGCAGCTCAAGGCCGCGAAAGATACCATTCAGCAAACGCGCGCCACGGAGCTGCAGAAGGTCTCCGCCGATCTCCAAGCGCTTGGCATCGATTGGAGCGACGCCCCACAAGACGTTGCCGAGGCTCTACCGAATGCTCCACCGCCGAACGTGGAAGTGAAGGTCGAGACCGATCGCCCGAGTAGCGAGGTAACCGCGGGCGAATCGATGCAGCTCAAATTGACCGTGACGAACAAGGGCAACGCGTCTTTGTACCGCCTCGGCGCGATCACCAAGAGCGACAACGCACTTTACGACAACAAGGAGCTCGTGATTGGAAGGCTTGAACCGGGCAAGTCCAAGACGGTTGTCGCGCCGCTTGGCTGGTGCGAAGTCGAGGGACACAAGGCCGGGTCCACCGCGGTACTTCCGCAGAATGCGCCTCGCGTGTGCCGCATACCGCGCGAAACGCTCACGCGCCAAGACGGGATTACGGTCATCTTCGACGAGGCGCGTGGGCGCACGCCTTCCCAGCAGCAGCTGCGCGCGACGGTGCGTGCGCTCGAACGCCCGGTGTTCGCGTACGACTACCAAATTGCCGACGTGCGCAAAGGCAACGGCGACGGCACGGTACAAAAGGGCGAACAATTGGCGATGTACTTGTCCGTGAAGAATGTCGGGAAAGGCAAAAGCTTCGAGACGCAGGCCAATCTGCGCAATCTCTCGGGCGACGGTCTGCTCTTGCGTGACGGGCGCTTCGACATCTCGAATATGCAGCCAGGCGACGTACGCAGGGTGGTTTTCACTTTCGATGTGGAATCGGCCCTCGCGGATCAAGAAGCGAAAGTGGAGCTATCGATCGCCGATCGTGATCTGCGCGAGAACGTGGTCGAGAAGGTTCGCATGCCCATTGTGACACCCATGCAGATCACGGAAAAAGGCGGCACGATGAGGGCAAAGGCCGGCGGCGCCATGCTTTACGAGGCAGCGAACGTCACGTCGCGCAATTTTGGTCGTCTCGGTGCGGGCACCGCGGTCAGCGTGCTCGGAGCATCAGGCGACATGGTGAAAGTTTCGCTCGGCGACGGCCGCTTCGGTTTCGCCAAAGGAGCCGAGCTCGAACAAGGCGCTGGCCCCACTGCGAACGTCGTGTTCGACGATATCATGCGCC
Organism: Polyangiaceae bacterium; assembly: GCA_009780955.1. Taxonomy (GTDB): domain Bacteria; phylum Myxococcota_A; class Polyangia; order Polyangiales; family Polyangiaceae; genus Labilithrix. The sequence continues at coordinate 110,064 of WQZB01000001.1, read as the reverse complement.
GCTTCCCGCCACTCATCGAGCTAGAGCCCACCGCCCTTGCGACGAGGGAAGCAGCGACAACCATCAAAGGCACGACGAGCGACGCCGAGCGCTTGCTCGACGCCTATGTGTTTGTCGGCACCAAGAAAATTTTCTACCGCTCGAACCGCAACGGCCAAGACTTGCATCACATGCCGTTTGACACGCAGGTGCCACTGCGCCCTGGTGTGAACGTCATCACTATTTTTGCGCGCGAGAACCCGGACACGGTCGGCCGCAAAAGCATCATTGTGCGCAAAGACGGTCCGAACGGAGAGCTTCTCTCAACGCCCAAGACCGAAGCAGATTTCGAGGAAATCGAGGCTATCGGTAGCCCAGGAGATTAAGTGACGATGCGTGCAAAAAATTTCAACGCGGGACCTGCGTCGCTCCCCCTTGCGGCGCTCGAGCGCGCGCAGGGCGAGCTTGTCGATTTCGCCGGCTCCGGCATGAGCATCATGGAGCACTCGCACCGCGGGAAAGCTTACGAAACGGTGCACAACGAGGCGATGGCTCTTGTCTCCGAGCTCTGCGAGCTACCCAAAGATTACACCGTCATTTTTGTTCAAGGTGGTGCATCCACGGCTTTTGCGCAGGTCGCCATGAACTTTCTCATTCCGGGGAAAGTTGCCGACTACGTTGTGATGGGCAGCTGGGGCGACAAGGCGGTCAGCGAAGGGCGCGCCATGGCCAAAGTGGTTTCGGGCGGCGAGGTTCACGTTGCGGCGAGCACGCGCACAGGCAACACCTATGCGCGCGTTCCAGAACAAAGTGAGCTCGTGCTCACGAGTGGCGCTGCATACGTGCATATTACAAGCAATGAAACCATCCACGGCGTAGAGTACGCCGTGACCAACAGAAAGCCGTTTCCAAAGGTTTCCGCGCCGCTCGTGTGTGACATGTCGAGCGATATTCTTGGCCGCCGCGTTGACTTCACGCAGTTCGATTTCGTTTACGCTGGCGCGCAAAAAAACATCGGCCCGAGTGGTGTCAGCATCATTTTGGCAAAGAAATCAATGATCGAACAAGGCCGCAAGGACTTGCCGGCGATTTTCCAATACCGCACGCATGCTGAGAACCAGTCGCTTTACAATACGCCTCCCACATTCGCCATCTACCTTGTGCGAAACACGCTCGCGTGGCTCAAAGCCGAAGGCGGCGTTCTGTGGGTCGAGAAGCGCAATCGCGAAAAAGCACGCGTGCTTTATCAAGCCATTGACGAATCGGGCGGCTTTTATCGGTGCCCCGTCGAGCCACTCAGTCGATCGATCATGAACGTTGTTTGGCGTCTGCCAACAACGGAGCTCGAGGCTGCTTTCGTAAAAGAGGCAGAGGCCGTGCGTATGATCGGTCTCAAGGGGCATCGCTCGGTCTCCGGCATTCGCGCGTCGATCTACAACGCAGTCGAACCCGAGTGGGTGGTCGATCTTGCGTCGTTCATGAAGGACTTCGCGAAGCGATATGGATAGGTTGACGCGATTTCTGCGTAGGGGCGTATGGCCATACGCCCCTACGAGCAACAACACGCATTCTTCGTAGGGGCGCCATGAATGGCGCCCGGATCTTGCAGGCGGATTCCGAGGGCGCGATGAATCGCGCCCCTACTTCTTCTTTGCCAGGTGACTGGTTGTCAGCTGCTCGAGCGCGCTCGCCACGGCAGGGGCAACGACGTCACCACGAGCCCATTGCGACGCCTTCACGCGCGTTACTTTTGCCGCCTTTGCGAGGTGTGTGCGACGGTGGCGCGACAAGTCGGCATAGGCTTTCTGCAATTCAGTTGGGTTGTGGCGAAACGATGGTTTTTGAAATCCACGCATGGCCCACGGCTAATAGCGTCTTTCAAGTTGACGGGCTAGGACCGCCTTCAAGTTGACGCGAGGTCGAGGCGGCGGCGAGGAGCGGACCGGAACAGCCTGCTTCGGCTTTGAGGACCGCACCGGAGCCGCCAACGCAGAGATCGCGTCAAATCGAAGGCGGTCCCCAAGTCGAGCCGACGCGGCGCCTGAGTGCCGTTGCCCCGGTCGTGAGGGCAAAGCGAACGACATCGCCGGCAACAGGGTGATGGAGCACGGCTCTGAGCGACTCGGTACCAGGCGAATTCATCCCCGTGCGCAAGGCATCATCGAAGCTTTGAAGTTCATCGATCGTCGCGAGCAGATCGCCCGTGAGCAGGTACGCGATGCGAGCCTCGGCACGTGCGAGAGCAAGCTCGAAGACGTCGGTTGCCACGAGCCGTCCTTGCGGGGATTTTATGTAAGGCGCAAGCTTTGCGAGCGCCAATTTGTGCTTGCGCGACAGGTTCTTTATAATCGTGGGTTCAACCTGGCGAATCAACTCTGCGAGCACCACATCCGCCTCGTCGGTGCCATACGATGCATACACGGTGCGTGCGGCCGCAATGAGAATGGCCTCGAGGTGTGCTGGGGGCAGCTCTTCGCGACCAGGCACACCAAGCGCAACACGAGCCAAGGCACGGCCGAGCGAGGCGAGCTGCGTTGGCTCGGGCAGTTCCGTCAAGACCAAGGGCACTACGATCCACGTGCTTTTCCACGTGGCGTTTTGGACGACAACGCGTGTGCGTGTGACATTCGGCGTGACGACGAGATCGACGTTGGGGATGCCGAGTGCCGAGGCGAGTCGATCGAAGAGCACGCGTGTAGAATTTCGGCTTCGTTTGCTTACGCGATCGCGCGAAGTGATGCCGATCTCGGCGATGTTGGTGCTGAGGAACCTGGCCTCGAGCCCCGCTGTGGCCAGGGCAATGTCGAGCAGAACGTGGTTCCCCTCACTCGGCATGACCTGGTTTATGAGCGTGGCGCGGTCGAGCACGGCGTGGTCTGAACCCCACGCGCCGAGTCGACGCGAGCGAAGCCCACTGCGTCGTCCTTCGTCGAGCTCGCCTGCGATGGCACAGAGCTCTGAGGCGACGATGGCTTCCTCGGCGCGCCCTTCGGCGTAGAGTGTGCGCTCGAGCATCTCGATGGCGCTCTCTGGCGTGGCGAGCGACAAGAGCGGAGCGGCCGCTGGTTCGAGCATCGCAACGAGGTGCTGCGAGGCTTCGTGGTAGGTGCCGAGACACGAGTGCGCGACAGCGAGCTCGAACCTTGACGGGTAGAGATCCGCGTTCATCTCGATGGCGCGACCGAGGTGGACGACTGCGTCGTGTGGGCGATCGAGCTGTTCGAGCTCGAGGTGGCCGAGCGACGCGTACCAGCGCGCATCTTCGGTGCCTAGCTCTCGGCCCCGGTCAATCACGGCGGCGAGCGCGCGCGCGTACGAAACGGCATCGCACTCGCCCGTGGTGCCGGAGAACGACTGCGCGAATCGTTCAAACGCTCGCGGATGGCTCGGGGCGCTGGCCACGGCTTCAACGAGGGCCGCTTCGGCCCGCGCGATGTCCTTCAGTTCAACGCAGACGTCGGCGAATTCGATGAGAACATCGCATTTGAGCTGTGGATCGTGCTCCACCGCCGCTAGACGCTCGAGCAAACTCGCGATCTCGAGCATCGCAGCTTTCGTGTCTTGCGTGTCTTGTAGCGTGTCAGCAGTGGAGGCGCTCTGCTTGGCGAGCTTCGCGACAAGATGTTGAATGAGGCCGCGAAGGGCGTCGGGGTTGTCGTTTTCGATTGCGACCGCGCGGCGGAGTGCGTCTTCCGCACTGGACGGCCTGCCAAGCACTCTGCCGTAAATGTTCGCCAGCGCCAGAAGAGCCCGGATGCGCGGGCCCGGCTCGTGCCCGCGAAGGGCGACGTTCTCGAGTGTGTCGATCGCTTCGGTCCACGCTCGCTGGGCGATGAGGAGCTCCGAGAGCGTGAGAAGGGAAGGAATGTGATCAGCCCAAGCCTCACGCACCTTTCGCATCGCATCGATTGCAAGGCCAATGTCGTCCAGCTCGTTGCGGCCGATTTGGGCGATCTCGGTGCCAAGAAAGACGATCGCGCTTTTGTTCGTTGCGCGTGCGAGGGCAGCACGGAAAACGTCGATGAGGCGCTCGCCGAGCCCCTGATCATGTCGAACTTGCAACAGACGCTTGGCGATGGCGATCGAGTTCGGATCGGACTCGATCGCCTTCTCGAGCAGCTGGGCCGCCTGCTCTCGCCTCTCGTCCAGCGTTGCCGAGGCCGTTTCGCTCGACAGCACCAGACTGGATGCGTCGAAGAGGCACTTGGCGCGCAAGCGTGGCTCCGTTGAAAGATCCGCGAGCGAGATGGCGGCGGCCGTTGCACCAGCGGTGTCTCCAAGGCGATTGGCGAGTCGTGCAAGCGATGTTGCCGCGGTGACACTGAGCGGATCGATAGACAGGACGTCGCGCATGCGCTCGAGCGCTTCGCGCGCCGCAAGGCTCGAGGCTGCGCCGTCGTCGTCGCGTTTGGACTGCGCTTCGAGCAAAAGACCGAGTCGCATGTCGGTGGACAAGCGCGTTCCCTCGCTGCGCGTGAGTGCAGAAAGCGAACGGAGAGCCGCGATGCCCCGAGCGCGCGCCGAGGCGTCGCTTTCGCGCCCTTCGCGCGCTGGTTGAAGCGAGATCCGCGCGACGGCCTCGAGACCAGACAGATCGGTCGGGTCGAGATCGAGGATACGTGTGTATGTTGCAAGCGATTCGCACGAATCGCTTTCGCGCATAGAAAAAGCTTCGAGCGAGGCTAGCTCCCAGAACGAACCGAGCCGCGCGCGAATGTCGGCGAAGCCTTCGCCCTCGAGCCGGAGGATCCTGGCGAGGTTTTGCAGCTCGCCGTCGCGACGCGCCATGGCTTCGAGCGTGCGAAGAGCACCAACGTGGTGTGGATCTGCCTGGATGATGCTCTCGAGGACTTGTATGGCTCGCGCTTGTGCTTCTTGCACGTCGGCGTCGCCGCCGTCGCGGCCATCGCGATTGGCGCGAGATTGCAGCGGACCGCTGCGCGCACTTTGCGTTGCAGCGAGCAGTGATGCGAGCAGAAGCGATGAGCCCGCGGCATGTTCGTCCGTCGTCGTTTCTGTGGGTTGAGTCGCCAGGTGCGCGAGCAGATCGTTCCATGCGGGCGTCATGGCCAGCAGCGCGCGTCCTGGTCGGCTCGTGGTTGTAACGACCCGGCGCCAAAGAACGCGCAGCAAGCGATCGGAAAGTAGCTTGTCGCCCGGCACCTCGGCCAGGGCGCGCGCGTAGAGCGTAGCGGCGCCTACGTCGTCGTGCAGGCGGAGCTCGTCGATCTCCGCGGCGAGCGTAAGGTTGCGGGCGCGTTCGAGTGGGGTGCCGGCGTCGGTTGCGAGCTCGACGGCGGCGTCGCGCAAGGTGCGAAAGTCACCGGCAGTCTCGAGGATGCGCGCAATTTCCTCCGGCGGAACAGGATGGATGGGATCGCATTTATGTGCAGATTGCAAGCATTTGATGGCGTCCTTCGGCGACCGGAGGCGCACGTCATAGATGCGTGCGAGCGAAAGCCAAAGATCGACTTTGTCGCGCGTTTGGGAGGCGAGATCGATGCGTGCCCGCAGCGAGGCAGCGGCTTGTTCCCAGCGACCTGCTTGCTCGTGCAGTCGCGATTCGAGGGCTCGCGCCCGCACATGGTTTTTGTCCTGTTCGAGCACCTCTGCGATGAGCGACGAGGCGCGCGGCAAATCGACGTGCACGAGCGCCTCGGCCGAGCGAACACGCAGGCCAAGCACGTCGACGCCGTCGCCCGCGAGCTTGGACTCCTCCAAGAGCGCGCCAGCCAGCGCGCGGTCGTCGCCAATGCGGCCTGCTGTGCGTTCGAGGCCAAGGATGGCTCCACGTCTGCCAGGTTCGAGCCGCAGCAGCTCTTCGTACGTTCGGGCGGCGCGCAAGGGATCGTGGCCGACCTCCTCCCAAAGGAGCGCGACTTTCTCGAGGTATGCAACGCGCCGGCCCGTGTCGCGTGTGGCTTGTGCGGCCTGTGCGTAAAGCTCGATGAGCGCGCGGACGTCATGATCGAAGGCTTCGTTCGGCGCCGGCGACATCATGCGTGAGAGCTCGTCGATGATCTCCGAATCTCCTGGAGCCGCGACCCATGCCGCGCGCAAATGACGCAACGCCTCGTCGCGGCGATCGCTATTCGTGCAAAGCTTGGCAGCAAGGCACAAGGTCCGGGCGCGCTTGGGTCCGTCTTCTTCGCGCTCGGCCTCGCCAAGCCAGAGCGCGATGCGATCGCTGTCGTTGCCGGCGGCAGCAAGGAGACGATCGAGCTCGCCCACGAGCGTGGCATCGTGAGGATCGAACGATAATGCGCGCCTGACGTCGTCGATGGCAAGGTCGACATGGCCGAGACGCTCTTCGATGTTCGCCAGACGTTCGAGTTCGTAGGCGAGGGCGGATGCGTCGGTGAAGAACCGCAGGCGCAGCCGCCTGGTGCGCGATGCCTCGGGCCACTGCCCGGCGTGCTCGTAGAGGCGGACGAGATCGTCGAGCACTCGCCTGTCGACCAGCGGTGTCGTTGGTGCACGCGCGGCGGCTTGCTCGAGCAGGCTCATCGCGCGTGCATCATCGTTCAGCCGCGTGTGCGCGATGCAAGCCGCATCGAGTTCGAGGCGCGCACAGCGGACCGAGTTTGGTTCGAGGCGTGCTTCGTCTGTGAGCAGCTCAGCAAGGCATGCGGCATCGTGGTGCGAGGCGGCAAAGAGCGTGAAGGCATCGCGCACCGGCCCGATGCCCGAATCGAGAGCGAGCGCGCGCTGGTAGGCCGATCGCGCTGCATCGAGACGACCGAGTTGCATGTCGAGAATGCGCGCGCGTTCGACGTGAAGCCACGCGGCAAGGTTTGGTTGAGCCGCGTAGGCATCGCCCATCTGCCCGAGGTGCGCGACGAGATCTTCCCACGCGCCATCGTTTTTGTCGGCTGGTCGAGCCTCGAGTCGCAACGGCGCCGCGTCACTCGTCCGGCAGGCACGTTGGAACAGATTGGACTCGAGACCCTTGAGTGCTGCGGCGTGTTGCGGTGCGCGCCCGAGCGCAAGTCTCCATGCCTCGCGCGCATCGTCATCGCGACCGCTGGCTTCGAGAAGTCGTGCACGTGTGACGTGGAGCTCGGCGATCACCGCGTCGCTTGCCGCCACGGCGAGCTCGCACTCGAGATGATGAAGTATCGATGTGGCTTCGGTCCGTGCATTCAAGTGCCGTCGCAAGATGGCATGCGCAGCGGCCATGTCGGGAGCGACTTGGACGGACAGCGAAGCTGCGGCCTCGACCTTCGCGTGCGCGCTGTCGCCGACGGTCTCGTAGGTCTCGCGTTCGTGCGTTTCATGGCCGTCCTCGTAGAAAAGGGCAAGCTCGACGAGAGCGCGCGCGAGGCCCACCTTGTCACTACTCGACTTGAGCCTGTCGATCCGGGCTGTGAGCATTTCAACGAGCCCGGCGCCGCCGGGCGCAGGCATCGCGCCCGTCGACAACGGCGTTGGCGTGTCGTCGCCGTCATCCAAATTCGGCGCAGGTATGAGCAGCTGCGATGGACGCGGCGCAATGGCTGGCAGCGATGTGGGCCTCACGCTAGGCCGACGCGGTGGAGCCGATGCGGGACGCCGTGCGCTTGGCAACGGTGGCACAGAAGGGTTACGTGGCTTTACGAACGCACGCGCGGGCAGCGGTGGCGGACCCGGACGCGTGGATGCAGTAGCTTTGGGTGGTGGGGTCGAGCGCGTGGGCGTCGGCCTCGGCGCCACATTACGCTCCGCCTCGGCGCCTTTGTCGCTGGCGTCGCTTGCGACCTTCTCAATCGCGTTTGCGTTTGTGTCCGCGTCATGCTGCGTGTCGATGTCGATTAGGGTGTCGACTAGGCAAGAAGATTCGGTAGTAGTTGTCGGCATTGTCGGCGGGTAATTGGCCGACACGTCAGCATCGACGATCTCTTGTGCGTCTTCGACGCTGGGTGATGTGATTTCGGTGCGCTCGTCTTCGGTGAGTTCCTCGATCTCTTCGATCTCTTCGATCTCCTCGAGACGGGCAAAGATGACGGAGCTTCGCACCGGGGCTTCGTCGTCGTGGGGCTTTGCGGGCGTTGTTGCCTCGACAGGACTAGCCCCGTCAACCGGAGGCTTCGGTGCAGAGCCGTCGCTTTGCATAACCCACATGGTTGCACGACTACCGCCATAAAACGAACAAATCGCCTACTGCCGCGTTTTCGCTCTTACGGGGACTTTGCCATTGCATAAACGGCTCCGCCGCTGGCCCCGTTGCCGATGGCGAGCGAGAGCGGGAACGTGTCGATGCGCGAGCTCGAGTTGCTTGCTTCACGCACCACATTGCCGAAAACGGCCTCTGCGTGGGACGTGCCGTGCGAAGACACGGCTGTTCCTCGTAAGGGAAGTGGAGAATCGACGAACGCTTGTCCGATCGTTTGCCACCTTTCGCCGTCGATCGACCCTTGCGCGAACACGTCGCTGCCCGCTGCCCGCTTGCGGATCGCAAGCCGCAAGAACGCAGGTGACTTGGGGCTGACGCCTTGGATATTCGTCATCTCCATTTGCGTGGTTGCGCCTCCTTTGGTGGCGCGCACCTGCATGCGCGGCGCGCGCTTGTCGAACATTCGACACACCGCCACATTCGGTGCTTCTGGATCTTCGCTTGCGCGCGCCATCAGGCAGGCCTTGGCAAATGGCTCGACGTGTGAGCTTGGAACCGACACGAACGTGCTGTACGTCGCATCGTTCGCAAAGGCTTCGTACGAAAACCAGAAGCTGTCGGCGCTCTTCCAAATGTCGCCGCTCGACGCCCGAACGACATGCAGATTGTTGCCGGCGTCGATGCCGCCAATTGGCCCGCCGTGGGTCCACACGTCTTGTTCGCCGTTGACCATGTCGGTGGCGAGATGCTGCGCGCCGGTTTCACGCGCCGCCTCGAACTCATCGGGTGCATCGATGCCGCCGAATACGCCACGCCCGTAGACGCGGGCCACGAGGCCGCGAGCACGAGCCTCTCGAGCATAGGCTCGGAAGGGCCACGGCATGTTGACGAACACGATGTTGGGTTGCTCGTCGTATTCATGCATTGTGCATGTGTCGTCGACGTTCGGCGCGAGGAGCGCAACGCGCTTCGTTGGTGTACTCTTTGCGTAGGTATTGACCGCGCTCGTGCTGTCGCAGGCGGTGCCGCCGGTGACGGCAACGATGAATTTTCCGCGCATCTCGCCCACGGTTGGGAAGCTGCATGCATCGGGCGCGGTTTCGCGCGGTGAGGCCATCGTCGTTTGCTTCGATAGCGCCGATGGGTGCGTCGATGCAGTCACGGCTTGCCGGAGCGAAGTCGCGGTGGGGCATCGATTCATGAGATCTTCTGGGGTCACGATGGCGGCGCGACCGAGGACATCGGCAAGCAACTGGTCGAATTCTTCAGGCGTGTGCGTTGTGCCAAAGCGCTCTTTCAAGTCGACGAAGAGGGTGATGGGCTCGTGTGTGGGCACGGCACGATGAAACGCGGCGAGCTGACCAAGGCAGTCGGAGAGCATGGTGCAGGTCGTGTCGCGAAAGAGGGGGTAGTCTTCGTGGTAGACGAACCAGTTGCCGCGCGGGCTTGGCTCGCCGTGCTTGGTTTCGTGGATGTCGAGCTCGACGCTGCGCACGCCGTGCCACGCGAGTTGATCGAAAAGCGGCTCGAAGCGCTCGTAGGCGTTGTGTGCCGACTTCTGTACGAGCTGGTCGTAGCGAAGCGCGTTGACGACGTTGTCGTTGCTCGCCGCTACGTTGTCCACGGTGCCGTCGTGTTGCATGTCGCTGGCCCACGCAGCGTGTGATGCTTCGCTTTCGATGAAGGGCGACGCCGCACGTACGCCTTCATCACTCGAACCAAGCGCCAACGTCAGACCAAGAGCACTGAGAACAATTTTGCCTAGCACAACAAACTTTGACATGCGTTACGCGGAAGCGCTTCTCAAAATGGGTGACCGCCCATCGTTTTTTCCGCGAGCGGTAGAAGATCCCCACACGATGCCACACCGAGCGGCGTCACTTCGTCAGGATCCGTTGCTACGTCGTAGCAGTTCCAGGCGCGTTCGCCTTGGTGAGCAATTAACTTTTTCGTTCCCCGAATGGCGCCCCAGTTCTTGAACGCACATGCCCACAGCTCGGTGCAGTTGGTAAGAACAAGGCTTTTATCGGCGGGTGAGCCGCCGCGAAGCAAGCTCCCGCCTACGATGCGCTCTTTGAAACGCGAAATCTCCGGCGCGTCCCACAACCCGAGAAGATCCATCATGGTTGGAAAAATGTCGAGCGAGGTTACAGGCGTCGTTCTGAGCGAGCGTAGGCTATTTTCTTCCTGCGGTGTGAGCGTGCCCTGCGGCGCGTTGACCCAAAACGGGATGCGGATCTCGGGTTCGAAGAGTGTCCCCGTGTGGCCGACAGCGCCTTTCTCGTGCATCTGCTCGCCGTGGTCGGAGACGTAAACAACCACTGTGCGCTCTTTTTCGGGGCGCATCGAGAGGCCTTCGAGCAAGCGACCGACGGCCACGTCTTGCAGGTAGATGGAGTCTTGATAGCGATTCAATATCTCGTTCTCGTAGCCCGGCCCCGTTGCCTCGTCTTGCGGCGTAAACGGCATATAGGCCGGGTCGACTTTGTAAGGGAGGTGCGTATTCGACAGGTGTACGACCGCGAGGTATGGCTCTTTGAGCGCACCAATGTCCGACAAAACGTAATCGACCAGGGCACCGTCGTCGGCCCCTATGTCGTAGGGCGCCGCAGGATCGATCATCGTGGCGCTCACATGGCGTGTCCACGGCGTTCCCTCGAGCCAAGTGCCGGAGTTGCCGAAGAGGAGGTTTTGCGAGGTGTAATACGCCGTATCGAGACCAGCCGCGTGTGCATATTCCCAAATGATAGGTGCACTATGCAAGTTTGCGCGGGACTCCGTTGGCAACAGACCATTCCACATGATGGCGAGCGAGATGGCAGTCGTCGAATCGAGCGCGCGCATTTGCGAGAGCGCCAGGCGACCTTTGGCGGCGCGATTCGAAAATGGCGTAAAAATGCAGCTTTCGTCGTATTCTACGCAAACGCTTTGTGCGCGGACCGATTCGGTCACAAGCATGATGACGTTACGCTTGATGCTCGGTTGTGCCAGAAGCGGGGCAATGGGTTCGGGCGTTCGCGGTCCGGGGTGCATGCGCTCCACGGTTTCGTTGTGATCCCAGTATGCGCGGGCGAGCTGGCCCATCGCCGAGATGTACATGACGTCGGGTGGTTGGCCCTGCTCGGCGCCGCGCTCAGGGGAGACGAACGCGGCGACCAGCACCCCGGCGAGCGCGAGATCGAGGCAGAGCCACGCGCGCTGTCGACGGCGGAGCGGCGCGATACGTGAGCCCAAGATGGGCAGCGTCACGGAAAGCACGAGGCACGGAATGAGCGCGCGCGCAAAGGTCCAGCGGTCGAACCAAAGCTGCTGGCCGATACTCGGCAAAAACGATGTGCCGACGAGCACGGCGCGGTGATTCACATACGCTTGATAGCGTTCGAAAGTGTAGATCTGGCCGCCAACGGCGAAGAGCGCGACAAGGGTGAGCACGACGCGCGCCAGCCCGCGTGAAGGGCCACGGCGCCCTGTTGCCAAGGCCAAAAGCGAGGCCCACACCACAAGGCCAATCCCAACGCCAAAGAGATAGAAAGCAAGATCGTTGCCTTCGAAGTCGAGAAGGTGATGTTTGCGCTTGGCGAGATCAACTCCAACGACGGCGAGTGTGGGAACGGCGAGCAGGGCGCGTCCGGTCCACCGACGAAGGCGTGCAGCGGCTCTCGGGTTGAGCGGACTGAGCGTGTTGAACGGGTTGAGTGAGCGTTGGGATCCGCGCTCGCGACCGAAGGTGGCTGTGTCGGCGCCGGTTGCCGTGGGACCCTTGGAAGACATTGAGTTTCGCTGCATGGCGCGGAGCTAAAGCCCACACGATACCGTGAATTGTCTTCGCCCGGTCGACGTTATCGCCAGTGTTGTCGCCGCCATGACGCGGCTCGTGGTAGAGACACGCGCCGAGGATAGAACGATGACGGAAAACTGCATGGTCAAGGATATGTCGCTCGCCGCATGGGGCCGGAAAGAAATCGCAATGGCTGAGAGTGAAATGCCCGGCCTCATGGCTTTGCGTGCCGAATATGGTGCTTCCAAGCCGCTCAAGGGGGCACGCATTGCGGGCTGTCTTCATATGACCATTCAAACCGCCGTGCTCATCGAAACGCTCACGGCGCTTGGCGCCGAAGTCACGTGGACAAGTTGCAACATCTTTTCAACGCAAGACCATGCTGCCGCGGCCATCGCAAAAACGGGCGTGCCGGTGTTCGCGTGGAAGGGCGAGACCGAGGCCGAATACGATCGTTGCATTGAAATGCAGCTCAAGGCTTTTGCGGGGGGCAAAGGCCCGAACATGATCCTCGACGATGGCGGCGATCTCACGCTCGTCGCACACGAGCGCCATCCAGAGCTTTTTACCGGATCCGATCCGATTCGTGGCCTTTCCGAAGAGACCACGACGGGGGTTCATCGCCTTTACGAAATGGCAAAGAAGGGCCGGCTCAAAGCCCCTGCCATGAACGTCAACGACTCCGTCACGAAATCGAAATTCGATAATCTTTATGGATGTCGTGAGTCGCTTGGTGATGGGTTGAAGCGCGCTACAGGGGTCATGTTTGCCGGCAAAGTGGCGGTGGTTGCCGGGTATGGCGACGTTGGCAAAGGCTGCGCGCAATCCCTTCGCGGTCTTGGTGCGCGCGTCTTGATTACGGAAATCGATCCCATTTGCGCGCTTCAAGCGGCCATGGAGGGGTATCAAGTCGTCACCATGGAAGAAGGCGCACCGCTTGCCGACATCATCGTGACGGCCACGGGTTGTTCAGGGATTGTCCGCGGCGAGCACATGAAGGCAATGAAAGATCAAGCCATTCTATGCAACATTGGCCACTTCGATTGCGAAGTGGATGTGGCTTGGCTTGAAAAGAATCCCGAAATCAAAGAAGAGAATATCAAGCCGCAGGTCGACCAATTCGTCTTCCCCAATGGCAAGCGCCTGACGCTTCTTGCCCGCGGTCGCCTCGTCAACCTTGGTTGCGCAAACGGCCATCCATCGTTCGTCATGAGTTCATCGTTCTCGAACCAGACCTTGGCGCAGATCGAGCTTTGGAATCACCATGAGAATTACGAAAAGCAGGTTTACACGCTACCGAAAAAGCTCGACGAAAAAGTTGCCGCGCTTCATCTCGGAAAGCTTGGCGTGAAACTCACGAAGCTCACGAAAGAGCAGGCCGATTACCTTGGCGTTCCTGTCGAGGGGCCATTCAAGCCGGAATATTATCGTTATTGAAACGCAAATAACGCGATTGTCGGTAGGGGCGTATGGCCATACGCCCCTACCCGCACCGCAAAACGCATATTGTAGGGGCGGCCCACAAGGGGTGCCCCTACATCAAACAACGCATCGCACACGCATTCTTTCGTGTGTAGGGGCGCCATTTATGGCGCCCGACAAATCGAAAGCGGTAGCAATTTTTACCGACCGTGTTAAGTGTTTCGCCATGGAAGCAGCGACGAAGATCAGCATCTCGGTTGGCGCAAAACAGCTTGCCGTGGCAAAAAACATCGCGAGAAATGAAGGCATTTCTCTTTCGGCTGTTTTCGTGCGCGGGCTTCAGCGAGAAGTCGAAGCGGAGGAGCGACGTCAGGCTCTCGACGAGCTCGTGCGTGACATCCCGCCTGTTTCAATAAGCCGTCAACGTGAAGTGCGAGCTAGTTGGGCACGCAAATCAAAGGCTACTTGAGGGCTTACGCGAATCGTCATGCGAATCGTCTTCGATACGGGAGCCCTTTTCGCGATTGAACGCCGGCAAAAAACCGCGTTGGAAGTTCTTCGCATTGCCGCAGCCGCTGGCGATGAACTCGTGGCTCCCGCATCGGTTGTTGCCGAATGGTGGCGTGCGGGCAGGCGCGAAAAAGAGCGAGAAAGAATCCTTCGGGCATTCCTCTTTGATACGCCTACGTTGCAGATCGCAAAGCTCGCGGGAGTCGCCATGGGGATGGTCGGTGCAAGTCTTGGCAATGCTCTCGTGATGGCGAGCGCATCGATTCAAGGCGATGTCGTGTATACGTCGAATTTCTACGACTTTCTCAGGCTCAATGCGGTATTCCCTTCTGTTGTTGTCATGCGAATCTAGGCTGAAGTTAGCCAATTGCCAGCGCATAATTCGCCATAAATATCATGCATTCCGTTCGAAAACGAGGTTGAGCACGCGTTGGCTTCGTTGTGGGTCAATCGTTGTTCTTTGGATTGATCACAACGGATGCAAGGCAAGCCGGTTTCCGCTCCTTGAACCCGAAAGACAACCTGCCCCACGGCATATCTTGGGAGTAGGAGGTTTCCTCGTTGAGTGAATGGCCGCGTGGAGTGCCAGTGATTTTGAGATGTTTATATCTGGCCTCAAGCTGTTCCCTGGTGATGCAAGTTCCGTCAATGTCCAAGACCAAAAATCCTGGGTCTTTGCCCACGCGTTTGATACGCAGATCGATGGTTGGAATGATGACGCCGTCGGATAGCTTAACAGGTAGGCTTTTGTAGAAGCGGAACAGATCGTTGAACTGGCTTTCCGTTTCAACTACTTGCGTCGAAAGCACAGCCTCAACCTTCTGTTTGGAGAATGGGATTTGTAGCGCCAAAGCAACGACGACTTGCCACAAGGTCATGTTGAGATGTGTCATGGTATCTGTCCTTGGTTTGATGTTGCACACTTGAAAAAGTTTGTGAGACAACGTTATAGGTCGTTGATTTGGTACTACTAAGGTGAACATACTTGGTCGTATCCATTCCCGTAATATTTGTTGTACGTTTGTCCTGTGGTGGACGTTGTCTCCCCTTCACCATACTTGGCTCCGATAGCGTTTCGAGCAGCCTCGGCATCCCCGTTGAGCAGGTACTTGTCATAGGCTGCATTGTATGCGGCATGGTTTGCTTGGTTCCCGCTAATGCCGATATCCGGTCCGCCATTTTCTTTGATTTCGCGTTGCGCCTTGATGTTGTTCATGGTTGCAGCGCCTTCGTCGGCGAGCATACTTTTGACGTAGGTTTTCTTTGAGCATGAGCCGTAGTTGGATGACTCGGTGCAGGTTGCATGACCTCCTTCGCTGGCTTCACGGGCCAAGACTTTGGGGTAGGTTGCATGGCCTACTTCATGAGCCAAGGCTTCCGTGGCAGCCGTTGGGTCATTCTTGAGATCCTCATCGATAGTGATTAATTTTTTATTGTTACGTGTTTCGCAGCCCCCACCCTTCGGCCCGTACTGGATGTGCCACCCATCCTTTTTGAGCTGCCACAAATCCTTCTGCAGGCTTGGCGACTTGGCTGCCAGCTTGTCTATCCCTTCTCCAAGACCCGTCGGATGGACGATCACCGTGTGGGCGATGGCAGCGACCACTCCGGCGTGACTCACGCCTTTCGCCATGGCGCCCGTGGCGGCTAACGGTGCCGCAGCTGGCTTGGCGTTCGCCGTGGAATTCTTCACAAACTCCGCAACATCGGCGGAGTATTGGTCGTCCAACGCCTGCGATGGTTCGGGCCAATGAGCAACCGAGGGGATTGCTTCTTTGGCCTTTGAAGTAGCGGCACCGGCTTCTTTTTTGACCGTTGAAACGGCTTTTGGGTCTCCTTCTTCAGCTTGGTTGAGGTTGAAGGGGTCACGAGGACGGGTTGCAATACCTTCTGTAGCCATAAAAGCCCATTCGACCTCTTTGCCTTCCAGTTGCGTCGATGCGCAAAAAAAATGAAAAAATGGGGACCGTGTCCTAAGGCACGTCTTTGCGTGCAGCCGCGGCCAGATCACTTGCCCACTGGCGCAAGCGGTTTTCGTTGGGACCTTCGAGCATGATTCGAAGCTTTGGTTCAGTGCCGCTCCAGCGCACGAGCACGCGACCTTCGGAGCCGAGTGCATCTTTCACGCTCGCCGTGGCAACGGAAAGCTGACGCATGGTTTCAAGAGGCTGACGCTTGCTCAACGTGATGTTCTCGAGCACTTGTGGGACCCGCACCATGGCTTCTTTGGCGAGCTCGGAAAGGGGGCGGCTCGTGCGCACCATGATGGCAAGCACCTGCAGTGCTGCCACGATGCCGTCGCCGGTCGAAGCATGATCGAGGAAGATGAGGTGGCCCGACTGCTCGCCGCCGAGATTGTAGCCGCCGCTGCGCATGGCTTCGACCACATAGCGATCGCCGACTTGTGTGCGCACAAGCCTTCCGCCCTTGTCGTGGATGGCGCGCTCGAGACCAAGATTGCTCATCACGGTGGCAACGAGAGTGCCCTTCGCAAGCTTTCCGTCTTCAAGCATGCGGCATGCACACATCGCCATGACCACGTCGCCGTCGACGATTTGTCCCTTCTCGTCGATGACGATGAGTCGGTCGGCGTCGCCGTCCACAGCGATGCCGATGTGTGCGCCGCGCTTGACGACTTCGGCTCGGGCGTGGTCGGGGTGCAAGGCTCCGCAGTCTTTGTTGATGTTGACGCCATTCGGCTTGACGCCAATGGCCGTCACGCTGGCGCCGAGCTCGCCGAAAACAAGAGGGGCGACTTTGTACGCGGCGCCGTGCGCGGCATCGATGACAACGCGAACGTGGTTGAGTGTTAGGCCGCGCGGAAAGGTGGCTTTTGCGAAGACGACGTAGCGACCGCCGGCATCGTCGAGACGCGAGGCCTTGCCAATGCCTGGTCCTGTTGGGCGCGGTCCAAGAGCCGCGTCGTCTTTCATCAGCCGTTCGATTTCCGCTTCTTGCTCGTCGGGGAGCTTGAAACCATCGTCGGCGAAGATCTTGATGCCGTTGTCTTGGTAAGGGTTGTGGCTTGCGCTGATGACGATGCCAGCATCGGCACGCATGCTGACTGTGAGCTGCGCAACGGCGGGTGTTGGAATGGGGCCACAAAGAATGACGCGTGCACCCATCGAGCAAATCCCCGCGGCGATGGCTTGCTCAATCATGTAACCCGATAGGCGCGTGTCTTTGCCAATGAGCACGCGCGGGGTGTGAGTTTTGTTTCGGCCTGCAACATGGGCCACGGCTTTGCCGAGCGCCAGCGCGAGCTCCGGAGTCATCGGCGACTGGTTGGCAACCGCGCGAATGCCGTCGGTTCCGAATAGATGGCGGATCATGCTTTTTGTCATGGGTCTTCCGAACGAGAACTCGTAGCTAGCACGATGCAAAAGCCCGTAGCTCGCGTTAGAGCGCCACGGGCGGATCTTGCGCAAGCCCAAGGAGTGTCGCGCGAGCGTTACCAACGAGATAGAGCGATCCACAGACGAGCACGAGCCCCGTTGGTCCTGCGCTCGAGCGGGCAAGAGCAAGCGCGCCCTCGACATCGCGTGCAGCTTGCCCGGGGTACTCTGCCGAGCATGCGACTGGATCGGCTGCCGCGCGTGTCGCGCGTGCCGAGTGCCCTTGCGGCGCTACGTACACGCGTGTGCTGGCAAGAGGCGCGAGCACGCGAAGCATCGTGGGCCATGCTTTGTCGGCCATGGCACCAAAAACGAGCGCCGACACTTTTTGCCCTGAGGACGCGAGGCTTTCTTTGAGGGCGATGGCGCCGTCGGGGTTGTGCGCGCCATCGAGGAGGTAGGGGCCATCGGGCGCATCGATGCGTTCGAAGCGGCCCGGCCACTTTACGCGAGCAAGGCCTTCTGCCTTTGCGGTGTCGTCAATGCCAAGATAGTTCGCTAGAGCCCACGCAATCATCGAGTTGTCTCGCTGGTAGGCGCATGGCAAACCATCGTTTTGCGTCAAGAACGCGTTCTCGCCCCGCTCGCCCCACGCGAGCGATTCGATGCCCACGACCTCGGCGCCAATGGCACTGGCTTCGCTTTCGATAACGGCGCGCGCAGCGTGCGCCATGTGCCCGACAACGAGCGGCACCCCGGGCTTCGCGATTCCTGCCTTTTCCCGTGCAATGGCCTCGAGAGTGTGTCCAAGCCGATCTTCGTGATCGAAAGCAACGCGCGTGATGGCTGTTGCGACCGGCCTTTCGATTATGTTCGTTGCGTCGAGCCGGCCGCCGATGCCAACTTCAATGACCGCAAGATCGACGCGGTGGTCGGCGAACGCCAAGAATGCCGCGAGTGTCGCTGTTTCGAAGAACGACAGATCCCGGCCGATGTCGAGCGCGCGCTCGAGCGCGCCCAAGAGCAAGGAGTCATCGAGCGGTTCGCCATCGATGCGGATGCGTTCTGCGAAACGGCAAAGATGCGGAGAAGTATAAAGCCCTACTTTCTTCCCGGCTGCGCGCGCCATCGATTCGACCCTTGCGCACGTTGAGCCTTTGCCGTTCGTTCCTCCAACGTGAACGATCTCGAAGCGGCGTTCCGGGTGCTCCGCTTCTATGCATGATGCACGCATTGCGTCGAGGCCAAGGCGCATGCCGAGCGGCACGCGAGCGTACAGAGCTTGGAGCGCACGTGCGAGTCTGTCGTTGGTACTAGCCACCATGGGCCGAGGGCGTTGCCTTTGTGATGCGCCCGCTCAAATGGCGAACGAGCACGCCGATCTCACAGCGCATTTCGAGGCGACTCGTGATGCGGTCGATCATTCCGTGTTCGAGCAGAAACTCGCTGCGCTGAAAGCCTTCGGGCAGCTTTTGGCGAATCGTTGTTTCGATGACGCGTGGCCCGGCAAAGCCAATGAGGGCCTGGGGTTCGGCGATGTTCACATCGCCGAGCAGCGCGAAGCTTGCCGCAACGCCGCCCGTTGTTGGGTGCAAAAGCACACTCAAAAACGGGATGCCCGCGTCGCGCAGTCGCTCGCGCGCGGCCACGGTTTTCGCCATTTGCATCAGACTCAGAATGCCTTCTTGCATGCGAGCGCCGCCGGAAGCTTGAAGAAGCACGACAGGTAAGCGCAAGGCGGTTGCGCGCTCAAAAAGGCGAGCAATTTTCTCGCCGACGACCGAGCCCATCGAGCCACCCATGAAGCTAAAGAGGAAAGCGCCGTAGGCAACCGCGCGATTGTCAATCGATGCGCGGCCGGTTTCAATGGCTTCCTTGGCGTGGGACGATTTCTGCGAAGCCGCGACGCGCTCGGGGTACTTTTTACCGTCGGTAAAGCCGAGCGGATCGGTCGGCTCGAGATTGGCGTCCCACTCTTCGAGCTCGCCGTTGTCGAGCAAAAGGGTGCGCCAGCGCGCAGCCGCAAGCTTGTGATGCTTTCCGCACTTCGGGCACACTTCGAAGTTCTGTTCGAACACTTCGGATGGCATGGTTTCGCTGCATCCGTCGCATTTGCGAAAAATACCTTTGCCGAAACTTGTTTTCTCGCTGGCATCGAGGCCACTGGGTTTCTTCTCGGGCCAGGTCATCATGGCAGCATGCCTTAGCATTACGGCTTTCAGGTGGCGAGCGGGCGGTCTTCATCCCAATCGATGCAAACAAGGCGGCCGGGCTCAATTTCTCGGTAACGCCATCCGCTTTCTGGGCATCGAAAAATGCCTTGAACGCTAGCTTGGGTAAGCACGTGCCCGTGGCGGCTCATCCAGCCCTTTTGGCGCGCGGGAACCCCGACCATCAGCGCGTAATCTGGAATGTCTTTTTGCGTTACCACGGCACCGGCAGCGATAAAGGCATAGCGCCCAATTGTGCTTCCACATAAAATAGTAGCGTTTGCGCCAATCGAGGCTCCGCGCCGAACTACGGTGTGCTTGTATTCTCTTTTGCGCACAATCTCGCTTCGCGGATTCGTAATGTTCGTGAACACGCACGACGGCCCACAAAAAACGTTGTCGTGGAGCTCAACTCCTTCGTAAAGGGAAACGTTGTTTTGCACCTTCACGTTCTCGCCGAGGCGGACATCGGGGGCCACGAACACATTTTGCCCAAGATGGCATCGAGGCCCGATCGTGGCGCCTCGGGAGACATGCGAAAAATGCCAAATCGTGGCTCCTTCACCGATCACGGCCCCCTTGTCAATGACTGCGGTGGGATGAACGAAACCGCTTTCGATTTGACGCGATTTCTTCGTTGGCGGCTGCGGTGCGGTCCTCAAAGCCGCAGCAGGCTGTTCCGGTCCGCTCCTCGCCGGCCGCCTCGAACTCGCGTCAACTTGAAAGCGGTCTAGAGTGCTCATCGCATGTTCTCTCGTTGTGAGAAAAACGCCACGATTTCGCTGACCACGTGTTCGATGGCTGAGGGTTCAAGCTCGGGGTAAATCGGCAGCGCGAGGCATTCGCAGGCGGCGCGCTCGGCTTCGGGGAAGCTGCCTTTGGCGTATCCCCAGAAAGCAAAGCATGGCTGCAAGTGCATGGGCAGTGGGTAGTAAACGGCCGTTGCGATTCCATGCGCTTCAAGATGCGCGCGCAAACGATCACGCATTTTGGTTCGCACTACGAATTGGTTGTAAACGTGATGCACGCCTTCGGCTTCATACGGAAGCGACAAAAGCTCGGGATTGAGTTTGGCCTCGTGAAAGGCGCTGCAATAGCTTTTCGCATGATTTTGCCGAGCGCGCGTCCAGCCTTCGAGGTATGGCAGCTTGGCGCGAACAATGGCCGCTTGCATCGCGTCGAGCCGGAAGTTGCCGCCAACGATTCGACTTATATATTTTGGCTCTTGTCCATGATTCCGTAACAAGCGCACGCGCGATGCGAAGTCGGCGTCGTTGCTGATGACCATGCCGCCGTCACCCATGCACCCGAGGTTTTTCGAAGGAAAGAAACTCAGTGTTGCACCCGATGAGCCCTTGCCCATGGGCTCGCCGTTGTAGCGTGCTCCAATGGCTTGGGCTCCGTCTTCGAGGACAGGAACATGATGTGCGGCTGCGACGGCGAGAAGCTGTTTCATGTTTGCCATTTGCCCGAACAGGTGAACGGGTACGATCGCACGCGTTCGTGGTCCAATCGCCGATTCGAGCTTGCTCGTGTCAATGGCATAGGTGCGTGGATCGATGTCGACGAAGACTGCGCGTGCTCCGAGGCGCGCGATGCACATGGTGGTCGCCACGAAGGTGAACGGCGTTGTGATGACTTCGTCGTCGGGGCCAACACCGAGAGCCATGAGCCCAACGAGGATTGCGTCGGTGCCGGACGAAACGCCGATGGCATGCGTGGCCGATGAGTACGCGGCGATTTCGTTTTCAGCTGCTTGCACTTCGGGTCCAAACACGAACCTCTGCGAGGCGATCACGCGATCGATGGCGGCGCGCACGTCGCTTTCGATAGAGCGAAACTGAGCGTGCAAGTCTACGAATGGTACTTTCATCGCGTGCGCGCGGCGGGGTGGGCTGTGTCGTCGAGCGGGGAAAGGGGCGAAGTTCGTAGTGTGTGAGCAAGCTCGATCGACGGCCTCGCCACCCGGATGCCGTGGCCGCGGCCAGCGAGGATGTCTTTGTAGACCTGGGTGTGAAGATCGGCAAAGCCTTCCGAGAAATCGATTTCTTGCCCGTCGACCGTCATCGATCGCACCACGGTTCGTTTGCCCGGCTCCGCACCAAAAGGCAAATCGCACTCTTCAACTGATAAGAACCAGCGCACCCTCGCGCGCTCGAGCGCAAGGAAACCGGCCATTCTTCGGGGCTCGGCGAGGTGCACACGAGCCGCTTCGAGTGGACCAAAGAGCCAAAGAAGCAAGTCGAAGAAGTGAATGCCAATGTTCGTTGGGACCCCGCCGCTTTTTTCGGGTGCGCCCTTCCATGACACATCGTACCAGCGCCCGCGTGCCGTGATGTACGTCAGGGAAACTTCGTGAGGCCGCCGTGGCGTTTCCGTTGCAAGCTTGTCATGCAAGGCCATGAAGACTGGATGCGTACGGAGCTGGAGCACGTTGTAAATGCGCCGGCCGACTTCGGCCTCGAGCTCTTCGAGCGGCTCGAGGTTCCACGGGTTGATGACAAGTGGCTTTTCGCAAATCACGTTGGCGCCGACCCGTAGCCCAAGACGGCAATGTGCATCATGCAAATAGTTTGGTGAACACACGGACAAGTAATGAAGGCGGCCTTGTTCGGGGCCGCGTTTCAGCTTTTCGAGATGACGATCGAAGCGCTCGACCTCGGTAAAGAAACGCACGTCAAAGGCATATTGATCGAGCACGCCGACAGAGTCTTTCGGATCGACCGCGGCGATGAGTCGGTTTTTGGTATCGCGAACGGCACGAAGGTGGCGCGGCGCGATGTACCCACCAACGCCGGTAATCGCGAAATTCTTCATGCTAGACCGCTTTCGATTTGAAAGCGGTCTAGTTTGCTTAGCCACGAGCAAAGGCACGCGGTAAGAGATTTCTTCGTATTATGGATCAAGCCAAAATCGCTCCTTCTGCGAATGTGCATCCGACTGCGGAAATTGGTCCATGCGCGCAAATTTGGCACCATGCCCAGGTACGCGAGCATGCCCGAGTTGGCGCTCGTAGTGTTCTTGGGCAAGGCGTGTACATTGACGCTGGCGTTGCCATTGGCGACGACTGCAAGCTTCAAAACTACGCTTGCACGTACCATGGCGTGACTCTCGAGTCCGGTGTTTTCGTCGGCCCACATGTCTGCTTCACGAATGACTTATACCCACGAGCCATCAATCCCGATGGAAGTCTCAAAGGGGCGAAGGACTGGCAGGTCTCCAAAACCTTGGTGAAGCACGGTGCCTCCATTGGCGCGAATGCGACCGTTCGATGCGGCGTCACGATAGGGCGCTGGGCCCTTGTTGCGGCCGGAAGTGTGGTAACACACAATGTTCCCGATTACGGACTCGTTCAAGGAACCCCTGCGCGCTTGGTGGGGTTCGTAAGCCCCCACGGCTACCCGTTGGCCGCTCTTCGCGAGCCGCGCTTGGGGGAAACCATCGTGCGCATGCGCTGCACGAAAACATCCGAAATCTACGATATCGCCCTTCAAGATTACCTCATCATCGTGCGCGACGTGCGCGAGGTGATGGCTCCATGAACGATGTCAAAGCTTGTGTCATCGGTCTTGGAAGCATGGGGCGGAATCACGCGCGTGTTCTGTCCGACTTGCCTGGTGTGACTCTTGTTGGTGTGGCCGACCCGAGCGAGCAAAGCCGAAAGGCATATCGGCGACCGGAGGGTGTTCAGGTTTTTGAAGATTACCGTGAAATGCTCGACGTTCTTCGCCCTGACTACGCCGTTGTGGCTACGCCAACGGAGCTTCATTGCGAAATTGCATGCAACGTCGTAGTCCGCAAAATCCATGTCTTGGTGGAAAAACCAATGGCGATGTGCGTTGACGAAGTGGCGCGAATGATTCGCGCCGCTGCCGAGTGCTGCGTGGCCATCATGTGCGGTCATGTCGAACGCTTCAATCCGGCCGTGCAAGAGGTGCGTCGTCTTGTCAGCGAACGTGCCCTTGGGCCAATTTTCCAGCTTCATGCGCGCCGTTTGAGTCCTTTCCCTCCGCGCATTTCCAACGTGGGTGTCATTCTCGATCTGGCAACGCACGACATCGACGCCATGCACTTCGTCACCGGTTCGCGCGTCGTGCGCGCCTACGCTGAAACGTCACGAAATGCACATACGTCGTGCGAAGATATGCTTTCAGGTTTGCTGCGTTTCGACAGCGGTGTGGTTGGCGTGCTCGACGTAAGCTGGCTCAGCCCCAAAAAGCTGCGCGAGCTTTGGGTGGTGGGCGAGGGCGGAATGCTTGTCGCCGATTACCTCGCCCAAGAAGTTTCATGGTTCAAGAACGGTCGCGTGAATGATACATGGACCCCGGCGACGAATTTTTCGGGCGCCGTCGAAGGCGATGTCATAAAAACGTACATCGCGAAGAAAGAGCCTTTGCGTGCAGAGCACGAGGCTTTCGTGAGCGCCCTCGTGTCGGGCCTGCCGCCTCCTGTTTCAGGGCACGACGCGCTTGCCGCTGTGCGCGTGGCGCTCGACCTCGTCAAGTCTGGTTTGGACCACACGATTGCATCCGAGGTCCGAACGACATGACGAGCCTTGATAACGGACGCTTCGTCGTTACAGGTGGTGCGGGCTTCATCGGAAGTCACTTGGTCGAGGCTCTCTTCGCCAGGGGTGCGGCGCGCGTTGCGGTGGTCGACAATTTCTTTCTCGGCAAAGAAAAAAACCTTGAATATGCGCGGTCTTCCTATGGAGATCACCTCAAAATTTATCGCGACGATGCGTCCGACTTCCATGCCATGGCTGCGGTGTGCAACGAGGAAAAGCCAGACATCGTTTTCAACCTTGCCACGAAGGCGCTTGCTTATTCATTTTTTAATCCCACTCGCGCATTCGATGTGAATACCAATCTCGTGCTCACGTGTCTCGAGCTCCAACGCAAAGGCGCATTCGGCAAGCTCGTACACCTCTCGAGCTCCGAAGTGTATGGCACGGCAGAGACGGTGCCGATGACCGAGTCTCATCCTCTTCTTGCGGAAACAACCTATGCGGCCGGCAAAGCCGCCGCCGATCTTGCGCTCCTGTCGTACGTTCGCATGTTCGGTCAGGACGCGACGATTGTGCGTCCTTTCAATAATTACGGTCTCCGGCAAAACGATCAGGCTTTTGCCGCAGTGATTCCACTTACGATTCGTCGTATTCTGGCGGGCGAGCCGCCTGTCATCGAAGGCGATGGCGAGCAAACGCGCGATTTCCTCTATGTGCTCGACACGGTCGACGCGCTGCTTCGCCTCATCGAGCACGAAGCAGCGCGCGCCGGTGAAGTCTTTAATTTGGGGTCTGGGCGTGAAACGAGCGTTCGCTCGATCGTCGATGGCATATGTGCCCAAATGGAATACGGCGGGCCTATCAAGCGTGTGCCGGCTCGTCCGGCCGATGTGCGAAGGCACTGCGCGAGCGTTGCAAAGGCCGAAGCGCACATTGGGCCTATCGCGAAAGTCTCGTTCGAACGCGGGTTGGCGATGACCGTAGACTGGTATTGCAATTCTGCGCATGCGCATGGTACAGATTGAGCGAGGGAATGTGTCGGGCGACATGTAGTACTTCGACTCATCAATTTGTGGTAACGGTAAAACATCAATAGTTTCGTATGGTTGTCAATAGCTCGTCGTTGATTCACTCAAGCTAACCCAAAACTGTGCCAAAAACTGTTGTCCGGTGCTGGACGGCAACGCACGAGCGTAGGAAAATCAGTCTGTCGTGCCCGCGCAATACAAGCCTGGCGATCAGCTTCCCGGTACTGTCTACCGTGTCGTGCATCATCTTGCGACCGGTGGTATGGGCACCGTCTATGACGTTGAAGACGTATCGGTTGGCAAGCGCTACGTCGTAAAAACGCTGCACCCGCAGCTTATCTCACGCCACGATCTTGCGCGCCGAATGGAGGCGGAAGCGCGCACGCTCGCAAAACTTCAGCATCCGAACATTGTCGATGTCGTCACCGCGGGTGTTACGGGCGATGAAGCGAAGCTCCCTTATTACGTGATGGAGCGGCTCAACGGCAAAAACCTCCGATCCATCATCGAGCGGAAAGGCGGGCTCGAGCTTTCGCACTGCTATCGAATCGCGATCGACGTGCTCGATGCACTCGAGCACGCGCACCAGAACGGCGTCATTCATCGCGACGTCAAGCCGGAGAATATCTTTCTCCACCGCACCATGAACGGCGCAACGATCACCAAGTTGCTCGACTTCGGAATCATGCGCTTGCTCGACAAGAAATCGAGCCACACGCACGGCAAGTTCATAGGCACGCTGCGGTACGCCTCACCCGAACAAATCATGGGCGGCGTGCTTGGGCCGGCGACAGACATCTACTCGTTTGGCATCGTGCTCTACGAGATGATCTGCGGGTGCGGACCATTCGACGACGCACGCGACCTGCACTCCATCGGCAGGGCGCACATGCAGAGTCCCGCGCCTCCGCCCTCGCTTTTCGCCAAATTGCCTCCAACGGTCGAGCAGCTCGTTCTGAGCATGCTCGAGAAAAACCCATCGGAGCGACCTCCTAGCTGCTTCGTCATCGCAAACACGCTTCGGCGCCTGCGCCGTGAAGACGAAGCAAGGTCTAGGCCGGCTGCTGTCGCTGGTTCGCCTGGGTCCGCGCTCGAGCCTCTTTCATCAAATAGGGGCCCGTCGGCTGACGCGATCTTGGGTCCCGAGCCTCCGGAAAGCGTGCACCACGTTATAACGCCACCGAGCGCAGACATGCAGTCGCCGATCCCTTCGGCCATTGGTGACACGGTGCTCGATTCGAATCCTGTCGTTTCGAGCCCTATGGTTTCCGCGCTGCCCGTCGCGCCCATCGCGCCGCCCATCGCGAATGCGAACGCGTTCGTGCCGCCAATGGCTCCTTTGGGTCCCCTAACCCTAAAAGTACAGCCCAAGGTGCAACCCAATGGGCGGGGTTCGACCGCGATTTTTGTGCCGGTGCAGGCGCCACCGCCCGGACCGTACCCGTCCGGCTCACCGCTTGTCGATCGCTCCGCGGTCACGCGACCGCCGGTACGCGGTAGCGATGTGCAGCGTCTCGCGCCCAACGGTACCATGCTCGACATCGCGGGTCCCGCATCTGCAGAAATCGGGTGGCGGTCTGGGCCTGCGCAGCACAGGCCTCCCGAGGCATTGTTTCCCACTCAAGCTGCGAGCACTTCGAACGGCATCATTACGGAATCCAGCGTTACGGGATCCGGCGCGCCGGCGCTCAAGTTCCCAACCGGAACAGGACCTATTGCGGGCGAAGCGCGCACTCGGCCGCCGTCCGACCGGCGAATCATCTGGCCGGTCGTTGTGGCATCAATGTTAGGGATCCTTATTGCTGGTGGCGCGTTCCTGGTGAAATTGGATGTTATTCCGCTGGGAGACATCACCGGTTCGGCGAACGCGAGCACGCCAAACGCACCTCAAACGACAGCTTCCACGCATCCCACGCAAGAAACTGTTCCTTCGGCCGAGCCCCAACCCACGATTCCGATTGTTCCGGATGTCCCAGCCACGCCTCCACCGGCTACGGTTGAAGACACCGTCAGCAGCGCACCGCCAGCGAGTGCGTCGGCGCCCGCGGAGTCGAACACGGTAGCGCCAGACCCGCCAAGTTCTCCGCCACCCGTGACGCCAAACTCGACAGGCTCGTCTGCTACCGAGCAAGCACCGACGGCATCTGCGTCTGTTGCGCATGCTGCGCCTCCTGTCGCTTCGACTGCTCCGACTGCGTCGCCCACACCACCACCTCGAGTGCTCCCAACGCCTGCGGTGCGTCGCGCGCCTATCCCGCCTACTGTGGCGTCAGCAAGAACCACGAATCGTTCATCAGGCGGAAGGTCGCCTTCCAGGGGTGAGTCCCAGCGCCCTGAAGACGTGGGTTACGAGTAGGGGCGCAGCATGCTGCGCCCCTACGAATGCGTTCGCCAACGATGAAATCGCGTCAAATCGAAAGCGGTTTAGCGCGTTTTGGCGGGGCGCATGGGCACCGGCGTTGTCGTGTCTTCGGGCCATGCATGGCGAGGATACTTGCGCATTAGTTCTTTTCGAATCGTTGGGTAGTGGCGCTGCCAGAACCCGGCGAGATCCGTTGTGATCTGGACGGCGCGCTTGTTTGGCGCAAGCAGGTGCAAAACGATTGGCATGCGACGAGGTCCGATTGTGGGCCCCGTTTTCATTCCGAAAAAGTCTTGCAAATATGATTTTACGAACGGAGGCTTGCCTTCTTCGTATATAACGATGGCTTGTCGTCCGTTCGTTAGTACAAGGCGTTCGGGCGACAGTTCATCCATTTGCGACCATGCGCCAACTTTCGCACGCAGCGTGGCGAGCAGGTCGGCCTCGCGTAGCTCGCAGATGCGCGATTTGCCCTCGCACATGGCGAAGACAATTTGCGCAACATCTTCGTCTGACAAAGCGCGAACGGTTGCGTCCTGCGTTGCCGCAAAGCGTGCTCGTGCGAGGAAGCGATCGAGCATTCCTTCGGGAGCGAGCGACCGGAAGCCACGTGCGCGAACGCGATCGAACAGCAGTTTTGTCACGCGCGGATCGCTTTTGTCGAGGCGGGGCGACTCGGCAATGACGAGATCTTCGTAGAGCATTTTCGAGCTGCCGCGAACTTCGTCATGCGCTTCGTCGAACGTCACGTCACAGACTTCGCGAATGCGATCTGCGAACAGATCGATGAGCCACTCAGGCTCCATGCCACTCGCAACGCGAACGAGCGTGCGACCGCGAATCACTTCCGCGGAAACGGCGACCATCCATGGTGCGTCGCGAACGGCGCTCTGTTCGGCGAGCTCCGCGCGGCCGCCTTCGGCGAGGACGAGATCGCGCGAGCCCTGGGTTTTTCGACGCGCAACGCGATCAGGAAAGCCGGCAAGGACAGAGAGCAAAAGCGCATCGTCGTAGGCTTGGCCTGCTGGAACGTTGGCGCGGCTGCTTTCTCGGTTGTTGGTGCTGCGTAGCAGTGAAAGGAGCTGGTTGTGTGCGCGCGAGGTTGCATGCACACTTGCATGGTCAAGGCCGATCGAACGAAGGGCACCAGCGGAAAAGCCACTCGCTTCGGCCTCGCGGTAGATGTCGAGTTGGCTGAGCAAATCGCTCCGATCGGTTGCAACGTCATGCGGGCGCGCCGGTCCCGCGTCGAAGCGTGTTTTGCTCGCGGCGCGCAGATCGCGTTCACCGATGATGGCTGCGAGCAGAGCACCGTCTTCGGCAACACCGCGCGCCATGGCCTCGACCAGGAGCCGCGACTGCCGCGGGTGAAGTGGGAATGCGAGCATGCGCTTGCCAATGTCGGTGATCTCGCCCTGCTCGTTCACGGCACCGAGGCGCGCGAGCAGCACGTTGGCAGCGGCCATTGCGTCAGGCTTCGGCGGATCGAGCCATGCGATGTCTTTTGCGCCCATCGCGCAGAGTTCGAGCAGCACTTGGGAGATGTCGGCGCGCTCGACCTCGGGAGTGTCGTAGTCGGGCCGCTCGTCGAAGTCGGCCTTCGTGTAGAGCCTGAGCGCGCAACCCGGGCGCGTTCGACCTGCGCGCCCAGCGCGTTGCACAGCCGAGGCGCGGCTCGTTTTTTCGACCGACGACGTTGCAAGCCCTGACCACGCCGCGTGTTTTGCAACGCGCACCAGGCCGCTGTCGACAACGGCGACGACGCCGTCGATGGTCACGCTCGACTCGGCTACATTCGTCGACACAATGATCTTGCGTCGCGGCGATGGACCCACGGCGCGATCTTGCTCGGCCGGGGACAAGTCACCATGAAGCGGCAAGAGCTCGAGATCGTGTTCGCGTGCGAGCTTGTCGCACGCGTTGATTGCGCGGCGGATTTCAGCGGCACCAGGAAGAAAAACGAGCGCGTGACCATCGAGCCCGCGCGGCCCGCGAGTCAAAAGCGAGCGAATGGCCGAGGCGACTTGCAATTCAAGCTTGCGATCGTCAGGCCTGCCCAGATGCTCTATCGCAACATCGAAGCGTTTGCCCTCGGACTGGACAACGCCGCAGCCAAGAAACTCGGCGATGTGGCTCGCGTCGAGTGTGGCTGACATCGCGACCAGACGCAGGTCTGGGCGCTTTGTACTCTGCAAGCGACGGAGCAATGCAAGGGCAACGTCCCCCTGCAAGTGTCGCTCGTGCAGCTCGTCGAGAACAACCGCCGATACGCTGCGAAGCGTTGCGTCGGTGAGCAGGCGCCGCGTGAGCACTCCTTCCGTGATGAAACGGATCCTCGTCGACTTGCTTGACACGTCTTCGAAGCGCACGGTGTAACCCACCGTTTTGCCGAGTGGCTCGCCGAGCTCGCTCGCCACGCGGCGTGCGGCGAGTCGAGCTGGAAGCCGGCGTGGTTCGAGCACGAGGATTTCGCCTGCGCTCAAGCTTGTACCCGCGGCACTCGCTGCATCGAGCAGAGCGCGCGGAACGCGTGTCGTTTTCCCGGCGCCGGGCGGTGCTTGCACGACGAGGTTTGGCTCAGCCAGCAAGGCACGCACGATTTCGGGCAAGACTGCGTCGATAGGAAGTGGGGAAAGACTCACGTTGGGGGATGTACTCACGCTCGCGTCCTCCGCCGTGCCCGCAGCTCTCTGCCAGTGGTCGTGAGGCGGTAACGCTGGCTGCGGCTGTTCGGCTTGTCGGGCTGGGTCATCTCGACGAAGCCGGCCTTGAGCGCTGGCAGCAGGTACGTGCGGCGAAAATGCTCTCGGTGAGCCAGCCCTACGGCATCTTGCAGCTCGCTTCGCGTGAGCTCGCCGTCGAGGCGATCGACGAGCGTTCCAACTTGCTCGGTAACTTGCGCGGTGTCGTGACCGCGCAAGTCCGCAGCTACTTGCGCAGCCTCTTGCAGCTCATTTCGTGTGAGCTCGCTATCGAGGCGATCGACGAGCGTTCCAACTTGCTCGGTAACTTGCGCGGTGTCGTGACCGCGCAAGTCCGCAGCGGCCGCTTGTGCGGATGGATGCACCGGCAGGATGGTTGCAAAGAACGAATGGTCTTCGTCAAAGCGGAATTTCGGTGGTGGTGAGCCGTTTTTGCTCATCGCGCGGAGGATTTTCGGAACGCCCGTGCCTCGGCCTTCGGTGAGATCCAACTCTTTGAGGAACTCGCCGATGCGCCGGTTCCTGTACCGCCGTGAAACGGCGCGCCCCGCTGCGAGCTCGTCTTCTTTCACCGACCGATCGGGTCCGGGGTAGCTGACGATCATGAGTTCGTCGCGTGTGATGCTCACTTCGATAGGCTCCCGCACGTCATAGCCGCGATGGTAGACGGCATTGACGAGCGCCTCCTCGATGGCCTCAAGTGGATAGTTCACGACACGGTCGGCCTCAGCGCGGTCGGCGTGCTTGATTACTGTCGTCGAGAGGAAGGTCGCCTTGATGTAGCCGAGGGCATCGCGAATCATCTTGTGCAGCGGCCCGCGGAACTCCTTCTCGGTGAACTGATCGCCGCTACGCCCCTCAGGGAACCAAACGACGTCAATCTGCGTGGCGGGAAAGAAGCGCCAGGGCTCCGCGTGGAAGAACAGGAGCCCGATGTTGATCGGGTTCGGCGCTTCACGTGGGCCGCCGACGATGCCCATTCGGCGTCCGAGCTCCGCGAGTGGCAATTTCATCTCCTCTTTCGCGAGATCGCTCTCCACCTCGCGCAGGTAGTCGACGATGAGGTCACGTGAGAGATCATCGACCTTCGCAAAGATGTTCTCGCGGTCGTCGAGCGGCACGGATGCCGCGAGCCCCATCAACTCCGCTTCGTCGGCGCCGCGCGCCTTTACGGTGTTCGAGTGCTTGCGGATGAACCACGCCCTTTCGGAATTGTCTTTCGCCAGCGAGGTTCGCGCGCGGTAAGGGCGCGTGCGACCGCCAGGCGCCCACAGGACAAGAACGAGCTTGCCGTCGATCTCGTAGGGCGTGGCGATCGGGTGGTACTGCGGTCGGATCGCCGAGTTTCCCAGATTGAGCAGATCCTTCTGAATGCGGTCCGCCTCCTGCTGCGTGATCCCGACGGGAGGAAGTACCGGGCGTCCGTTATCTTCCTCAATACCGATGACGATGTACCCGCCACCGAGGTTGTGAAAGTCGTTGGCGAACGCGCAAAGCGTGTGGAGCACGTCGAGTGGGTTCCAGCTCTTTTTGAACTCGAGCCGTTCCCACTCGACCGCATGGCCGTGAAGGAGATCGGTAATCGCGATGGGAAGGCTCATTCGTCTCTCGGCTGCGAAGCTTCTTTCTGCAGTTCGGTTCGCTTGCGAAGCAGCTCGGGAGCCGGCCAGTACTCCCCTTTCGACGGCAGCCGCAGCTTTCGCCCATGAAGCTCTTTGGTGAGGGCAGCTTCGATGGGTGTGTAGGTTCCGTCGTCAGGAAGGTGATCCATTACATGATGCTCTGTCACGCTAATCAAGCCCGCATCAAACAGCCGATGATGGGTCGCACAGAGGAGGAGTCCGTTGCAAACATTCATCCGCTCGCGTGCGCTGGCTGCCGCCCACGGAATGATATGCGCGGCTTCGAGTGCAGCCCCGAAGCTGAATCCGCAGAATGCACAACTCTCGCTGTATGCTTCGAAAAGGACCGTCCGAAAAATCTGCTGGGCGACGCCTCGGTCCCGCACTTGCCGGTATACGTCTTCTGAACGATGCGGCATTTCAAGAAGCTGAACAGCCAAGCTGTCCTGCGTTGCGCCGTTTAGTGCGTACGTGAAAGGGTTCCTCAAGTCGCGCCAGTTGAAGTGAAAGACCTTGTAGAAGCCCTCTTCGAGGTCGCTGATGTCCCATGCGATGAACCCCGCCCCGGGCCCTCTGCCCTTCTGGTGCACGAGGATCGTCAGGGGCGGCAGCCGATTGGTCATGCAGTATTCTTGAATGAAGCCGAGCGGCCTGCTCACGTGGCGGTGGTGCACTTGGATTGCCTCTCCCAGCTCCGAGTAGGTCAATTTCTTATGTTCGGCAGCCGCGTTTATGAGAGTGTTCCACGCCTTCCCCGCTCGCGCTTCTTGGTTGACTTCCATGACGCGATGGTACCAGGTGCGTGCGTACCTGGAGCGCGATCGAAGTCCTCGTACTGCGGAGAGATCGGAAAATCGCTCTTGGCGATGGCGCGGTCTCTGTCGACAATAGCGCTCGTGCGTGTTGTCGAGAACGTTCCGCTTGCGTCAATGACGACGCTGAAGCTTGGTGGGCCCGCGCGGCGCGTGGTGGAGGCCGAGACAGAGACCGAGGTGCTGGCCGTGGTTTGGGAGACGGACCGCACTCGCGAGAAATTGCTCGTGCTCGGCGGCGGCAGCAACGTCGTCATTTCCGACGAAGGTTTCGACGGAACCGTGCTGCGCGTGGCAACGCGCGGAGTCGAAGTGCAGCACCATGTCAATCGCGATGGGCGCGTGCTCGTGACTGTACAGGCCGGCGAGCCATGGGACGGCTTCGTGTCTGAAATGGTCTCTCGTGATCTTGCTGGCGTCGAATGTCTTTCGGGCATTCCAGGGCTGGTCGGTGCGGTACCGATGCAGAACGTTGGCGCGTACGGTCAGGACGTTGGCGAAACGATTGCAACGGTGCGAGCCTGGGACCGCGATCTCGGTCGTGTTGTCACCTTCTCCCACGACGAGTGCCGTTTTGCTTACCGAAGCAGCATTTTTCGCGGCTCTAGTCGCTACGTGATCCTTGGCGTTACCTTCGCGCTTCATTCGAGTCGCGTAAGCACACCGCTTGGTTACGCCGAGCTCGCGCGGGCGCTCTCGGTTCGCGAAGGCGAGCACGCGCCCTTATCGCGTGTGCGCGACGTCGTTGTCGAACTGCGTCGCAAAAAGGCAATGGTTGCCTACTCGGGCGATCCTGACACGGCAAGTGCAGGCTCTTTCTTCACGAACCCGATCCTCGATGCGCACGCCCTTTCCGCACTTCGCTTGCGCGTCGAGTCAACGCTCAGCACAAACGAATCGATGCCTGTGTTCCCTGTAGCCGATGGGCGAACGAAGGTCAGCGCGGCTTGGCTCATCGAGCGCGCCGGCTTCAAAAAGGGCACCCGTCGAGATCGCGTGGGCCTCTCGAACAAGCATGCGCTCGCTCTCACCAACCGCGGCGGAGCAACGACCCAAGAGTTGCTCGCTTTCGCACGTGAAATAAAAATAGGGGTTTTTACGCGCTTCGGTGTGTTGCTCGAGACGGAACCAGTTTTCGTTGGTGTTGCTATGTGATTACGGCCAGGCAAGGCTTTGTGCGAAGGCCAGTGTTGCAGCCGCGGGGATCGCCTTTGCAAGCCAACGAGCCTGTCGTGCGGTGTTCGCTCGCGAATCGACCCACGCACCGAACCCGACCATGATGCCAAGGTAGGCTGCTGTCCAGGCGCGCCAGAAATAGCCTGCGTGGGCACTGTAGAGAACGAGCGCCGGATCGGGCTCCCGGAAAACCAGCGCCTGACCCATGCGCAACGCGGAGTAGAGCGCACTCGTCGCCGTAAGTGCAGCGATCCCCGCGAGTGCGACGCGAATACCGCGGGACTCGTCGATCATCGAGGGATCTCGTTTGCGCGATCAGACAGTCGGGGGCATTCGGGATCTGCGCCGAAGCTGCCGGTGATGAACTCCGTGACGATCTTGCACCCTCCGCGGCACACGCGTAAAAGCATGCATGATGCACATTCGGCTTGGAGTTGGAGATCGCGGAAGCGGCGCAAGTCGGGGTCGCTTGGCCAGCCGCGCCGGAGATCGCGGACATGAAGATTGGTTGGAGGCGCAAAGCTGCACGGCGCGATGCGCCCGTCGATGCATGTTGCACCAAGTGCTCTTCCGGCTTCGCAGCCGAAGACGCCCCAGCGAACGAGCATCTCGGCATGATCAAGCCAATACGCGTCAGCGGACAGAAATGGCAAAAGAGCGCAGTCGATGCGAAACCGGACGCGGCCATTGTCCTTCGCGTGTTCGGCGTGCTTGGCGTACTTGTCCGTAAGCTCGCGAAGAAGGCTGCCAAGGCTGCATGCCTGCTCCGGCGAGAGGCGCTCGGCGAAGTAGCTGAGCGAACGCGCACGCCCTTGCGGCTTGTATCGCAAAAGCTGCACTTCGCTCGCTCCGAGCGTTGTGGCTCTCTCGATGGTTTCGCGCAGGTGCTCGAACGACGTGCGCGTGAGAACGATGTTGACCCCAACGTTTACGCCGCGAGCCACAAGCTTCGAGATCATCGATTCGGCTGCTGCGGCCCCACCAAATCCGCGAACTTTGGCGTACGTTTCGCCCGCTGCGTCGTAGCTCACGTTGACCTGGGCGAAAGCCTTGAGGTGCTCGATTTTGCGCTCTGACACGCCGAGGCCGCTCGTTGTGACGACTGGCGTGATGCCACGATCTCGAGCGGCATTGGCGAGTGCGGAGAGATCGTCGCGCAACGTTGGCTCGCCACCGCCGAATGCCACCGTGAAAACGCCGGCGTCACGCAGCGCATCGAGTGCGGCTTCGATTTCGCTGCGTGGTGGATCAACGCCATTGGGGCGTGCATCGAGGTAGCAGCCTTCGCAGCCTGCAGCGCAGCGCGAGGTGACGGCAAGATGGATCTCGAGGGGCATGGATGGCTCTGCGCGGGCGCTGCTCGACCAGATCGCGCCGCCATCGAGACCGAGCGCACGCACGCCGTCGCGATCGAGCGCAACGAGGGCTGCATGGTGCTCGAGTTTCACCCAAGCGCCGAATGGCTCGTAGCGGATCCTCATTGGCTCGTCGCGCATGGCTGCACACACAGCCGCGAAAACGGCGCTGCCGACCGCCGCGCTCAAAAACAAAGTGTCGACCACGCTGCCGATGCTCGAGCAGTTGGCGCCGTGGCCGAGGCGCACCGCGATCACGTGTTCAGGTTTTGCAGCGGCTCGCTGGTTGGTCATAGGCCTACGGCTTCGAGGTAGGTCACGTCCACATGCTCGAGCACGAGGAACGCAGTGGCAATGGCTGCGGCTGCGCATACGAGGGCGCGTCCCACTCGCGCAGCTTTGCGCGGTGAACCGGCGGCGGCCCACGCTCGCGCAACGAGCAGTATGGCCGTGAGCGCAGCGCCGAAGAAAAGGAACGGCCGTGCGCTGCCCGTTGCGGTCGTTTCGCCCGTGTCGTAGGCCACCGCGAGCAGCCCACCGACAACACCTACGTAGATGCCGAAGCCGACGATGAGCGGCGTCATCCGGCTGAGCGCGCGCGCAACCTGCATTGCCCTGCCTTGTATGGTTGCGAAAGCCATGGCAACGGTTGATAGCCCCATCATGGTCGCTAGCGTCACAACGAACAGGCGTTCGAGCACGAGACGCCTTTTCAGGCGAGTCAGATCTTCTAACAAGTTGGGATCTGCGCGGTCGCCAGCACGGCGCGTTTCCTCCAAGGCTTGGTTCAAGTCGCCGCGAGCAGCGAGCAACATCGCTAGATCGCGCGAAGCAGATTGTGTGACGAAGCGCGGTGCATTCGGATCGCGAACGACGCGTTGGTAAAGCTTCATCGCGTCGTCTTCGCGGTGAAAACGGCGCGCGTAAGCTTCGGCGGCAAGCACCCAAGCTTCGATGCGCACCAGGCCCGGTGGAAATGCTTCGGCATCGATCACGAGCCGGTCCACCACGTTCGGATCGGACGACAGCGCCGGATCACGGCGCACGCGCTCGACCGCAGCAAGCGGACCGAAGTTGCCTTCGGCGTGGTCGCGCAGCACGGCGGCCCGGGCTTCGGCAAGAGAAGCCTCGCGGCTGCTCGGATCGAGCGCGCGAACCTCGTCGTAGGTCGCAAGCGCGCGCGCGAAGTCAAGGCGGTCGTCATCGCGCGAGGCTTGCTCGTAGAGGTCTTCTACGCGGGTTTTGGCATTCGCTTGCTCGAATGCGAATGCAGTCGATGTTTTTGCCAGGACGACGAGGCTAAGGCACGCCACAGCCAAGGCGACGACTGCGCGCGCCCTATGAATTATCCGGGCTACACCTGCTCGCGGCATGCAGAGGAAAGGTTCCACGCTGCTTCGGCGTTGTCCATGTCCGTGGTAAGTCGAAATGATCTTGAAGTGCTTTTTGTTCGGCCAAGCACGAGTGCCAAGCGTGCCAAGGGTGCAGCGGTGAGCGGGTGCAAGGTCGCACTGGCGATCGCAACGATCTTTGCGGTGTCAGGCTGCGGGCGTTCGTGCAAAAAGGATCACCCGTACGTTCCCTACGCGGTTGGTGATGCGCCCGCGGGACCGTCGGCACCGCCGGCACCCGCCGCGCAAGCGTTGCCCGCTGATGCAGGTCCGGCATTGGCTGAAACTTCAACGGTGCTTCCCAATGGTACGACGACGTACCGTGCTGGCAGCGTGGCGTTCAACGCGCCGAGTGGCAAAGAGCTCGCTCTGGTGCTCGCTCTCGACGTGGACGACGACGGGAAATTGGACGCGCTGGCGGTGCTTCGTCCTTCAGCAGGCGACGCCAAGGACGCCAAGAAAGCCGCCGCTCCAAGTGAACTTGCATTCTACAATGGCGCCGCTGCTGACGACGCGCCGCCAACCATTCTCGCTTCGGCGCCATCATTGCCGATCGGAGCCGTGTGCACGCCTGTCTTGCGTCTCGAGCGCATTGGGCCGAAATCGGCCGCTGCCGAGCTCGGCGCGGCGTGCACGAGCGCAAGTGCTCTGCGTGGCCTGTTCGTGGTGCGTCTCGCACGCGATCCGACCATCACGTTCGACATGATCGTGCGCGATCCAGCATTTTCACCGAGACTCGCGATTGATGTCGACGGCTCTGATCGCGATCACGATGGCATCGACGACGTGACCTTGCGCGTCACCATCGACGGCGGCGGTCCGCCCTTCGAGCCCGGTCCGAAGCTCACCGCGAAAGTCGCGTTCTTCGATAGAAGTGCAGGGCTAAGCCGCGATCCTAGTGAGCCCGAGGCATCGCTCAAAGTGATTGCCGCGCAGGCAACCACGCGCGCCAAGGGCAAAGACGTTGCAGCCGTGCCCGTGCTCGTCCAGCAGATGCGTGCACTTTACCGAGCGATATGTGAAGAAGGCGGCGCGCCGCGTTTCGTGACGGCGCGCACGGGTGCTGGCGCCATCGCGTGTGGGGCGAGTAAATCGCTCGAAGAAGCTGGAATCGCTGAGGTGCGCTCTCGCGTTGCGCGCGGCGATGCACTTGGTGCCGTGACGGCGGCCGATCTTGCCCAGCTGGCGCCTGCAACGAAGACGACTGCAAAGACGAACGAGCTCGCGCAGCTGCTCGAACAGATCGCGCCGCTTACCCAAGCCAAAAACTCGCGCGTGCTCGCAACGACCACCACAAAGGCGCGCGCAGCAGCAGCGCACCCGGCGTGGGGATCGCTCACCTTCGATCCAGGCGGCAAGCTCCTCGTTCGCACCGGCTCGAAAGTCGTCGCCGTTGATCCTGACTCGGGTGAAGAACAAGCCACAGACATCGCCCCGTGGCCTTCGCAGGTGCTCTCCGCTGACGGCAAGAGCCGCTGGCTCGAGGCCTACCACGCGTGCGAAGGTGTTGCGCTTCGAGCAACCTTTGCGCCGACAGATGCGGACGGCGACGTGAAAGATATTCTTTTGCCCATTGCGCCGGTGCTCGGCACGCGCTGTTCGGGTGCACGCGGTGAGGCTGCCGACGCTGTGCCGCTTGCATGGACGGCACGCGGGCTCGAAGCCGTGGTCGCTGGGGTGCCCGTGCTCATTCGCCCTGAGGCGCCGAAAGCGACAATCCTCGCGTCGTGGCTCGAGGAGCCTCCTCCTCTAGGCTCGGCGCGATCGCCTAATGGGAAATTGTACGCCGTGCCCAGCCGCGAGGGGGTTTTGCTTGGCGGCGCACGCGCCATGCGTGGTCGTGCCGCCGAGTTCGAGCCATTCTCGGCCCTTCGCGGTTGCACCGTGAGCAATGACGGAGCGCACGTTGCGTGCGAAATGCGCGGCAAGGTCATTATCGCAACGTTCGACCCCTTGTAACCGCTTTCGATCGGTTTAGAGCATGTTTACCAGCCGTCGCGAGCGCCGCGAGGCCAAGGCGGGCCCGAGGAGCCCGCGTAAGCGTACGTTGTGGTACGTGCGCAGGCACCGCAGGGCCCAACGAAGGCATCGCGGCGCGCAGCAGGCTGGTAAACATGCTCTTACTTATGGCGAGGTGCGGTGGTGCACAGCACGTCGCTTGAATCGCGTGTGCTTTGCAAGCATTGGATGCGTGCGTCGTTGCAGCGGATGACAAGGATGCCGTGCGACATGAGTACTGGCAGGGGCACGCCAGCGTTCTGGACCACGGCGCGCTTTGGGGTCTGCTCATCGCAGCCGGCGGACATGTAGAGGTCGATTTGTCGGCCGCTTGCAATGACCTCGACGCGGTTCATGCGCGCTTTGTCGGCGCCCTTATCGAGCGACAAAATGATTGGTTTGAGCTTGTTGGCGAGATCGGCAGCATACGTTGGATCGGCGGCGGCATCGTCGGGATGGGGCGCACGCATCGCAAACATGTATGCGATCGCTTTTTGTTGAACTTCGACCGGCATGTCTGCTCGCACCATGGTGAGTGGTTTTGGCACGGGTCGCTCAGGCATAGGCACGGCGCTTGGTGCTGCGGACAGAGGAGCGGATGCCGGCGGAGGGGCGGAAGCCGACGGAGGCGCTGACGTGACTGCCGATGCGCTCGGCACCCGAGAGGTCGCTGCTGCGGCTGCATCTGCCGCGCTAGAAGCATCAGGCTTACTTTCGCAAGCAGTACAAGCAGTAAGAAAAGTGAGTGTTAGGACCGTTCGACTCGCACGCATGATTGGTGCCCATAGCACGGCGTGCTTGCCCGTCGAAACTGGTGGGCATTCTCGTGTGCCGCGTGTGCGGCGTAGGCGCGATTGTTTGGCCTTGCGAGCAAGAATTGATACGACCGAGGAATGCTTCTTCCAGGGCGTCTCAAGACAACGACGCTCGGTGACTTGCTCGGAGTCCTCTACAGAAATACATCGAGCGGAACCCTCGAACTCGTCGGGCCGGGCGGAGGTGTTCACCGAATCTTTATGGCCCGTGGGCTTGTCACGGCCGTTCGAATCGATGGCGCGTCTGCGTCGCTGGCCGAGATTTTGCGCAGCCAACATGGCGTCGACGAAGACACGCTTCGCTCTTCGCTTTTGCGCGCGATGGCGTCGCGCAGGCTTCATGGTGAAGTGCTCGCCAGTGACTTTCACCTCTCGCCAGAAATCATCGGCCGCGCGTTGCGCCGGCAGATCATGCTCCGGCTCACATGGCTCGAAGAGCTCGTCGATGCAACGGTTTGCTTTCGCGTCGCGCTGCGCGTACCTCGCGGTGCGCTTGTCGACCATCCGCTTGCAGCCTCCGAGTTCCTCTGCGGTAGAAAGCGTGCTCGCGACAAGGGCGGCGATAAGGGCGATCGGGGCGAGGCAGGTACAGGCCGCGCGAGCGCTTACCGTATGCTCGGTTTGCCGTTGGGCGCGAACGACACCGACGTGAAGCGTGCCTACCGGAGGCTTGTGCGAACCTACCATCCGGACCTTCACCCAGGCGCGACCCCTGATGAGCGCTGCACGCTGTCTTTACGATTCAATGAGGTCACGGCGGCTTACCGCGCCCTAACTTGTAATTCCAATTAATGAAGGAGTTGAAGCTGCGCGAGCTGCATTTTGGCCTCTGCAGCGAAGCGCGATTCGGGAAATCGCCGAATGAGCGTGCGCCACGTATTTTTTGCGTCGTTCCACGCCTGCGTGTCCATCTGGCACCATGCAAGCAGATCGAGCGCGTCGTCGTGGACCTCTCGGTCAACGGGATTTTCCGCGAGCAAGGTAAGGATCGGAATGGCGTCTTTCTGCCGGTTTAGGCGTCGATAAGCTTGCGCGAGGCCGAGGCGCACGGAAGGCCCAATCGTCGCTTCTTCCTTATATCGAATGGATTCTTCAAAAAGGTTGGCGGCTTCCTGCCAGCGCTGCACGCGCGCTTTGTCCATGCCTTGTTGATAAAGCTGGCCGGCAAGTTCGTTCCTTGCGCGCTCGACGGCGTCGGAGAACGTTGCGATTTCAGCCTTGCTGAGCGGCTCTTTCTTCATCGATTCCCACTGTTCGACGAGATCGACGCGCTTGCCCTGGCGGATCAGATCGTAAAATTGTGCCGCCCGGGCCTCGCCGCGAGCGCGGTCTTCGTCGCGCTTCTGCGCTTCGCGCAATTCCTTGCGCAAGCGATCGTTGTCGACTGCGCGCTGATCGGTTTCGGCCTTGATCTGCTCGACGCGCGCGTCCCAAGCAAGCTTGAGCGCGGCGAACACGACGACGACGAATACGATGTATGCCGTTGCGCTGTTCCATGACAGCCGGCGCTCGTAGGTCTGTTGGCGCTTGGCGATTGATTTGATGTCGGCGCTGAGCGCGTTCGTGAGGTTGTTCGTTTTGATAATGAGTCCGCGTGACTCGATAATCTCCCGTTTTATCTCGCGGAGCTCCTCGTCGGCCTCGTACACCATGGGGCTCGGCCGCCATAGCATGGGAGCGTGCACGAGCCCAGATTTGGACCCGCTTTCGATTTGACGCGCCTTTTCTCAATTTGCGCGTTGGCGGCTGCGGGGCGGCCGTGGTACCACGCGCCCCGCATGGCCAGCACTACCGACATCCGCAAGGGTCTCAAGATTCAGATCGACGGCGTGCCTTATCACGTCGTCGAGCATCAATTCGTCAAGCCGGGCAAGGGGCAGTCGTTTACGAGATGCCGTGTTCGCAACCTTGTCAACGGCAACGTTGTCGAGCGCACCTGGAAGTCGGGCGAGTCCGTCGAGCTCGCGGACGTCGAAGACCGCAAAATGACGTATTCGTGGGAAGAAGGCGAAAACTACGTCTTCATGGACACGAGCACGGGCGACCAGATCTACGTCAACAAAGACAAGGTTGGCGACGAAGCGCGTTTCTTGTCCGATGGCCTCGAGGTCGAAGTCACGCTTTTCAACGGCAACCCGATCGGCATCGATATGCCACCCAATGTGATTATGCAGGTTGTCTCGAGCGAACCTGGCATTAAGGGTGATACGGCGAGTGGTGCAACCAAGCCCGCCACACTCATTACCGGTGCCACGGTCAATGTTCCGCTCTTTATCAAAGAAGGCGAGTGGATCAAGATCGACACGTCGACCGGCCAGTACCAAGAGCGCATCAACAAGTAGGGGCGGCCCCCTGTGGCCGCCCCATATAGGGCACCCCAAAGGGGTGCCCCTACAATCAACAAACGCATATTCGCAGGCGCGGTAACCTCATCGAACTTTACGGCAACACCACTGGGCTCTCGCCTTTTGCGATCAAAACGCTCGAGCGCATTTATCGCCGTCGTGTGCCCCTCGACGATATTTCGACACCCGAGCTGACGCGTTCGCTCGTCGAGGCAAGCCTCGAGACAGGCCGGCAGGTCGGTGCCCTCGTCCATCGCTCCGGGCAAGTCGACTACGTCATCGTTGGCGAGGCCGGCAAACTCATGCTCCCTGACATCGGGCGCCTTCGCGCAGCCGTTGGGCGATTTCGCGGCCTGCGGCTCGTGCACACACACCTGGGTGGCGAGCCGCTGACGCACGACGACATGGTCGACCTCGTTCGGCTACGCCTCGACCTGGTTTGCGCCATCCTGCTCACGTCGCGCGGCGAGGCGCGATCAGTGCATTACGCACATAACATTCCTGGCGACGAGGGCGCGCTTCCGTACCGCGACTACGGTCCTATGCCGCTTGGGAATCAGCGGGTGCACGTTGGCGAGCTGATGGCAGGACTCGAAGCCGAGTTCGCCAAGCGCACACGCGGCCGCGCGGTTCGTGCACCTTCGGGCAGAGCGATTTTGGTGCATGTTGCCGGCAAATTTGCGCGCGACGCCGCGCAGAATGCCGAGCAAAGCACCGGCGAGCTTCGCGAGCTCGCGCGTACCGCTGGCGTCGAAGTGGTGGGTACGATCGTACAGCTTCGCGAGCGTGTCGATCCGAAAACAGTGCTCGGCAAGGGCAAGCTCGACGACGTCATCCTCCGCAGCATGCAGCTCGACGCCGATGCGCTCATCTTCGATCACGAGCTGACGCCAACGCAGTCGTCGTCGATCGCAAAAGAAAGTGATTTGAAAGTGATCGATCGCACGCAGCTCATTTTGGATATCTTTGCCCAGCACGCGGAAAGCAAAGACGGCAAAATTCAGGTTGAACTGGCGCAACTCAAATACAATATGCCGCGCCTCGTGATGAAGGATGATTCGCTTTCACGCCTGACGGGCGGCATCGGCGGGCGAGGTCCAGGGGAAACGAAGCTCGAAATTGGTCGGCGCCGCGCGAAAGAACGCGTTGCGCATCTCGAGGCGCTTCTCAAGA
This sequence comes from Polyangiaceae bacterium, assembly GCA_009780955.1. Taxonomy (GTDB): domain Bacteria; phylum Myxococcota_A; class Polyangia; order Polyangiales; family Polyangiaceae; genus Labilithrix. The sequence goes on along the minus strand of WQZB01000001.1, from coordinate 67,452 downwards.
AGCTTGGGGCTCGACGCGAGCAGCGTCGCCACAAGCGTGTGCGTGCAGGCGTGCCCACGGTCGCCATCGTTGGTTACACGAATGCAGGCAAGAGCACACTCCTCAACGCGCTCACCGGGGCAAGCGTGCGTGTAGAAGACAAGCTCTTTGCTACTCTCGACACTCGATCGCGCCATCTAAAAGTTAGCTCGGTAAACTGTGGCGATCGCACGGTTGTCATCTCGGACACGGTGGGTTTCATCCGCAACCTGCCGAAAGATTTGTTTGCGGCGTTTCGTGCGACCTTCGAAGAGGCCGGTGACGCCGACGTCCTGGTGGAGGTCGTCGACGCTTCGAGCGACGCCAAGGTCGATCACATCGAGACAACTGCGCATCTGCTACGTGAGCTAAAGCTCGAAAGCGTGCCACGCATTCTTGTCTTCAACAAAGTTGAACTGCTTGCACCGATAGAGCGCGCGCTCTTGCAGAAAAAATTTCCTGAGGCTGTGCTCCTGTCTGCAACCCAGCGTGAGACAACCTTGCCTCTCATCGAGCGCATCGCCACAGAGCTTGCCAAACGAGAGCAGGATGCCGAGCACGAGCCAGATAACGCTCAATAGAGTATCATCGCGAGCATGAACGCTCGTAACGCGGCGCGCTTGCTCGCTTTCGGTTCTCTGCTTTTGGCGTGCGGTTCAGGCCTCGCGGGCGCCAAAGCCGACTTCAACAAGGGGCGTTACCCGGAGGCGCAGAAAGAGCTCCTCGCGCTCGAGCCACGGGCAGCGCACTGGTCGAACTCCAAGCGCGCCGAATACGCGCTCTATCGAGGCCTCGTCCATCACGCGCTTGGCGATCGTGCTTCGGCCGATGTCTGGCTCAAGGAAGCAAAGTCTATCGAAGACCGCAAACCGCACTCCCTCAGCGTCGACGACAAGGTCCGCCTCGATCTCAATCTGGAAGCGACTGCACATGACGCAGCTCCGGCTGCCCCTTGACCGCTTTCGATTTGACGCGATCTCTTCGTTAGAGCCTGCGGTGCGGTCCTCAAAGCCGAAGCAGGCTATTCCGGTCCGCTCCTCGGCTCCGCCTTGATCTCGCGTCAACTTGAAAGCGGTCCAGATGACACACGATATGCTAGACGGCTTTGGCTATGCGGCAGATCGTCGTTCTTACGCATGGGCACTGCTTTGACGGGCTTTGCTCGGCGGTGATGTTTACGAGGCTTTTACGCCACCTTTACCCTGGCGAAGAGCTCGCATTTACCTACAAGGCAATGGGCTATGGCCCTGGGCAGAGCGGGGTTGACCCTACGAATTTTTCGGGTGAAAAAAACGCCATTCTCGATTTTCGGTTCTCTGCATCACCGAAGCTCACTTGGTATTTCGACCATCACGTTAGCGCTTTCCCAACGAAAGAAGAGCGCGAGGTTTACGCGGCTCGCGTAAAAAGCGACTTCACGCGACGCTTCTTTCACGATGGCAGCTACGGCTCGTGCACGAAACTCATCGCCGACGTGGGCCGTGCGCACTTCGGGCTCGACACAACCGCGAGTGCCGAGCTCGTGCAATGGGCCGACATGATTGATTCGGCGGCATTTCCGAACGCAGAAATGGCCGTTTCGCGCGCTGAGCCCGAATTGCAGCTTATGACTGTGGTGGAACACCATGGCAACGACGCTTTTCTGCAGGCAATGGTTCCGCGTCTTTTGTCCGAGCCGCTTGCTGAAGTTGCAAGGCAGAAAGAAATTCAAGATGAGTACGCACCACTTGCCGTACACCACCGAACCTTCATCGATCTCGTCGAACAGAACGGCAAACTCGTTGGTCCTGTCGTTGTTGTCGATCTTTCCAACGTCATCGTCGACGTTGCGGCGAAATTCGTGACTTATGCACTTTGGCCGGAAAGTGCATATTCCGTTTTGTTGAGCCGCTCGCACACGAAGTGCAAAATTTCAATTGGCTATAACCCGTGGTCGAAACTGCCGCGCATGCACGACATTGCGGCCATTTGCGAGCGCTACGGCGGTGGTGGCCACCCGGTGGTCGGCGCCATTTCGTTGCCGGTTCACGAGGTCGAGCGTGCGCGTACCATTACGAATCAGATCGTTAGCGAGCTTGCATCACCCTCACAGTAGGGAAGCCTTCCTTAGCCGATGGAGGAGGCCCGACTTCCTCGGGTGCTTGTCTGTCAATTGCGCGATTCGCTTCATGGCCTCGTCCAGCCGGCCATCCCGGATGCAGACGTCGCGCAGATCGACGAGGAGAGAGACGGCCTCGTCGTACTTGGTGGGGTTTTTGGTGGCGATGAGGTCGCTCACTTCATGCCAAGCCTCGGTCGCACGCGTCGCGAGATCTGTGAGGTAGCGCTCTCGGCGCTTGGCCTCCTCTTGCTCATGGCGCGCCTTCTTGCGGGCGGCACGCTCGGCCTCCTGACGGCGTCGTTCCTCGGCTTGCGATCTCGCTATCTCGAGGAGCTCTCCAACGCTGCGCGCTTTGGGCGCGCACGCTGGTGACTGGCCGTCGCGCGCCTTGTCGCGTGATTGGCGGAAGCGCCTGACAAGCTCGTCGCGCAAATGGTCGTCTGTGCCTCCAACCAACCGGACGAGCAACGAAGTTTTCTCCGCCTCGGGCAGGGCCACCACCCATGCTTCGAGCCCGGCGTTGTCAAGCGCTTTCAGCTTCGGGCTGGCGGCTGCCGCAACCTCGATGAGGTCGCGGTCGATCCGCAAGAATTCGGCAAACGCTGAAAGCGCGTGGCTCAACTTGTCGAGTCCGGGCGGGCAGGGAGGTTCTGCATCGTCATCGTTGAACTCCCCGGCCTGCGCACACCCGAGCCAAGCGATGTAGAGTGCACGCAAGTCGCCCCTGGCGAGCTCCGCGCGCACGGGCAGGATTGCGGCCAACGTGCCGCCGTTCTCGTCGATCCACTCGCCGCCGTCTTCGGTATCAGACTGAAATTCAAGGATGACATGGTTGCCGTTCGCGCGCACCGACGCGGAGTTCTTCGCGCAGTACTTCTCGGCCATCTCGAGGGGGAGCACGCCACGCGGCAGCCGCAGCATCAACACGTGGGAACCCCAGTTGGCAAGGTAGAGGAATGCGTCGAAGTACTTTTCCATCCACTCCGCCTCGTCCCCCCCGAAGTCTCCCCAGGAGTAGTCGACCACGAACCGGCTGGGTGTGATCGAGGCGCGCGTCGAGTACTTCCGGAGCGTGCTCTGCTCCTGCTCTGTCAGCGTCCGATCGATGGCCTGGAACTCGTAGTACTGGTACTCGCTCATTGCGGGTTATCGCGGCTGCGTCTCGAAGTGCACCGGCTCGGCATCGCACTTGAGAAGAGAATACAATCCCACGCCATTGGGAATACTCTGAAAAAAAAGGCCTTGCGGGATTGGCGGGTTCCACGTCACCTGGTCGTCGTAGCGAAACAGGACGTCTTCGTCGCGGCTCGGCACCTCGACGTGAATCTTGCGCGGGAGACTGGCAGCGCAAAAGGGGCCGCTCGGCATCTCAGGCGGGTCGATTCCGTCCGGATCGATGCGTGGCTTCGACATTTCCGCCTGTTTTTCGTCGCTAAGCTCGGCGCGGTAAAGCACAACGCCTTGCTGCAAGACTTCGACTTCGATGACGCGCATGCGCTGCTGCTGCCAGGGCTTGCCGAAGTCATTGGCGAAAGGCGCAATATGGATTTCTTCTTCCGTGTCATTCGCGCCGGCAATCTTGATGACGTAGTAGCCGCGCGTGCTCCATACAACCGACGATGCGCCTTCGTCGTGCTTGAGAACCGGAACATCGCCGCGCAATAGCGAAACAAGCACGTGACCGGGCACCGGCACGTGCGTGAGGCGTGCAATGTTGCATGCCGATGTGCTGCCGACGTAAAATCGTTTTTCGCGCAAGTCGAGCAACGAAAATTTACCCTCGTCGGTCGTGAGGGTTGCGACCGTGCCCGAATTCATCGGACCAAGAATGTCCATACGCAGGCGCTCGGGCCAGAGTGCGAACAGTAGCAGATCGGTGCGAATGCGCCCGCCACGCGCAAAGCGATCAATCTTCGCTTGCGCATGGATGCCGAGCCCGCAGTCTTGTGTAGCATGCACGCGGTCGATCGCGGCGCGCGCGTGAGGGACCTGCGAAGCGGGAGCCGCGGCCGCGGCGCAGCCTGCGCTGCCGAAAAGGGCAAGAACCGCTAGGAAGGCTGGGAAACGCTGGCAAACCATCGCCCCCCTTTACCACGCGCATCTACCCATTCGATTTCGATTTGGCAGGTTGGGACTCTTTGGATGTCGCCACGTCGACCGCTGGAGATGGCGAGTTTGCGGTGGGAACACCGAATGTTGGAATGCCGTTCTCGAAGGAAACTGGCGTCATATGCAGCGATCGCGCTCCGCCGTTCGCGTACCCGACGGTGGGTTGTGACCAGGCATGGTACGCCATCCACAATTGACCTTTTTCGTCGGTGACGAATTCCTGGCCGCCGGGGCCGAGTGCCCCGCTACTCGACGCAACGAGAGGGCGATCGGTCGTGCGCTTTTCGCATGGGCCGAGCGGTCCTTGGCATTCTGCATATCCAATTGCGTAATTGGCGCTCTCCCACCAATTGGCTGAGTAAAATAGGTAATACTTGCCCGCTGCTTTGACCATACTTGGGCCTTCGATGAGCGGCGCCTCCCAAGCGCGATCGCGCTGCAAAAGCGGGGTTGGCGTACCGGCCAGGCTGCGGCCGTCGGAAGTGAGTTTTTGGCTCCATAGCCGTGAATTGCCATGGCACGGCGCGGCATTCTCGTCGCTCTTCCACACGAGATACGGATCGCCATTGTCATCGACGAAGGGACTCGGATCGATCGATCCGCAGAGCGCTTGCGGCGCCGTCACTTGGCAAATGAAGGGTTCGGTCGAATCGTCGACGTAGGGACCTTCCGGTGCGGTCGACGTAGCGCGTCCGATGCACTGCAGGCCCGAGGCTTTGTCTCGCGCCGTGTAATAGAGCACAAAGCCGTTATCTCGCTTTAGAACGGTTGGAGCCCACGTGAGGCCCTCGTTGGCTTGCGCCCAGGACGGCAAGGCAGGGAGCGGATCATCCACGTCGCTCCACGTTTTGAGGTCGGTCGAGCGCGCCGCGTGAATGTTCTTGCCGCCAGCATTCGTTGCGAACGCGTAGTAGGTGCCATTCGCGCGCAGAACGAACGGGTCGGCGAAGTCACCGCCCAAGGTAGGCAGGGAGTCGCTTTCTTGTGCCGGCTTCGCCGATTTCGCCGGTCCGTCCGTCGGTATCGCAAGGTCGCCAGCGATGCCCTGGGACTGCGTTGGAGACGGCGTTGGAGTTGGGGGAGGGGCCGCCGCGACCGTAGAAGCGGCGATCGTGGAGGCAATAAGCAATTTTATGTAAGGTGGTATCATGCGTGATATTGGTGCCCGGTGTCGCCGTAACGGACCCAGTCCGGGCGGAGACACCGAGAACGAGCGCACACTACCGTCCCGGGGTGGGTACCCGGTCGTCGACGGAGGCGTGCGCCAGGCAAAGAAACGTGCCTGACAATATCGATTGTCGCAAGGCCGATTCGCCTTGATTCGCAAATTGTGTGCGCATTACGCGCATTCGCGCGGATGATTCACGACGCGGATTCAAGGCGGGGGCGCCCACAAGGGGTGCCCCTACGGGGAACAACAAAACGCCTATTTCGTAGGGGCGCCATTCATGGCGCCCAACCGTAACGACCACGCATTCGTAGTAGGGGCGTATGGCCATACGCCCCTACATACAACCTCAGTTGACCGGCTCGTCGAACGTCACGCCCCAGTTGTAGAGCTCATTGTTGTAGTTCGACGGTGTGTCGTCCGAATCTCGCAGGTTGCCGCGTGGGCCCAGTTCCGGGCCGGGGCAGGTGCCAGGCACGGCGGTGAACGCGTAGCGCAGGCGTTTCCCCGTGGCCGTTGGGGTGCTGTCGAGCGTGATTTTCACCGTGTCTGGACCGTCAAGCGCAACGTTTGAGATTGCCGGCGGCGTGCTACTGTCGTCGGTGTATTCGAATCCGAAGTTGCCTGGATCAACGACGCGTTGGGTGTCGATGACGAGCGGCGGGCTCGGCACGTAGAATTGTGCGGTGATGACATTGCCGGAGAGTGTAATGTTTTTCGGGCGCACAGGTTCCCATGTCTGGCCCTGGAAGATGATGCGCGCGTAAACCTTCGCAAAGTATTCACCGATGCGCCGCTCGGAGACATTGTCGAAGTGCAGGCAGTCGTCTGCGTAGCTGAATGGATAACCGGGCGCTGCGACGACAACCTTGCCAGGTGCACGCACATGGGCAGAAAGCTGAAAGGTCGGGATTGGGCTGTTCGGAACGTCGTTCCAATTGCTCATCTGCAGCATGATGAGCGGAACGTGCTCGGTCTGATTTGTGATCGTTTTAACGCTTTCCTCGTAGTCTTTCTGCCACTCGATCATCGCGTCGCTGTAGTCGGCGAGCATCGTCTGCCCGTCGGTGCTTGGCATGGGAAATTCCACCTCGCCTGGATTGACGTACGCGTAGTGATCGCTCTCGCCATGAATGGCTGTGACGGCGCGCACGACATACGACTTGCCCGCGGCCTTCGCGAGCGTCATGCCGGCTTGGACTTGGATCATGCCGTCGTCAAACGGCACAGTGTACGGGTTCCCTGGGGGCCCGTAGAAGTCGCAGCCATTTTTGCGCACGCAGGCGTACGTGTATCCACTGCGCCCATGCAGACTGACGAGAACGTCGTGTTTCGCGAGCTGGTACTTTTCCGTACCAAGGCGAGAAGCGAGGTTGCCGAGCCCTGAAGACGCGGTCTCATGGTAGTCGTCGATGTAATACATGCCCTCGACGAGCGGCACGAAGCTGGTTGGCGTTTCCTGCGTCATGCAGCCGTTGCCATCGCAGTCGGTGGCCGTCATCACGCCGGTGTTGAACATGATGTTCGTGAACGGTTGAGTAAGCGTGATGGGAGGGGCGGCCCCGAGACCGACTGAATTGGATTGTCCAGTCTCGAGAATGTGATTGATATCGTAATGCACATAGGGATCCGAATCCCCAGGGCCCGCAGGCTGCTTTGGATCGGGCGACTCGGTCCCTGAGCCCGTGTCGCCGGAGGAGTTTTGGTTGCAGGCCCAAAGTGCGATCAAAGTGGAAGTAACAAGTGCGATTCGAACAAAGCGGAACATGTCATTAGTGAAAGTGCATTCGGTAGGCCGGGAAGCGCGGCAGGCGATCCGACTTCGTTCACATCGCCATACCGCTTGTTTTGTCTTGGCGCGATCTATTTCCACAGTACTGCGACATATAGCAGCATTTCCGCCCAGCACAAGCGTGCGGCCGTGTCATGCGCGGTCGCTCAGAGCATGTTTACCAGCCGTCGCGAGCGAATTGAGGCTAGGGCGGACGTGAGGAGCCCGCGTAAGCGTACGTTGTGGTACGTGCGCAGGCACCGCAACGTCCAACCGACGCATCGATTCGCGTAGCAGGCTGGTAAACATGCTCTCAGAAGCCGGTTGGTCCGTAGTCTGCGCTTTCCGATGACGCGAGTCCGTCGGTAACGCGTTTGGCGCGCCGATCGCCGAGGCCAAATCGATCGCCAATGCCGAGCGACTCGAATTGATCGGAAATCCGACCATAGGCGTCCTTCGCAGCTCCGAGCGCACGGTCGCGCGAGCGCGGGCTGAAGATGAGCACCGCGGCGATGCTGCCGAACGCTGCGACACCAATGGCTCCAAGGAGCCAAGGGATCAGGCGCGTACGTTCTCTTTTGCGCATAAAGGCAAGCGCCGATAGCACTGGCAATGCGTGCGTCGCATTTCGGAGGAACTTGTCAGCGTCTTTCTGAATGCTTTTGGCGGAAATCATAATGCACCGAGGACTGCATTAGACGTACCGCCACGCTCACGCCGCGGCCGCGTTGGTGATTTGCCGCCGGCATCTGGGCGCTATGTGGGAGCTATGACGAGCTCTACTGTTCCAGACTGCCCCGGCTGTGACGCGATTAGCCGACCTTAGCGGCGGCGCTGGGCTTCTCGCGCTTGACGTTGAAAATGCGGAGGGGCTTCTCTTTGCCTTTAAGGTGGGCGGGCGCAAGCTCGTCGACTTCGAAACGTGCCCCGAGACGCGCTAGCGTGGGTTCGCTGACGATGATTTGGCCGGCGAGGGCAATACTGCAGAGGCGTGCACTCGTGTTCGCCGTGTCGCCGATAACGGTGTAGCTCATGGCTTTTGAGCTTCCCACGTAGCCGGCGACGAGCGGCCCGGTGTGAAGTCCGATACCGATCGAGAGCGGGGGCGCGCCTGCTTCGATGCGCTTGCGATTGAAGCGACCGAGCACTTCCATCTGATCGAGTGCGCATTGCACGCTTCGGATGGGATCGTCAGGATGGCTCATGGGTGCGCCCCAGAAGGCCATGATGCCGTCGCCCATGAACTTGTCGAGCGTGCCTTCATACTTGAAGATCGTTTCGACCATGAGCTCGAAATACTCGTTCAAAAGCTCGTTGATGACGTCGGCCGTGGCGCCTTCGCTCATTCGTGTGAAGCCGCGGATGTCGCTGTTGAACACCGTGCAGTCGGGAACGAGAACACCGCCCTTTTTCACTTCGAGATTGCCCGAGATCACCTGCTCGGCAACATTCGGCGAAAGAAGCCGACTGAAGTGCTCGCGCGTCGTGATCTCTTGTTCGATCTTCTTCGCGAGAAGGCTATTTTCGATGAACATGGCAGCTTGGTGGCCAACGGTGGTGACAAGCTCGAGATCTTTTTGCTGGAACTGGGCCAGCGATTCGCTATCGAGCCACAGCGCGCCGAGCACCTCTTTCTCGTGGAGCAGGGGCACGACAATGGCGCTCGAGATGCGATTCAAGATCATGGATTTCCCTTTGGAAGAGGCGAAATCCAGCGAGGCGTCGTGCGTGAGCACGCTCGCTCGTTCGGTGATGACGTGGTTGAGAATGGTCGACGAAACTTGAATTGGCTTGTTGGTGCCGTCGCGGCGATGGGTGGCGCGCGGCTGCAGTGTGCCTTCTTCGTCGCTAAGGAGAATGACGCCGCGGTCGGCCTTCACGAACTTGAAGAGTGACAACAAGATTTTATAAAGTAGCGGGTCGAGTTCGCGCTCGAGACCGATGTCGCGCGTGAGCTCCCAGGTGAGTCGCAGGCGCTCGTAGTCGACGCGGAGCTGTTGCGGATCGTGCGCGATCTGCTCGTACGCAACGAAGGCCTTGGTTTGCGCGGCGATTTGCGTGCCGATCGCGCGTGCCGAGTCGAGCACATCGACGCGTGGTCCGGCGAAGTTCACTCGAGGGGTAATGTAGTGATGTGTGGGCGGATCGACCTTGCGTGCAGGCGCGGGAGGTGCAGCGGCCTTCGGTGCGCCTGGCGTGCCGGCCGCTGCCGCAGATGGAGCAGCCGGAATCGCCGCAGGGGAGGGGACAGCCGCGGGGCTTGACGCATTCGAAGGCCCGCCCATGTACGCAGACATCAAGCTCGTACCAAGTTTCGGCGGCGGGACACTTCCGCTCTTGCTGACCGCCGGCTGCGGAGGTGGGGGCGGTGGAGGCGGCAGTGGTGGGGGCGGCGGGTACGACGACGGCGAATGTGCAGCAGACGGCGTGGCAGCCGATGGAGACATTGGGGGGGGCGCCATTGGGGCGGCCGGAGCGAACGAGGCTAACGAGACTGGCGAGCCCGCCAATGGCGGCGGACCTGGTGACACTGGCGCGGCGCTGAGGTCGATTGCCGGTCCGACACCGTCGTCGAAGCGGGCGCGCGTTGACCCGAGCGCGATCTCGTCGCCATGACGCAATGGCATTTCTCCGCGCACGCGCTCGCCATTGACGTAGGTGCCGTTGAGACTTCCGAGGTCGCGGAGGACGAAACCGCCATCGCGCTGCTCGACAGTGCAATGCTCTTTCGACACGATTTTGTCGAGGAGCTGAATCGAATTGTCGGGGTGACGGCCGAGACTGTTGATGGCCCGCAGTTCAATCGTGCGGTGCCCTCCGGCTGTCGCGAGGATCAACCGCGCCATTTCGTAAGCAATCGTACCGTGACCGGACTTCGTGGCACAGGAAGAAAAAAGTTGGGCTAATCAGATTAGCACGACTTGGCGGAAGTTCTGTCCCAAGGGGCCTCGTCTGGTACGCTACGTGGGGATGGCCCAGCGTGGCAAATCAAGTTCATCGCGGGCAGGAGGCAAAGGCACGTGCCCTGCTTCTCTGCCTGTCACGAATCGTGCAGAAACCACGCCTGCGCGTCCGTCGCGATCGGTCGCACGGCCACGGTCTAGATCTACGGTCTCGATAAGGCACTCGCACCACCGCGTCGATGAGCGTGGCGAGGCAAGTGTTTCTGCGAACGCGACGAACGCGACGAACGCGAATTGTGACGTATCGGTATCGCCTGCAAACGAAGCAAGCTCGGTCCATGCCCCAGCGTCGCCCGATTCCGTCGGTGGTGACTTTCTGCGGAGCCGCGCCCCGCTCAGCGAAGCGCCGCCTCCGTTCAGCGCTCCGGTGCGGGCGTGGCTCGAAGCCAACGCGGCTCCGCTGCCTGGTTCGGGTCGAGTTCCGTTTCGCATTCCGTCCGAGCTCGTAACGCAGCACACGGATCCAGAATCGCTTCCGGAAACGCCGCAAGCGATCGGCGGTCTGTTCGATCTTGTCGGGCCTGTTGCGCGTCGCGCGCTCACGCTGGGGCTCGCGGCGCGCGAACCAAGCTTTCACGTTTTCGTGTCTGCCGATCCTCAGGTGATGATTGAAGACGACATCGTCCGGTTTGCCGAACGATTCGCAGAGGGTCGGGCTACGCCGCCGGACATCGTTTACGTTCACGACTTCGACAAGCCAGAGGCGCCGAAGCCGCTCATGGTCCTTGCCGGTGCAGGCGTGGCGCTCGTTGCCGCGATGGAAGCGCTCATCGACAGGCTTCGCCAAGAAATCCCCAACCTTGTACAACACGAAGAAGCGAGGTGGGCAACGCAGCAATTGGCGCGCGAGCTCGAGGTCAAGAACCGTGCGGTGCTGACAGGGCTCGAGTCAACGGCAAAAACCCTTGGCTTTGGCATCCGTTCGGTACAGGGCGGCGTGCAAACGTTCCCCATCCTGCACGGCAAGCCACTGTCGGCCGAGCAGTTCTCGGCGCTCGACGAGTCCACCAAGCGCGCACTTGGGGAAGCCGAAGATCGCCTTACACATGAAGTCGAGAAAGCCGCGGCGGCTGTGCGCGAGCAAAGTGCACGCTTCGATGCCGCGCGCGAAGAGGCGATGGCACGCTTGTCGGAAAGGGCCATTGTTCGCGCGTGCGAGGAGGTGCAAAAGCTTCTCGAAGGTCTCGGCGACGACGTCACGCAGTACATTGGCAGCGTCGAGAAGGCGCTCATTGCCGACTGGCGAGATTTCCTCGAGCCCGAACCTTCTGCGCTCCGCGCGGCCGAGGGCAACAGCGACAATGGCCAGAATTACCCGGGTGGCAGTGGCGGTAGTGGCGACCACAACACGCCCGAGGTCGACCCCGAGCACGCCACCAGGCTAAGCCGGTTCAAGGTCAATCTCCTCGTTGCCCACGCCGAGGGCGCGGCACCCCTCGTGGTGTACGAGACGAACCCGACCTACCCCAATCTCTTCGGCTATCTCGAACGTCGCGCTCGTTTCGGTGCATTACTCACGGACTTCACCCGCATCCGTCCTGGGTCGCTCCACGCGGCGTCCGGTGGCGTGCTCGTGGTGCGGGCCGCTGATCTGATGACCGATCCCATCATCTGGGAGCGCATGAAGCGTGTGCTTCGCGAGCGTCGCATCGGCGCCGAAGATCCGCTCGGGCCACTCGGTCTTTACGCCACGACGCTCAGGCCTGTGCCCGTGCCGATTCGCGTGCGCGTCGTGCTCGTGGGCCCACCCGAGGTCTATGCTGCGTTGCTCGATGCCGACGCCGATTTCGCCGCGCTTTTCCGTGTAAAAGTGGAAATTGAGCCATCCATCCCCCGCACGCTCGACACCCTTCGCGCGCTTGATGGCTACTTGACGAACATGGCGCGCGAGCGCGAGTGGGCTACGCTCGATCGATCGGCGCGCGCGCGTCTGCTCGATCTTGCCACGCGCCTTGCCGGCGATCGCCAGAAGTTGTCGCTGAGCCTCTCCCCGCTCGAGGAGACCACGGCGTTTGCAAGCGCACTTGCCTCGGCGCGCGCCCTTGGCGGAGCCGATGTTTCGGGCGACAGCACGGCCTCGCTCGAGTCCAAACCATTCCGCGCGTCCATCCTTCCGCCTGGCCCGCCCGGCGCCGTGGTTACGGCCGACGACATCGAAGTTGCCTGGCGCGAACGCCGCGAGCGTGCGGGCTCGGCCGAGCGCCACATCCGTGAGCTGACGATTCGTGGCGAGGTCTCGCTCGACACCGACGGCTTCCGCGTTGGCGTTGTCAACGGTCTTTCTGTGTATTCTGCAGGTGACGTCGAGTTCGGCCAGCCAATGCGCATTACAGCCGTTGTCGCGCTCGGTCGCGAGGGCATCGTCGACGTGGAGCACGAGGCGCAGCTCGGCGGCGCCATCCACACCAAGGGCGTCGCGATCATCCGCGGCTACCTTGCGCGCATGTTTGGCCAAGAGCGCCCGCTCAGCCTCAAAGCGCAGATCGCCTTCGAGCAAAGCTACGGCGAAATCGATGGCGACAGCGCCTCGTCGAGCGAGCTGTTTGGCGTGCTCTCGGCCCTGTCTGACGTTGCGATCGACCAGGGCATTGCCGTTACAGGTAGCGTCAATCAGCTTGGCGAGATCCAGGCCATTGGCGGAGTGTGTGCGAAAATTGAAGGGTTTTTCGATTTGTGTCGCGCACGTGGCCTCACCGGCAAACAGGGTGTGCTTTTGCCGCGAGCAAACCTTGAGCATCTCGTCTTGCGTGAAGACGTTGCAAGGGCCATTCGAGAAGAGCAATTTCATCTCTATGCAGTCAGCACGGTCGCGCAAGGTATCGAGGTTCTCACAGGGGTCTCGGCGGGCGATCGCGACACGTCGGGGCGCTTCCCGGCTGCGAGCGTTTTCGGCCGCGTCGAGCGGCGTATCATTGAAATCGCCGAACGTTTGCGCGCAGCCGAAGCGCAACATACGCATGGCCCGCCGGCGCTCGAGTCGATGGACGATGTGAACCACGGGGAATTGTCCGACGGGGGAGATTACCGTTCTAGGTAGGGGCGCGATTCATCGCGCCCTCGGGATCAGTCAATTTCGAAAATGCCGCGGCCGGGCGCCATGAATGGCGCCCCTACCGACAATCACGTTATTTGCGTTTTGTTGGTTGTAGTAACCTGAAACGATGTTGTCTGCGTACGATCGACTTCGCCCGCTGCTCCGGCCCGAGCTCGCGGAGCTGTCGGCTTATGTTCCGCATGTGCCGCCCGGGGTTACGGTCAAGCTCGATGCCAACGAGGCGCCTCGGGCCGATTCCCCGGCGGTGCGCGATGCAGTCCGTTGCGCGATGGAAAGCGTGCAACTCGAGCGCTATCCCGATCCGCGTGCGCTCCGCTTGAAGGCAGCGTTGGCCATGCGCACGGGCGCCCGTGAGAGCGATTTGCTCGTGGGAGCCGGGTCCGACGAGCTCATCGCGCTCGTCGTGAACGCCTTTGCGCGACCGAGAGACGAGGCAACGCACGCCGTTGTGTTGTCGCCAACGCCGACGTTTGTGATGTATGCGGTCACCTCTCGCGTGCATGGTCTCGAGTCTGCCCAGGTGCCGCTCGACGCGTCGTGGGATCTCGACGTTTCTTCGATGCATCGTGCAATTATGCAGAAGAAGCCGAACATCGTTTTCCTTGCGAGTCCGAACAACCCTACGGGCAATCGCATGTCTGGCGACAGGCTCGAGCAGATCGTTCGGGCATGTGCAGACGGGGCCTCGCCGGCATTCACAATCATCGACGAAGCGTATGTCGACTATGCCTCTACGAATGGCAAGAGCGCATCGCTGCGGGGCATACGCACGCAGCATGATCACGTCGGCTTTCTACGCACGCTGAGCAAAATTGGTCTTGCGGCGCTGCGCATTGGTTGGCTCGAGGCAGACGCCGGGCTCGTTACAGAGATCGACAAAACGCGCCAGCCGTACAATCTTAGCGCCATAAGCCAGGCTGTTGCGGCTGCCGTTCTCGAGAGCCACGAGGCATGGGGCGAGATCATGGGCGAGGTTACGCGCGTTATCCGCGTGCGCGAGTCTCTTGCCGCGGCGATTGGCTCACTCGACGGGTTTTTCGTAATGCCAAGTGCTGCGAACTTTCTGTGGGTGAAGACTCCAAGGTCGGCCCAGGGCGTTGTTTCTCACCTGCTCGAAGATGGAATTCTCGTGCGTAGTTTTCATGCGCTCGGCGGGCGACTCACTTCGCAGCTTCGAATCACGATTGGAACCGAGGCCGAGAGCGAGCGACTCATGGCGTCGCTTCGTCGCCTTTATCGATGAAGCGTGTAGTGTTCGGGCTTCTGGTTGCAGCCTCGGCGATTGGTTGCGCAGGCACGGGCGGGGTCGATCGCGTTTACGATGGCCACGTCGTGCGTGGGGCGGAGGTGCCTGCAGACGCGTACGCGTACTACCTGCGCGGTGTGCTCGCCGAGGCATCGGGTGACATCGATTCCGCGCTAGCGGCTTTCTTGCTTGCCGCGCACAAAGACGATAGCGACGCGGAAATCTGGTCGCGTGTCGGCGAGGCGAGCTGCTGTCGCAACGCAAGTGACCGTGCAGCCGACGATGCATTTTCCAAGGCACTCCGGATCGACCCAACGTACGCTGGTGCACTTGCCGCAAAAGCGAGATGCGCTGAGCAGCGAGGGCGACTCGGCGTTGCCGAAGCGCTCGCATGGCAAGCCACGCAGGCCGATCCCGAAGCCGCTCCTCTCGATGCCGTGCTGCTAAAGATCCATGCTCGGCGTGCCGGTGTGTCGGGGCGGGTGCTAGCCGTCGCGCTAACACTCGAGCACCGCGACAACGCTGTTGCGTGGAGTGCGCTCGCCCACTGGGGGCGTTCGCATGATGATGCCTATCTCGTGGCGCGCGGTCTCGAAGGCCTTGTCACCACCGCGCCAGCACACACGGCACCTGTGGAGATCGGCGCGCTCGAGTTGCTGGAGGCAGGGCATCTCGTTTTGGCACGTGAGGTTGCAGCAGCGCTGGCTGATGCGCCGCGCGAGCTTGGCGTGCGCGGGCCTCGTGATCCCACGGTCGCACGCCTTGCGGTCGATGAAGCTCTCGCGCGAAAAGCTTTGGATGTTGCCCTCGTGCGAGCAACGCGCGGACGTGTTCCGCTCGCGGAGGTTGCGGCGCGCGCCCTGCTCCTTGGTGATCGAGCCGCAGCACTGTCCGTTGCGCGAACGGTTGCGCGTGCGGATCCCGGTGCAGATGCTGCGCACATGGTGCTTGCAACGATCGCATCCATGGCACCGAAGGAGGATGTTGAGGTGATCTCTTCGTCGGGGCCTGACGAGGTGGTGAGCGAATCTCCCGAGATATGTGCGCTTGTTTTTGCCGATCGGCTTGCGCGATTGGCGGGGGTGGAGATTGCGCGAAGCTGGCTCGATCGTGTAGGTCGGGTTCCGATGGCTCCGCACGATCCGCTTGGCGGGCCGCTGCTCGTCGATCTTGCTGCGCGAGGCGTTGTCGCTCCGAAGCCTTGACCCGCATCGATATTCTCATCGCGCATCGCGATAGTGGCCCACGGAGCTTGGTAAGTGGATCCGAGAGTAGTATGCGGGACCCATGCGGTTGCACGCCGTACTTCTCTTTCGAGCGCTGGTTGTCACGGCTTTGTTGCTGGCGTGGGTTCAGTTCGCACGCATGCCCGTCGACGAGCAGGTGACGTTCGTTCCCGACGATGGATTTTACTATTTGAACCTCGGAGCGAATCGCGCGGCCATCGGCGCGTGGTCCTTCGACAACGGCATTTCCACAACGACTGGATTTCACCTCCTCCACGCTCACGTGGCCGCGCTGTTGGCGCCTCTTTTTTCGATCGAGCAGACCCATCGCTTGCTCGTGGTGCACACGTTCCTCGCCTACGCGCTTACCGCCGCGGCCGCGTGGATGCTCGGTACGCTCGCGTCCGACCGTTTCGGCGAGGGCGCGCTGCCTGGAGTGCTCGTCGTCTGCACAACGGGAGCGGCGCTCTCGTGCCCTCGGATGTTGATGGAGTGGCCCTACGTCTTTGCTCTCTACGCGGCGTTTCTGTCCAGCGTGTCTCGAGGAAACTGGAAGCGAGCGTGGATGTGCGCGTTCCTTTTGCCGATCGCGCGTACGGATGCTGTCGTGCCCGTCGTGCTCACGCTCGCGGTCTTCCTCATCGCGTCGTGGAGACAAGATCGAAGTTGGCGCCTCGCGCGACCGGCGGTCATCGGTACGGTCGCGAGCGTGGCGGGCGTCGGCGTCGTGAGCGCATTCGTCTACTTGCACTCCGGTTTTTTCGTCCAAGCGAATGCACGCATGAAGGCGCACTGGAGCGCGAGCGGTGTGGCACCGGGGCGGATCCTTGGCGTTGTGACCCGCGCGTTTGCGCCAGCATTTTGGCAGATCGAGACGCCACGCACATGGGCCATCGCCTTGTTTCTTTCCCTCGTGGTTGTGGGCGTGGTGCTCGCACGTTGGCTTCGGCGTCCATCCGAGCGCGCTCCTGCTCTCGGCATCGACGCTCGCCATCTCCTCGTCGCGTCGTTGATCGCCTTGGGCGGAATTACTGTAATTTACATGCAAAAGGTGAGTGCAGTCATGCCCTGGTACTGCATCTATGCGATGGTACCGGCCGCGCTTTGCGCGGGCGCGGCGTCATGCCGAGTGTGTCGAGGGCGCGGGCTCGCGGTCGGCTTCGGCGTCGCGGTGGCGGTCATCGCCCTCGCGCTCTGGATGACGAGGATTCCGATCTGGCCACATCAATCGCGCGCCGTCGCGGGTGGCGCGTGGCTCCGCGCGCATCCTGAGTTTGCGCCGGGCGCCGCGTGGAACGCAGGAATTGCGGGGTATTTCTCGGGCTCGCGGATCGTCAACATCGACGGGCTCGTCAACGATGACATCCATCCGTACATCTTCGCGGGGCGGGTAGACTGCTACCTGGTGGAGAAGGGGATCAACGTGATCGTCGATCAGGATTGCACCGGTCGTCCTGACGCAGAGCTCGAGTCGCTCCGCGAATTTCCCTCCGACACGCTCGTCGATTTCGGGCGAGCGGCCGGCGAATCTCGATGCGACGTGCGCGCGTGGAGAATCGATCGAAGCCTTCTCGCCAAGAGGTGCTCCGCGCCATCACCCATTCCGTGAAGACAATCGCTTTAGCGTGCTGTGGCGGCCGCTTCGTTCTTTAGGACGAGATCGACGTTGTGTACGACGTTCGCTTGGACGTCGATGTCGGCTTCGGCGTTGCCCGTAACATGCGGGTGCATAGTGCTTACTCGGAGCGGGCCAACGGGCACGCCATCGATGCGATAGTGGCCTCGAGCGTCGGTTGAGGCGTGCAGCGGATGAAGGAACGCGTACACGTCGACGACGGCGTACTTGCGGTCCGCATCGACAAGGAGCCAGTGGCCAGGCTTCTGCGGGTAAAGGCGGACGGGATCGGCTTTTGGCGCCGCCATCATGGTCACTTGCCGTGTTCTTGGCTGAAGTATTGGTGCCCAGAAGTCTTTCGAAAGATTCCGCACATCGAGGCGCTGACCAAAGGTAAGCGTTACGGTTCGTTCTTTGTATGCGCAACCGTCAATGACGATATCTTTGCTCTCTTTTTTTTCGGGCACGAAAAAGCCTTTGTAACCAGTGACGACGACAACGGCATCTTCGAGTGGCCGCGCCTCTGGTTTGGGCGCGCCAACGGCGGGAGACATGCCCTCGCGGAAGGCGTGTCCCCACGTGCTCGAGGCTTCAGGGCATTTCGTGAAGTCTGCAGGCGTACCTTGAGCGGGATCGCCTGTCACCCAAATCGTGCCTTCGATGGCTCCGGTTGGGCCATTGTATGCGGGGAGGTTGTCTGGGTTGACCCATGCCGCGACAGATGCCGTAGGCAGTGCAATCGCGTTGACGACTTTGCTGTCTGTGCTGTCTGCCTTGGCTGTTGACGACGTTGCGGTCGGAGCTGCTTTTGTCGCCGATGGAGCCGACGGGACAAGTTTGCGTTGCTCTTTCGTTTCGGCGTTTGGCTTTGTGCAACTGCTTGCGAAGCTTGCGAGGAGAGCAACGGCAAAAAAATGGAACTTCACGGAAATTGTGGCGCGCTCTAACTACTGCCAAAGATCGATGCGGCCTTTATCGCCATGTCGAGCGATTGGCTTGGCGCAATGCCAAGGAGCAGAACGAGGATTGCCGAGAGCAAGAGGGCCGCGGTGACGTAGCCAGAGCGCATGGGCACAGAGGTGGTCATGCCTGCCGCGGGTTCGCGCATGTACATGAATACGAGCACGCGCAGGTAGTAGTAAGCGGCAACGACGCTGTTCATGAACGCGATGATCGTCAGTGCGTAGAAGCCTGAATCGATGGCCGCGCGGAACACGAACCACTTGCCGAAAAAGCCCGCAGTGGGGGGAATGCCCGCGAGCGAAATAAGAAACAGCGAGAAGGCAAGGGCTGCCGGCGGATGACGACGACCGATGCCCGCGAGATCTTCATAGCTGACCGCTTCCATTCCGCGGCTGCCGCAAAGAACGAGCGAGCCAAAGGCACCCGCCGTCGAAACCATGTACGTGAGAAGATAGAAAAGCACTGTTGCGCTCGCTTGAGGCATTGAGTGCATGGCGCCAACAACGCCAATAAGGAGGTAGCCGGCGTGTGCGATGCTCGAGTACGCGAGCATGCGCTTGACCGACTCTTGCTGGCCGGCAATGAGGTTGGCCACCGTCATTGTGATCACGGCAATCCACGCGAGCATCGGCGGCCAACCCGCCGACCATGACATGGAGGCCTTGTCGCCGAAGCATGTGAAAAGAACGCGAAGGAGCATCGCAAAGCCGCCTGCCTTCACGACCGAGGCCATGTACGTTGTGGCGGGAGTCGGCGCGCCCTCGTACGCGTCTGGTGTCCACATGTGGAAAGGCACCGCCGAGATCTTGAACGCGAGGCCAACGAGCACGAGGACGAGTGCCACGACGATCATTGGCGAGTGAGTGCCGCCGACTTTGACGACTTCGCCGATGCCTGCAAGGTCGGTATGACCTGTGGCACCATAAAGAAGTGCGAAGCCATAAAGAAGGAGCGCGGAGGCGAACGAGCCAAGCAAAAAGTACTTGAGTGCGCCTTCTGCCGAGCGCTTCGAGGTGTGGCGGAACGCGGTCATCGCGTAGGCGCCAATCGACATTGTTTCGAGGCCGAGCAGCACCGTGAGCAAGTCGCCGGCGGCAGCGAGCATCATCGCGCCGACCGTGGATAACAAGAGTAGCGAATAGAATTCGCCCCGATCGAGTTTGTGTTCCGGTAGGTAGCCACCCGCAATGAGCGATGTGATGGCGCCGCCAAGGCAGAGGATGCCGTCGAAGAAGATGGTGAAGCGATCGATGACAATCCAAGGAGCGAGTGCGTCTGCTCCGGCAACGGCTTCGATGTCGCCAAGCCAGACGCCGAGCGAGAATGCAAAGCCGGCCGCAAAGACCACTGTGGTGCCAAGCGCAAGCCCTGAGGCACGATCGCCATGATCGCCACGACCGCGTTTGCTCGTGAACGCTTCGGCGAGCATGAGCAGCAGCGCGCCGCCAGCAACGACGAGCAGAGGAGAGAGAAGGAACGCAAATGCAAACGCCATGTCGATTCCTTTATTGCGCCGTTGCGCCAGGGGTAGTCGCGATTGCCTCTGCCGCATTTGTGATGGGGATGGGCGGCTTCGGCGCATTGGCGCTGCGGGGGAGAAGCTTGATTGGACCCTCGAAAGGAGGGGTGCTTTCTCTGACGCGCGCAGTCATGTCGTCGATCACGCGGGAAACGGCGCCGTGCATTTGGGAAAGGAGAAGGTTTGGGGCCAAACCAATGACGAAGATGGCGATCATGAGAGGAGCGACCGCGAGGACTTCACGAGCGTTGATGTCGGTGACGTGCTTGTTTTCGGCGCGCGTGATGGGACCAAAGAACATTTTCTGGATCGCCGTAAGCATGTAGAGAGCTGCGAGAATGACGCCTATTGCGGCAAGCACCGCTTGCACACCATTGACGTGACCAAGCTTGTTCGAGACGAACGTGCCGATGATGATCAGAAACTCGCCTACGAAACCATTGGTGCCGGGCAAACCTACGCTTGCCATGGAAGCGATGACGAAAAGAGCCGCGTAGACTGGCATTACTTTGGCGAGCCCGCCGAAGTCATCGAGCAGGCGTGTGTGGCGGCGATCGTAGATGACGCCGACGAGAAGAAAGAGCGCGCCCGTTGTGATGCCGTGGTTGACCATTTGAAGGACAGAGCCTTCGATGCTTGACGCGGTCGCGGCGAACAGGCCGAGCATGACGTAACCCAGGTGCGCGACCGACGAATAGGCAACGAGGCGCTTGACGTCGTCTTGGCGCCAGGCGCAAAGCGCGCCGTACAGAATGCCGCCGAGCACGGCCACGCTCGCGAGCGTTGGGGCGTATTGCGAAGCCGCCTCAGGAAATAGCCCCATGCAGAAGCGCAGGTAACCGTAGGTACCCATTTTCAGCATGACGGCAGCAAGGATGATCGAGCCGGCTGTGGGAGCCTCGGTATGCGCGTCGGGCAGCCACGTGTGCACTGGGAACATTGGGACTTTGATGAAGAACGAGATTGCAAAGCCCCAATAGAGCCATTTTTGCACGTGCATGGGGAAGGCGATGCGCCCAACCTCGAAGTAGTCGAAGGAGGATGTGCCTGTGAGCTGGCCGTACGTGTATCCTGCATACAAAATCGCAGCGAGCATGAGCAAGCTGCCCGTCATCGTGTAGAGGAAGAATTTGAGCGCGCTCTTGATGCGGTTCGTGCCACCCCAGACTCCGATCATCACGTACATCGGGATGAGCATGAGTTCCCAGAAGACGTAGAAAAGGAATAGATCGAGCGCGACGAACGAGCCGATCATCGCGCTCTCGAGCAAGAGCAGCGAAAAGCACCAGTCTTTGATGCGCTTGTCGATGGAGCCAAAGGACACGTACGTGGCGATGGGCGTGATGAACACCGTGAGCACGACGAGCCAGAGCGAAATGCCATCGAGCGCCACGTGGTAGTGGATGCCAAAGCGTTCGATCCACACCACGTCTTGGTTGAAATGGTAGGTGCGACCCATGTCGACGCGAAGCAGCGGCATGGCTGCAAAGAGCGTGGCGATCATGATGACGAACGTTGTGGCTTTGAGAAGGCGCGGGGTTTGACGCGGCAAAAACAGAATGGCAATCGCGCCTGCCATGGGTAAACCAATGAGCCACGAAAGGAGCGTTGGCATCTCGGCCAGTGTGGTTGGCGTGGTTGGCGCGTCAGACGTAGCGGCTGCCTGCACGTTCAGCGCGTTCGGCCAAAGGCGTGTAACGAAGATCGCGAAAAGAGCCGCGATGAGTGCGAGAGCAAGGCGAACGCGATAGCCCTGGCGGCTAGGAATGAGTGCCGCGACGATGGCGGCAACACTTACCGGGACGATGGCGCCGATCATTGCGTTGGGTGGGCTGAATGCGCCTGTGCCGCCCGCGTGGCCAAAAAGCTGCGTCAGCACAACGACGAGGATGACCAGGGCGAGGACGAAGAAGGCGGGAAAGACCCACGCCGAATGTCTGGGCACTGCGGGAAGGGAAGCGGCGGAATGAGATGTCTTCGTTGCCATTTCGATCACCGCTGGCTTTCAACCTGTGGACGCGACACGAGCTTTTGCTCTGTTGCGGTGAGGCCGAACGCGTTTGAAACTTCGACTTTTACGGTCTGCGACGCGCCTTCCTCGATATGTAGCTTGAGCGAGCTCGTGCTCGTGAAGCCCTTGGTTTGCGGCTCACCGTTGGTGTTGGGATACCACTTGAACGTGTAGCCAATACCCGGTCCTGCTGAGACGACGTAGTCGCCATGGCCGCTATCGGAAACGTGCAAATCGGCGTGCGGTTGGATGAAAAACCAACCAAGGTACGCCATTCCAATGACCATGAACGCGGCGTAGGCGTAAACTAGGCCGTTTTGTAGCCGGCGCAGAATCGTACCGAAGAATGTGACGATGAACGACGAGAGGCGCGCAAGAACGAAGTCGATGACGCCTTGGTCGACGGCCACCGATGTTTCGGCAAGGGCGTCGACGCCACCCACCACGGTGACGTTGTAAAGCTCGTCGATGCGCCACTTGTCGAGCACGAGATCATAGAGCCTGCCCGATCTCGCGGCGACGGCCTGGGCTGGCTTGCCATGTCGAAGGATATATATGTAAATTGCAACCACGGTGCCGATGGCAAAAGCAGCAAATGCCCCACCGAGGGAAATGTGCTCGCGAAGGAGCGTTCCCTCTTCGTTTGCTGCAGCGGAGGCAACGCCGGCGGACGCCTCGTGGAAAACGGGATCGAGCCATTGTTCCATGGGGAGCCAGGACCAACTGTGCGAAAATACCTTGAGTGCCACCGGATTGAGAGCCCCTGCGAGCACCGCCATCGCGCCCAGGGCAATGAGTGGGCCCGTCATCGGCAACGGCGACTCGTGGGGCGGTGGACCTGGCTGGGAGAGATCTGCTTCCTCGTGGTGGTGGGAATCGTCGCCGTGGTCGCCGTCGTGGTGCTCGTCATGCTTGGTGAGCGGCGGCTCGGAGGAGTGACCAATAGTCCAGCCGCGGAAATCACCCCAGAACGTGAGGATCACGCAGCGGCACATGTAGAATGCAGTGAGCGTTGCGGCGATAACGCCAATGGCCCAAAGCAGCCAAGGCGCCCATGTTGGCGCCGTCCACACGTCGACTTTTTGGGCCGCAAGTTGGCTGGCGTACGGGCTAACGGACTTGTTGATGAGCGCGCTAGCAAGGATCTCGTCTTTCGAAAACCAGCCGCTCGTGAAAGGAAAACCGATGATGGCGGCCGTGGACACGACAAACGTCCAAAAGGTGTAAGGCATGTGCTTTCGCAGGCCGCCCATGTTGCGCATGTCTTGCGACTTGTTGTCGTCGTGAATGCGACCATGCATCGCGTGGATGACGCTGCCGGCACCAAGGAACAAGCAGGCTTTGAAGAAAGCATGCGTGAAAACGTGGAAGAAGCCGGCGGTGAATGCCCCAACGCCTACGCCGAGGAACATGAAGCCAAGCTGGCTGACCGTGGAATAGGCAAGCACCTTCTTGATGTCGTTTTGCACGAGCGCAATCGTTGCCGCGAAAAGGGCCGTGAGCGCACCGGTGAACGCAATGACCGTCATGACGAACGGCGACAGCACGAACACGAAAGAAAGGCGGCACACCAAGTAAATGCCGGCGGTGACCATGGTGGCCGCGTGAATGAGCGCGCTCACCGGTGTTGGACCCGCCATGGCGTCGGGCAGCCAGACGTAGAGCGGAATTTGCGCGCTTTTGCCGGTGCAACCAAGGAATAGCGCGAGACCTACCGCGGTGGCTGCCGTGATGGTGAAAGGTACTTTGGGCTGCAGATAATGCAGCGGGATCGTCACGCCGCCAAACACGATGTCTTGTCGCTCGATGCCGCCGACTGGCCAGAGGTACACGGGCTCGCTGCCAGATGACGGGAGCAAGTTGTGAGCGCCATTATGAATGCCCGTCCAATCGAGCGCACCAGTGTAGTATACAAGCAAAAACATCCCGACGAGGAGGCCGAAGTCACCAATGCGGTTCGCAATGAACGCCTTCTTGCCTGCCGCCGCGTTTGGAAGCTTTTCGTACCAGAAGCCGATGAGCAGATAGCTGCAGAGGCCGACGCCTTCCCAACCGACGAAAAGCACCGCGAGGTTGTCCCCGAGAATGAGGACCAACATGGAGAAGATGAAAAGGTTTAGGTAACAGAAAAAGCGCCAATATGCCTTGTCGCCATCCATGTACGAAGTCGCGTATAGGTGGATGAGGAATCCCACGCCGGTCACCACGAGCATCATGACGCCTGAGAGTGCGTCGACGCTGAAGCGAAGGTCGATGGGTACAGGCACGTCGCTTCCTCCAACGAGGCGCGAGGTGCGCATCCATTCCCAAGCCGTCCAAAAAAGCTTGGGTTGGTGGTGCATGGCGTCGTGCCCGCCGGCCGTTGCGGCGCTTGCTGCGTCTCCGGAGTAGGCAAGCGCCACGAACGTGACGATGGCAGCGACGCAGCTCACGCCGACGGCCGATAGGGCCATCAAACGAACGGCCGATTTGCCGAGACGCTTGCCGAAAACGCCGTTCACGAATGCCCCCAAAAGAGGCATGAGCAGAACGACTGCGAGCAGGGAGAAGTCTTGTTGAGGGAACAGGGAAAACAGAGCCTTCATAGCGGAGCGGTCTGTTCTTTCAGTTCTTGAGGAGGGCCACGTCGTCCGACTGCACCGTGCGATGCAGGCGGAAGAGCGAAAGGACAATGGCGAGACCAACGGCGACTTCGGCGGCCTCGGCAGCGATGAGGAAGAAGGCGAAGACCTGACCGGTCTGCGCGTTCTGGAGTGTGCGGTTGAAAGCGACGAGCGCGAGGTTCACGGCGTTTAGCATGATCTCGATGCTCATCAGCGCGACAAGAACGTTGCGACGGAAAAGGAAACCCACGCCGCCGATTGTGAAGAGCAAGGCGCTCACCACGATGTAGTACTGGGCAGGGATCACGAGTGCGCCTCCTGGCTAGTGGGGCTAGTGGGCGTGGCTGCTGGTCCGGTTGCAGCAGCCGCGTTTTGCGGGTTCGTGCGTCCTTTGTCGTTGCGAACGACGAGGTCCGCGCGCGTGCGGCCGCGAGCAACGGCAACTGCGCCGACGATGGCGACCATCAGCAGGGCGCTCGAGAGTTCAAACGGGACGAGCGCGGGACCAAAAAGAATACTCCCGAATTTCTCGATGCTGCCAAAGTCGGCCGGTGTATCGGCGAGCAGTCGCTCTTTGGGGGAAGCGGGCAAAGCAGGCATTGCCCGAATGAGAAACCACATGGCTGCAAGGCTAGAAATGGCAAAGAGGGCAGCACCAAAGGTGCGCGTGCCGAGTCCGAGCCCGCGCGATGGTGGCGGCGACGCGTGAGAGTCGTCCGATTCGGTAGGACTCGGTAGAGAGGCGCTTGGCCCAAGGATCATAATGACGAAGATGAAAAGAACGACGATTGCGCCCGCGTAGACAATGAGCTGAATGGCCGCGAGGAACTGTGCGTGCAGCGCCAAGAAAAGGCCCGCTACAGCGAGAACCATGAGAAGCAGACCCATGGCACCGCGGATCGGGTTTTTGGCGATTACGGTCATGAATGCGCCGGCAAGCGCGACGGCGGCGCAAATCCAGAAGTAGGCCTGTCCAATTACAAAGTCGGTGTTCACGGCTTTTCCTTCGCGCTTTTTAACTAGGAAAGTCAGAAAGTCAGAAAAGAGGCTCGATGGCGAGGCTGCTGCTGCGTATGTTGTTGGCGCCTTGCTCGCCTTTGACATGCGCCTCGAACTCTTTGCGAAACTTCTTGAGAAACCCGAGAGCCGGCATTGCAGTACCTTCACCGAACGCGCAGATCGTGTTGCCCATGATGTTGTTCGCGATGTCGTGAAGCTGGTTTAGTTCGTCCATCGAACAGGTGCCTACTACCAGCTTTTCGGCAATACGAAAAAGCCAAGCCGAACCCTCGCGGCACGGCGTGCACTGACCGCACGACTCGTGGCGATAAAACTGCATCAAGTTGTGAAAGGCTAAGACTGGGTCAGTGCCTTCGGCCATGACGGTTGTGCAGCAAGTGCCGAGCATGGTGCCAAGGTTGCGGAACGTGTCGACGCCGAGCGGCACGTCGAGAACGCTTCTGCCATGCCACGGGTGCAGCAGCGATTTCTCATCGGGCGCGGAAACGATGTCTCCGGCGCGGAGCACCGGCGTGGACGAGCCGCCCGGGATTACGGCAAATAATTTTTTGTCGTCCTTTATGCCGCCGCCAAGATCGTAAATCAGTTCGCGGAGTGTAAGGCCAACGGCGCACTCAAAAACGCCCGGTTTTTTCACGTGACCGTTGACGCCGTAAAGGCGCACGCCGCCGTCGTTCAAGTGGTGGATAGCCGACAGTTTGCTGAACTCTTCGCAGCCGATCAAAAACGCGGTTGGAACCGCAGCAATGGTTTCTAGGTTGTTGACTGTCGTTGGGCAGCCAAACGCGCCGGCTTGGGCAGGAAATGGGGGTTTGAGGCGAGGCTCGCCGCGCCGGCCTTCGAGCGAGTTGAGAAGCGCTGTTTCTTCGCCGCAAATGTAAGCGCCAGCGCCCGTGTGAACGACCACGTCGACTGCGTGGTCTTTGCCAAACGGACGCGGGCCGAGATATCCCTTGCTTTTTGCTTCTCTGATGGCTCCCCAAAGCCGCTCTTTCGACCGATGCAATTCGTCGCGCACGTAAATGTACGCGACGTGCGCGCCGATTGCGTAGCAGCCGATGATGCACCCTTCGATGATGGCGTGCGGATTCTGCTCCATCAGCGTACGGTCTTTGTGCGTTCCTGGTTCGCCTTCGTCGGCGTTGATGACGAGGTAGGCGGGCTTGGTTGGGTGAGGCCGCATGAAGCTCCACTTCACGCCCATTGGGAAGCCTGCGCCACCACGCCCGCGGATGTTCGCTTTCTTCGCTTCGCCAACGACTTGCTCGGGCGTCATGGTCGTGAGCACGCGGCGCGCGGCTTCATAGCCATTGGCTTGGCGTTCGTAGGTGTAAAGCTGCCAGCCATTCGGCAGACCGTAGACCTTCGTGAGGTAGTTCGTTCGCTTCAACATGATGGTGTGGCGGAGGATGGCAGGTTCGTCGCTTAGCTTTTTTGGGCTTTTTTAGCTTTGCCGGAGCTTGTCGAGAATCTTGTCGACTTCATCGAGTGTTAGGTTCTCGTGATAGTCTTTGTCGACTTGCATCATCGGTGCAGTTGCGCAGCTGGCAAGGCATTCTGCCGTGCGTAGCGTGATCGTTCCGTCGCTCGTCGTTTCACCCGCCTTGATGCCGAGGTGCTTTTCGCAATGCGAGAGCAGCTCGCCGGCGCCACGAAGCGCGCATGGCAGGGTACGGCACACCCAAACTTGATGCTTGCCGACAGGTTTTTGATTGAAGAGCGTATAAAACGTGACAACGCCCTTCACGTGTGCAGGAGGCAGGTCGAGCCTTTGGGAGACCCAAGCAATGACCTCGTCGCTGACCCAACCATTTTGATCCTGGCAAAGGTGAAGCGCCGGGATGCATGCAGCCATTTTTGTGGGATATCGCTTGAGGATTTCGTTGAGTTCGCGGTCGCGTTCTGGGCTTAGTGCAAAAGGCATGGGTAGCGTAAAATCACGTAGAAAGCTGGGGGAACGCGGTGCAAGCTAGACCGCTTTTGAACTGACGGTCTAAATCGAAGGCCGTCGGTGTGTCAAGGAACGACGTTGGGTGTTTGAGCCGTGGTCCGGAGACATGGTGGGAGCATGGGCGTCAAGGGATAAGGCGGGAACAAGGCGACCAGCCCATCTTTGGTCAAGAGACGCTCGGACGATTCTCTCTCTTCTTTCCGATCATGCGCTCATGCCGCTATGCTCTTGACGTACGATCTCGTGCGGTCATCCGGGCGAGCGGCAGGAGGTTTTCGTGTTCTGTCCGAACTGTGGAATCCAAAATTCGGAAACGGCGACATCGTGTAGCAAGTGCCAGTTTTCGCTAAAAAGTCTGAGCCCGGCGGGCCCTACGAAGTTCAAAGGCACGATGCTGATGATGAATCAGCCAGGAGCGCAGCTTCCGTCTCTTCCGGTTGTTCCGCCTGTCCAATCGGTTCCTTCCTTTACGGCCGAAGCGCCTCCAATGGGGGCAGCGCCAGGCGGCATGGCTGGCGCGCCCCTGGCTGGCGCGCCCCTGGCTGGCGCGATGGGGATCCCCGCAACCGGTGCGGCGCCCGGAAAGCCTAGCCGAATCAAGGGCACAATCGTTGGGGTGGCTCCGCAGATCGCGCCGAACCTTGGCGGAATGCCTTTTGGCACGATGCCGATGCCGGCGGTGGCGGTAGCGCCAGTAGCAGCACCAGGACTAGCGCCGGCTGCGCCAGTACCAGTAGCAGAGGAAGTTCCGAACCCGCTCGCCCCCACAATGGCAATAGACTTGAGCGGGGGAGTGCCGCCATATAATCCTTTTGAGCCTGCAGCGGCTTTTGGCGAGCGCGAGCCTCATGCTGGTGCTGCCGGTGCCGGTATGTACGGCGGAGGCGGAGCACCGCAAGACGCCGGCCCCGGTGCCATGTATAGCGGCGGCGCTCCGCCGCCTCAGGCCGACAATCTTTACGGCGCGCCTCCTGCCTACTCTCCGCAAGCCAATCTATACGCCACCCCACACGATTGGAGCACTCCCGCACCCGTGCAACAGCCGCCTTATTACGACTTTGGCAATCAGCCCAATCAGGCCATGCAGCCGTATGCTGGTGGTGCGCCGATCATGCCTGGCATGCCTGGCGCTGCCCAGATACCGGGCGTCGACGCGCCCAACGCAATCGCGGCGCGAAGCGACAGATCGCGGATGGTCGCCTTGGTGCTTTGCTTTTTCTTTGGCTGGCTTGGTGCCCACCGCTGGTACACGAGGCGCTACGTCACCGCCGCCATTCAAACGATAACCCTTGGTGGTCTCGGAATCTGGATATTGATCGATTTCATCATGCTGTTCACCCATAAGTTCACCGACAGTCGCGGCCGTCCGCTCCTGCATTGAATTTGAAACGTTGTGGTACGTGCGCAGGCACCGCAGCGCCCAACCGACGCATCGATTCGCGCAGCAGGCTGGTAAACATGCTCTGAGCTTGCCGCTGGCGTTCGTCGCGTTGGCCGCTTTCATTCTTTTTGTCGGCTGGCCGTGCCCGCTGCGTTTGGCGACGGGTTTGCCTTGCCCAACATGTGGGCTCACGCGTGCCACGCGCCTTGTGCTGCGAGGCGATTTTGCGGCCGCTACGGCCATGCATCCGCTCGTGTGGCTTGTGATGCTGCTGGCAGCAGCTTTCGCGGGAATAGAGATTGTCGGCTACTGGCGCTCGGGCAGGTGGGGGGCGTCGGTGCGTACGCGATGGGCATGCATGGGTCTCCTGGTGACAGCGCTTTTGCTCGTGGCGCTGTGGCTTGCGCGGTTTGCAGGATGCTTTGGCGGCCCAGTGCCGCCGACATAGCCCGCGCGTTGGTATCCCTTGTGGGTGCCCTTTATGGGGCGGCCCCCCCTGTATACGGGAAGCGGCCGCCCCTACGAATATGCATTTTTTGGCTGTAGGGGCAGGCCCCCGTGCCTGCCCCACATCAACATGAAACCGTTCTAAACATTAGACTCGGAAGTGAACGACGTCCCCGTCGCGCATGACATATTCCTTGCCTTCAATGGCGAGCTTACCGGCGTCACGGCACTTGGCTTCGCTGCCAAGCGTGACAAGATCTTCCCACCACATCACTTCGGCCTTGATAAAGCCTTTCTCGAAGTCGGTGTGAATGACGCCGGCTGCCTGGGGTGCTTTTGCGCCAACCTTTGTGGTCCATGCGCGGACTTCTGGCTTGCCTGCCGTAAAGAACGTCAACAAACCCAGTAACTTGTACCCTGCACGAATCACGGCATGAAGGCCTGGTTCTTTCAGCCCAACGCTTTCGAGGAATTCGGGCCTGTCTTTCGGGTCGAGCTCGGCGATTTGCGATTCGAGAGCGGCGCAAACGGGAACCACGAACGTTGATTCGGATTCCGCAAGCTGCTCGAGCGCCTGATAGTGTCGATTGTTGCCCAGATTCGAAATCGATGCTTCATCGATATTCGCAACATAGAATGTGGGTTTTGCCGTCAATAGGTGCATTTCGCGGACGATGGCAACGGCGTCGACCGAGTTGGGAAGTGAGGCGGTGCGTGCGGGCTTGCCGCCATCGAGGTGCTTGGTGAGTGCCTCACCTATCTCGCAGGCAAGCTTCTCTTTCGGATCGTTGCCTTTGGCCATTTTCCTGGCTCGATCGAGACGCTTTTGCACCGTTTCGAGGTCTTTGAGGCAAAGCTCGGTGGTGACCGTCATGACGTCAGCCACCGGATCGACTTTGTTTTCGACATGGACCACATTCGGATCTTCGAAACATCGGGCGACCTGCACGATCGCGTTGGCCTCGCGAATGTGGCTCAAAAACTGGTTGCCAAGGCCTTCACCCTTCGATGCTCCGCGCACCAGTCCGGCAATGTCGACGAAGTTGATTGCCGTGGGAACGATGCGCTCGGAATGAACCACCGCGTCGATCTTTTCCAGGCGAACGTCGGGAACCATGACCACGCCAACGTTCGGCTCAATGGTGCAAAACGGGTAGTTTGCAGCCTCGGCTTTGGCCGACGACAGCGAGTTGAAGAGCGTAGATTTTCCGACGTTCGGAAGCCCGACGATGCCGATGGAAAGCGCCATAATCCTGTCGAAGTTTTGTTAGGCCGCACTAGCCCAGATAATTCATGACGCGATTTCTGCAGACGGCCGAGACCGAAGCGAGAAGGGCGCACGCCGCACCGCAGAGCCGAGGCGTACTGTAAGTACGTCGCAGGCTCGAGGAGCGCCGTACGCCCTTCGCAGCGAGAGGATCGGCACGTCTGAGTGGAGTCGTCATAAATTATCTGGGCTAGCATAGCCACGCTGCGGAGGGCAAATGACGGAACTTGCGGCAATGACGGGACTGGCGGGCCGGTGCGTGGTGCTTGCGGTAACTGGCAGCATCGCGGCATACAAAGCCGTAGAGGTCGCGCGGCTTTGCATCAAAGCCGGCGCAAGCGTTCTGCCCATGATGACGGCGTCGGCCGCGCGCTTCGTTGGGCCTGTCACTTTCGCTGGGATCTGCGGGCACGCGGTTGCTACCGACATGTGGGATCCGGCGTTTTCGGGCGAGATGCATGTATCGATGGCAGCGCGCGCCGACGTGCTCGCCATTGTACCGGCAACGGCCGACGTGCTTGCGCGGCTTGCGCATGGGCGCGCCGACGATCTCGTTACCGCTACGGCGCTTTGCGCGCGCGGACCGATTCTCGTTGCGCCGGCCATGCATCCGCGGATGTGGAAGCACCCAGCAACTCGGCGTAACGTCAAAGAGCTCCGGCGACAGGGCCGAGTCGTTTTTTGCGGTCCTTTGAAGGGGCCCGTGGCATCTGGCGAAAGAGGAATGGGCCGCATGCAAGAACCTGCGGCGATTGCCCGGGCCATCGCCGCACTTTGCGCACCGCGCGATCTCGAAGGCATGCGCATCGTCGTAACTGCAGGGCCAACGCGCGAGCCCATCGATCCGGTGAGGTATCTTGGGAATCGTTCGAGCGGCAAGATGGGTTTCGCGATCGCGGCGCGCGCGCAAGTTCGTGGCGCCCATGTCGATCTCGTTGCAGGACCCGTTGCGCAAGCAACGCCTCCGGGGGTGGTTCGCCACAACGTGGAGACGGCGCTCGACATGCAGAATGCACTCTGGTCGCTTCTTGGCGATGATCTTAGCGGCGCCGATGCACTCGTGATGGCAGCGGCGGTCGCCGATTTCAGGCCCGCCGTAAGTCGAACCGCAAAGATCAAGAAAACGGCGGCCGAGCCCGAGCCGCTCGTGCTCGTGCACAACCCCGATCTGATTGGCGAGATTGGCGCGCGCCGGTTGGGCGCCCGGCCGGTGCTCGTCGCGTTTGCGCTCGAGACGGGTGACGATGCACTTGTGATTGATTACGCAAAGAAAAAGCTTGTAACGAAGAATGTCGATTGGATCGTTGCCAATGCCTCGCACGAGTCGCTTGGCCGGCGCACCAATCGCATCTGCATGGTTTCCGCCCAAGGTGCGTCGCCATTCGAGCATGGCAAAAAAGAAGATCTTGCCGACAAAATCCTGACCAGGCTTGCCGAAAAACTCCGCGCTTGACCCAATGAGCGATCGCCAGGTATCTGGCGTTCTGTGAACGGGCTTCTCGGCATCGCCGCCGACAAGTGCCATCACCCGCAAGTGGTCGTGACGCAACCCCTACATCTTTTAGGGCACGTGTTCACAAGGGAAGTCGGTGAAATGCCGGCGCGGCACCCGCCACGGTAATCGGGGACGAACTCGAGCAATCCACTGGGTCAAGGCAGCCATGCTGCGATCTGGGAAGGGCTCGGGCGAGGATGATCCGAAAGTCCGGAGACCGGGCCACAATCGGTAACCCTCGGTTTTTGCGGCTTGCGCGGGCGTGCGCAAGCAGAGGAAAAAAATGAATCGCACATATTTTGGTTTTGCGGCGCTCGTTTTCTCGAGCGCATGGCTTCTCTGGGCTTGCGGCGATGACACGGTTCTCAATCCCGTGGCCAATGGCAACGACGCCAACGAGACTAGCAATGACGCCGGTAACGATGGCGACTTGGTCGAAGCGGGGCAGGGTGCTGACGACGATGCGGGAGATTCTGCGAGCGCTTCGTCATGTGTCGACACGAGCGGGATCGCACCGCGACTGCTTTTGACAGGCGGGTCGACCGACAGCGAGCTTGCTGTCTTCAATCTGCAAACGAACGAGGTTGAAGGGCACTTTCCATTTGCTGGCTTTGGCGCAACATCCTCGGTTTCGGCGCCGTACTTGATGGATCAGTCGGAAGATCTCGTTGTCAGGCTCGACCCGAATGCGCCGTGGAACGCGCTCTCGAGCTGGAATGTGGCTTCGGACGATAGCGTGGCTGGTGGGCAGGACTATGCCGATCCGTCTGGCGTGTTCGTTCCGACATGCACGAAAGGCTACGTTCTTCGCTACAATCGCAACCGCATTGCGGTCATCGACACGACAAAGACCGTAAGCAATGGCGTGCCAGATTCGTACATTGATCTATCGTCGCTCGTTCAGCCAAAAGACAGCGACGGCGTGGTTGACATGACATCCGCGGTTTTCGTTCCGGCGAAAAACCTTTTGTATGTCCTTCTTGGAAACGTCGATCTCACGAAGGTGGCGCCAGATGGATATACTATTGTTTGCAGCGAATCAAAGCCCACAATCATCGCGATCGACATGACAACCGATAGCCTTGTCGATCTTGGCGGCACAGGCCCTGGAGGTGGCATTGTGCTTGCCGGTTACAACCCTCCCATCAACGGCAACGCCTTTGTTTACGACGCCGCGCTCGACCGGCTCATCGTG
This sequence comes from Polyangiaceae bacterium, assembly GCA_009780955.1. GTDB lineage: Bacteria > Myxococcota_A > Polyangia > Polyangiales > Polyangiaceae > Labilithrix. The sequence goes on along the minus strand of WQZB01000001.1, from coordinate 34,328 downwards.
ATGCATGCAGGGTGCAATATTGCAAATGACGATGGTTCTCCTGGTGACATACAACAGCGCATCATTGAGGGTGTGGATCTCGCAACGGGGCAGGCTTCAACATTGCTTTCTTTGAACAACTACGGCTTTCCGGTGATGCTTGCTTACGCAGATGCGAGTCGCGCAGCGGTCGGTTTCTATGGGCAAACTTTTTTCTGGAATCCGCAGTCAAACACGCTTGGCATCGAGATTCCTGGTGGCATCGACGCATTTGCCTTTGACGGCAACAATTCAATTGTTGGCGCGCAAAAGAATTACGATACCGACTCGATCGACATCGTTCGTGTGCCATTCCCAGCCGCAGGCGACGAGGATGTGGTGCCGATCGTCGAAACGATTGGTGAAAACCCATTCACCAACAACGCCGGCACGTACCTTAGTGGCGCGGAAGTCTGGCCACGATAAGTAGTTAAGCGCGCTCTGCGCTCTCAGCCTGCAAGCCTTCGATCGAGCTCTTTGGAAATAGGGGCGCTGCCCGCAAAAATTTCTGCGAGCAGAGCGGCATCGGTCACGGGCGTCGGCGCCACGCGCTTTCGCATGGCAATGGCGCGCTCAAAGGCTTGCTCGCAGCGCGCGCGAAATGCGCTGCTACCTTCGGCTTCGCGGGTGAGCGCGGCATGAATCTCGTCGGCAACTTCGGCTTTCGAGCACGCGAGCACAACATCGCAACCTGCAACAATCGCGGAGATTGCTGCATCACCAGGAGAAAGCGAAATGGCCTTCATTTCGAGATCGTCGGAGAACAGAACGCCGCGAAACCCGAGCTTGGTTCGCAATAGATCGCTGCATATTGCACGCGACAGCGTGGCGGGCTGCTCGGCGTCGATGCTGGGGTAAACCACGTGCGCGGTCATCATGGCGTCGATGCTTGGCCGCCGGGCGAGCGCACGGAATGGCGCAATCTCGATGCGGTCGAGATCGGCTTGTGATCTCTCGACGCGCGGCAGAACGAGATGCGAGTCACCCGTGGTGTCCCCGTGACCGGGGAAGTGCTTGGCACAAGTAAGAATGCCGCCTTGCGATAGGCCATCGGCCCACGCGCCTGCAAAGCGGGCCACGGCCTCGGGTGTTTCGGCAAAGGCTCTGTCGCCGATGATTGGGTTTTCGGCGCGCGTGTGCACATCGGCCACGGGCGAAAAACTCATTGTAAAGCCGAGTGCGCGGAGCTCTTTGGCCTGGGCACACGCGACGCGCGTGAGCAAGTCAGCGTCGCCAAGATTGCCGAGCCGGCGCATGGCAGGCAGGGCAAGTGCGGGCGGCCCAAGGCGCACTACGCGGCCGCCTTCCTGATCGACCGCAACGAGTGCGGGCAGGGGCATTGCACTCTGCACGGATGCAATGAGTTTTGCTACATCGATGATTGACCGCGTCAGGTTACGCTTGAAAAGAACGACTCCGCCGCGCTCGCCAGAGGCAAAAGTGCGTCTTTCACTCGCCGACATCTCCGCGGCTGAAAGACCACTCACAAGGAGCTGACCGGCGAGCACGGACAGCGATGTTTCCGTTCGCGACACGGTTAGCCGAATAAGGTGTTGTGGTCCTCTCTGTCAACGAGTGGCGTTTCGTCACGAACGCACCATGCGCTTACGCCCATCTCGCCGAAGCCCGGAACGAAGTTCCGGCAGTAGTGTTAGGCAAGCCGATTGCACTACAGCTCCAGCGATTCCATCGTTGAAAAAGGGAGGGATCCGATGCGATTCATGAACACTCTTGTGTATGTTGCACCCATTGCACTGGCATCCGCAGTTGGGGCTGGCGCATGCGCCACCCACGGCGCAGACATTCCGTCGGAGGCCCCGCCAAGTGAGGCCGTCCAGGCGGCCGTTCCAGACACGGATTGCAACGTAGGTGCTGCCTCCGCCGCTGATGTTTTCTATTCGGCATTCACTGGATTGGACGGGAATGGTACTTTCTATTTTGCCAACGGAGACACCCTAAGTGTTCTCAATTCGGATTCGATTGGACCCATCACCGGGAATCAGAAGGGTGAACACTTCGATTGGTCGGCAACCTTTCCAATCTCCGTTGTCATTGCATACGGAGGCGTTGGCGGGCAGATGCAGGATAAGGTCGTCTACACTTACGACCCTGCGGCACTGCACGGAGAGGGGTTGCATACACCGGAAGATCCGGACAACCCGGGTACGCTACTTCCATTTGCTGCACTCAGGTTCTGTTTCCGCGAAGATCCAGATATCCTAAACGACGCAGGAACGGATAACACCGATCCAGACGCAGGCGCGGACACTGGCGCAGACGCCCAGCAAGACGCCGCGCCACCGAGCGCAGGCTATACCTGGTGAGCGTGTGGCGCGTCAACGCGCGTTGTCCGATTCGGCGGCGGCATGGAGCTCTTCGAGCTTGAGCCGTATTTTTTGACGTGTATCCGGATCGTCAGAGATCGCATAGGCGCGTTGCAAAAAGGCTATCGTTGCTTTGGCTTGCCCTGCCTTCGACATGATCGCCGAGGCAGCGAGCGCGTGCTGGGCGTCCGCGCCAAGTTCCACGGAACGGGCCATGGCTGCGGCGCCCTGGGCACGGTAGTTTTCAATCTCGCTTTTGTCTTTCAGAAACGACGGCGCAACAAAAGCCAAAAATTGCCCATATTGTAGCCACACGGAAGCGTCGTTGGGCCGCTCGCGCGTTCCGCGTTCGAGGTACGCACGTGCCTTGCGAGCGTCGTCCGCCGTGGCACCTGTGGGGGTGAAAACGAGGAAGGTATCGACGAATCGGTAGAGCGGTGGGAAATCAGGCTCTATCGCAAGAATGCCATCGATGTAACGCGTGACGTTCGGAAAGGCGCGCTTGTCTTGCCAGTGCGCGCCGTATTCCACCGTGAGCTTTGCCCAGAAAAGGTCGATTATAGCCGCGCGGTAGCCGAGCGTCATGGTGCGAAGTTCAGCTGGCGGTGGAAGAAAGAAAACGTCGTCGCGCTGGCGGATCTCGTGCGCGTGTGCTGCCAACGAGGGTTGAATGAGCGCGATGCATAATGCACATATCGCCACGAATGCATACGCAGCGAAAGGCTCGAGGCGCCAGCGCGTGGACTGCGTGCTCATTGCAGGCTCACCGCGGCGCGCAGCAGGCTGGTAAACATGCTCTCATTCGAGCTCTGATTCGATGTACATACCCGGCATCACCCGCGGCGCTTCACCGGCTGGCGCGTATCCGCGGATCTCGAAGGTGCTGACGATTCCGTCGCCGTCGAGATCGCCATGGGCCTGCGCTATGAACGCGTTGCCAGTGCCGTCGAACGAAAATGCGTAGGCGTGCGGTACGCCATCTGCGACGGGGCGAAAACCTAGCGCCGACCATGCGTGGCCGTCCCACGTTCCTGGCGGATCGGGCGCTTTATGGCCTCGCGGCGGAGTTGGGGGTGTCAAAGGCGCCGAGTCTGGAAAGCGGCCATGCATCTCGGCGTAGCTCACCGCGCCGTTGCCAATGCGCGTAAGCCCGTCGACCGGCTCGACGAAGTATGAAGCATGAAGCTCGCGCACGAACGCAGGCACAGCGACTGCGAGCACCGAGCCGACGAGCGCAACACCGACTGCGAGTTCGACAGGCGTGAAACGGCGCATGGCGTGTCACTCTTCGGGATCTTGCCGCACGATCGTTTTGGAAACTTGTGCGTTCATCGATGGATCGGCTTCGATGCTGAGCGAGTACATCGAGCGAACTCCGTCGCCGTCGAGATCGCCTTGGGCCACGACAGTTGCCTTTGCAGAGGCGCCGGCACCTTGAGCATCGAACGAATACTGGTAGCACTGCGGCTGAACGATTGAAAAATGCAGATCACGCCATGGGCTTGCAGCCCAATCAGCCATGTTGCTCTGGTAACGCTTGCCGCGAACACTCAAAGGATCTTCCGGAACAGGGACGCGCGAGCTTGGCGGAAAGTGACGCATCGCATGAACAGCTTGAGGCGAGGCGCCTGCCGGCTGCGTGGCGTCAGAGTTCTCGTAGAATTCAGCGGCGGCTCCAGCAAGGGATGTGAGCGAGCTCGTTGCCTCGATGGTCTTCGCATGACGGACGTAACGCGCGACCGAGTACATCCCAAGGGCGCTCACCATTGCTGCGAGCGCGAGGAAGTTCACGATTTCAAGCGCGGAGAAGCCGCGGGCGCATGGTATGGACGTGCGAGCGCGCCCTAGTGTTGCACTTGCCCTTTCATTTTCGGGCATTACGAAACCCGTCACGGAATGAACGATAGCGCGAAATTCGCAAAGTATGGAGGACGAGTCGGGCAAGCCCGGGCGCTGACGCGTTCGTGACACGGGAAATATGAACCTCGACCATACAACACTTGCGCTTTGCCGTCTGCCGAACGGCGTTACGGGCTTTTCGGATTCAATTTGATAACAATTGTTTTTTCGGCCTGCCCGTCGTCGAAACGAATGGCTTGCACGTAGTTTTCAAAGCCGCTTTTCGTTGCTTCGAGCTGCCAATGCGCGTTGGCGTCGAATTCCATTGGCTTGTGGAAATCGGATAGCTCTTTGCGATTGGTTCCTGACACGAGGGTGACCTTCGCACCCGGCGTATCAAGCTCGATGGTCACCGCGCCTTTGACCACTTTGAGCACTATGTCGCCAAGATCGACCATCTCGTTCGGCGTAATGGTCACGGTTTTGTTGAGTGGGGCGTAGTAGTAGCCGCTGAATTGAAGCTTGTAATCACCCGGCGACAGATCACGAATCTCTTGCGGGAGCGATCCGACAGATTTGCCGTTGACGGTAAGCTCCACGCCGGGCTGCGTGCTCGCAGCCTTGAAGCCGGTACCAGCGCTTTGCGTAACTAGCGTGAAGTCGAGTGTCGTGCTTTTGCGCCACTCGATCGTCACCCCTCGTTCGGCGGGCGGTTCGAAGCCTTGTGCTAGAAGCTTCACCTGGTGAACTCCCACCGGTATGTTGGTGAGAATGCACGGGGCCGTGTCACAGCGCTTCGTGCCGTCGACGTAAACCTCGAGGCGGCTCACCGTTGAGCCTTTCGCATTCGACACATTCACGACAATCGTGCCCTCGAGCGACATCATCAAGGCAATCACAAGACCGAATACGCCTAGAAATAGGACGGCAAGCATCCAACCCTTGCCCAGCCAACGCGGGCCTCGCCTCGTCGCAACGATGGGCATCTCTTCCACTTCGTCGCTGGCGAATGGCAGTTTGGGTATGTCCGCAAGAGGCGCTGACGTGGTCGATGAAGTTGGCGCATTGGCCGTTGGTGCATTGGTTGGAGGCGACGATGCACGTGCCGCAGGCATCTGCAACGGTTCCGTCTTTGATTGCGCCGTGCTTGGTTGATTGGGGTTCGTGTGGTTGGGCGGGGGAGGTGGTGGTGAAGTGCTGCGGCGCACTTGAGGTGGGGGCAGCACCGGCGGTTTTTGCGCCGTACGGGGCAGTGGTGGGGGGAGCGGCGGTGGTTTTTGCGTCGTGGTGCTACGGGGCAGCGGCGGTGGCGTCGTGGTGCTGCGCAATGCACGCAATGGCGTTGGTGGCACTGGCTTCGCTGGTTGCGCTGGCGGAGGGCTAGTGATTGCCCTGACCATGCTCAGGCCCATGGTGTCCTTGTCGAAGATTGCCGTGGCCACGTCGTCGTTATCTTCCGCGTCGTATTCGTATTCGTCCGACTTGAGATTACCCTCACGGCCGTAGGCTTTCTTCGTTGCGCCAGATTGCGGTGCATCCGAGGCACCCGATTCTGGTGGCTGAGTCGCGGCGGCCGTGGCTGCCGACCCCTTCATGATGAGGCGATCGAAGATGTCGTCGAAGTCCGAATCGTCGTTGTTATCGTCTGACATCTCGCGTCTCCGCTCACGAGCCTCGAACCCGCAAAACCGTAGCGCTCGAGTGCGTTCTTGGCGAGCACCTATTCGCGATGTGGTTCGCCGCGAGTCGCTCGTGGTGTGGCTGGCATAGCTGGCGTGGCAGATTCAGACGGTGGAGCGGTACCGTGCGTTGCCCCGCTTGCGGACGCATCTGGTTTTTCCGGGGGCGCAAGTGTAGGACGCCATTTCACACGTTGGGCTTGAAGCGGCGCCCACACCGATGCTGGCACCACCACCGTTGGGTCGAAATAGGCGTGTGCGCCAGGGGAAGGCGTCCGGACGAGACGCACGCCACCACCGCCAGGCGGCGCAGCCGCTGGCTCTCCGCCGATGTCGAGAGCACCGCCAAGCCACGCGCGAACATCACCTGCGACCAGGCCGCGTGAAGAGCACCCAATGCGTGCGAGCAGATTCAGCATGGCCTCGGCCGTGGCAGAGTTGGCGCTGTCTTCTGGCAATAACTCAATCCATTGTAGCATGCCGTTTTCGTCGGAGATCCCGGCGGCGGTGCGCGCATTGGCGGATGCAGGACTCGACGGTGGAAGTAGGTCGGCAATCGCGACTGCGCCGGCCGAGCAAGCCTTGTCGATGGTCAAAGCGTGGCCACCCAGACAGAGCTTGCGATCGGCTGGGTGCGCGTCGGCCGTAGCGTGGCCCGGTACGTGGAAAGGCGGCGATTGGGCGTGGTGTTGGGTTCCGTTTGCGCCGTTTGCGCTGCTCGCGAGGCCGAAGGTGACCACGAGCGGCGACGCTTGCGACGCTTCCGTTGGCGCCCTTGTCGTGCGCGCCGTGCTTTCTGGGGTGACTGCTGGGGCGGCCGCCACAGTGCGAGGGTCGAGTCGAAGGATGCGCACGCGCCGATCCGTGGGCAAAGGTCCGAGCCGCATGCTCGTCGTTGCCACGGCGTAGGGGTAGCCATGCTGCGGAAGTCCTTTGGTGCGAAACAGGCCGCTGTCGCCGTCGTTCCCGTTTGCTCCGCTCGCTCCGCCGCCATCGCCTCCACCTGCGCCGCTCGTTGGCGCGCTTATTGGTGCGCCTGGCAGCACGGGTCGCGCGGTCAGGTAAAAGAAGTCGCGCGCATCGCGGTGGATGTACCTTGGAAAAAGAATGTGCCCCATGCTTTTGATCATGCGCCTCGAGCGGAACTTGAGATTGGGCATGTCTTTGAGCGTTCCTTCGACCTCCCAGTCCGGCTGCAGGGATCTGCCGAGCGGCTCGAAATTGCTTGCATAACGCACGTTATAGAACTCGAAGCCTGCAAGCCCAGGATTCATGTCGAGGTGAATGCCAAAAGCACAGCGCGCCGCGAGCATGGCCCGGCCGAGCGGCTCGGGCCCAATGTCGTTGCCCCAAAAGTAGGCGACGAAGTTTTCCTTCGTGAGGCAAAGGCCGCTCCTCGTGGTGTGAATCGCGTCGTGCCAGCCAGGAGGAACGCCGCCCCACCACGTGCGTCCCCACGGGTTGTATTTGTCGTTCTGCACCAAGGCCGTCATGTTCTGACGAAACGAGATGATTTCCTCTGGCACCTCGGTGCTACGTGGCCACGCGCCAAACGCGGTCGAACCGTCGTCGAGATCCATCACGGTTGCCGCGTAAGGCTTCGGCGGCAGATAAAGCATGCCGCCCACTTGCATTCCATATTGGCCGTGGGTTGCTTGAAAGCCGCCGTTGAAGGCGGCAACCACGCGTTTCATCACTTCGGGCGTGCGCGGGATTTGCCCCGTGCCTACGGCTCCGGTGGCGCTGACGGGTTCGATCGTGCCTGCCTGCATGTGGAGCTGCACGAGTCGCGGATCCCAAAGTGTAATATACACTCGTGTGTACAAGGCCGCGGGATCGGTGCGGACGAACGTTGTAAGAAAGGGGGAAGGTACGCCGGGAATCGGCGTGATGAACGCGTCCTTGTCGAGCAAGATCCACTTGCCTTCGCCGGCGAGCGGCGGCTTGAGTATTGGCTCTAGGGGCTTGGGGGGCCAGCCGATTTCCGGATCGGTAAAGGTTGCTGTTGTGGGGGCGGCAAGCGCGGCAATGTCTTCGGCGACGTCTTTCTCACTCGTGTCGCCGGTGATTCTATGCTTCCAAGTTTTCAGCCACTCTTCGCCGGTGAAAACGATGGCCTTGAGCATTTGGTTTTTCTCGTCGCCGAACCACGATGCGGCGCGCAAACGGTCGCTCATCCAAGGCCCGAACGTCGGCGGCTTGGTCAAAGCCGCGGGCGCAGCAGCGTGCGCATACGAGTCGCCGGAAACGATTCTTTCGTTTATGGGATCGATGAGGAAACTTGCGGTGCCGTTCCCGGCGTCGAGGCGCACTTCGAACATGCCACCTGGACCCACCGCGAGATCGGCTGCAGCTGACGCCTGCGCGAGTGTGAAAACCGTGCGACGTATGCCTCGCCATTGTCCGGTCTTCTGTCGGTCGGCGATTTTCGTCTGCAGCTTCTGTACAAACGTGAGATCGCCATAGTCCTCTCTGCCGTGACCGCCAAGGTCGAGTACGTGCACGGCTTCTGGACGACCGTCGATGGAGACAACGTACGCAATGCGCGAGCCTATGCGCACTGGCGCGCCCTCATCCGCATCGTTGGTTTGAGTCAGATTGTGAATGTCGCCGACTTCAAGAAGAGTCCCTTCTGGTGAAAGGCGCGCGCTCACGAGGTAAAGGTCCGCTTCGGCATCCGCGCCTTTCGCGTGGCCACGGACGAGCGCTCGCGCGCTACCTGTGAGCGTGCCGAAAATTCCGGCCGGGCGGTTGACCCAAAGCACGTCGCCTGCCGCGCACGTGACGCCTTGCTGCCCGAGAGCGGTGCAGAGCGCAGCCTCCTCACTTGGCGCAGCACGGTCAATCGGCGTGCGCCCGACGCGGGCTAGCGCGTACGCAAGAGCAAGCGCAAAAGGTAGTGGCCGGAGCCATGTTTTCATCGGTGAGATCGAACGCGTAAGTCGAACTCGCTCGTCCACGTACGCTTACGCGGGCTCCTCGGGCCCGCCTTGGTCTCGCGGCGCTCGCGACGGCTGATAAACACCCTTCTAGTTTAGTCGGTATTGGCGGTGAAAATGACTTTCAGGCGGATCTTTTTTTTCGCCATGGTCGCGCGATCGCCTGTACCGCGGCCTGTTGCGCCTGCTGCATTGGCGTCGATGACATCGCCGACCAGATCGTAGTCGCTTGCTTGTGTAATGCGCACGCGACGCATCTGGCCGGGAGTCACTTCTGCGCCGGAAAGGTAAACTTGGCCGTCGATCTCGGGTGCTTGCCCACTGTGCCGGCCTACCATGACGAGCTCGTGCTCTTCGCTTGGTCCTTCCACGAGCACTTCGAGCTCTTGCCCGATGCGCGCCTTATTTTTTTCGCGCGCGATTTTGCGTTGGGCTGCCATGAGGTGACGCCATCGGCGTGCCGTAATTTTTTCAGGTACTTTGCCTTCTTGCGCGGCGCTCGCGCTCGAATCTTCGTCGGAATAGCGAAACACGCCAACGTGATCGAAGCGTGCCCAAAGCACGAAGTCGACGAGCTGTCGAAAGTCGTCGTCGGTTTCACCCGGGTGGCCAACGATGAACGCTGTGCGAAAAACGAGGTCGGGAACTAGCGTGCGAAGCTCGTCGACCATGCGCCTTTGGTGGCCTTCGCCGTGGCCGCGACGCATGCGTGCGAGCATGCCGCTCGAAGCGTGCTGCAGCGGCATGTCGACATAGGGCACGACGCGCGGGTGGCCCTTGAGCAGGTCGACGAGTGCTTCATCGATTTTTTCAGGATACAGATAGAAAATGCGCACCCACCGGATGCCATGGACGTCAGCAACGCGGCGAACGAGCTCGGCAAGGCTCTTGCGCTCTGCGCGAGGATGGTCGCGGCCATAAGCAATCGTGTCTTGCGAGATGAGATTCACTTCGACGACGCTTCGATCCGCGAGCTGTTCGACTTCGCGCACCACGTCATCGATGGGGCGCGAGCGCTGCTTGCCGCGAAATTGCGGAATCGTGCAAAATGCACAGGTTCGATTGCACCCTTCGGCGATTTTCACGTATGCGCTTGCTGCGGTGCCGGTAACAACGCGCGGATCGCTCGCGTGCATGATCCAACTGGCCGGGCTTCCAACGAGCATGCGGTCCGCTTTTCCGTGCAGAATTGCGCCGAGCTTCAGCATGTCGCTCGTGCCGAGGAAGTGGTCGACTTCGGGCATTTGCTCGGCGAGCTCGGTTGGGTAGCGCTGCGACAGGCAGCCGGTGACCACGAGCTTTTCGCACGTGCCGCTTTTTTTTAGCTCGGCGAGCTCGAAAATGGTTTCGATCGACTCGCGTTTGGCATCGTTGATGAAGCCGCACGTGTTGACGACGATGACTTCGGCACCCGCAGCATCGGGCGTGATTTCGAAACCGCTGCTCTTTGCAACGCCGACCATGACCTCGGTGTCCACGCGGTTTTTGGGGCAGCCAAGGCTAACGAAGTGAATTTTCTTTTTCGGCACGCTCACGCTCGCTCGCTCACCATCACGCCATCATGCCGACGAAGCGGTCGAACAAGTAGAACGAGTCGTGGGGCCCGGCCGATGCTTCCGGGTGGTATTGCACGCTAAACGCGCGCGCGCCTTTCGCGCTGAGCCCTTCGCTCGTTCCGTCGTTCAAGTGCACGTGCGTAGATTCAATGCCAGCTGGGAGCGAAGTGAGATCAACGCAGAAGCCGTGGTTTTGCGTTGTGATTTCGATTCTGCCCGTTGCAAGATCTTTGACGGGTTGGTTCGAGCCGCGGTGACCAAACTTTAGCTTGTACGTTTTGCCACCAAGGGCGAGAGCAAGAAGCTGGTGGCCGAGGCATATGCCGAAGATGGGTTTTTTCCCAATGAGCTCGCGAAGGATTTCTACCGCGTAACCAACGGCCGATGGATCGCCCGGGCCGTTCGAGAGAAAAATGCCGTCAGGGCAAAGATCGAGAATGCTTTTCGCGCTCGTGGTTGCAGGTACCACGGTAACGCGGCAGCCGGCGTTCACCAGGCAGCGCAAAATGTTCTTTTTCACGCCGTAATCAATGGCCACTACGTGATGCTCTCGTGCCTTTGCGGGCCGCGCGGGGCTCGCGGGATCGGCGCACCAATCGCCAAGGCCCTCGGTGAATGTGTAGGGCTCTTTTGGTGTTACGCGCTTGACCAGATCGAGGCCGTTCATAGGCGGCGCATTGCGCGCGGCGCGCAAAAGCTCGCTTGGCGACTTCGTACCAATGGCGGCGTTCTGCGCGCCATGATCGCGAAGGTGGCGTGTGAGCTTTCGGGTGTCGACGCCGCCAATGGCAACGATGCCGTGCTCGGCAAGGTAGGCTTCGAGCGTTTGCTCCGAGCGCCAGCTCGATGCGATCGGGCTTGCGTCGCGAAGCACGAAACCGCACGCTTGGGGCTTGCCGCTCACCGATTCTGTGTCGAGCGCGTTGATGCCGACGTTGCCGATTTCTGGCGCGGTCATCGTCACGATTTGACCGCAGTACGAAGGGTCGGTGAGAACCTCTTGGTAGCCGGTCATCGTGGTTGTGAACACGGCCTCGCCCGTGGTTGTGCCGCGCGCACCGTAGCAATGCCCAGGAAACGTGGTGCCGTCAGCCAGCACGAGGTAGGCAGGTTCTAGATTCGTCGCATTCGCGCTCATTTGGGTCTCGCTTGTCTCGATTGCTCGTAACCGAGCTTGGCGCTGGCGTCGAACGCGACCACGCCGCTTACGATTGTCATCACCACCATGCCAGTCACGTTTTGGCCTAAAAACGGCGTATTTTTGCTTTTGCTGCGCAACCGGTCAGCTGTCACTGTCCACTCTGCGCTGGGATCGACGAGCGTGAGATTGGCCTCGGCGCCTTCTTTGATGCGCGAAGGCGGTAGCCCAGCGATTTTCGCTGGCGCCGCTGTGAGCGCATGAACGAGCCGTTGCAGCGGGACAATGCCTTTGTGCACAAGGCCGAGCATGAGTGGAACGCATAGCTCGAGGCCGATCATGCCGGGCGAAGCGTCGGTGAGATCGCAGTCTTTTTCGAGCGACGAGTGCGGGGCATGGTCGGTTGCAACGCAGTCGATGGTGCCGTCGGCTAACGCTTCGTAGAGCGCTTCCAAGTCGCCCTTTTCGCGAAGTGGCGGGTTGACTTTGCAGGCCGTGTTGTAACCAAGAAGCAAAGCGTCGGTCAGAAGCAAGTGATGCGGGGTGACTTCTGCGGTGACGGGAACCCCGCGCGACTTGGCTTCGCGCAGAATACGAACGGCACCAAGCGTCGAAATGTGGGCAACGTGGTATTTCGCTCGCGTGTATTCTGCAAGAATCACGTCGCGGGCCACGATGATGTCTTCGGCAACGCGCGGCCAGCCGCGTAGACCAAGCTTCGTCGACATCGCGCCTTCGTGCATTTGCGCGCCGGCAGTGAGGGCGTGGTCTTCGCAGTGCTGAATGACGGGAAGGTCGAAGGTGCTTGCGTATTCGAGCGCGCGGCGCATGACATCGCTGCGCGTGACGCAGTAGCCGTCGTCGCTGACGGCAATGGCACCGCCAGCCTTCAAGTCGGCCATTTCGGTGAGAACTTCGCCTTTTTGGCCAACCGTGATGGCGGCAATGGGGTGCAGGCGTGTGCCACCGAGCGCGCGCGACTTGTACGAGAGCATTTCGGTGATGGCGCGGTTGTCGTTGACCGGGCGCGTGTTTGGCATCGCGCACACGTCGGTAAAGCCGCCTGCGGCTGCGGCGCCGAGACCACTTTCGAGATCTTCCTTGTATTCTTGGCCGGGCTCGCGCAAGTGCGTGTGAAGATCGAAGAGCCCGGGAAGAAGAAGCGCCCGAGGCGCGTGCGGAACATCGAAAACGCGCTGCCCACCAGGACCGCCGAGGTCGGCAAGGCCTGCAAGGCTGACGGCGGCGTTTGGGCCGACGCGCTTAATGACTTTACCTTCAACAACGACATCGACGATTGCATCGAGGTTCGACAACGGATCAATGGCACGCACGCCGCGAAAAACCAGAACGTCGTAGTCGCTCGAGGAAGGCGGCCTGCTCGCGCTGCTCGGCATGCGCCGCGCAGTAGCACGGTGGGCAAGTAAGGGCTAGCAGGCGCTCAATTGGAAGGGGTAGTATCGCGGTGGCGATGAAACCCGTAGCTTACTCTCCGTTCTTTCGCGTCACGCGTCTGGCGATTCCACTTGCGGCGTTGGCGGTGTTGTTGGGCGGCTGTTCCACCATTCTCGGCTTTGACGAGACAACGCTGATCACCGAAGACGGCGGGCCAACGAATGAAGGCGGCGGGGGCGGTAATCCCGAACCCGGCAAGCCGAGCGTTGTTGTCAGCCCAACCACGCTCTTGCTTCGCCGGGGCGGTGCGCCAGGTCAGATGAGCGTCACGGTGAATCGCAATGGCATTACGGGTGATATTTCTGCGATATCGATACCCGATCTTCCAAAGGGTGTGACGGCAAACCCGGCCTCGTTGACGATTCCAGACGGTCAGAACACGGGCACCATTTCGTTGACGGCCACAACAACCGCGCCCCTTGGTGCGAACCCAGCGCACCTTCTCTTTCCAACGAACACGACGCTGAACACGCAAATTACGATTTTCATTGCCGACAATCCCGGCACCGTTGACCAGACTTTTGGCACGAATGGGGCTAACGGGATTGTATCGAACGGCGCAGGCGCGGAGTCAACGTATAACGCTATTTATGTTCAATCCGATGGATCGATCCTGGCCGGCGGCGCTGCTGCCGGCGGTGATGGCTGGTTGCTCGATCGTTATTCGGCGGATGGGACCTTTGACTCGAATTTCAACGTGAACGTGCAAGATGCGGATCTTCCGACGACCGGTGCGATTCACGCGCTGACGGTCGATTCAACAACTGGCAAGATTGTTTGTGTTGGGGATTCTAATGTGGGTGTAGAAGTCGGGGTGGGGGTGATCGTCCCGCAGCAGCAGATGACGGTTGTACGGGTCAATGCGAATGGGGCGAAAGACACAAGCAACAACACCCCGTCGCGCCAGCCGCTTTCAGGGACGGATTTCTCTTATCCGTCGATAGGATACGGTGTGGCAACACTCGCAGACAGCTCGATTCTTGTCGCAGGTACGTTCAACGCTATTATCATGAACGGGACCATCTACAGCAGCACGGGTGTTGTCGTGCACGTGTTGGCAAATGGCACACCTGATCCTGCTGTCGTCACGACTTCTGACCGTTCTTTCATCGGCATTGCGCCGGCAGCTGATGGCACGTTCGTCGTTGGCGGAACGGACACGACGAACGTGATACCGGAGGCCTCCCCATATTTCTACGTTGCGCGTTACAAAATGGCCGACGGCACGCTCGATCCAACGTTTGGTACTGGCTCTGGTGGATTTTCGTTTGGAAGCGGTTATCAGGGGTTCGGTTTCGCCGCATCGGGCGACGGCGCCTCTTACGCTGTGGTTGGCAACGCCGGAAATAACTCACTATACTATACCGTTGGTCTGGTTTCACCGGCAGCCAATCCTCAGCCTCGCAACGTCACGACCAGTGCAGACCAAGGCTCAAACGCATCGTTTAATACTGTAACCATGCAAAGCGATGGCCTTATCGTGGCTGCGGGCAATGCCACGACGAATCCCCTCATTGGCGGCGGCGACACGATTAATGAAGCTCGCGTCACGCGGATTAAGCCAACAAACCAACTTGAGCCGGACACAACATTCGGTAACGGGGGCTCTTTCGTTGAAACAACACAGCCCGTCCCGACATTCAATGCCATTGCGATTCAGCCTAGTAGCTACCGAATTCTCGTTGCGGGCAGTGGCGAGAACGGCGCCGTGATTTACGGCTTGTGGCAGTAGGGGCGAGGGCATGGCAGGCAGGGGCGTATGGCCATACGCCCCTACAACCAAGGAATGCGTCCTAATTCCAAATGCGCGCCACGACGAGGTGCTCGACGAGGGTGCCTGCGTTCATACCCTGTTACTGGCCACAACGACCGTGCGCGAGCCGTCGGGTATGTATACGGCGCGCAAGCCAACCCCGCGCACAGACCCATTCGGTGGATTGGTTAAGGCGGTGGAGACGGGTATGGGAACGATGCCATCTTGATTGCCAATGGACGTATCGCGCGTCAAATTAGATTTGTAATAGGCGACAGCCATGAAAATGTTGCCTGCCGGCTGGAGCTGGCCTCCAGCAACAAGGTAGCGGCCGTCGGCGGCACGCGTGATGCCGCCAGAGCCGCCATCAAGCGGCAAATCCACCGTGGCCGCAAGCTGGCTTTTTTGTCGAGTTGAACAAGCGAATAGACGTATGGGGTCGTGCTTTGTTTTGACCGCTAGCAAATCAACGCTTCCATCGGTTTCGAACAAGGCATCGCCAATAGCTCGCCAGGCCGTAGAGTACCATTTCCCGGTTCCGTTGATTCCGTAGGTGGCGTCAAGACTACAAGCTGCCAGTTTGCAGGCTCAAGGGGCCAGCTGAAGGCAATTTTTGCAGCCTCAAGGGCCAGCCCTTTGCAGGATGAAGGGGCCACCGGCGAGGGGGTGAGGAGGCAATTTTTGCAGCCTCAAGGGGCCACCTCAGAGCCTGTTTTTGCAGGGTCAAGGGGCCACTCGGAGAGAGCGACCTGAAGTGATCGAGATTCATCCCCGACGATGGCGCCGGTCGCCGTCGAGGAGGAATCGATGCCCTTCAGGGAGCTAACCATGATCGATGTGAAGGAAATCCTCCGCCGCTGGTCGGCGGGACAGAGCGACAGGAAGATCGCCCAAGCGGCGGGCGTGGACCGCAAGACATCGGCACGCTACACGACGATAGCCAAGAGCCTGTTCGACGGCGGGCACGAGCTCACCGACGACCAGGTGCACGAGGTCGCGCAGCGCGTGCAGGCGTCCCATCGCACCCACGAGTGGCGAGCGGAGCGAGATCACGCAGTACCGTCCGCTCATCGAGCGTTGGCTCTGTGGCGACCGCGAATCGCGCCCTCTGCGCCTGCGCAAGGTCCACGCGTTGCTCGTTCGAGATCACGGCCTGCGCGCCAGCTACCACACGCTCTGGCGCTTCGCGCATGACAAACTCCAATGGCGAGAAAAGCCGTCTACCGTGCGCGTCGATGATCCGCCGCCCGGTCAGGAGGCGCAGGTCGACTTCGGCAAGATGGGTCTGCTCGTCGACGACGAGAGTGGCAAAAAGCGCGTGCTCTGGGCGCTCATCATCACCCTTGTTTACAGCCGCTACCAGTTCGTTTGGCCGACGTTTCGACAGACCACCGAGACCGTCTGCGAGGGGCTCGACCGCGCGTGGATGTTTTTCGGTGGCGTCATCAAGACGATTATCCCGGACAACACCAAGGCCATGGTGCTCGACCCGGACGCGTTGACGCCAATGCTCGTGCCGGCCTTTCTCGACTATGCGCAGGCGCGCAAGGTGTTCGTCGATCCGGCGCGCGTCCGCCTCGCTTCGCTCGTCCCAACGAGCAGTTCGAAACGCGGCTCTCCGAGACAAAGAACACCAAGGAGGACAACGCATGATTGCCTCCACGCATGCACTCAACTCAGACCTCGTCGACGCACTCAAGCGTCTTCGCCTTGGCCGCATCGCCGAGACCCTCCCGGACAGACTCCTGCTCGCCGACAAGCAACAGATGGCGTTCGACGAGCTGCTGCTGACGATCCTCACCGACGAGATTGCACGTCGCGACAGCGCCGCGGCCAACCTGCGCGCGACCGAAGCTGGACTCGACCCATCGATGAAGATGGAGTTTTGGGACAAGACAGCGAAGATCTCGTTCGACAAGAAGGTGCTCCATGAGCTGGTGAGCCTTCGCTTCCTCCAGACGCATCGTCACGTCTGCATTCTCGGACCTGTCGGCGTCGGCAAGACCTTCCTCGCCAGTGCGCTCGGTCACATCGCGTGCAACCACGGCTATCACGTCAAGTTCGCGCGTGCCGACAGAACGTTGAAGCGGCTTCAGCAAAGCAGGTTCGACAACTCGCGCGATGCCGAGATGATCGCGCTCACCACCGTCGATCTGCTCATCCTCGACGACTTCGCGCTCGATGCGATGTCGAAGGAAGAGAGCAAAGATGTGTATCAACTTTTCCTCGAACGCACCGGCCGCGGCTCGATGATCATTACATCCAATCGTGACACCGCCGAGTGGCTCGCGATGTTCGACGATGTCTTGCTCGCGCAGAGCGCCGTCGATCGCTTCCGCAACTCCGCCTACGACTTCGTTGTCGAAGGCGAGTCGTATCGTTCAAGACTCAAGCCGAAGATCGAAGATGCCGACCCGCCGCCTCAAGCTCCCGCCATGAAGCCGCCGGCGCGTCAGCGACGAACACACAAACGGCGCTGAATCGTCCCGCCACCGCCACCCGAAGGACTGCTTCGGCAATCCGTCGGGTGGCCCCTTGACCCTGAAAAAATCTCTCCGGACGCCACGTCGCCGACCCCGATCTCGACCTGTGGACGCGAGAACCGATTTGAGCCAATCTCGGTCCCGGTCGTTCGCTTCGCCCCCTGGCCCCTTCCCCCTGCGAATTGGCCGCGGGACCAGTCGGGGAGTCACTCGACGTGGACAAGGTCGCTTGGGGGCTCTTTTCGTGCGATGTCTCGTACCACCTCGACGTGTTCGAATGCGGTACTCGTCTCGCGCTCGCGGCGTTGCACGCACTTCACATACGTCAATGGGGTCATGAGCACGAGTCTCCATATGATCCGTCGTTCGTGGACGCAATGAACGTTGCGATCGTGGTTCTGAGACGCCTCACGGGAGATACTTCGGTAAACTCTGAGGTCGAACGGATGGTTTCCGCGCTCGAAAATCGAGAAGCCAAAGGGGCCCATCGGCGCGAGCGAATCAAAGAGGCCATTCGACGGTACACGCCAATAAAGCCGTCGAGCGAATGCGACGACGTGGACGAACAACGATTTTACAAATATCAAACTTTGAACCTAATTGTTGCTCTTGGACATATCGATAAGAGCCTCGGGCTTGAATATGAGACCGCGCGAAAGTTGGTTGACCGTTTCGGATTTCGCAAGAACGGCGCCGCGAAGCTCGCCGCGAATTGGGTATGGCGAGCGGGACTCGATCACGACGGCGTTCCTCAGCGCGGTTGGGCGCCCAAGTCCTTCGTGGAGCGGTATCAGCAAGACCCTGCAAAGAAGCGCGCGAAACGCACGCGACGCACGCCTCGATAAAAACACAGGGTACGTTGGTACCATGTGTTTTCTTATTAGTATCGCGCTGTTACGTCTCGACATTTTGCATGCACCATGCATATTTTCTGGGCGTGGTGATCGACATCGACATCGACATCAACATCATTGCTTCCGTCGCTGAAGCTGCACTCGCCCATCGTCAAACTGTCGAACGCCGGATGCTCGGTCTTCCGGTGAGAGGACGTGTCGGCAGGCGAATCGATCTCGAGTTGACTCGCCGGGGGATCGTGCCCGGCCAGCCCGTGAGGTGCACGTCGGGATCCCCGAAGGGCGTTGATTCCTATTTGGTCGAGGACAACGACTCATGTTGGCGAGTATGTGCATTGCTCGCGTGAGGAGTTTGCCGGCGCCATCGAGGCGAACGGGGCCGGTCTCTACGCACACCGGATGCACGGCGCGTGTCGCTGCGGAGCATGCGTGAGAGGTCCTTCGTGATCGTGACGTCGTCATCGTCGCCGATCGCGATGACGTGGGCCGCAAGCACGCACTCGAGATCGCCAATTCGCTCCGTGACGTCGCCCGCTCGCTCGTCACGCTCGAGTGTCCGGCACCCTACAAGGACGTCTCTGACCTCTTGCAGGACGGGCGCTTGTTGTCCAAGCTCGTACCGTTATCGCAGGACTCGAACGACACGCAATTGTACGACGATGAGCCCGCCGGCGATGAAGCGGACAGCGCGCGCGTGCGTGTTGCCGACGACACGGCCGACGATCGGAACACCGCGTTGGGTCCTTTCGAGCGGGGCGACCACGTCGAACTTGCGGAGCGCCTCATCGATCGATTGGGACCGCGTAACGAGCTCGTCTTCGATGAGCTTCACCCGTGGCGCTACAGGCGGGAGAACGGCGTGTGGTCGATCGTTCAGCAAGAGCACGCTCGCCGATCTCATCATCGCATGCATGCCCGCGGGCACGACGAGCGCGATCGCGCCGCAGGACTGGGCCCAGGAATACCGGCGCGCAATGCTCGTCGGCAAGCACCTAAACGCGGTGGGCGAGCTCCCCGAGCGTGAGATCATCGCGAGTGAAGCCTTCAAGGCGATTGTCACTGGTGATCCTATTGTCGGCCGCATCATCCGCGAGAGCCCGATGACGTTCCGTCCGAAGGCCGGGCACTACTTCGCCGCGAATCGACTCCCCGGCACGAGCGACCAGACCGAAGGCTTCTGGCGCCGCTTCGTCGTCCTCACGTTCAATCGGAACCTTAAGGACGACCCGACGCGTGATCCCGAGATCGTCTCGAAGCTCCTCACCGAGCTGCCGGAGATCGTGAGTTGGCTTCTCGAAGGCGCCGCTCGACTCATTCGTGCGAAGGCGTACACGATCCCAAGCAGCCATCACGCCGCCTCTCGCGGAGTGGCCAAAGAATGCCGACCAGGTTGCGCTGTTTGTCGACGCTAACTTTCGACCGTTACGCAACGACGAGCTGTTGAGTGGCGGCGGCAGCAAAGGAGCCGAACTCTATTCGGCCTACAAAGGATGGTGTTCAGAGAACGGCCATCGACCGCTCGCGAGCAACCGCTTCGCAGAACGTCTGCGCGGTCTCGGGCACGCGCCACGGAAAAGCAATGGCGTGATGATGTACCCGCTTGTCCGCCTCACGCTTGCCGAACGTCATCTCAGGGAGGGTTAGGGAGGCGACAGGGAGGGTGACCCTCCCTCGGATAACCATGGAGTATTCAATACTTAGGCATGCTAGGGAGGGTAGGGAGTCAAATCGGCTGTTCCTCAGTACGTGTGCGCACGCGCGCTATGTCTCTTCGCGAAAAGGGCTCCCTGGCCTCCCTACTGGCTTGCGCCACCCCCTTTCGGGTCCTCCCAACGCGAATTTTCTGGGGGATGCTTGCGACCCCAGGATCCGTTCAGTGGCGGTGTTTTTTGTAGGGTGTTTGTTTTGGAGTTGACAAATGACGACAACGATCCGCGGAATCACCGCGCTGGCTCGTGAGCTGGGCGCCCGCCCCAAGTCGATGTGAAGGCGATCCGGGACAACCTAGCGAAGCTTCGGCGTGAGAAAAAGATCTCTGCGAAGTGGTGCTTCAACATTTGGAGCAGCCAGATCAAGGCGCCGCTCTCGCGAGCCTTCTCCGACGACGATCCAGATTACAGCACCGTGCGCGTCGGCCCGTTTGCGGCGAATCCGTCGGCCGGCATCAAGCCGCCTGTCTCGTTGAGTGATCGCGACGAAGACGAGCGTGAGCGCCAAGCGCTCGAACCGGCCGACTTTCTCAAGCTCGTTTCGTGTGCCGCGTTGACGATCGAATTTCGACGCATGTGTGTCGTCAAGGCTTTCACGGGGCTACGCCCCGCCGAACTCTACGGCCTGCGCTGGACCAATGACGTGCGTCTCGACGACCGGCCGGCCGGTCATCAAGGTGCAGCGCGCTCGAGACATGAAGAGCGGCGAGATTGGCGATCCGAAGACGAAGCACTCGCGCCGCGACGTGCCGATTCATCCCGAGCTCGTTGCCCTGTTACGTGCAATGTACAGCGAAGCGAAGGACCACACGGGATTGATGTTTCCGATCTCCGACGACCGCGTGCGCGACGTCGAAAAGATCCCGGAGATCACGCGCCAGGCATTCGCGACGGCGGGCATCGACGCCCCCCGAGCTCATCGAAGGTAATGACGCGCTTCTGCCGTTTGACGATCGCTCATGGCGGACAACATTCGCCACATGGTGTGCTCGCGCCGGCTACGACTCGCAATGGGTGGACGCATGGCTTGGCCATCGCCCGAAGAGCACGGCAGCGAAGCACTACGTGAAGGGCACACCGCACTTCGAAAACGTCAACGTAAAAACCCCACCGCAAGGAACGGTGCTGCCAGTTCCCACCGCTACCCGTGGCGCTCATGAAGCCCGCTCAGGGTATTGGCCGGGTTTTGGTTTTTGGGTCGGCCGCGCTCAATGATTTCGCCAGCTTACAGTGCGAAGGAAGGGACTTGAACCCTTACAGGAGTTACCCCACTGGAACCTGAATCCAGCGCGTCTGCCAATTCCGCCACCTTCGCGCGTGCGCAATCCGAATCCCCTCAATAGCACAAAGGCCGAACACGCAGCACTCGACATCGACGAGATCGACGAGCCTGCGTGTATGACCAGGGCTCAATAAGGGTTGTTGTTCCTGCGATTACTTCGTTGCGCCGGCAGCCTTTGCTTCCTCTGTTAGTTCGCCGTCGACTTCCCAAATCTTGAACTCCGTGCGGCGATTCTGTTCGCGACCCTGCTCGGTGTCATTCGAGGCGATCGGTTTCGACGGACCCATGCCAACGGTCACGATACGCGATTGGTCGATGCCGTGGCCCGCGAGCCAAGCTGCAACAGCGTCTGCGCGAGCCTTCGAGAGTTTGTTGTTGTGTTCGAGGTCACCTTGTTTGTCGGTGTGGCCTTCGATGTGAAGCTTGGTGATCTGCGGGTTGTCCTTCATCTCCTGGAGAAGCGTATCCAGAATTTCCTTTGTCTCGGCGGAATCTCGGATGGTCGATTTGTCGAGATCGAACTGGATCTTGCCAGGGATCTGGATCTCGTTGTTGACGATCCTCGCCCTACCGATCGCCTTGAACGCCCTGTGGTGGTGTTGGTGCGTAGGCGCAGGTGGCGGCGGTGCCGGCTCGGCCGCGGGCTCCGTGGCCCCCGCAGATACCTTCGCCGACCCAGCGCAGCCACCCGCCGCGGCGCCGAGCACGCCTACGGTGCAAAGTGCAATCAATGAAAAAAGACGATTCTTGAACATAACCAGTGCCTCCTCGCGCGGCTCGAGCCGGCGTGCGAAGGCGCAGGGTAAGGGAAAGACACGCCATTGGGAAGGCTCGGTGGTAAGGTCGAGCGCGTTTTTTCATGATTAAGGAGGTTGTATCCCCAGAAGCCGCGTCGGGGCCTCCCGCCAGCGACGCCGCTCGCGAACACGTCGCCGCGGCAGCGCATCGCCACTGGGACGAACTCGACCGCCTCCTTGGCGCTGGCGAAGACGGATTGCGACTCGGCAGGGCTCGAGCAGCCTTGCTCGATGCTCTCGTCACTGAGCTCTTTGCCGAAGCCGTACATCGAACCCCTGATCTTCTCAATGGCGAGCCTCTGGTCCTCGCCGCTGTCGGAAGCCTCGGTCGCGGTGCGGTCGCATTCCGATCCGACATCGACGTGCGTCTCGTCACGAGCTCCGGTTCGAAGCATCGCGATGCCGTATCGCGCCTCGCCGATATGCTGCTCTATCCCTTGTGGGATGCCGGGTTGGCGGTGGGCCATCAAGTCGTTGACGGCTCAGAAATGCTCGAACTGGCACAAGAGGATCTCGCGACTGCAACATCGCTCCTCGATCTGCGTTACCTCGCCGGCGATCGCACGCTGCTCGACGCGATCGAAGAGCGCGCCTACGCCGGTCTCTTCAGCGAAGGCGAGCTGGGGCGCTTTGCTGCCCGTCTCGAAGAAGAAGCAACCGCGCGGCATGCTCGCTTCGGAGGATCGGTCTACTTGCTCGAGCCCGAAGTGAAGGCCGGCGCTGGAGGGCTGCGCGATCTCGACATCGCATACTGGGCAGCACGCGCACGCTTTCGGATGCGCAAACCTGCCTACGAAGGAGGAGCGTGGACCGAGCTCGTACGTCTCGGCGTTCTTGTTCCGCGCGAGGCCCACGAGATTGCGTGCGCCGAGGAATTTCTATGGCGCGTGCGCAACCGCCTGCACGCTCATGCTGGCCGCAGAAGCGACCGGCTCGCCTTCGACCGTCAAGAAGCCATCGCTGTCGCGATTGGATACGTGCATGATGCAATAGTATCGAATGAGTCCTCGAACGAGCAAGACATCGGCGACACGGAGCGTGCCGCGGCCGCCGAGCGTTTCATGCAAGATTATTTCGGCCACGCGCGCGTCGTCTCGCGCGCTCGCGAGGCACTGCTCGTGCGCGTTCTTCCGATCAGGCGGCGAAATAGGCCGGTCGAAGTGGACCTTGGCCGCGGCGTTCGGCTCTTCGACGGACAGGTGACGGTCAATCCCGGTGAGCTCTCGAGCGATCCGGCGCTCGCTCTGCGCGCTTACGAAGCGTGCGTGAAGAAGAAGGCGCCCATCCTGCCGTTTGCGCGCGACACCATTACGCGCGCCGCGGCCGATGCATCGTGGGCGTCACGGCTTCGATCGAGTTCGGAAGCTCGGCGTCTCTTCGTGGATTTGCTTTGCACGGTGGCCGAGGTCCCGCTGCGCCGCGGATCCATCGTTGGCGAGCTCCACGAGGTGGGCCTGGTGCTCGCGATGATCCCGGAGTTTGCGCCCGTCACCGGTCGCGTACATCACGACGTTTACCACGTTTACACGGTCGACGTTCACAGCGTCGCCGCCGTCGATGCGCTCCGTGCTCTCTGCCGCGGGGACAACGCTCAGGCGTGGCCTCTCGCGAGCCGCCTCGCCGCCGAGATTGCGCGGCCGCAGACGCTTTTTCTCGCGACGCTTCTTCACGACGTTGGCAAGGGCTATCCCGACGCAAAAGGTTCGCGGAGAAATCACTCGATTGTCGGCGCCGAGCTTTGCGACACCATCCTCCCGCGTCTCGGCATACCGCCCGACGAAGCCGCCGAAGTGCACGCGCTCGTCCGCGATCACCTGCTCATGTACCACGTGGCCACGCGCCGTGATCTCGACGACCCGAGCACGACGAAAGACTTCTGCGCGCAGGTACAGGGGCGCGAAGCGTTGCGCAATCTGTATCTGCTCACCATGTGCGATCTCACGACAACGTCGCCAACCGCGATGACTTCGTGGAAGTCGCGCATGCTCGATGAGTTGTATTTTGCATCTGATGCATACATCCTTGGGACTGCCGGGGGAGTTCCAGCCGCGCCCGAGTCGAGCCCGCACCCGATGGACACGGCGCGTGTGCAGCGTCTGAAGGAAGCCGCATTCGGAGTGTGGCAAGGCAAAAGGAGCGATCTCGAGGCCTTCGTCGTATCGATGCCCGAGCGCTACCTGCTTGCGAACTCACCGGAGGCTATCGGGGCCCACGCTCGTGTGGCCGCCGAGCGCGCGCGCGAAGGCAAGTTCGTTTACGCCGCGCTCGTTCCGTCACGTCATCCAGAAGCAGGCGAGCTCTGCGTCGTCGCCGAAGACGCACCGGGGCTGCTCGCGCGCATCGCGGCAGCCATCACGGCGAACCGGCTCGAAGTGCTCGGTGCGCAAGTTTACTCTCGCGAGATCTCGGACGGTATCAGCGAAGCGGTGGACCTCTTTTGGGTTCGCGACGCGCACGGCGAGGTCGAAGGCGTGACGCAGGCAATGCCTCGGCTCGTGCGCGATCTCGAGAGCGTTTGCAGCGGTGGCGTCGACGCTGCAAATCTATTGCGCGAGCGCATCGGAACGGTATCGCCGTGGCGACAGCGCCCGAGTCCGGCCGTTCGTTCGGAAGTCGCCGTCGATGATCGGGCCTCACCGCGTCACACCATTGTCGAAGTTTTCGCAAAAGATCGTCCGGGCTTGCTCTTCAGCCTCGCCCGCGCGATTCATCATCTCGGCTTGACCATCGTGCTGTCGAAGATCAACACCGAGGGCACGAAGGTTGCCGACGTGTTTTACGTGAGCGAGCTCGATGGCAGCAAAGTTTTGCCTGGCCCTCGGTTCAAAGAAATCCGCGAAGTTTTGTTGGCTGCAGCTGCCGAGTCCACATGGACCGGGCAAGGATAAATGATGAATGATGGAGACAGCTCGATGCAATGCCACGTTTTTTCTGTAGCCGCGATTGCTGTTGCAGTTGCTGCATTTGCAGCGTGTGGTGGTTCGAACGCGCCGGCGGCATCTGCCGTGTCGGAAACAGTCACCAAGCCTAGTGCCTCGGCGGATGCGCCCGTCGCGCCTTCTCGCGATGATGCTGCTTTTGCCGAGGGTACTTCGGCGATAAAGGCAGAAAACTGGGAGCGCGCACGCGCAGCGTTCGAAACCGCGATTCGCAATGACCCACGGCGGGCCGACGCTTATTACTACCTCGGCGTCGTCATGGAAAAAACCAATGATCCCGCTTCGGCCGAGGCGAATTATAAAAAGGCGCTGTCGCTCTCGCCCGACTTGCACGAGGCAGCCGAAAATCTCACGGCGATCTACATCGAGGCGAAGAAGTTCGACGACGCCGTGGCGGTTGCCAACCAACTGCTCGCACGCGATCGCAAGAGCGCCAACGTTATGCTCAATCTCGCTGTTGCGCTCTCTGGCAAAGGCGAGGTCGACGCCGCGTCAAAGGCATTTGAAGACGCGATTCGACTCTCGCCCAACGATGCGCGCTTCTACCTTGCCTACGCGCACCACCTCATGGGTGCCCGAAAAACCGATCTTGCCGTCGCGAAGTTGAAGCAAGCCGAGCGCGTCGCTGGCGACGACGCGGCGCTGCTTGGCACGATTGGCTTCGAGTTTCGAACGGCGCGTGCGGTGCCGGAGTGCATTGTTGCCTTCGACAAAGCCATCGCGCTCAAAGACAATGCAGACTTCCGCGCGAATCGTGCATTATGCAAGTATGCCGCACAAGACAAAGCGGGCGCCATCGCCGATCTCAAAGTCGCAACGCAGGCGGATCCGACATTCGCACCGGCGCATTACTGGCTTGGTTCGTGGTTGCACGACGACGGCAGGTTCAATGAAGCCGTGGTCGAATACAGTGCGTACCTGAAGGCAGCGCCTTCGGGCCCCTTGGCGAATGCGGCAGAAGCCAAGAAATGGCTCGCAAAAAAAAAGAAAAAGCCTCTTACGCGGATACAAAGCCCCTGAGAACCTGGCCGCTGCCATCGGCGCTCGCTTGTCCAACGGCAACGAGCTTTCCGCCTTCATCGAGCCACGCCGAAGGACATGCGTGAGGGGCTAGACCGAAGTCTGCCGTTCGCCGAGCGGCTAACTTCGGATCAGCTATTTCTTCTTCGGCTGCTGCGCGCGTAGTTTTTTCCCTGCTGGCGTCAGACGGTACCGCTGGCTCCGGCTGTTAGGCTTGTCGGGTTGGGTCATCTCGACGAGGCCTGTTTCGAGCGCTGGGTCCAGGTAGGTGGTTCGGAAGTGCGCTCGGCTCGCGACGCCCACGGCGTCCTGGAGTTCTTGGCGAGTGAGCTCGCCATCGAGGTGTGCGACGACCTGTGCAACTTGGCCTGTAACTTGGCCTGTAACTTGGCCTGTAACTTGGCCTGTAACTTGGCCTGTAACTTGGCCTGCCGTACTCCCCAAGTCAGGTGCGGCTGCCTTGGCGTCGCGATGGATCGGCAAGACAGTCGCGAAGAACGAGTAGTACTCGTCGGTACGAAACTTCGGCCTCGGTGAGCCGTTTTTCTTCATGGCGCGGAGGATCTTCGGAATGCCCGTGCCGCGCCCCTCGGTGAGATCGAGTTCCTTGAGAAACTCGCCGATGCGCCGGTTCCTGTAGCGCCGCGAGGTGGCCAAGCCCTTCACGAGATCGCTCGTTTTCACGGAGCGATCGGGTCCTGGGTAGCTCATGACGGTGAGCTCGTCGCCCGTGATGGTCACCTCGATGGGCTCTCGCGTGTTGTAGTCGCGGTGGTAGACGGCGTTGACGAGCGCTTCTTCGATGGCCTCGTAGGGAAAGTTGGATACGCGGTCTGCCTCGGCCCGGTCTTTGTGCTTCACGACTGTCGTCGAGAGGTAGGTCTTTTTGATGTACGCGAGCGCATCGCGGAGCATCTGGTGGAGTGGCCCCTTGAACTCTTTCTCGGTGAAGCGATCGCCGCCGCGTCCCTCGGGGAACCAGACGACATCGATTTGCGTCTGTTTGAAGAATCGCCACGGCTCGGGGTTGAAGAAGAGCAGCCCGACGTTGATGGCGAACGGCATCTCGGGCACACCGCTGACGATACCCATGCGGCGCCCCAGCTCTTCGAGCGAGAGCTTCTTCGTCCGTTTCGCGAGGTCGCTCTTCACCTCGCGTAGGTACTCGATGACGAGGGTACGCGAGAGATCGCCGACCTTCGCATAGATGTTCTCTTGATCGTCGTAGGGAACGGATGCCGTGAGGCTCAAAAGCTCTTCGAGATCGTCGCCCGCCGCCTTTACGGTGCTGGAGTTCTTGCGGATGTACCAGGCTGTCTCGGTGCTGTTCTTCGAGAGCGAGGTCTTCGCACGGTATGCGCGGTTGCGGCCGCCAGGAGCCCAGAGGACGAGCACCAACTTATCGTCAACGACGTAGGGGGCGGCGAGCGGGTGGTACGACGGGAAGATGGCCGAGTGCCCGAGGTTCTGTAGCTCCTTCTGGATGCGGTCGGCCTCCTCCTGCGTGATGCCGAC
The DNA here is from genome assembly GCA_009780955.1 of Polyangiaceae bacterium. GTDB lineage: Bacteria > Myxococcota_A > Polyangia > Polyangiales > Polyangiaceae > Labilithrix. The sequence continues at coordinate 7,028 of WQZB01000001.1, read as the reverse complement.
CGGCGGCAACACGGGGCGCCCCTTGCTCTCGGCCACGCCAATAACGACGTAGCCGCCGCCGAGGTTGCGAAAGTCGTTGGCGAACGCGCAGAGCGTGTGCAGCACCCTGAGCGGGTTCCAGCCCTCCTTGAACTCGAGCCGCTCCCACTCAATGGCGTGACCGTGGAGGATGTCGGTGATCGCGATCGGCAAGCTCATGGCGCATGACTCTACGCATGTGGGCTCGTGGCTAGGTCGACTTCTTGGCGAAAGTCTTCGACGGGAGGCATCAGAGAACACAAGCATCGAAGAAGACAACAGCTAGCGATGAACCTACGAAACCGCGCAAGACTTGGCCGCTGCCATCGGCGTCTGCTTGTCCAACGGCAACGAGCCTGCCGTCGTCGTCGAGCCAGGCCGACGGGCATGCGTGAGGCGCTAGAAGATCACCAGGGCGAACGCGCTGTCCGAAGCGAGCGGCGCGAACGCCATCGGCGGTCAGCGTGCTCACGGGCATCGCCATCGCTGCTGCGCGCTCGAGCGACATGAGCGCATCGCGCGGTAGGGGCGTATGGCCATATGCCCCTACTAATGCGTTTTGATTGGACGTAGGGGCGCGATTCATCGCGCCCTCGGGATCGGCGAATGCGCCATCGATCGAGATCGCATCGTCGATCGAGAAGGCACCCGAACGCGTGCGACGAAGACTCGTCAAGTGCCCCACAGTGCCGAGCGATTCGGCGAGATCGCGCGCGAGCGAGCGCACGAAGTAGCCTTTCGTCACCTCGATGGCGAGGCGAAGCTCTGGTTCGGGATCGAGACGCGCTCCGACCACGTCGATGCGACGCAGTCCCACGGGGCGCGGCGCGAGATCTGGCGCCTGTCCGCGACGCGCGAGGTTGTGTGCGCGCTCGCCGTTCACGCGCACGGCGGAGAATGCCGGAGGGATTTGCTCGGTGCGCGCGCGTTCGCGTTCGATGGCGCTGTGCAGCGGCTCCGGAATTTCTTTTGCGCCGCGTTCGATAGCAAGGAGCGCCTGCGCGAGATCATGCGAGATCGGAATGCGCGATGTCTCTTGTCCGTCCGCGTCGAGCGTGCTCGTGCCAACGCCAAAGCGCACCGTGGTCTCGTACGATTTGTCATCCGCGGTAAGCCATGGAACGAGCTTCGTGGCTTCTCCGACGGCGACGACCAGCACGCCGGTTGCCATGGGATCGAGCGTTCCACAGTGGCCAATTTGACGTGTGCAGAGGATGCGACGCAGCCGTGCAACGACGTCATGACTCGTGGGGCCTCTGGGCTTGTCGACAAGAAGAATTCCAGACAGTTTTATTGTCCTTCCACTGCCGAGGCGAGCGCGAACATCGTCGTTTCTTTCAGCGCTGGAGCGATGATTTGCAAGCCGACAGGCAGGCCGGCTTTCGTTGGCGCGCACGGCACGCTCATCGCCGGCAGTCCCGCGAGGCTCGCGGGCAGCGTGTAGACGTCGGAGAGATACATCGCGAGAGGATCGCTCGTTTTCTCACCGAGCCTGAATGCTGGCGTTGGGTAGGTGGGACACACGATGGCGTCGACCTCGCCAAAAGCTTTGTCGAAGTCGCGGCGGATGAGTGTGCGAACCTTCTGCGCTTTGAGGTAGTAGGCGTCGTAGTAGCCCGCCGACAAAACGAAGGTGCCGAGCAAGATGCGCCTTTTTACTTCGCTACCGAATCCCGCGTCGCGCGTTGCGCCGATCATCGCCCTGAGCGCGCTGCCTTGCGAGTGCTTGCTGTTCGCTGCGGCGCTTCCCATGACGCGAAGACCGTAACGAACACCGTCGAAGCGTGCGAGGTTGCTCGATGCCTCGGCGGTCGCGATGACGTAGTAGGTTGCAACGGCATGGCGTGTATGTGCAAGATGCACTTTCTTGATCATGACGCCATCGCTTTCGAGACGCGCTATGGCTGCGCGCACGCTTCCCTCGACCTCGGGATCGAGCCCGCTGCCGAAGTATTCCTCGGGCACGCCAATGCGAAGACCACGAACCGCCTTGCCGCAAGCACCTTCGTAGTCGTCGCCGGGCGCGGGCAAGCACGTTGCGTCGCGGTCGTCGGCACCCGCGATGACGCCGAGCACGCGGGCGGCGCCACGCACGTCACTTGCGAATGGACCGATTTGGTCGAGGCTCGAAGCAAAGGCAACGAGACCGAAGCGCGAGACGCGGCCATAGGTGGGCTTCACGCCAACGGCGCCGGTGAAGGAGGCGGGCTGGCGGATCGACCCGCCCGTGTCGCTTCCAAGCGAGGCGGGGGTCATGCCGGATGCGACAGCGACCGCACTGCCGCCGGATGATCCGCCTGGTGTGCGCTCTCGGTCGTGAGGATTTCGCGCAGGACCGAACGCGGAGGTTTCGTTGGACGAACCCATGGCGAATTCGTCCATATTCGTTTTGCCGGGCAGAAGAGCGTCGGCCGCGCGCAGTCGGCTCACCGCGGTCGCGTCGTACGGCGGCACATACGACGCAAGCATTTTCGAGCCGCACGTGGTGCGGACGCCTCGCGTGCAGAGTGCATCTTTCAGCGCAATGGGCACGCCCGCAAGAGGCCCCAGAGCTTGCCCGCGCGCCCGCTTCTCGTCGATGGCGTGAGCTTGCTCGAGAAGCTCGTCGCGCGTGACCGTGAGAAAGGCGTTGAGGTTGCCGTTGTCTTGGTCAATGCGCGAAAGTGTGTCATGCGCAACAGCCACGGCACTTGTTTCGCCACGCCGGACGCGGTCGGCAAGTTCGACGACGGAGACGGTTTTTGAAAGCCCTGATGCAGTCATACGGCGCTTTACTCCACGAAGCTCGGAACCGAGAAGCCATCGCGTAGAACCTTGGGCGCTTGGGCCAGCGCATCGTCGTGCGATAGCCCGGGGCGGACTTCGTCGGGGCGAAGGCTTTGTTCCAGCGCTGCAGCGCGGATCGCGTGTGTGGTTGGCGGCACGTTCGTCGTGTCCAGGGCCTCGAGCTCCGCCACATACGTGAGGATTGCACCAATCTCGGTGGCGAGATGCTCTTCTTCCTCGCTCGACAGGGAGAGCTCTGCGAGCTCGGCGATGTGACGAATCTGCGCTTTGTCCATAGTCCGCGCACTATACGCGTAGTTTTACTTGCCCGCTTCAGCGGCCGCATCCGCAGGCTCGCTCGACGAAGAAGGCCCGGCGTCGTACCACGACGGCGCTCGGGGCTCTTCGTATTCGGGCGCGGGCCCTTGCGGCATCTTCTTCGGTCCGCACGCTGCAAACGCGATGGCCGCGATGGCGGCGAACGCGAAAAACGCAAACGATGCAATGCGCATGGACCAAGCCTCCAACAGGGCCGCCTCTATAGCATCGAAGAGGTTGACGTGCAGCGGCGCGCGACTAAAGTGCCGCTCCCTCTCGCAATTTGCAAACTTCACACGTTCCCCAGCGCAAACCGTCGGCCCGGTGCAAGTAGCAGACTTGCTGGCCTCGGAGGGGAGCGGAGGCACAACCGAAAGGAAGCGCAACATCATGACTCAGTCGGAAATTCCGCAGCTCAAAAACGATTTCCCGTTGCCCCTTCGCTCGCTACTCGATGCGGGCGTTCACTTCGGTCACCAAACCAAGCGTTGGAACCCGAAGATGCGCCCGTACATTTATGGTTCGCGTAACGGTATCCACATCATCGATCTCGATCAAACCGCCCGTCTTTTTCAGCGTGCTTTCAACTTCATTACCGACACGGTCGGTCGCGGCGGCCAGCTACTCATGGTTGGTACGAAGCGCCAGGCGCAAGAAATCGTGCAAGAAGAAGCCGCGCGCTCGGGCTCGTTTTACGTCGTAAATCGTTGGCTGGGCGGCACGCTCACGAACTTCCGTACGATCAAGCAAGGCCTTGATCGCATGCGACAACTCGAGCGAATGAAGGAAGACGGCACGTACTTGCAGTTGCCGAAGAAAGAAGTGTCACGCCTCGAGAAAGAGCGTGAGCGCTTCGAGAAGTACGTGGGAGGTCTGAAGAACATGAGCGTTCTGCCGGCAGCCGTGTTCATTATCGACCCAGCGATGGAATCGATTGCGGTGAGCGAGGCGAAGAAACTGGCGATTCCGCTCATTGCCATCACAGACACGAATTGCGATCCGGATCTCATCGACTTCGTGATTCCCGGCAACGACGACGCCATTCGCTCGATAAAGCTCATTACGCAGCGTGTGGCCGACGCCGTCATCGACGGCACGCAGCGCCGCAAAGATCACGCCTCGCACGACGAAGGGCATCGTGGTCCCTCGGCCGAAGTCTCCTACGCACGCGGTCGCGGTCGCTCAAGCGAAGGGCACAGCGAAAGCGGCGGCGGCGACAAGAGCGGCTCCGAGAACAATCCTGGCTAAACTGCTTTCGATCGGATTCAAAAAAAGGAAATCATCATGGCTGCGATTACCCCCGCACTCATCAAAGAATTACGCGCGCGTACAAATGCCGGTCTGTCCGACTGCAAGAATGCACTTGTGGAAGCGGATGGAGATCTCGATGGGGCCGTTGACGTCATCCTCAAAAAAGGCATTGTTAAAGCCGCATCGCGTGCTGGCAAAGTGGCAACCGAAGGGCAAGTGGCTACTTGGGTTAGCGCGGACGGCAAAAAGGGTGTCATCGTGGAAGTCAATTGCCAAACAGACTTCGTGGCTCGCGGCGATGACTTCAAGGCGTTCGTGAAGAACGTTCTGGCAGTCGCGCAAACCCTAGCCCAAAAAGGACTAGCGAAGGGCGCCGACCTTGGTGCGCAAATCTATCCTGGTTCCGAAAAAACGATTGATCTCGTCCGCCAAGAGCTCGTTGGTACGATTGGCGAGAACATCGTTGTGCGTCGCTGGGACAGCCTAGAAGCGTCGGGCCCCAATGGCATCGTCAAAGACTATGTCCACCAAGGCGGCAAGCTTGCCGTGCTGATTGCAGCCGAGGCGCCAACCGCCGACACGAAGCATGCAGAGTTCACGGGTTTCGTCGAAAATGCCGCCATGCAGGTTGCCGCGATGAACCCGCTCGTCGTCGACAAGAGCGAGCTTTCGCAGTCGCAAATCGACAAGCAAAAAGAAATCTATTTTGCGCAAATGCAGGAAGAAGTCGAAAGCGCAAAGGCTCGCCTCGCAGAGCTCGATGCCGCAACAGATTTGTCGCCCGCCGAGCTCGCCAAAGAGCGCAAGGCCGCTCAGGCACGCAAAGGCCCGCCAGAGGCAATGTGGCCAAAGATCATCGATGGCAAAGTCACGAAGTGGTACTCGGAAGTTACGCTTCTCGGCCAAGACAATGTGTGGGCGCCGGGCGAGGGTTCGATCGACGCGATCCGAAAAGAACTTGGTAAAAAGCTTGGTGGTGAGCTCAAGTTGAACGCATTTCTTCGTTTCGGCCTTGGTGAAGGCATCGAGAAGAAAACCGAGGATCTAGCGGCGGAAGTTGCCAAAACCATTGGCGGCGCATAAGCGTGGTGTTTGGGGGGAACTGCGGGTGCGTCTCGCTTCCATCAGCGTCGATCTCGACGAGATCCCGAACTACTTCGAGATTCACGGCCTAGTACCGCCCGCTCAAGCAGCAACGCTCGTTTACGATGTGGCGCTTGGGCGGCTCGGTGAATTGGCCAACGCGGGTGCGTTTCCGCTGACGCTCTTCGCAGTTGGAAGCGATCTCGTTCGGCAAAATGCATCGAATGGGCTCGCTCGGGCTGCGCGCGCTGGCCACGAAATCGCGAACCATTCGCTCGATCATCGCTACGACTTCGTTCGTCTCGGGCGTGCGGAGATCCTCCGGCAAATCGAGCAAGGCGCCCGCGCCATCGAGAAAGGAGCGGGCGTGCGCCCGCTCGGTTTTCGTGCACCAGGCTACACGATTACCGACGAAGTTTTCGATGCCCTTACCGAGCTCGGCGTGCGCTACGACGCGTCGGTGTTCCCATGTCCTGCCTATTGGGTCGCAAAGGCATTGGCCATCACGGCCATTGCCGCGCGCGGGAGGACGAGCCGGTCCATCGTCGATACGCCGAAAGTAATGCTCGCGCCCACGCAGCCGTATCGCGTTGGTCGCCCCTATTACAGGCGTGGCAAAGGAATGCTCGAGATCCCCGTTCAGGTGACGCGCGGCGTGCGCTTGCCGTTCATCGGAACGAGCGTCACTCTTGCCGGAGCTTCGCGCGCGCGCTTGCTCGCGCGAATGTGCGTGGGCGAGCCGCTCATCAATCTCGAGCTTCACGGCATTGACATGCTCGACGCCAACGATGGTCTCGAAGCACTTCGGTCACATCAACCCGATGTTCGCATTTCGCATGGTCGCAAAGCCGACTCCATCCTTGCCGTGGTCGATGTTCTGCGCCGCGCGGGATATGCCTTTGTCACGATGCAGGAAGCTTCGAGTAAACTGCTTGCGATCTGACGCCGCGTGCATCCAGTACATGCGCGCTGCAATGTTATGTCGTTACTGAATTGATAACGAGCACGTGACGATTTTGGGTCATCGACGCAACTCTCATCGAAAGCGGCCGACTTAAGCCGTCATGAGCAATTGGTATGATGCTGTTTCATCACGTGCTCGCGAAACCTTTAACCAAGCTGAAGAAGGAGCCCACAACGCCGTTTCAAAAGCAAAAGAAGCCGTCGCCTCGGTCACTCGCCGGGCCGAGCCGCCCCCGCTGCCCGAGCCATCGAAAGCCCAGGACGAGCAATTCGGTGCCGACGTCACCGCCATGGTCAACGCGCAGCTGTCAACCATTCCACCCAACTCGCCTTCCACCCTCCCCATTTACAAGCCAGTCGCCTTACACAAAAAGTCGAAAGAATTACTCAACAAGTCGGGAGAATTACTCCAAAAAATTCCGGAAGCCATCCCAGGAGTCAAAGAATTTGACAGCTTGGCGCAGAACCATCACGCGCAAGTCATGGGAGAGATCGGGCTGGTCACAAGTGTTGTGAGCGGGGCGCTTGGCCCACCAGGTGCGGTGGCACAACTCGGAATCGATGCTGTCGTTGATAGCGTGGGAACGAAGGAGGACAAGTACGCATACGGTGCCGGCCAAATGGTTGGA